>NZ_LT899436.1:1157500-1760000 GCF_900198195.1 Tenacibaculum jejuense | reverse complement strand
ATTTAAAAAAAAACAAAACAAAACAATAATTCCCTCTAAAACAAAACAATAAAAATTATAAAAATGAACTCCTTAAACTAATTACTCCTTGACTTCATCCCAAATAAAAAACGTAGCACTTTAATTCGAGAAATTAAAAACGTATAAAAAAAACAATAAAACTAATAAGGAAACACTAAAAAGGGATATAAATCTGCTTTTACAAATAGTATTTATTTCCTTTTTGTTAGCAGCTTTATGAGAAAATACTATTTAGATAAGTAAATATATTAACTTTTTAGTGTTTGTAAAAAGGAAGTTGTAATTGTGTACTGGATTAATTGGATGAAATAGATTTTAAAAAAGGAAGACGAATTTTCAAATTCAAGAGGACTATCGTAAAAATGATGAAAGATTATTTTTTCTTTTTCTTACGTTTTTTCTTTTTTTTCATTTTAGCGAACATCTTTTTATACTCTTCTACATCTATCGCCCCTTTCTTCTGTTCTAAAATTTTATACGAATCTATTTCTAATTTTGGTTCTTGTAACTCTAATGCTTCATCTATAAATGCTCTTTGCAATATATCTTCAATAAGATAATCTTCATTAGCCAACTCTGGTTGATATTCATCTTTTAATGATAACTTAAATACATTAGCTGTTGTATTATACCAAAAAGCTTTCCAACCGCTTCGGAACTCTCTTATATTTTCAAAAACTGTTTTTCCTGTTTGGCGATGTATTAATTTGATTAATACTCTACCTTCAGTTCTAGTCATTTTTTTGATCTGACCTGTTAATTCTTTTTCTAAATACTTTTGTACTCTTTTTACGTATTTTCTTTTTTTTCTGTTAGACTCTATTCTATCTAATCTTGCATGTAGACTATCTATCCTCTTAGATGCTAATGTAGCATATGGATAAGCTTTAAAAACTTTCTTTCTAAACCAATAATAATAATTAACATCTTTCCTAGATTTGAATTTGTGTTTTGGTAAAACAGGAACCTCATCAAGTTTGATCATTAAAGTATCTCCATCTTTTACCAAAAAATATTCATCAGAAAAATCAGGTAAGGAATCTTTAATCTGTGCATTTAGATTAAAAGAAATGATAATAAGGAGTAAAAAAAACTTTTTCATATTTCTTTAGAAAGCAAATACAATTCCAAAGTTATTGTTTTTTAATTAAAAAACTCGTGACTTTAACATCACGAGTTTTTAATATTTTATTAATTTATGCTGTCATTATAGCTTCTGCTATTCTTTTGTAAGTACCATTACTTAACTTTTCACGTATCGCCGTAAATGCTTTTATTGTTTCATTTACATCTTCAATTGTGTGACGTGCTGTAGGTATTAGTCTTAATATAATCATCCCTCTAGGAATAACAGGATAAACAACTATAGAGCAAAATACACCGTGGTTTTCTCTTAAATCGTGAACCATTGCCATTGCTTCAGGTATATCTCCTTTTAGGTAAACTGGTGTAATACAAGTTTGAGTAGTTCCTAAATCGAAACCAGCATCTCTTAATCCAGACTGTAATGCATTCGTTATACTCCACAACTTATCTTTAAGTTCTGGCATTGTACGAATCATATCTAAACGCTTTAAAGCTCCTTTAACCATTGGCATTGGTAAAGACTTTGCAAACATTTGTGAACGCATATTATATTGTAAGTACTGAACTACGTCTTTATCGCCTGCAAAAAATGCTCCGATACCTGCCATAGATTTTGCAAAAGTTGCAAAATATACATCAATACCATCTTGAACACCTTGCTCATAACCTGTACCTCTACCACCTTCGCCTAAAGTTCCGAAACCGTGAGCATCATCTACTAATAATCTAAAATTGTATTTTTCCTTTAAAGCTACAATTTCTCTTAAACGACCTTGCTCACCACGCATTCCAAAAACACCTTCAGAAACTAAAAGGATTCCTCCTCCTGTTTTTTCAGCCATTTTTGTAGCACGTTTTAAATTCTTCTCACAACTTTCTATATCGTTATGTCTATATACGAATCTTTTTCCAGCATGTAAACGAACTCCATCGATAATACAAGCATGTGTATCCATATCGTAAACGATAATGTCATCTTTAGAAACTAGAGCATCGATTGCAGATACCATACCTTGATATCCGAAGTTTACTAAATAAGAGGCTTCTTTACCTACAAATTCTGCACATTCTTGCTCTAATTGCTCATGATATTTCGTGTGACCAGACATCATTCTGGCTCCCATTGGATAAGCCATACCATGCTCTAAAGCTGCTTCACCATCTGCCTTAAGAACCTCTGGGTGATTTGCTAAACCTAAATAATCATTAATACTCCAAGTAACTACAGGCTTTCCGTTAAAGCTCATCCTATTGGAAATAGGACCTTCTAATTTAGGAAAAACATAATATCCTTCTGCTTTGTCAGCCCACTTACCTAATGGACCTTTATCATTCTTAATTCTATCAAATAAATCACTTACCATATTAACATTACATATTTGGAGAGCAAAACTAAGTTATTTTGAGGGTTTATCAAAAACTTAACTAAGACTTACTTTATTTTTATTACCAAATCATTTGTATCGACTAAAGTTCCTCCTGATAATTGGACTTTCTCAATAATTCCCCTACTTACAGCCGTAACTGTTGTTTCCATTTTCATAGCTTCTATTATAAATAGAGGTTGATTTTCTTGAACAATTTCTCCTTCTTTTACTAAAACAGACGACAATAATCCTTGTAATGGTGCTCCGATTTGATTCTTATCATTAGCATCTATTTTAACATTCTCAACTTTATCAACAGTTATTGAGTTGTCTTTTATAGATACTACTCTCATTTGACCATTAATTTTGAAGAAAACAGTTACGTTACCATTCTCGTCTGCTTCTGTTTTATGAACTAAAGAAATTAAAACTTTTTTACCAGATTCAATATCTACCATGATTTCCTCTCCTACTTCTAATCCGAAGAAAAAGTTTTTAGTAGGAATATTCATTACATTTCCAAATTTTAAATGCTTGTTGTAAGCATCTGTAAATACTTTTGGATACAATTTAAATGATAGGAAGTCTGTTATTTCTAATTCACGTCCCATTCCTTTAGAGAAATTCTCTTTGAACTCTGCAAACTCTTTTTCAAAATCGATTGGTTCTAAATGTTCATTTGGTCTTTCTGTATAAGGTTTTTCATTCTTTAAGATAATTTTTTGCAATTTCTCTGGAAAACCTCCTACTGGTTGACCTAAATCTCCTTTAAAAAATCCAATTACAGACTGTGGGAATGAAATACTTTCTCCACGCTCTAAAACATCCTCTGTTGTTAAATTATTTGTGATCATGTACTGTGCCATATCACCTACAACTTTAGAACTTGGTGTTACTTTAATAATATCTCCGAACATTTGATTTACTTCACCATACATTTTAGTAACATCTGTGAATTTATCTTCTAAACCTAAAGCAATTGCTTGACCTTTTAAGTTAGAATATTGTCCACCAGGTATTTCATGTTCATATACTTCTCCAGTACCAGCTTTTAATCCAGATTCGAACGGATAATAATATCCTCTTACTACTTCCCAATAATTAGAATATTCAGCAAGCTTTTGTGCATCTAAAGGATTTTCTCTTTCATTAAAGCGTAACATTTCAACCATAGAATTGAAGTTTGGTTGAGAAGTTAAACCTGATAATCCACCTAAAGCTACATCAACAACATCTACTCCAGCCTCAATAGCTTTTAAATATGAAGCCGATTGTATTGAAGAAGTATCGTGTGTGTGTAAATGGATTGGAATATTAATCTCTGACTTTAACGCTGAAATTAATTCATAAGCTGCTTTTGGCTTTAATAAGCCAGCCATATCTTTTACTCCTAAAATATGTGCTCCAGCATTTTCAATATCTTTTGCTAATTGAATATAATATTTAAGATCGTATTTTGTTTTACTAGGATTTAAAATATCTCCAGTATAACAAATAGATGCTTCTGCTAAACCTTTAGTTTTATTACGTACGTGTTTAATACACGGCTCAATAGATTTCATCCAGTTTAATGAATCGAAAATCCTGAATACATCTACACCAGTTTCCCAAGATTTTTCTACAAATTTTTCAATTAAATTATCTGGATAAGCAGTATACCCTACTCCATTAGATCCTCTAATTAGCATTTGTAATAAAACATTAGGCATTGCTTTACGTAACAATGCTAATCTTTCCCATGGATTTTCTTGCAAAAATCGCATACAAACATCAAAAGTTGCTCCTCCCCAAACTTCCATACTGAAAATATCTGGGAAATTTTTAGCGTAACCTTCAGCTACTTTTAACATATCTACAGTACGCATTCTAGTTGCTAATAAACTTTGATGTGCATCACGCATCGTGGTATCAGTAAAATGGATTTTCTTTTCCTTTTTTAACCATTCTGCAAACTTCTCTGGTCCTAACTCTGTTAATAAATCTTTAGTTCCTTTTGGATGTTTTTCTAATTTAGAAAATGATGGGATTTTAGGAGTAGTGAATTTATGTCTTGGATCTACTTTTTTCACATCCGGATTCCCATTTACTACAACTTCTCCTAAGAAATTGATTAATTTATTTGCTCTATTTTTAGGCTCTTTAAATTCGAAAAGTTTTGGTTCATTTTTTATGAAATTAACTGTAACCTCTCCGTTCCTAAAAGTTTGATGATTTAATATATTTCTTAAGAAAGCAATATTTGTTTCTACACCTCTAATTCTAAATTCAACTAAAGCACGTAACATTTTTCTACATGCACCATCTAAAGTTCTACTTCTTGCAGAAGCCTTAACTAACATAGAATCAAAGAATGGAGAAATTTTTACTCCTTGGTAAATACTACCAGCATCTAAACGAATACCAAAACCAGAAGCACTTCTATATGTTGTAACTGTTCCGTAATCTGGTTTAAAATCGTTTGCTGGATCTTCAGTAGTAATTCTACACTGTAAAGCATATCCATTTACAACAATCGAGTCTTGACTTGGTATTTTTATTTGTGTGTCTGATAATTTATATCCACCCGCAATAAATAATTGTGTTTTTACCAAGTCGATATTTGTTACCATTTCAGTAACTGTATGCTCAACCTGAATTCTAGGATTTACCTCAATAAAATAAATACTATTATCTTCATCAACTAAGAACTCAACAGTACCAATATTGTTATAATTAACAGCTCCACAAATATCTAATGCATATTGATATAAGTTATCTTTAATTTCTTGGGGTAATCCGTAAGACGGAGCAATTTCAATTACTTTTTGATATCTTCTTTGTACAGAACAATCTCTTTCAAATAAGTGCACCATGTTTCCATGAGTATCTGCAACAATTTGAATTTCGATATGTTTTGGATTTTCAACAAACTTTTCTAAAAAAACTGTATCGTCACCAAAAGCGTTTAACGCTTCTCTTTGTGCTTCTGGGTAGGCTTTTTTAAGATCATCTGCGTTACGAATTACTCTCATACCTCTACCTCCACCACCTGAAGCCGCTTTTAACATTACAGGATAGCTAATTTTCTCAGCTTCTTCTAATGCAATTTCCACAGACGTTAAATCTCTATCACTACTCTGAATAATTGGAACATTGTTCGCTACAGCTACTTCCTTCGCAGTAATTTTATCACCTAAAGCTTTTAGTACAGAAACTTTTGGTCCGACAAAGATAATTCCGTTGTCTTCACATTTCTGCGCGAATTCTGCATTTTCAGATAAAAATCCGTATCCTGGATGAATTGCATCTACATTATTCTCTACAGCGACCTTAATAATAGCATCAATATCTAAATAAGGTTTTAGAGGTTCGTTATCTTCACCAATTTGATAACATTCATCTGCCTTGTACCTGTGTAAAGAGTATCGATCTTCATATGTATAAATTCCAACGGTTTTTATACCTACTTCTACACAGGCTCTAAAAACTCTTATTGCAATTTCTCCTCGATTCGCTACTAAAACTTTGTTGATTTTCATTCCTCGTTTTTGTTGTAATTTGTTCTTGATTTGTTATCCTCCAAAGTTAAATCAATTTGATTTTTTTTCTCAATAAAAGCTCGTTTTTGTATCAATAAAATCAAGATTTTAACAAATTCGTAAAATTTGTATCGATAAAAAAACGATTTCGTATTATTTTATTATCAATTTAGCGATTTAACAAAACCTGTGTTTACACCAGAAAAATGAAAAACGATTTCGTAATTTTTCATTTTAATAAAAACTTATTTTAAAACACAAAAAGATGTCTAAAAAAGACATCTTTTTAACTATATATTATCTAAAATTTTAACTTAAAACTTCACTTTTCTTTGAAGATAACTCTTTGATAAAAGGCTGTTTGTATAGTCTATTTTTTAGTGCTTTATAAATTGCATTTGCAACAGCTCCTCCTGCTGGAGGTAAACCTGGCTCTCCTAATCCTGTTGGTGACAATTCATTTTTCACAAAATGTACATCTACTTGAGGCGTTTCATTCATTCTGATTAAACGATAAGTATCGAAATTTTTATGTGAAGGTTTTCCGTTCTCAAAAGATAAATCTCCATACATCGCATGTCCGATTCCATCTAAAACTCCACCTTGAATTTGATTGATTGCTCCAGTAGGATTTATTAAAATTCCACAATCTACGGCAGCAGTAATTTTCTTTACTACAGGTAAACCATCTTTCATTTCTATTTCAGCAACCTCAGCAACATGAGTATTATGACTATAATAAGCAGCAAAACCTTTAAAAACACCTTCTTTTTGTTCTTTCCAGTTTGATTTTTCAGCAGCTAATTTTATCGTATTCTCCATTCTCTCTCCTGAGTACTCGATCTTTTCATCTGTAGAATCTTTTACATTCTGCAACAATTCTAATCGTAACTCAACTGGATCTTTCTTTAATTCTTCAGCTAATTCATCAAAGAAAGTTTGTTCAGCAAAAGCTAAGAAATTTGTATACGGAGCTCTCCATGCACCTGTTGTGATATCACTCTTATAGCTTTTTGTAGATACTTTATAATTCGGAATACATCCTGCTGGAAAGAAATTCGGAATTAAGTCGTACATATTACTGTTAATCGCTGCCTCTTTTAAATGATATCCTGTTAATTTTCCATCTTTAATTGATGCTGCAATTCTATATTTAATTGCCGGACGATAAATTCCATCTGTCATATCGTCTTCTCTTGAGAAAACAACTTTCACTGGCTTTTTAGCTAGATTTGAAATTTCAGCTGCTTCTAAAGCAAAATCACCATACAATCTTCTTCCAAATCCACCACCCATTCTTGTCATTTCAAGATCAATTTCTTCTTCTTTTCTTTTCAATAACTGAGCAACTCTACCAGCTGTCCATTGTGGTGTTTGAATTGGTCCAACTAAATGAATCTTCTCTGCTGTAACATTGGCATAAAAATTCATGGGTTCCATACAATTATGAGGTAAGAAAGGAGAGTCGTATGTTCTTTCTAAAACTTTATCTGCTTCTGCAAAAGCTTTCTTTACATTTCCATCTTCTCTTCTGGTATCAAATTCTTTTCCGTCTAAAATCTTAATCAATTCTTTATTATGATCTACGGTACTTTCTAAATTTTGATCATCACTCCAAACAGCTTTCAATGCTTTTTTACCTTTCATAGCCGCCCAAGTATTTGAACCAATTACAGCTACTTTATCTCCAAACTTGATTACATCTGTAACTCCATTTACTTTTTTAGTTTCAGCATCATCAAAACTCTCTAATTTTTGTCCGAATGCTGGTGGACGTAATACCGAAGCATACACCATTCCATCAGCTTTATAATCTAAACCAAACAAAGGCTTACCTGTAACGATATTGTCTAAATCAACATTTAAAGCGTCTTTTCCTATAATCGTATATTCTGATGGCTTTTTTAAAGTTACATCTTCTGGAACTTCTAAAGCAGCTGCTTCGCTTACAACTTCTCCATAACCTAATGTATCTCCATTTGCATTTGTTATGATTCCTTTTGAAGCTTTACAAGTATTTGCATCAACTCCCCATTTTGCAGCAGCAGCATTAATTAACATTTGCTTTGTTGTAGCTCCAGTTTGACGTAATGCATCCCAACCAAAGCGAATTGACTGACTTCCTCCTGCAACCTGACGTTTGTATTCTTTCTTATTATATTTTGCTTGTGCAACATGCACTTTATCCCATTCTACATCTAATTCTTCAGCAATGATCATTGGCATTGCCGTTTTTACTCCTTGACCAATTTCTGGATTCGGAGAAAAAATAGTTACATAACCATTATCTGCTATTTTGATAAAAGCATTAAAATCGTTGAAATTTAAATTTGCAATATCTACAGCTGGTTTTGCTTCTGGTTTACATGCCGTGAATAAATTAAAACCAACTAACATTCCTCCACTTGCTAGTGCTGAAGTTCTTAAAAAGTTTCTTCTACTAAATCTGATATTATTTTGTTCTGTACTCATGATAATTAGATTTAAGACATTTTTTTAGCAGCTACAGCTACAGCTTTTTCTATTCTGTTATACGATGCACACCTACAAATGTTTCCATGCATTGCCTCTCTAATTTCTGTTGAAGTAGGATTTGGATTTTCTTTTAAAAACGAAGCAGCAGTCATAATTTGTCCTGCTTGACAATATCCACATTGTGGAACATCAACTTCTTTCCAAGCTTCTTGTAAAGGATGATCTCCTTCTTTAGAAAGTCCTTCAATAGTTGTGATTTCTTCTTTATCTAAAATAGAAACTTGTAATTGACAACTTCTAGTAGCTACACCATCTACATGAACAGTACAAGCACCACATTGAGCTATACCGCATCCAAATTTTGTTCCTACTAAATTTAATTCATCTCTTAATATCCAAAGTAAAGGCGTGTCTGAGTCAGCAGTGAATGTGACCAATTCTCCGTTGATTTTTAGATTATAGGTTGGCATTTATTTGTTAGTTTATAATTGAGGTAAATAAGTTACAAAAAAAATAGCTACCCGAAAGTAGCTATATTTCTTTTAAGAATTATTTAATACAGTTCTAAACATAAGATCGTACTAATTAGTTTATACTAAAACCTCATCTATTATACCTTGAACTACTTCTGGATTTAGTAAAGTACTCGTATCTCCAAGGTTGCTAATATCATTTGAAGCAATCTTTCTTAAAATTCTTCTCATGATTTTTCCAGAACGTGTTTTTGGTAATCCTTGTGTAAATTGAATTCTGTCTAATTTTGCAATTGGTCCGACTTGCTCGGTTATAATTTGATTGATTTCTTTTCTTAAGTTTTCATGGTTACGAGATTCACCTGTGTCTTTTAAAATCACATAACCATACAATGCATTTCCTTTTATATCATGTGGAAACCCAACAATAGCTGATTCTGCAACTGCAGGATGTTCGTTAATAGCATCTTCTATTGGAGCAGTTCCTAAATTATGTCCCGAAACAATAATTACATCATCTACTCTACCGGTAATTCTGTAATAACCAACTTCATCTCGCAAAGCTCCATCTCCTGTAAAATATTTATTTTCAAAAGTTGAGAAATATGTATTTCTATAGCGTTCATGATTTCCCCAAATTGTTCTCGCCATTGAAGGCCAAGGAAATTTAACACATAATCGTCCTTCTACTTGATTTCCTTTAATTTCACTTCCTTCAGCATCCATTAATGCTGGCTGAATTCCAGGAAATGGTAATGTTGCATAAGTTGGTTTTGTTGGTGTAGAAAAAGGAATTGGAGTAATCATAATTCCACCAGTTTCTGTTTGCCACCAGGTATCTACAATTGGACTTTTTCTTTTCCCAATATTATCATCATACCAATGCCAAGCTTCTTCATTAATAGGTTCTCCAACGGTTCCCAAAATTTTTAATGACGACAAATCACTTGATTCTACATGAGATAAACCTTCTTTTGCTAACGCTCTAATCGCTGTTGGCGCTGTGTAAAACTGATTTACTTTATGTTTTTCAACAATTTGCCAAAATCGACTATAATCTGGGTAACTTGGAACTCCTTCAAACATTACAGTTGTAGCTCCATTTGCTAATGGTCCGTATACAATATAACTATGACCTGTAATCCAACCAATATCTGCGGTACACCAATACACGTCATTTTCTCTATACTGAAAAACATTTTTGAATGTGTACGCAGTATATACCATGTAACCCGCTGTTGTATGCAACATTCCTTTTGGTTTTCCTGTAGAACCAGAAGTATACAGAATAAAAAGAGGATCTTCTGCATTCATAATTTCTGCTTCACATTCATCTGAAGCTTCATCTAATAATGGTTGTAACCATTGATCTCTTCCTTGAACAACATTTATTTCTGAATTGATTCTTTTTACAACCAAAACATTTTCTACACAAGGACATTCTTCAAGAGCTTCATCCACAATACCCTTTAAATCAATCATTTTGCTTCCTCTGTAAGAACCATCGGAAGTAATTACCATTTTACATTCGGCATCATTAATTCTTGTTGCCAACGCTGTTGAAGAAAAACCAGCAAAAACAACGGAATGTATCGCTCCAATTCTTGCACAAGCTAAAAGAGAAACAGCAAGCTCAGGAATCATAGGTAAATAGATACAAACACGATCTCCTTTTTTAATTCCTTTTGCTTTTAAAACATTAGCTAGTTTATTTACTCTTTTATATAAATCACGATACGTAATATGCTCCGCAGCTTCATTCGGATTATTAGGTTCAAAAAGTATTGCTGTTTTTTCGCCTCTAGTTACCAAATGGCGATCGATACAATTTTCTGTGATATTTAATTGTGCTCCTTCGAACCATTTTACTTCAGGTTTGGTAAAATCCCAACTTAAAACAGTATTCCATTTTTTTCTCCAAAGAAAATGTTCTTCAGCAATTTCTTCCCAAAAGTTTTCTGGATTTCTTACTGATCTTCTATACACTTGAAAATATTCTTCTAAGTTTTTTATATGGTAGTTACTCATGTTCGATTTATTTGTCCTATAAATTTATTGTTTTTATTAGAAGAATGATAAAAAATAAACACAAATTCATAGGATAATATTTTAAACCCAAAAGGCACATCACTAGAAGTTAACTTAAATGAGTTAACAATAGATTATTTTGAGTTAATCATAATTTCATAAAGTATTTAATTTTGATTTATAACTTAAAATACTTTTATGAATATTGTATACGAATATGTAAATGTTAGTGCTAGTTCACGTTTAGAAAATTTAATTGAGGAAAAATTATCTGGACTCCAAAAACGATATCCGTTCTTGATACGAGCTGATGTGTTCTTAAAAAAAGATAATAATGATTTTGAAAAAAATTGTCACTGTGGAATACGTTTGAGCGGACCAGGACCTAGAACATATGCATCATCTGATGAAAAAAGCTTTAAGGAATCTATTCATGAAACTATTGAAGATTTGAAAGATATCCTTGAAAAAAGAAAGTCAAAAATGAAAGCTTACCATAATTAATGACTAAAAAGATTGATTCTAAAATCAGACATTAATTTAATTTAAGAAACTCATGACTAAAATAATACCTAAAAGCATTAAAAATCAAGTTACTGTTGCTTTATCATTTTTTCCAAACCTTGAAAATGTTGCTATTGAATTCAAATTTAAAAAGCAAATTAAAAATTCAACAATGCAAGCACAACCTAAATTTGGTAGTCTCTTTGGATTGAAAAAAAATAGGTCTTATATTATTTTGATTAGTGAGTATGTTAAAATTGAAAATAAAACTTTCTTAACCAAAAACTTACCTGATGAAGTTCTTATCGGTTGGTTTGGTCACGAGCTAGGTCATATAGTTGATTATGAAAGTAGAAATAGTTTAAATTTGGTTCTTTTTGGAATAAAATATTTACTTTTTGATAAGCACATTATAGAAGCTGAAAGGCTTGCTGATACATACGCAGTTAAAAGTGGAATGAAATCATATATTATGGCTACAAAAAATTTTATTTTAAATAATGCTGATATTTCAGAATCATATAAAAAACGAATTAAAAGATATTATTTATCGCCTGAGGAAATCATGCAACTTTTACAATAAATAAAAAATTACGCAGATAATATCATAGCACAAAAAAAGCATTCCATAAATTATTTACAGAATGCTTTTTTTATTTTAAAGACAATATTAAATAGCATATTGAGTACTTACAAATTCTTCCCATTCAGAAAACTTCTCTTCTCCCATTACACGTTCTATTTTTATTTGCCCGCCTTTCTTTTTATTATGAGCGCTCCATTCATAAAATACATCAGGATTTACTAATGTTACTTTTACTCCTTTTAAAGCTTTACTTCGTGCTACTTTATAATTATTGTTTGCTTCTTTTAAAAAAGAATCTAGATGATCTGCTACTTTTTCTTCATCCAATTCAGTATTAGTTCCTAAATACCAGTTATGATAAAATTCTTCATCTGTATGTCGCTTAGCACAAATTGTATACTCTTTAATTTTAACATCTAGCTTTTCTTCTATGTGATGTATTGCATCATCCATTTTATTGACAGAAAGTTGAGATCCAACAGTATTTAAGAAAAATTTTGTTCTACCTGTAATTTTAATTTCGGCTCGTTCTATATCTGTAAATTCAATAGTATCTCCAATTACATAACGCCAAACACCACTAACTGTACTAATAATTAACACATATTCTTTGTTTAACTGAACATCTGCCAAAGTGATCGATGGTGCTTCATCTATCAAAGAACCATCTGGGTTTATATAAGAAGCTTCAAACGGTACAAATTCAAAATAAATCCCATTATTTGTATTCAACTCCATTGCGTCGGTTTCTGGTCTTACTTGTGTAGCGATGTAACCTTCTGAAGCGAGATATGTATCTATAACAGTGATTGGCTTTCCTAAAAGTTCATTAAAACTCTTCTCATATGGTCCGAAAGCTACTCCTCCAGATGTATATACTTGCAGATTAGGCCAGATTTCGTGAATATTCTTAACATTATGATATTCATTTACTTTTTCAATCATTAACTCTACCCAAGATGGTATACCGCTAATCGCTCCAATATCCCAATCTTTTGCTTGTTTTGCTATTTTCTCAACACGTTTATCCCAATCATCAATTTGAGCTATTTCTGCTCCTGGTTTATAATATGGTTTGAACCAAAATGGAATATTACTAGCGCTTATCCCACTTATTTCTCCTTCTTGTTTCTCATTGTCTAACTCATTTAAATCTGTTGAACTACCTAACATCATTATTTCTTTTTCAAAAAAACTAGATGGTAAATCAAAGTTTTTTAACGATAACACTTGTTTAATACCTGAACTTTTTATGGCAGAAATCATATCATCTGTTACTGGTATTCTTTTACTTTTTTTCCCGGTTGTTCCAGAACTTAGTGCAAAAAAAGAAGGATCACCAGGCCATGTTACATCAATTTCATCATTATGAATTTTACACCACCATTCATTATTTATTTTATCATAATCAAAATATGGAATATGCTTTGAAAATTCATTGGCAGGATTTTCTGAAGCTAAAATTTCTTGAAACTTATAATGCTTTCCAAATTGTGTTTCTTTAGCTTTATTTAGTAATTCAATTAAGATATTTTCTTGTGATTTTACATGATTTGTATCAATTATTGATGTACCTGCAACGCTAATAATTCCTTTGATAATTCCTCCTAAAAGTGCCATAATATTTTGATTTTCTATCAAATCTACAAAAACAAATTACAGAAAAGCACTTCAAAAATCTATTGAGCTAAAGTAAAAATCATATGAGTTAACAATCGTTTCTTTTCGCTGATAATTTTGTGATGTAAGCAATTTAATCTGACAAAATCTAAAGGATTTAAGAATTATCATCAGTAATAAATTAGCAACAAATTATATTAATATTTAAATTTTATATCATGAAAATACAAACTTATCTAACTTTTAAAGGTGACTGTCAAAATGCATTAAATTATTATGCAGATATTTTTGATGCAAAAATTATCAATAAGCAAACATATCACAATTCAGAAAGAGATATTCCAGAAAATTACCGCAGAAAAATTGAGCACGCCGAACTTAAAGGTGACGGTATTCATATAATGGCTTACGACGCTTCTCCAGATACTCCAATAACTTCAGGAAATAATGTACAAATGAGTGTAGATATAGATAGTACTCACAAAGCCAAAGATATATTTAGCAAATTATCAGATGGAGGTAAAATCCATCACGAATTTAAAGTAACAGACTGGAATGCTATGTATGGTCGTTGTACAGATAAATTCGATATACAATGGATGGTAAATAGCAAATTGTAGATAGTAAAAAATTAAACTTAGTTCCCTAATCCTTTTCTTGATTTCGAACTAATTTTCAATCTCTTCTAGCAACATATTATAGTCATATTGAAGATCTTCGTGTAAAGTCGACATTGCTTTCTTTGCTAATCGTATTTGAGTTTCAAATACTTTTTGAAGTCTAGGGCTTCCTTTTATTGAAGGTTTAAAGTGTTTTAATTTCAAACAGAAGTACAATAATAACTCTACCTCTGTACTTTTCTTTTTTGAATAACGAATCTGTTTTTTTGTAGAAGTCAAAATTTTACGGACGCTTTTTCTGATGAAAAAGAAATTTTTAGTGTTAATATCACTAAACATTTCGTCCATTTCTAATTTTACAGTTTCAATGTATCTATCTTCATCATAGGCTTCAAACAATAGATAAGTTAACAACTCTTTGTTTTCCTTTTTGAAACGAGTTAAAGCTAAACATAATTCCAATAATTCTGAAGAAGTTTTATGCTTTAACTCGTCTTTTATTGTTTTTATTGAAGCTGCTTTCATGAATTATTGTCTTTCTTAATTTCATCAAAACTATCAAAAAGTCTTTGTTTAGCCATGGTAAATATTCTTCTATTATATTCTGAAGCATTTTTTTGATACACTAAGAATTCCTCTGAAGTGAACTGTCCTATTGTTATTCCAAGAATAAGGTTCCTGATTACAATATTTCTAGAGAATGATTTTTCTAAAAGCTCTCGAAAGTTATCTTTATTGATATCTGTTAGTTTAATTTTTTGTTTGGTACTCCAATTTTTGAATGTCAAAATTAAAATATCATGTTGCAATTTTAGAATAGGTCGTAATACTTTGTTTTGAAAATTTTCATCAGGTGTTAAGGATGATAAATTCAATTCTGGACGTATATCTTTTTTTGAAATCATTAAGTCAAATTTTCTGAAATCAAAGATAAAATATTTTTGTTTAATATTTTTAACAAAATATTAAACATTCTGAATTTAATTAAGCCATAACTTCGTAAAAACTTTAAAACTAAAATCATGAAAACCAAAAATTTAGTATTATTATTTTTATTCTCTTTTTCTTTTGTTTTTGCTTATAATAATGAGCCTATTACTGATCCGATTAAGAAAGAAACTAACAAAAAAGAAGCTAAAACTATTGTTGGCGTAGCTGCATCTAACGAAAATTTTAGCACGTTAGTAGCTGCTGTAAAATCAGCAAAACTGATTGATGTGTTAAGCGGTAAAGGACCTTTTACAGTATTTGCGCCAACTAATGATGCATTTGCTAAATTACCAGAAGGAACTATACCAACTCTTTTAAAACCAGAAAACAAAAAACTATTGACTTCTATCTTAACTTACCATGTTGTCGCTGGAAAGTTTGATGCTAAAGCTGTAGTTGGAGCTATAAAAGCTAATGGTGGAAAATTTGTAATTAAAACAGTTCAAGGAAATGAATTAACTGCAATGATTAAAGATGGAAATGTTCTTTTAAAAGATGCTAAAGGAAATACTTCTAAAGTAATTATTACTGATGTTTCTGCTAGTAATGGAATTATTCATGCTATTGACAGTGTAGTAATGCCAGAATAAAAATTAAATTCTACCCGAAATCAAAAAAAGAGAAGTTTTTCAACTTCTCTTTTTATTTATTTTAAATATGCTGTGATATTTTTTTCTATTCTTTCTGAAATATTTTCGGTATTAGCTTTTACAAATTTCTCTCCGGTTATTTGCTCATATAATTCTATGTAACGATTCGAAATTTCAAGGATTTTTTCATCACTCATTTCAGGAATCTGTTGTCCATCTTTTCCTTGAAATCCATTTTCAATTAACCATTGACGAACGAATTCTTTAGATAATTGCTTTTGTTTTTCTCCTTTGTCTTGTCTTTCTTGATAACCATCTGCATAAAAATATCTAGAAGAATCTGGCGTATGAATTTCATCAATCAATACAATTTTACCCTCTTTAGTTTTACCAAACTCGTATTTTGTATCTACAAGAATTAATCCGCGTTTCGCTGCTATTTCAGTTCCTCTTTGGAATAATTTTCTAGTGTAATCTTCAAGAATCACATAATCTTCTTCTGAAACAATTCCTTTTGCTAAAATATCTTCTCTGGAAATATCTTCATCGTGCTCACCATTATCAGCTTTTGTTGAAGGCGTTATAATTGGCTCAGGAAATTTATCATTTTCCTTCATTCCTTCCGCCATAGCAACTCCACAAAGCATTCTTTTTCCTGCTTTATATTCACGTGCTGCATGACCTGATAAATATCCACGGATAACCATTTCAACTTTAAAAGGCTCACATAAATGACCAACAGCTACATTTTCATCAGGATTAGCCACTAACCAATTTGGAACAATATCAGCAGTATCATTCATCATTTTTGTTGCAATCTGATTTAAAATCTGTCCTTTAAAAGGAATTTGACGAGGCATAATTACATCAAAAGCAGATAATCTATCTGAAGCAATCATGACTAATTGCTCATCATTTATATTGTAGACTTCTCTTACCTTTCCTTTGTACACTGACTTTTGTCCAGGAAAATTAAAGTTTGTTTCGTTTATTGTATTCATTGTTGCGTTGTTGTAAACCGCAAAAGTAAACTTTTTAATCTTTTTTAGGAATTCTTTTTATCTGCTTAATATTATCAGAAATTGGTGTAACAGAAACTACTTTTTCTTTATGCTCAACATAAAATATAAATGAACTATTTTGACCGATAACTTGAACGTCTTTTTGAGAATTATCTTTAAATGTTAACTCATAATTAGGTTTGATTTCTTTAGTCTTAATCTTATGATTTTTTCCCAAGCCCATTCCTAATCTTAAAGAGACAAACAGAATAAAAAATAAAAATAACAAACCTTCTGCTAGTCCTTTTTTCTCTTCTAAGTCTTTAAACGCTTTTTCTCTACGCTCTATGTTGTGTATTTTTCCATACCACTTTTTGTGTTTGTACTTTTTATGGAGTGTGTAAGACCATTTAGTTACGTATTTATATAGAAGAAAAAAACAAATGACTAATGCTAATGTTAACTTTAAACTATCTGTTAGTAAACTAAAAGGAGATATTAAAGCATCTAAAATAGATACGTAATTCAAATATTGAACTCCTAACACTGCATAAAAAAGCGCGTCACTTACTATTCCTAATAGAATAAAGTAAACGTATAAGACATAGAAATTCTCTTGTAAACTTAGTTTTTTAAAAATCAAATTATTCGGTTTCTATACTTTTATAAGCCTTAATAATTTTCTTCACTAATCGGTGTCGAACTACATCTTTATCATCTAAGAAAATTTGTCCAACTCCTTCAATACTTTTCAATGCCAATAGTGCTTCTTTTAATCCTGAAACCTGTTTTCGAGGTAAATCAATTTGGCCAGGATCTCCAGTAATTACAAACTTTGCATTTTTACCCATACGCGTTAAAAACATTTTCATTTGTGCATGAGTTGTGTTTTGAGCTTCATCAAGAATTACAAATGCGTTATCTAATGTTCTACCACGCATAAATGCTAAAGGTGCAATTTGTATTGTTCCGTTTTCTATATAAGCTTGTAACTTTTCTGATGGAATCATATCTCGCAAACCATCATATAGAGGTTGCATATATGGATCTAACTTTTCTTTTAAATCTCCTGGTAAAAAACCTAAGTTTTCTCCAGACTCTACAGCAGGGCGTGTTAAAATAATTCGTCTAACATCTTTTTCTTTTAAAGCTTTTACTGCTAAAGCAACTGCTGTATATGTTTTACCTGTTCCCGCTGGACCAACAGCAAATAACAAGTCATTCTCTTTCATTAATTGAACCATTTTACGCTGGTTCTCTGTTTGTGGTTTGATAATTTTTCCACTAACTCCATGAACAAGAATATCACTTTTATCTCCAAACTTTCTTTCTTCTTCTTCTTTTCCATTAGAAGTTAAAATACGCTCTATGCTATTCTCATCAAGTTTATTATACTTGTTAAAATATTTAATTAAACGTTCTAAACGTATTTCAAATTCATCTAAAATTTCTGGATCTCCATAAACTTTTAATTTATTGCCTCTGGCTACAATTTTAATTTTAGGAAAATAATTTTTTAATAAGGAAATGGTACTATTTTGTGCTCCGAAAAATTCTTTTGGATTAATTTCCGTTAGTTCAATAACTCTTTCGTTCAAATGCTATAATTTTTAATTTTATTATGTTTAAATGTAGTAATTATTTTATTCATTTATGTAGCTTTGCCTTAAATTTCGATAGAGTTTTTCACAAAATAATTAACAATTAAAGCATTACATGGCGCTTATAACTTTAACTACAGATTTTGGCCTTAAGGATCATTTTGTTGGTGCTGTTAAAGGTGCAATATATTCTGAGTTACCAGACGCTAAAATTGTTGATATTACACATCTTATTACTCCTTTTAATATTACTGAAACTGCATATATACTCAAAAATGCTTATAAGAGTTTCCCAAAAGGAACCATACATATTATAGGTGTAGATTCTGAATTAAGTGTAGAAAATAAACATATAGCAATAGAACTTGACGGACATTACTTTATTTGTCCGGATAACGGAGTAATTTGTATGATTGCTTCTGAAGTACAACCTGCTAAAATTGTTGAAATTAATATTCATAACCATATAGAAAGTAGTTTTCCTGTATTAGATATATTTGTAAAAGTAGCCACTTTTATTGCTAGAGGTGGAAAATTAGATGTGATTGGAAAAGAAATACAATCACATAAGAAATTAATAGAAATTCAACCAAAAGTTAATCAAGATCGAAATTTGATTGTTGGTGGTGTTATTTACATAGACAATTATGGAAATGTAATTAGTAATATCAGCAAAAAGGCGTTTGATGAGATTGGTAAAGGAAGAGACTTTACCGTTACTGCTAGGCGTTATACTTTTAAAAAAATCTTCAATAAATATAATGAGATTGTCAACTTTACCAGTGAAGATATTCGTCAATATGATGGAAGTAAATTAGCTTTATTTAATACTGCTGGCTATCTAGAAATTGCTGTTTTTAGAAGTAACTTAAAAACTGTAGGAGGTGCTTCTTCCCTTCTTGGTTTGCGATACAGAGACACAATTTCTGTTGAGTTTCATGAAGAAGAAAAACCAGATTTCACAACCGTTTAATTAAAATATTATGTTTGTTCGTATCGTTAAAATGAGCTTTCAACCAGAAAAAATAGAAACTTTCTTAGCTAACTTTGATCAAAAAAAAGAATATATACGAAAATCTCCTGGCTGTCGTTTATTAGAATTGTATAGAGATAAAACAAATCCGAATATTTTCTTTACCTATAGTTATTGGAATGAAGAACAAGATTTAGAAAATTACAGAAACTCTGAATTATTTAAATCTATATGGGCAGAAACTAAAGTGTTTTTTAACGACAAGCCTCTTGCTTGGAGTGTTGATAAAGTTGTAAGTTTGACTTAAATTATGAAATCAATATTAAAAAAAGAACTTAATTCTTTCTTTGGATCAACAATAGCATATTTGGTTATTGGTGTTTTCTTATTAGTAAACGGTTTATTCTTGTGGGTTTTCAATGATAATTTCAATATTTTAAATGCTGGTTATGCTGATTTGAACTCATTTTTCTATTTAGCGCCTTGGCTATTTTTATTTTTGATTCCGGCTATAACCATGAAAAGTTTTGCTGATGAATATAACTTAGGAACCATTGAAATTTTAAAAACCAAACCTTTAACTAATTGGAATATTGTTTTAGGAAAATTTTTAGCTAGTTTAATTTTAGTCATAATAGCTTTATTACCTACATTAACGTATGTATATAGTATTTATACATTAGGAAACCCTAAAGGAAACTTAGATTCTGGAAGTTTAATTGGCTCTTATTTTGGTTTATTATTTTTAGCATCAGCCTACACAGCTATTGGATTATTTACCTCTACCCTATCTAAAAATCAAATTATTGCTTTCATTCTAGGAATAGTTATATCTTTTTTTATGTTTTATGGTTTTGATTCCATAGCTGGTTTATCTAATAGTTCTAATTATTACATTAGAAATTTCGGATTTAACGAACACTTTAAAAGTATCAGTAGAGGAGTTGTAGACACGAGAGATCTAGTTTACTTTATCAGTATTACATTCGTCTTTTTATTCATCACTAAAACGCGATTAGAAAATGAATAAGAAATTTAAAAATATAGTTATTGTTATCGTTGGAATATTAGTACTTAATTTTTTAAGTAACTCTTTTTTTAAACGATTCGATTTAACAAAAGACAAACGCTACACATTATCAGAAGTTACTGTTGATTTATTAAATGAATTGGATACTGACTTAATCATAAATGTATATTTAGAAGGAGATTTTCCTTCTGAATTTCAGCGTTTGCAAATTGAAACGCGTCAGTTTCTAGAAGAACTTGAAGCTAAAAACAGAAATGTTCGTTTTCGTTTTATCGATCCATATGATATTAGACAAGAGTTAATTAAAAATGGAATGATGCCTAGTCAGCTTTCTGTTGAAGAAGACGGGAAACTATCTGAAGCTTTTATTTTCCCTTGGGCTGAAATCTTCTATAAAAACCGTTCTCAAAAAGTTTCTTTGCTATCAAACTCCTTATTTAAAACTCAAGAGGAACAATTAGAAAATGCGATAGCAGCTTTAGAACATTCTTTCGCTAGCGGAATTGAAGTTATCACACAAGAACAACCTAAAACCATAGCCGTAATTTCAGGAATTGGAGAACTTGAAGACATTAAATTATATAGTTTTTTAAGTGAATTAGGAAAGAAATATAGACTTGCTAAATTTACTTTAGATTCTGTAAATAAAAATCCTGAAAAAACATTAGAACAATTAAAAAAGTTCAATTTATCGATAATAGCTAAACCAACAAAGAAATTTACTCCTAAAGAAAAATTGACTTTAGATCAGTATATCATGAATGGTGGTAAAACTTTGTGGATGATTGATAACTTAAGTGCAGACACCGATAGTTTATACAATCAAGGTAAAATGCTAGCTTTTCCAAGAGATTTAAATTTAACTGATTTATTATTCAGTTATGGTGTACGTGTAAATAATAAATTAGTTCAAGATTTATATGCTTCTAAATTAACTTTAGCTGCTGGTAATACTGGAAACCAAACGCAATTTGAAAATTTCAACTGGTTTTATCATCCTTTAGTTACTGGAAATCCTTCGCATCCCATTACGAAAAATGTATTACCTGTAAGATTTAGGTTTACTACGCAATTAGACACTCTTCAGAAAAATGTAAAGAAAACACCTCTTTTAGTTAGCTCTGTATTAACTAAACTTTCTGGAACTCCGAAAATTATCGAATTGGAAAGTATAACTCAAGAACCGAAACAACAGGAATACGGAGCTGGAAGCCAATTATTAGCTGTTTTATTAGAAGGTGAATTTGAGTCAGCTTACAGAAGTAGAACAAAACCTTTTGATTCTAAAAACTATACTGAAAAATCTAAATCCAACAGAATGGTTGTTATTGCTGATGGAGACATTGGAAAAAATCAATTGTTAAAGGGTAAACCTTATGATTTAGGTATTGACAAATGGACTCAAGAACGCTTCGGAAACAAAGATTTTCTTGTAAATACTGTAGATTATCTTTTAGATGATAATGGCTTAATAGATTTAAAAAATAAATCTGTACAACTTAGAGTTTTAGATAAGAAAAGAGCTTACAGTGAGAAAAAATCTTGGCAATTATTTAATATTGTGTTACCTATATCTCTATTACTAGCTTTCGGATTTGTATTTAATTATCTAAGAAAAAGAAAGTATAGTTAATGCGAATAGATCACTAAAAAATTAAACATTAATTAATGTGGTATAGCTTAAAATCTCATTTTGAATAAAATAAATAATGGAATGATTGTGTATCTAAAATCAACTTTTAGTCATTAAAGCTGACTTTATCGAAGTGATAATTTTGATAGTTATAAATTCTTATATAAAGCCAAGTTAATTAATGAAGTACAAGACGCTTTAAACTATTTATCAAATATCATTTATATTACTAACAACCTTCGTCACAACAGTTATCATCTTTTACTAATTTACAAGTAGCTACAGCTAATAAAGCTCCTATAATTGGTGCCAAAATATATAACCATAAATGTTCTAAATGACCAGAAACTAAAGCTGGAGCTATTGATCGAGCTGGATTCATAGAAGCTTTTGTAATTGGACCTGCAAACATTGCTTCTAATAAAACTACACCTCCAATTGCAATTCCTGCCATTACTCCTACTTCCTTACTTCCTGTAGAAACATTTATAATAGTAACCATAAGGAAAAACGTTAGTAATAATTCTAAAACAAAGGCACGCATTGCATCTGTTGACGGAATTGTTACTCCATAAAATTCACTTTCAGGAAATAAAAAGAACAATAGTAAACTTGCTGCCAAAGCTCCTAAAGTTTGAGCTAATATATACTTAGGAACTTCTTTCCATGAGAATTTCTTCGCATAAGCAAAAGATATAGAAACAGCTGGATTAAAGTGAGCTCCAGAGATTTCACCAAAAGCATAAATCATTGCCATAACTATTAATCCCCAAGTAATTGCTACACCAACATGACCAATAGATCCGTTCGTTACTTCATTAATTGTCATAGCTCCAGTTCCACAAAAAATAAGTGCGAAAGTTCCTACAAATTCTGATATGTATTTTTTCATGAAAGCAAAGATACAATCTCGTATTTTAAGTTTTTGTTAACATTTATCATTTCATTTAGCCGTAATTTTATAAAGTACAAAAACAAACTTTTATCAACATGAAAAAAATACTTTTAAGCTTATTTGTAGCTTCACTAACTTTATCAGGTTATGCACAAGTAAAAACTCCACAACCTAGCCCTTCTGCAAAAATTGAGCAGCAAGTTGGATTAACTGATGTTACTGTAGAATACTCTAGACCAGGAGTTAAAGGAAGAAAAGTTTTTGGAAATTTAGTTCCTTACGGAAAATTATGGAGAACTGGAGCTAACAAAAATACAGTTGTTACATTTAGTGATGATGTTACTATTGATGGTAAAACTCTTAAAAAAGGTTCTTATGCAATTTTTTCTAAGCCAAATGCTTCTTCTTGGGAAGTAATGTTTTACAGCGATACAAATAACTGGGGAACTCCAAGAAAATTTGATCAATCTAAAGTTGCTTTAACTACAACTGCTAAGGTTGAAAAAATGCCAATGACTGTTGAAACATTTACAATCACAATTGATGATGTTAAAAATGGTTCTGCTGTTTTAGGTATTTTATGGGAAAATGCTTATGCTGGAATTAAATTCAATGTTCCTACCGATAAAGCTGTTTCTGCTAGTATCGATAAAGTAATGGCTGGTCCTGGTCCAAACGATTACTATGCTGCTGCATCTTATTATTTAGATGAAGGTAAAGATATCGCAAAAGCGCAACAATGGATTGATAAAGCTATTGAAATGACTAAAGATCAACCACGTTTTTGGTATTTACGTAAGCAATCTTTAATCCATGCTAAAGCAGGAAATAAAAAAGGTGCTATTAAAGCTGCAAAGGCTTCTTTAATGCATGCTGAAAAAGCTGGAAATGCAGATTATATTAAATTAAATAAAGACTCTCTTAAAGAATGGGGAGCTTAATATATCTTCCTTAAATTAAAAGTTTAAAACTCGGATTCATAGAATTCGAGTTTTTTTATTGGCTCCACTATACTAATTGAGGGAATAAACTTATATATTTATCCAAATAATTTATAGAACTATGAATAGAACAATCAAATATACTAGCCTTTTTATTTTTCTACTAACATTGCTATGTTCTTGCGGAGAAAAGTTAACACTAGAACAGCAAATAGTTAAAGACATTTCTAGTATTAAGCGAATTAAGGATTGTAATAATGTTCCTAAAGAAGCAAAAATTTCAAATGTAACTTTTGGAAATTTAAATCCGACTCCTGGAACTAATATGTATGTTATTGCTGTAGAATACGATTATACCGTACTTGAAAAAACTACACATGTGAAAAATTCTTATGTTTATTTTAAACATGGAGAATCTTATGATTTTTCTAAAGTAGTTGGTGGTTGTGATAAATAGTAGTTCACTGAAAAAATCATTCTAACATCTAAAAAGATAGCAATAAATTAAAAATCTAGAAACTTCAATTATATTTGAAGCATATTAAAATTTTATGTCTGTTTACAAAAAAATCGCTGAAGTAGGCACTAAGTTTATTTCTAAATCAAAGCTTTTTAAACATGGATTCAATCTCTCTCCAATGTACAGAAGAAGTACAGGAAGGATTATTGAAGTATCTAATGATTTATTACACGTTAGAGCTAAAATTCGTTTAAGCTACAAGAATAGAAATTATGTAAATTCTATTTTTGGTGGTAGTTTGTTTTCTGCTGTAGATCCGATTCCTATGGTACAATTAATTAATCTTATTGGAGATAATTATGTGGTTTGGGATAAGTCTGCTGAAGTTTATTTTAAACGACCTGCAAAAGAAGATGTATATGCTGATTTTACTTTCTCTACAGAAGAACTTGATCAAATTAAACAACGAGTTTTAGAAGAAAAGGAAATTGAAATTATAAAAACCACACTACTTACAGACAAAACAAACTCAAAAGTCTTTTGTGAAGTTCATAAGACAATTTATGTAGCTGATAAGAATTTTTATAAAGAAAAACGTGCTAGAAAAAACAAAAAATAATAGGTTCTAGTAGTTATGCTATTTCATTTTTTTAAATTCTTTTAACCCTATTTGATATATCATATAGGGCCACATTTCAATAGCTTTAAGACCAGAATGAGAACCAACATTTGAAGTTTTCGTAAATTCTCCATTCTCTTCTCTTTGAATATCTGAAGTATAACTTAAAGAATATTTTGATCTGTTTTTAATCAATAAAAGAACTTTTTTATTCTTTATTCTTTCTTCTTCTGTTTTGCCATTAGTTCCTAAACCGAAAAAGAAATCTATAGTTCCCTTCTCACCTTCTTTTTCAAATAAACTATCATTATCCCATATTTCAACAATTTTATCTGTACGTTCAAATTTCACGATAGAATAATTAAAACTTACTGAGTCAACAGGGTAAAGTTTTATTCGAAATTTACTTCCTAATGGAAAAGCATATCCGTCTCTAGGTTCAGATGGTAAGTCTTGTGCCAATACTACAGAAGCAGTAATGACAAAGATTAATAATAATATCTTTTTCATTTTAATTTTTAGTTTGTTAAACTACTCTCCTATTTCATCAACATTTAAATCTGCTTGCTCAAAATTATCTCCTGTGATTCCTTGCAATATTATAGCTATTGCAATGACTAAACCACAACCTAAAGCATTTAACCATAAATAAGGCAACCAGTCTAAATACCAAACGATTATTATTATTAACTGAGTGATTATTGCTCCAATAAACACAGCATTAGATCTTACAAACTTAAAGAAGAATGCTAATAAGAAAATTCCTAATACATTTCCGTAGAATATAGACCCAATAATGTTTACTAATTGAATTAAATTATCAAATAAATTTGCAACGCAGGCAACCAAAATGGCTAAAATTCCCCATCCTAAAGTGAACCATTTAGACATATTTACATAATGCTGATCACTTTTTTCTTCTTTTACATTTCTCTTATATAAATCTATTGCTGTTGTAGAAGCTAAAGCATTTAATTCTGAAGCTGTAGAAGACATTGCTGCAGAAAGTATTACTGCTAATAATAAACCTATTAATCCTTTTGGTAAATTGTTTAATATAAAATGAATAAAAACATAATCTTTATCATTTGTTTCTACTTTATCATTAGATTCTTTAATGATG
Organism: Tenacibaculum jejuense; assembly: GCF_900198195.1. Taxonomy (NCBI): domain Bacteria; kingdom Pseudomonadati; phylum Bacteroidota; class Flavobacteriia; order Flavobacteriales; family Flavobacteriaceae; genus Tenacibaculum; species Tenacibaculum jejuense. The sequence goes on along the minus strand of NZ_LT899436.1, from coordinate 1,733,846 downwards.
ACTTTTGCCTCTTCTTTTATCTTTAAATCTTCTTCGTTTAAAGCTTGCAGTTTTGGCGTATTTTTTTCAGTAATACCACTTAAAATAAGCGTTTTTTTCTCTGCTTCAATTGCTCTATGTCGATCTTCTAAAATTTTATATTGATCAGCGTATTGAGAACTAATAACTGCTTCTTTTGCTTTAGGATTAAAATTTAAAGGAGAAGTATTAAACTGATAAAATACAAATACCATAACTCCTACCAATAAAATAAAGAACTGCATAGGCACTTTTAATAAACCATTAAAAATTAAGCCTAATTGACTTTCTCTTACAGATTTTCCTGATAAATAGCGTTGAACTTGACTTTGATCTGTTCCGAAATAAGAAAGCATTAAAAATGTTCCTCCAAGAAAACCAGTCCAAACTGTATATCTATTATTCAAATCCCAAGAAAAATCTAAAACCTTCATTTTATTGCTAGCTCCGGCAATTTCAAGAGCTTTTCCGAAAGTAATTCCGTCAGGTAAATATTGAAGTATTAAGTAAAAAGCAATAAACATTCCTGAGAAAATAATTGCCATTTGCTGTTTTTGAGTAACACTTACAGCCTTAGTTCCTCCACTAACTGTGTAAATAATTACCAAAACACCTATAATTATGTTTAAGAAAACAAGATCCCAACCTAACACTGCGGAAAGAATTATTGCAGGAGCAAAAATGGTAATTCCTGCTGCTAATCCTCTTTGGATTAAAAATAAAATGGCAGCTAAAGTTCTAGTTTTAAGGTCGAATCTACTTTCTAAATATTCATAAGCTGTGTATACATTTAGTTTATGATAAATAGGAATAAATACTAAACATATAATAACCATAGCCAATGGAAGTCCGAAATAAAATTGAACAAATCCCATACCGCTATGAAAAGCTTGACCTGGTGTAGATAAAAAAGTGATGGCACTAGCTTGAGTTGCCATTACAGACAAACCGATAGTCCACCACTTTGTGTCATTTCCTCCTTTAATATATTGCTCTACGTCTTTACTTCCTCTAGTTTTCCATGTTCCGTAAAGAACAATAAACAATAATGTTATTGAAAGTACAATCCAATCTAAAGTTTGCATGAGAATATTATTTAGTATATAGGTTTGTTATAATTAAAAAGATGACAATGTACGCTAAATTGGCTAACAGTACTAGTGTGTACTCTTTTTTCCATATATACTTTTTTCTCATGTTTGTAATTCTTTAGTTATTAATTGTTAGTTGGTTTTTCGAAAAAGTTATCTGCTAAAGGCGCTTGAGTTACTGAAGTTGAAGAAAACATAATAGGATCTCTTGCTGGTTCAGTAGGAACACCGTTATCATCTTTCTGGTACCAAGTTATAGATTTTGGTAAAACTAAACCGTTAACATTTTCCCAATCATTATATCGTATTAAACTAAACTTTTCTGAAGGCTTTTTTGTAAAATATGTTACCGTATATCCTAACCAAGCCATTTGTTTAGTTTCTGGGTGAAAATAAATAAAATAATTGTCATCTGGAGAAGTTCCTACATTTGCTCCATAAGATATTTTATATCCTGGATAATTTACACCTTCAAAACTTATTGGTGCTACTTCTGAATATGTAATTCCATCATCTGCTAATACAAAAGGCATTGCATAAAAATAGAAATATAAATTATAGTAAAACTCAGGATTTCCTTTAAAAGCTGTAGAATCTTTTTGACTTAACCAGACATCTTTTCCGTTGTAACCTAATGAGAAATTTTCTGCTTGAACAACAGTCTTTCTTGTAGGTAAATCGATTGTATGATCTTGATTATTGATTTTGTAAGACATTGTTCTAGCTTTACGCCAGGTATCAATTCCTCCATGTTTTTCAAATACTTCCCCTAGTGCTTTAGGAAATTTATCTTCTTTTTTAACCTCTTGTTTAGGTTGAGTTTCAACCTCTTTTTTGGCTTCTTGTTTACATGATATTACTAGTAGAGATACTACTGAAAGTAAGATTAGTTTTTTCATTTTTAATTATAGTTTATCAGATAATAGTCGAATGTTTTTTCTCAAAATTACATGTTTTATTTTTTTTTCTCAATTATGTGTAAAAGTATAACTAAATATCATTTTAACCGAAAAAGAAATGACTGGTTTAATAGTTTTGCCGAAAAATTAATACCCTAAATTTATTTATAATGAAAACACAAAAACTTTATTACTCTTACTTTTTTTTACTTTGTCTTTTATGTATCTCTTGTAATGATGAAATTTTCAATGAAAACTCTGATTCTATTCCTGATCTGTTAAGTAGACAAACTCAAAAAACTGATGCACAAATCGCTGTACACTATGCTCCTGTATTTTTTCAGGATGTAGACACAACAGACGGTTTATGTAGAAACCAATCTAAAAGTGGCTCTGCAGACTGGATTACTGCTGTTAATTATGATAACGACTGGAACACCAAAAACAACTGGGAAAACATGGTTTCTGGTAGAAATAGTGGAAAATTAATTCCTCATGTCTACTACTATGTTACTTATACTAAAACTCATTATTTTGTTTTATATGCCGTTTATCATCCAAGAGATTGGACTGATGTTCCTTTTTTATGTTCTAAAGATTCTCATGAAAATGATATGGAAGGAGTTCTTATTACAGCGGATAGAAAGGAAAACGGAGATTTTGGTGCTATTATTAACGCTCAAACTATCTGGCACTCTTCTATTTATGACTACAATAAAAATGAAATCTTGTTAGATGGAAAGCAACCACAACTTTATATTCAAGCTAAAGGACATGGAATGCGTGCTTACAAAGGGTCTTCCGATAAAGATGGTTCATATATAAAATACTATTTTAATGGAAAAGCAGCTGTAAGCCCTGATAAAAACTCTAGAAATTTACCTCAGAACATCAACTATAATTTAACTGCCTTAGAAAATAGTTTATGGAAACAAAGAAATAATCCATTAACATTTGCTGGAGCTTCTTTTGTTGGTGACAACGGAGATGGTACAAATAGAGCGAATGCACCTTGGGGTTGGAAAGGCGGAGATATCTGTAAAAATCCAGCAAAGTTTTTAAAAGACAAATACGGTTGGACTAACTTTTCTACAAAATATATAAGTGATACACCAATACAATAAAAAAACAAAAGCCTCATAAATTTATGAGGCTTTTTATCTTGTTGTGTTTGTTAATAGTAAATATAAACTTAATTTTTACCATCGTTTAATGTTTCCATAAATGCAATTATTGCTGCTATTTCTTCTTTAGAAAGTTTAAGATTATCAAAAGGCAAGGTTTGATAATCATTCTCAATTCCTAATCCTGCTCCACCACCTTTATTATAAAAATCCATAACTTCATCTAAAGTTGTATACACTCCGTTATGCATGTATGGAGCTGTAATTCCTGCATTTCTAACAGTAGGAGTTTTAAAGAAATGTTTACGTTCTGGTGTTTTAAACAATTCATATCGTCCTAAATCTGGAGACAACTTTGCATTTAAAGTATCTTTTGTAGCCGGAACTCCAATAAACTCTAATTCTGTATCTGTATAATTTGGAGGAACAGTTCCATTAAAAACTGGAGCAAAATGACAAGTTGCACACATTGCTTTTCCCATAAATAAATTAAAACCTAATTGTTCTTCTTCTGTTAAGGTATTTTCCTCTCCTCGTATATTTTTATCAAACTTAGAATCGAATGAATTTAAACTTCTTATGTAAGACGCTATTGCGTGTCTAATATTATAATCGACTCTTTTATTTTTATATAAATCTGATAACTTATTCTTGTAAGTTTCATTATTCATAACTCTAGCTACCACTGAATCCATAGACATATTGAATTCGTTATGATTCTTTACAACACCTACTACTTGTCCTTCTAAACTTCCAGCTCTGGCATCCATAAAAAAAGCTTGCTGATAAGCCGAATAGGCAACTGTTGGTGTATTTCTAGTTTGATTTTTATCAAAAGTTTTCTTACCATCAGTAAAAGCTAAATCTTTTACATGACATGTTGCACAAGCCATTGAATAATCTTTAGATAAAGATTTATCGTTAAATAATTCTCTACCGAAAATTATTTTCTCAGAAAGCTTTGTGGTGTCGCTTAGTTGATCAGAAAAATAATCAATATTGAAAGCTGTATCTGAAAAAAGTGTTGTCATTGAGTTTGATAATGCCATTTCAAAAGGAAAGGTTACATTCCAATCTTTTTGAATGTCAACTAATAATTTCAACTGATAATCAGTATGCTTTTTTATGAATGTAAAACGATCGAAAGTATCAAAATCATGATCTAAATCTTTTTGTGCTGCAATAATTTCTTCAATGAATTTATCTTTTAGTTCTTTAGATTTAAACTTGTCTTCATTCATTTTTACAATTTCAATTATTGTATTATAAGTATAGTTACTTTCTAATAAAGATTGACTTAACACTGGTGAATCGAATCCTGTAATACCAGTAGTTGCAATTCTTACTATTTGATCTCTTAACATCCAAATGATGTGATAATCCTTTAGTTTTAACGCAACATTTTTCTGGATTAATCTTAATCGATCTCTAGTTACATTAACAGCTCTATTTAATACAAGTGTATCAATTTGATCTTCGTATAAATTTTCTTCAATTACCTGAAAACCTATTGGATTGATCACTCTAGTATCTTGAGATTCCTCTCCTTTAACTTGAATAATATTTGGTGCATTCAACGATTTGTAATTATTCTTATCTGAATACGCCAAAATTGGCTCCATTAATTTAAAATACTTTCTGGCAGTTTTGTAAAACTCTTTTCTTTCTGAAGAAGATGTACTTTCTAAATTTATCTTATCTAAATGAGTTATAGCATTAGATAAATAGTCATTATATAAAACAGAAATATCTGTAGAAAAATCAGCTACAGCTACATATTTTTTATCTTCTTTACCACATGCGATTAACAAAAGCAAAAGACATACACAGAGGTATGCCTTAGCTCGACTTAATATGTCTTTCATTTTTTATCTTTCTAACCCAGTGATAACGTGTAAAACTGAACCTTCTTTTCTGTTTCCTAAATCAGGATTCGCTAATGGATCTGTAAATGAAGTTCCATCTGCAGGCTCCCATCCGTGATTTTGAGTAATTACGATAAATGTATTTTTACCATTGCTAACAATGTCAGTCACATCAATCATACCTGTAATTTCCCAGTTTCTTGTGCTAGAACCATATCCCATATCAGCAGCTCTATTTTGATCACATTCTAATACAGTTTTGATTTCTCCTGTATTTAAGTTGTATTGGTATAATTTAGCAAATCCGTTTACTGAAGTATCTAAATATCCATTTGGATCTTCTTGAATGTAAGCATAATTTTCAGTTACTAAAATATTATCTGGAGAATGGAATCCTTCAGCTTTTCCACCAACTTTATCACCATCTAAAACACAAGTGATTTTAGCAGCTCCTGTTGGATCTGTATCATTTAATACAACTTTATAAATACGTCCTAAGAAAGTACCTTTACCCATTAATCCAGATTTATTTCTACCTGTAACAGCAAAATAAAGTTCTCTTTGATTACCAGCTGTTCCTCTTCTCCAGTCAATGTCTTCTAAACGAGAGAATCCCATTACACCTTTAGATTTAGCTTCTGCATCTAAAGCATTGATTTCAGTTTCAGTTAATTCAACAAACTCAGCATCATACTCAGTTCCTTCAACCATATCAACTTCATAGTCGATTCCAGCAGTAGTAACTTTTAATCCGTATAATTTACCAGTTTCTAAATCACCTCTATTTCCAACATACATTCCTAATTGTCCTGAAGGAACATCGTTATCTGAATGATCATCTCCAATAAAAGCAACTGTTTGGTTTGGATAAGCATCTTTACCAATAACAACAGCATTTTCTGTAGACCATTGACCTAAAGCTGGCAATAATCTTCCTGATCCAGCATCATCAGCTGATTTGTATGGATCTGTAGCGAAAACTCCTTTAGAAGAACCTCCCCATTCTCCACCAGATAAATACAATGGTCCGAAACCATGCTCTTCTGGATTAATCATAGATCCTGAACATTGAGCAGTTTCTGCAGTTGCAGCAGCGTTTAAAATATACTCTCCAGCAGTAGGTTTTAAGTTTTTGTCTAATTTAATTCTAGCAATAGAATAATCAGCTTCGATGTTATTAATTAATGTGAAAGTTCCATCAGATTCTTTTAATAATCCAGCACCATCTGCCATAGATCCGTAAACGAAATCTGGTGTATTAGGAATTACATCTTCAGATGATAAAATTGGAGTTATTTTTAATCCTACAAAATCACTAGTTACTTTTAAAAAGTTTGGTGTTTTAGAAGATGTTAATACAGCAGTTGCATCTTGACCGTCTTCCCCATCTTGACCGTCTTGCCCATCTACTCCATCAATACCATCTTTTCCGTCTACACCATTCATTCCATCTTCACAAGAATAAAATGTAGTCGTAGAAATAGATAATGCTAATAAAGCAGCTACACTTAATTTAAGTTTTTTCATGTGTCCTTATTTAGTTTTGTTAATTAATATTTACTGTGCAAAACAAAGGCTCAGATTTAAACTTTAAGTGATCAGTATTTTAATTTCTTTTTAATAAAAAGTTACCTAAATCAATTAATCTTTAATAATTAGAACTGATATAAATAAGAAGATTTTTATAAAAAAAAAGAAAAGTGATAACAATAATGCAATCACTTTTCTTTTTAAAATTTATTGTTTCTATCTACTTGGTTAACCAAGCATTAAACATCCAAATTGTTTTTTCTTGTTCTGCGATAAAATCACTCATCATAGAATTTGTTCCTTCATCGTTAGCTTCATCTGATAATTCTAAAATTTCTCTTTCCACACTCAATAACGTAGTTAAAGAACTCACTATTAACTGTATTGCTTGTTCATCGTTACTTATACTTTTACCAACTGTAACGTTACCATTATGTAAATAATCTTCAAAAGTATGTAAAGGTTCACCTTGTAAAGTTAAAATTCGCTCTGCTATTAAATCTATTTTTAATTGGGCATCTGTATATAACTCTTCAAACTTCACGTGTAATTCAAAAAAGTTTTTTCCTTTAATGTTCCAATGTAATCCTCTTAAGTTTTGGTAATGAATCTGAAAGTTAGCTAATAATATATTTAGTTCTTTTACTAATTCTTCAGATTTTGCTTTATCTAACCCTATTATTGTTTTAGTCATAATTGTTTCTAATATTTCTTTTTTCAAAATTATCTCAAAATAAAAAGAAACTACTATTAGTATAATTGATAGTTTTAATATATTTATCGAAAATTATTATAGAATGACTATAACACAGTTAAAATATACCTTATCTGTTGCAGAACATAAAAACTTTACTGTAGCTGCTGAGCATTGTTTTGTTACTCAGCCTACGCTTAGTATGCAAATTCAAAAACTAGAAGAAGAACTAGATGCTAAGATTTTTAACCGCTCTAAAAAACCAATTGAATTAACACCTGTTGGAGAAAAAATAGTAGAACAAGCTAAAGTTATTGTTGATGAAAGTAATCGAATTATAGATATTGTTCATCAGCAAAAAGGATATATCGGTGGTGAATTTAAGTTAGGAATAATTCCTACAGTTATGCCTACTTTATTACCTATGTTCTTAAAAAACTTTACTAGAACTTACCCGAAAGTTCAGTTGGTGATTGAAGAATTAACTACAGATGAAATTATTAGGAAGTTAACTGATGGATATATTGATGCTGCAATAGCTGCCACTCCATTAGGTAATGAAGCTATAAAAGAACGAGTTTTATATTACGAACCTTTTGTAGGGTTAATTCCTAATGAACATCGCTTATTTTCTAAATCTAAATTAGATGTGGAAGATTTAGAATTAGAAGATGTTTTATTGTTAGAAGACGGACATTGTTTTAAAAACAGTGTTATTAATCTATGTAAAATGAATAAGAAAGATGATGATAAAAAATTTCATTTAGAAAGTGGAAGTTTCGATACATTAATTAAGCTTTCTAAAGATGGTTTAGGTATGACACTTTTACCATATTTAAATACTTTAGATTTATCTGAAGAAGACAAAAAGTATTTAAGAGAGTTTAATACTCCACCACCTGCGAGAGAAGTTAGTTTAATTTATCATAAGTCGCAGTTAAAAATGCAATTAATTGAAGCTTTAAAAAGTAATATTGATGGTATTATTAGAGGTGCAATTGCTTTTAGTGATGTAGATATTATTAGTCCGATCAGAAAATAGATATATCTATTTTACAAAATAAAAAAGGAAGCTTTTCAGCTTCCTTTTGTTTTTATGCGTACATTTTTTCTCTTAGTTCTTTCACTTTAGGATCATCCAAATAATCATCAAAAGTTGCATACTTATCAATCACGCCATTAGGTGTAATTTCAATAATTCTATTTGCTACTGTTTGAGCAAATTCGTGATCGTGAGTTGTGAATAAAACTGTTCCTTTAAAGTTGATTAAAGAATTATTTAAAGATTGAATCGATTCTAAATCTAAGTGATTTGTTGGTTCATCTAACATTAAAATGTTAGCTCTAGTCATCATCATTCGAGATAACATACAACGTACTTTTTCTCCTCCAGATAAAACATTACTCTTTTTTAATGCTTCTTCTCCAGAGAAAATCATTTTTCCTAAGAAACCTCTTAAGAATACTTCTTCACGCTCTTCTTCTGTTTGTGCATACTGACGTAACCAATCTACTAAGTTTAATTCTCCATTTTGGAAAAACTCAGAGTTATCTGCTGGTAAATACGATTGTGTTGTTGTTACACCCCAATTATATTTTCCTGCGTCAGCTTCAACATTCCCTGCTATAATTTGATAGAAAGCAGTAGTTGCTTTTGAATTTTTAGAAATTACTGCAACCTTGTCTCCTCTATTTAAATTAATATCAACGTTAGAGAACAATAGCTCTCCTTCAGCATCGGTTTTAGATAAACCTTCAACATTTAAAATTTGATCTCCTGCTTCTCTATCTCTTTCAAAAATAATAGCTGGATATCTTCTACTTGATGGTTTAATGTCTTCAACATTAAGTTTTTCTATCATTTTTTTACGAGAAGTAGCTTGCTTAGATTTTGCTACATTGGCAGAAAAACGACGAATAAACTCCTCTAATTCTTTCTTTTTATCTTCAGCTTTCTTGTTTTGTTGTGCTCTCTGTTTAGCAGCTAACTGACTTGATTCATACCAGAAAGTATAATTTCCAGAAAAGTGATTTATTTTACCAAAATCAATATCGGAAATATGCGTACAAACTGCATCTAAAAAGTGACGGTCGTGAGAAACCACAATTACAGTATTGTCATAATTTGCTAAGAAATTCTCTAACCAAGCAATAGTTTCAAAATCTAAATCGTTGGTAGGCTCATCCATGATTAATACATCTGGATTTCCAAACAACGCTTGTGCTAATAAAACACGTACTTTTTGCTTACCATCTAAATCTTTAATTAAAGAATAGTGTAAATCTTCTTTTATACCTAGGTTAGATAACATTGCCGCTGCTTCAGCATCAGCATTCCAACCATTCATTTCTTCAAACTGAACCTGTAATTCTCCAATTTTTTCAGCATTCTCATCTGTATAATCAGCATATAAAGCATCGATCTCTTTTTTAATTTTGTAAAGATCTTTATTTCCCATTACAACTGTTTCTAAAACAGGAAACTCATCAAAAGCGTAATGATCTTGAGATAAAACAGACATCCTTTTTCCTGGTTCTAAATGTACATGACCAGAGGTAGGATCCATTTTACCTGACAATATTTTTAAGAATGTAGATTTACCAGCACCATTTGCACCGATAATACCATAACAATTACCTTGAGTAAACTTCGTATTTACTTCATCAAATAATACACGCTTTCCAAATTGAACGGATAGGTTAGAAACTGATAACATTATCTACTTTTTAAATTTCGTTGCAAAAGTATAAAAACTGCGGGCTTTTAACAGCATTTGAGTAGCAAATATTTATTTTATTGAAAATGATTCTATTTTGCTAATATTAACATCGAATTAACACCCTAATATCACTCATATTTCTATTTTTGATAGCTGAAAAATAGACTTTTCTAACAAGAATATGATTAAATATATAGTACCTTTAATTTCGATTTTCTTAATTAGTTGTGCTACTTCTAAGGATGAAAACTTTACTTATATAGGTGGAAAAATTATACATCCGAAAGGCGATTTTGTTATCATCTTTAATAACAAAAATGAAGTTGTAGATTCTATAAAATTAAATAAAGACAATACTTTTTTAGGAAAATTAGATAATATTAAAACTGGTTTGTATTATTTCGAACACGGACCAGAAACTCAATATTTATATCTAGAACCTCAAGATAGTTTACTGATGCGATTAAACACTTGGGGATTTGACGAATCATTAGTCTTTAGTGGTAGTAATGCTGAAAAAAATAATGCGCTCATTGAAAATTTCTTAATCAATGAAAAGCAATTAAAGGATTTCTACAAGTATAATAAATTAACTTCTGATGACTTTTTGAGAACATTGGATTCTCTAAGAAAACAGAAAGACGATTATTTAGAAGAATTTAAAACCAGATCTGCTGATATTTCTGAAGATTATTTAGATGTATTGAAAGTTGTTCTATATTATCCATTATACTCTAAGCTGGAAACATATGCAATAAATAACAGGCTCAAAGAACAACCTGATAGCATAAACGAAAATAATTTTATTTCGCACAGAAAAGATGTTGGTATTAATGGAGATTCGTTAATGTTCTTTCCTCCTTACAGGAAATATGTTTACAATAATATCTATTACGATGTTTATGCAAAAAACATAAAAGACGATAGTGATGAATTTACCATTTCTGTATTAGAAACTGTAAATAGTAAAATAGAATCTACAGAATTAAAAAACAGACTCTTAAAAGAAACGATTATACGTCATTTTTACGCCAAAAAAAGTTGTGGTTTAAATAAGAAAGCATATAATTTGTTTAGAGAAATTTCTTCAAGCGAATCCGATAAAGAAATTATAGCGAAGTTACTGGCAGATGTAAAGCATATTCCTAAAAACAAAACTTTACCTGAATTTAGCATTCACACACCTCAAGGATCGATTGAAAACATAAAGAATATTGTAAAAGGCAATAACACAGTTATATATTTCAGAAACAAAGAAATCTCTCCAGATAACTGGGTTGCTTCTAGAATGAATTATCTCATCAGTAAAAGTCCTAATACTCAATTTTTAGTAGTGAATATTGATAACCGTAAAAATGAGTACATCAAAAAATTAGATATCAAACATCAATTTTATCTTGATGAAAAGAGTCATGCACATAACTTTTTAACTAGTAAATATCCAAGAACAATTTTGGTTAACAAAAAAGGTGTAGTGATCAATAGTTTTTGTGCTTTATCTTCTGAAAAAATAGAAAAACAAATTACTGAACTTCATTAATTTAGCTTTACTCTATTTATTTGTTTTTAATTCACTACTTTTGCCGGGTCCAAAAAATAATATAAATATTTAGAATTCATGGATAGGGCATCTGTGAGTTCGTTTAAATTCACAAAATGTCAATAACTTTTTCTGACTTAGGTTTAAAAGAACCTATTAATAAAGCGTTGGTAGATTTAGGATATGAAAGTCCGACTGTAATCCAACAAAAAGCAATTCCACAAATAATATCATCAAAAGACGATTTAAAAGCATTTGCACAAACCGGTACTGGTAAAACTGCAGCTTTTAGTTTACCAATTGTGGAGCAAGTAGATGAAAACAGCAATCACACTCAGGCGATAATATTATCTCCAACTCGTGAATTAGCTGTTCAAATTGGAAAAAATATTGAAGACTTTTCTAAATATATACCTAATTTAAATGTTACAACCGTTTATGGTGGTGCTAATATTGAACAACAAATTAGACAACTAAAAAAAGGAGTTCAAATTGTTGTTGGTACACCAGGTAGAACAGTTGACTTAATTAGAAGAAGAGCTTTAAAACTTAATAATGTAGATTGGTTAGTTTTAGATGAAGCTGATGAAATGCTTAATATGGGGTTCAAAGAAGAACTAGATAAAGTTCTTGAAGCAACCCCAGATACTAAGCAAACTTTACTTTTCTCAGCAACATTTCCTAGAGAAGTTGAAGCTATCGCAAAAAACTACATGGAAAACCCTGTTGAAATAACTTCAGGAGAGAAAAATCAAGGGTCTGATAATGTAACACACGAATTTTATAATGTTACAGAAAAGACAAGATATCCAGCACTAAAACGTGTGGCAGACGTAAATCCAGATATTTACGCTATTGTTTTCTGTAGAACAAGAAGAGAAACACAATTAATTGCTGACTTGTTAATTCAAGATGGATATAATGCTGATGCTTTACATGGTGATTTATCTCAAGCACAAAGAGATAGTGTTATGGAAAAGTTCAGAAAGAAAAATATTCAAATGCTTGTTGCAACAGATGTTGCTGCAAGAGGTTTAGATGTAAATAACTTAACTCACGTTATCAACCATAAATTACCAGATCAAATAGAAAACTACAACCACAGAAGTGGTAGAACTGGTAGAGCTGGTAACAAAGGGGTTTCTATTGCTTTAGTTAATAGAAAAGAAAGAAGTAAACTTTCTCCTATTGAGAGAATTTTAAAGAAAAAATTTGTTCAAACTCCTATTCCAACAGGAAAGGAAATTTGCGAAAAGCAATTATTTCATTTAATTGATAAGATTGAAAAATCTGAAGTTAATTCTACAGAAATTGATAGTTTCTTACCTAGTATTTACGAAAAATTAAATGAGTTTTCTAGAGAAGAACTTATTCAAAAATTTGTTTCTTTAGAATTTAACTCTTTCCTATCATACTATGAAAATGCACCAGATTTAAATAAAATAAGCTCGAGAGACAGGGATAGAGATTCTTCTAGCAGAGATGGAAGAATGTCGAGTGATAATATGACTCGCTTCTTTATTAATATCGGACGAAAGGATAGACTTAATCCTGCTAAATTAATGGGATTAATTAATGAACAAGGAATAGATAAGAATGTAGAGATCGGTGCTATAGATATTTTAGATACATTTTCTTTCTTTGAAATTGATAAAAATTATGAGTCACAAACTCTAGGTGTTTTTGAAGAAAACCAACCTGATTTCAACGGAAGAAGAGTAAATATTGAAATCACTAAAGAGCGTAAAGGCGGAGGAAGAAGGCGTTCTGGAGGTGGAAGAAGACGTTCTAGTGGAGGAAACTCTAACTCTTCTGGAAATAATAGAGGTTTTGGTAGAGTTCGAAATAAAAATAACAATTCTAGTTCTGGCTCTTCTGAAAGAAGGAGAAACCCAAGAAGAAATAGACGTAAATAAAAAAAAGCCACTTTAAAGTGGCTTTTTTTATTTTTATAAATTTTATCTTAAAACTTATACCCTATTCCAATTTGGAAAAAGTCAAACTTTGTATTTACGTTAAGTGGTTGTCCAAAATCTGAAAGATTTAAATCAGGAGACCTGTTAGATAATCCTAAAGAATACATTGTAGTTAAAGAAAAGTTTTCATTAATATCGAAAGCTGCTCCAAATCCTAAACCTATACCAAAACTGCTTATTTCTTCTGATTCATTATTAAGAGCTAAATCTAATACTGGTCCTGCTTGGACATTAAACTTATTTACTAAATAATATTTAAACATTACAGGTAAAGCTAAAAGTTCTCCTGTTTCTCCATTATTAAAAATTTGCACAAACTGAAGTTCAGGCTCTAAGTGAAACTTACTTCCTAAATCTATATCACTAAAAACACCAATATAGTAACCAGATGCTCCATCTGATCCATTTCCAGGAAGACCATCTATACTTACAGAAGCAATGTAATTATTATAACCTGTACTAACACCAAATGTTTGAGATTTTACACTAATTAATCCCAATAATAAAAAAGAAAAGCTAAATAATAGTTTTTTCATAATTAACAATTTTAAATAAATTTTTCGCGAATGTATAAAAAGAAAAAAGTACGAGCAAACTAATGCTCGTACTTTTTTCTTTTATTATTTCTATTTTTATTTTGCTACGTTTACTGCTCTAGTTTCTCTAATCACAGTAACTTTAACTTGACCAGGATAAGTCATGTCATTCTGTATTTTTTGTGAAATATTGAATGATAATTCAGCAGCTTTTTCGTCATTCACTTTTGTGCTTTCTACCATAACTCTTAATTCTCTACCGGCTTGAATTGCGAAAGCTTTTTGTACTCCACTAAATCCGAAAGCAATATCTTCTAGATCTTTTAAACGTTGTATATAACTATCTAAAACTTGTCTTCTTGCTCCAGGTCTAGCTCCCGATATTGCATCACAAACTTGAACAATAGGTGCAATTAAAGTTTTCATTTCTATTTCGTCGTGGTGAGCTCCAATTGCATTACATACATTTGGTTTTTCACCATACTTTTCAGCCCATTGCATTCCTAATAATGCGTGAGGTAATTCACTTTCTGTTTCTGGTACTTTACCAATATCATGAAGTAAACCAGCTCTTTTAGCAGCTTTAGCATTCAATCCCATTTCTGCTGCCATGATACCACATAAATTAGCAACTTCTCTTGAGTGCTGTAATAAATTCTGTCCATAAGAAGAACGGTACTTCATTCTACCCACGGTTTTAATTAATTCTGGATGTAAACCATGAATTCCTAAATCGATTACCGTACGCTTACCAACTTCAATTATTTCTTGATTGATTTGTTTTTCAGTCTTTCTTACAATCTCTTCAATTCTTGCTGGGTGAATTCTACCATCAGTAACTAGTTTGTGCATCGACAAACGAGCAATTTCTCTCCTCACAGGATCGAAACAAGATAAAATAATTGCTTCAGGAGTATCATCTACAATAATTTCAACACCAGTGGCAGCTTCTAAAGCTCTAATGTTTCTACCTTCTCTACCAATAATACGACCTTTAACATCGTCTGATTCTAAATTAAATACAGAAACACAATTTTCTACAGCTTGTTCTACTCCTACTCTTTGAATAGTATTTAGAATAACTTTTCTAGCTTCTTGTTGAGCTGTCATTTTTGCTTCTTCAATAGTTTCTTGAATAAAACTCATAGCATCAGTCTTAGCTTCCTCTTTTAAAGAAGCAACTAATTCTGTTTTAGCTTCATCAGCAGAAAATCCAGAAATCTGTTCTAGCATATCTACATGACGCTTGTGAAGCTTTTCTACTTCTGATTCTTTTTTATCTAAGAAATCTAATTTATAATCTAAATCAGCTGTTTTTTTCTCTAAGGATTGTGATAATTTTTTATTTTTATCTAGCTCTGAAGACACTCTAGATTCTTTATCTCTGATTCTCTTTTCTACATCAGACATTTTCTTTTCTCTAGATAAAATCACTTTTTCATGTTCAGATTTTAACTCAATGAACTTCTCTTTAGCTTGTAAGATTTTATCTTTCTTTATTGCTGCGGCTTCTACTTTAGCCTCTTTTATAATATTTTCAGCTTCTTTATTTGTTTCTTTAAGTAACTTATTTGCCTTAGATTTTTCTAAAATCTTAGCTACAACAAAACCAACAACAATACCAACTACTCCAGCTAAGATTGGCATACCTAAATCTTCCATATCAATGATTTGATTATATATATTTATTTAATAAAAAAGCCCACATTAGTATGGTTTTATAAACTCCTTAAAAACAGGTTTAGAACTAACTGGCTGATCAAGGATCCGAACTAACGGCTTGCTTTACTAACCAAGACTCATTCTTTTTAAAGATATAGTGTTGAGTTTATTAAACTTATGTACTAATGTAGGCAGTATCTTACTTGTTAATTATGTAATGAACTTATTTTAAATGAGTTTCTAACAATTTTGTTAATTCACTCACTTTTTTTGTTATTTCTTGAGACTCATGTAACGCCTTTATGGTATTGATTTCAAATTTAGAAGCAAATTGTAAAGCACACATAGCAAGTACATCTTGTTTATCTGCTACAGCATAGTTTTGCTCAAAACTTAAAATTAAATCGTTAATGTTTTTTGCAGCTTTGCGCATACCCTGTTCCTCTTCAGTAGAGTTAACTATTAAAGGATATGTTCTACCTGCAATAACGACATTAACTTTTATTTTATTCATTCTAAAGAACTTTTACGAATTCAAGAGTAAAATACATTTATCTATCTCTCGAATTAAAGCATTTATTTTGAGTTTGGTATTTCTCGAATCTTCATTACTGCCTTCCATAGTTTTAGCAACTTTCAAAAGATCAAATTGTTTTTTTTGATCTTTTAATTGCTCTTTTTTTTCACTTAATAAAATTTGCAACTCTCCATTTTGCTTCAGCAAAACCTCATTCTCTTCTAAAAGAAATTCGTATCTGATTAATAAATCTTTCAACTTAACTTCCAGTAAATGAATTGCTTCTAATGTATTATTCATTTATAAGTGAAAATAAACTATTTCAACAAAATTAACAATCTCTTTTAACAATCACAACTCTTTATACTTTTTTTATAAATATCACTGATTATTAACCCAATACGTTTTTGGTATAATTTTAGTACTTTCGTTGATAAACAGATATGCTTTGAAACATTTATATATCCTATTTTTACTTTGCTCGGTTAGTGTGAGTTTTTCTCAAAAAAAATACTCTAAAAGTTATTTTTCTAATCCAATGGATATTCCTGTCGTAGTCGCTGGTACTTTTGGAGAATTAAGAAGTAATCATTTTCATTCTGGAATTGATTTAAAGACACAACAAAAAGAAGGTATCCCAATTTTAGCACCTGCAAATGGTTATATATATCGAATTAAAGTTGCTCAATACGGCTTTGGTAAAGTTTTATATGTAAAACACCCAAGTGGTTTTACTACTGTTTTTGCGCATTTACAAAGGTTTGCTCCAAAAATTCAGAAGTTTGTTAAAAGTGTGCAATACAAAAAGAAAAGTTACTACACTGGTAATTTATTTCCTGAAGAAGATAAATTTCCTGTAAAAAAAGGAGAGATTATTGGATATTCTGGTGATACTGGAAGTTCAGGAGGCCCACACTTACATTATGAAATAAGAGATTCAAGGACAGATAAAATTATAAATCCATTACATTTTGGTCTGGCTGTTAAAGATACTAGAAACCCCATTATTGAAAAGCTAATGGTTTTCCCTTTAGATACTAATGCTAGAGTAAATAATGCTAATGTTAAATCTATTATTCCTATTAAAAAAATAGAGCGTGGTAAATATGTTTCGCAAAGAATAGAAGCTAATGGAACTATTGGTTTAGGCGTTGTTACTTTTGATAGGCAAGATGAAGCGATGAATAGAAATGGTATTTATAGTTTAGAAATGCATGTGAATGGTGAACGTGTGTATTACCATGATGTAGAAACTTTCTCTTTTGCAGAAAGTAAATACATTAATCTTTTAATTGACTATGATCATTATGGAAAATTCAAGAAGAAATTCCAAAAAACACATCGTGTTTCAAAAAATAAATTAAGTCTTTATGAAAACTTGATTAATGAAGGTAAATTAAATATTGAACCTTTGGCTAGTTACAATGTAGAAATTATTGCCAAAGATTTTAAGGGAAATGCATCTACCTTAAGAATTCCAATAAAAGGAGTTTCAAAAAATGATTTAGAGATTAAAAAAGACACCACAGCTTATAAAATAACTGCTGTAAATTTTCATAAATTTCAAAAAGATGGTGTAACAATAGCATTTCCAAAGAACTCTTTTTATCATGATTGCTATTTAGATTTTGATGTTAATAATGGTATTGCAAAAATACACGAACCTACAATTCCTCTGGATAAACGTTTTACACTAACTTTTGATACTTCACATTTAAATACTGTTGAAAAACAACAAGTGTACATTGCAAATGTTACTAAATCAAAATACCCTAAATACGTAGCTACAAAGAAGAAAAAAAATAAAGTTTACACTAATCAAAAGACATTAGGAAGTTATGCTTTAAAATTAGATTCGATATCTCCTAAAATTACTTTGATAAATTTTGCTGATAACCAATGGATTTCAAAAAATAAAACCCTGAAAGTTAAGATCAAAGACGAAGATTCTGGTATTAATGGTTTTCGTGGTTCTATTGATGGTCAATGGATTTTAATGGAGTATAATCATAAAAAAGGAATTTTAACATATGATTTTTCCGACAAAAAATTGGTTGGTAGCAAACATATCTTTAAAATTGTAGTTTCAGATAAAGTTGGAAATACTGAAACCATTTCTACAACGTTTTATCGTAAACCATAAATCATTTTGAAAAAACTTCTATTTGCCCTTCTATTTCCTGCATTGATATTTGCACAAAAAATGTCAACTGTAAAAGGAAAGATTACTAATAAATTCAAAGACCCAATTGAAGGTGTTGCTATTTCTTATTTAGGACAAGGAACTACCACTGATAAAAATGGATTTTTTGAATTTAAAATACCTGTTCGAAAAACTGTAGCGGTTACCTTTTCTCATGTTTCTTATAAAACATTTACTAAAAAGTTTACAACTAGAGGAGTAAGAACTATAAACTTCTCTCCCACTCTAGAAATTAAGAATCAGGATTTAGAGGAAATTATTATTAAGAATAGAAAGAAAGAGGTTCAAGGAATTACCGATATTAATATTAAAACTGTAGAAACTAGTGTTGGTGCAAATTCTGGAATAGAAAATGTTTTAATGACATTACCTGGTGTAAACAATAACAATGAATTAAGTACTCAATATAACGTTAGAGGTGGTAATTTCGATGAAAACTTGGTGTATGTAAATGGTATAGAAATTTATCGTCCGTTTTTAATTCGTTCTGGTCAGCAAGAAGGTTTGAGTTTTATTAATACCCATTTAGTTCAAAATATTAACTTCTCTGCTGGAGGTTTTCAAGCCAAATATGGTGATAAACTTTCTTCTGTTTTAGATATTACTTACAGGAAGCCTAAAGAATTTCAAACTCAAGTTGACTTAAGTTTACTAGGTGGAAGTATTACTGTTGAAGATGTGTTTTTAGATAAAAAACTAAGCGCTGTTGTAAGTGCACGCTACAGAGATAATAGTTTACTCGTAAACTCTAAACAAATAGAAGCAGATTTCAATCCGAATTTTACAGATATTCAAACTCTAGTAACTTATACTTTAAACGATAAAATCGATATTAATTTCTTAGGGAATTTTTCATTGAATAATTATGATTATAAACCATTACGTAGAAGTACTCGTTTTGGTACTGTTGCCGATCCTATCGAGCTTACTGTATTTTATCAAGGACAAGAAGAAGATACATTTCAAACTTTATTCGGTGCTCTTTCTTTAGATTATAAAGTTTCTGAAGATTTTAATTTAACAGGAACACTTTCTTCTTTCAACACACAAGAAGAAGAGCATTTTGATATTGCTGCTGCTTATCGTTTAGGAGAAGTAAATACAAATATTGGAGATGAAAATTTTGGAGAAGCAGATTTTACACAAGGAATAGGATCGCAAATAAACCATGCAAGAAACGATTTAGATGCTTTGATTACAAGTGCACAAGTTCGTGCTGTTTTAAAAGATGGAGATAACGAATGGAGAGCAGGTGTAAAATATCAAACAGAAAATATTAAAGATCGTATTCGTGAATGGGAAGTAATAGATAGTGTTGGTTTTTCTGTAAGACCTCCTGCTACAAACTTCATCAACGAACAGCCTTATGTTCCTTTTACTGGTCCTATAACACCTTTTCAAAGTGTAAGAGCAGATAATGAAGTTGATACACATCGTTTTTCTGGCTTTGTTCAATTCAGCAGAAAAACTTCTTGGAATGATCATGACATTTGGTTTAATGTTGGAGTAAGAGCTCAACATTGGTCTGTAAATCCAGTTGGATTAAATTCAAAAAGTCAAATTATAGTTAGTCCTAGAGCTCAATTTGCTATTAAACCAGACTGGGAAAGTGATATGTTATTCCGACTTTCTGGTGGTTTGTATGCGCAACCTCCATTTTATAGAGAATTAAGAGGTTTTGATGGTCAAGTAAATCCGAATACTAAAGCTCAAAAGGCAATTCATATGGTATTGGGTAATGATTATAGTTTTAAACTTTGGGACAGACCTTTTAAGCTTACCACTGAATTATATTATAAAGATTTAAGTGATGTTAACGCTTATTCTATCGATAATGTTCGTATTCGCTACAGAGCCGATAATGTTACTGATGCTTATGCATACGGTTTAGATATGCGATTAAACGGAGAGTTTATTCCTGGTAGCGATAGTTGGGTAAGCTTTGGTTTCTTAAAAACAGAAGAAAATATTAATAATCGAGGATATATTGCTCGTCCTACAGATCAAAGAATAAAGCTTGGTGTCTTATTTCAAGATTATGTACCAAACTTACCAGATTTAAAAGCTTACTTAAATTTAGTCTACAATACAGGAGTTCCTGGCGGTGCACCAGCTTATGCTGATCCTTATGATTTTCAAAATAGACTTCGTGATTACCGACGTGCAGATTTAGGAGTTTCTTATATTTTTGTTGACGCTAATAAGAAAGCTACAAACGGATTCTTAACTAATTTTAAAGAACTAACTGCTGGTATTGAGTTATTCAATATGTTTGATATTCAAAACTCTATTACCAATACTTGGGTAAGAGATGTTTTTAGTAAACGTCAATTTGGTATTCCTAATTTTATGACAGGTCGTGTACTAAATGTTAAACTGAAAATGAAGTTTTAAAGTGTTTTGAAAACTATATTTCTTCTTTTAAATTTTATTGTTTTAGTTAGTTGTTCCACTACAAAATACAATCAACAGATTCAAGTTTCTAGTGAAACACAAATTATTAATAGTCTTTTAGATAGTATATATACTATAGAACTATGCTATCCTGACTATCGCTTATCAAATAAAAACAATAAGAAATATAAAGTCAATAAACACAGATTGTCTTCTATAGAAGAAAGAGATACCATTCAGAAAATAGTACTTTTAAAAGATAATTATCTTGATGAATTATTTTTAGAGGAAGAAACTAAAAGCTATGTTAAACGAAAATTAGGAGAAACTTCTAAAGCTTATGAAGTTATAAAAAACTCTGAAAAGCTGGTTTCTTTACAATTTAACCCCGAACTTCTAAAACAAAAAAGAGTTGAATTTTTGACTAAAAAACAGGCAGAACTCAGAAACATAAATACTTCTAGATTTGGTAAACAAGATTCCATATTAAATGTAGGTTTTATGTATTTTTCCAGAGTTTATTATTCTCCAAAACATAACTATGGATTTTTTAAGTACACTTATATAGGAAGAGGAACTTGTGGTTTTAATGCACTTATATTCTTCTCAAAGAAAGAGGAAAAGTGGCATTATGAACAAACTTTCGGTTTAGGTGTATTTTAATCCGATTATTTGAAATAATATATCTTTACTGTTGTAAAAAAGAATTTATGGTTTCTAAGTTTAATCCCGAAATCAATAAGATTTATTTTATTGAATCCTATACACTCTTTCATATCATAGAAGGACAAGGAACTATTCAGGTTGATTTTAAAAACTATTTGAATTGGGATGATAAACTTATCTTTTTAGAAAAAGGGCAATACATTAAATTCTCATCAGATTCTTTTACGGTTAGAAAAATAGAATTTGACAATCAGGTTTTATTCGAAAGTCAAGATGTACGAATTCTATTCAAGCATTTAATTTCTCTTGGATATATTGATTATTTAGAATGTAAAGATTGTCAGGAATACTTACAAAACACTATTTTTTCATCTCCAAAAGATATTATTGATATCTCCATAAATCAGTGGTATTGGCAAAATCCTTTTAATGCTGACAAAAAAGAATATCAAGTTATTTTTGATGTAAAGGAAGTTATCGATCAAGAATTTAAAAACCATCTTTCTGTAAGCGAACTCGTTCAAAAAATAAGTAAGAATAATCAGAATATAAATTACTTATTAAAGAATAAAATTGGAGTTACTGTAAAAAAATTACAAACTAAAAAACGTCTAATCGAAGACCAAAAACTAATTGCTTTTACAGATAGTTCTATTAAAGAAATTGCTTATGAACAAGGTTATAAAGACGTTGCTTACTTCAATAAAAACTTCAAGAAAAATACTGGAATTACTCCTAGTGAATTTCGAGATGAAATAGGATATCAATTAGATGATCATTTCGAAAATGATTTATTCAAACTTATACAAGAATTTCACACTTCAGAAAAAAAACTCTCTTTTTATGCAGATCAAATGCATATTTCTGAAAAGACATTAGCTAAAAAAGTTCGTCAGAATTTAAATGCTTCTATGGGACAATTAATTCGTCAAGAAATTATTCGAACTTCAAAAGAATTACTTTTACAAGGCGATAAAATTAAAAACATTGCTTACTTCTTAGGCTTTGAAGAAGCCAATCATTTTTCTTCATTTTTTAAACTTCATACTAAACTTACACCAACCGACTTTTTAAAAAAGTACAATAGGTAGCTCCTTTTTTGTACCTCCTTCCTCCTACTTCTGATTGATCTTTGTATCAGATTAATAACCCATTTAAAATTATTTAAAATGAATATTAAAGATCAAGTACAACGCATAGATAATATGGTATCTCAAGGAGATATAGTAAACGCAGTTAAAACATTTTTCGCAGACAATGCTGCAACTTCAGATTATTCAAATTCAACCACAAACACAAAATTACAAATGGTTGAAAAAATGGAAGGATTTTTAGGAGCAATAGCTAACGTAAATGGAATTACACATCATAATTCTATAGTTGATGGTAACAACTCGGCATCTGAATTCACTTTTGATTTTGACATGAAAGACGGATCGAAAATCTATTGGCATGAAATCATTCAAAGAGAATGGAATGCTGAAGGACAGGTAATTCGTGAAGCATATTTTAACGCTAATTAAAAGTAAATACTATGAAATTTGTTACTAAAAGAATTCACGCATTTTTAGATTATCCTGTAGCAATAGCACTAATTGCATTGCCTTTTTTATTAGAATTAGGAAAAACAAATCCTTTAGCACTTTGGATTTCAGTAATTACTGGTATAGCTGCTTTTGTTTTAACTGTTCTTACCGATCATCACTTAGGAATTTTAAAAGTACTATCCTATAAATTCCATTTAACAGTAGATTTTTTAGTCGGATTAACATTTGTACTCGTTCCTTTTTTATTCTCATTTAAAGGAATTGATGCTTACTTCTACTGGATTAACGGAGCTGCTGTTTTACTAGTTGTAAGTGCACACAAACCCCAAACAAATATTTAATAACTCAAATCACAAACTCAAAATTATAACATTATGAAAATTTTAAAATCATTAACAATCGCTGGATTATTTCTTTTAAGTATTTCAGCATTCAGTCAAGACAAAAAAGCTAATAATATCGACAATAGTAATATCGCTTTGCAAGGTTACAGTCCTGTTTCTTACTTAGATTTAAATTTAGCGCAAAGAGGAAATAAAAATTATAAATCTACTCACGAAGGTGTTGTGTATTATTTCACATCAGCTCAACAAAAAACTACTTTTGATAAGAATCCTGCGAAGTACCTTCCACAGTACGGGGGATATTGTGCTTTTGGTACTTATGCAGGAGCTAAATTTAGAGTAGATCCGAATAAATTTCTAGTTTATAACGGTAAATACTATCTGTTTCTTAATAATGTAGAGTTAGATGCTAAACAACTATGGTTAAAAGAAAACGATGACAAGAAACTTGTGAAAGTTGCCAATAAAAATTGGAAAAAGTTAAAGGGTACTTATAATTAAGTCGATACTTCTTTGTTTTAAATTGAAAACCTTATTCATACTATTTGGATAAGGTTTTTCTTTTTACTGAGTTAATTTTTGTTCAAATAATGCGAGAATATTAAAAACTTAAGTAACTGGTTTTATATATATTTATTAGCTCAACCAAACAACAAACCACCAAATAATGAAATTAACTCAGTTCTTCTTTATTTCTGCTATACTAATGTTACTCACTGGATGTAAAGAATCAATCGTAAAAGAAATGAAACTTGATCAAAATTGGACGTTCAAAAAAACTAACGATACTTTATGGAAAAATGCTACAGTTCCAGGAACAGTTCATACCGATTTACTAGCCAACAAAGACATTGAAAATCCTTTTTATCGATTAAACGAACATGATGTGCAATGGATCGACAAAAGTGATTGGGAATATAAAACGAGTTTCGAAGTTTCTAAAGAAGATTTTTCTAAAGAAAACATTGAGTTAGAATTTTTAGGAATTGACACCTACTCAAAAGTATTTCTGAACAATCAAGAAATTATGACTTCTGATAATATGTTCAGAAGATATACGATCAATTGTAAACCTTATGTAAAAGAAGGTAAAAACGAATTACGTGTAATATTAGAATCTCCAATTAAAAAAGGAATTGAAAAATATGATGCCATCGATTATGAAATTACAGTTTCTGATAACGATTTAGCCAAGATTGGGAAAGTTGAAGGAGAGAAAAAAGTAAGTATATTTTCTAGAAAAGCTGGATATCATTTCGGTTGGGATTGGGGACCAAGATTAGTTTCTTCAGGAATCTGGAGATCTGTGATTTTAAGAAGTTGGGATAACTTTAAAGTTGACGATGTGTTTATCCGTCAAAAAAACATAGGGGAAACTGCACAACTTTCAGCAGAAATAGAAATCAATAGTTCCAAAGAAATTGAAAAAAGCGTTTTTGAAATTTTTGTAAATGACACGTTAGTAAAAACAGAAGAAAAATCTTTAGTAATAAATAAGAATACATTTACCATTCCATTTGAAATTAAGAATCCGAAACTTTGGTGGCCAAATGGTATGGGAAAACAACATTTATATGACGTAAAAGTTAAAATAAGCCATAAAAATCATTCAGATGCTAAATCACATCAAATCGGTATACGAACAATAGAATTAATTCGTGAAAAAGATAGTATTGGAAGCTCTTTTTACTTCACTGTAAATGGGAAACCAACTTTTATGAAAGGAGCAAATTATATTCCTCAGGATATCTTTTTACCTCGAGTAAAACAATCAAACTACGAGCATATTTTGAATTCAGCAAAAGACGCTAATATGAATATGATTCGTGTTTGGGGAGGTGGTGTTTACGAAAATAAAACCTTTTATGATTTATGTGATAAGAAAGGATTATTGGTTTGGCAAGATTTTATGTTTGCTTGTGCAATGTATCCTGGCGATGATGATTTTCTTGAAAGTGTAAAACAAGAAGCCATTGATAATATCAAAAGATTACGTAACCATACTTCTATTGCTTTATGGTGTGGAAATAATGAAGTTTTATCTGCTTGGGAACGTTGGGGTTGGAAACAACAAGTAACTAAAGAACAATCAGAAAAAGCTGCAAATACGATATGGAAAGCTTATACAGATATTTTTCATAAAGTTTTACCAGAAGCTGTAAAAGGTTATGATTCAGATAGAGAATATTGGGCTTCTTCGCCAAGTAGTGAATTAGGAGTTCCAGAATCTCACACCGATGGAGACGCACATTATTGGGGCGTTTGGTGGGGAAAAGAACCATTTGAAAACTATAATGTTAAGATTCCTAGATTTATGTCGGAATTCGGTTTTCAATCTTTTCCAGAATTGGCTACTGTAAATAAATATACAATTCCAGAAGATCATGATATTTTTTCAGAAGTAATGAAATCACATCAGCGTTCTAGTATTGGAAATGGTACTATTGAAGAATATATGCTTAGACATTATAAAAAGCCTAAAGATTTTGCTAGCTTTTTACATGTTAGTCATTTATTACAAGCTTACGGAATTACAACTGGAATTGAAGCACATCGAAAAAATAGATACCGTTGTATGGGATCGTTATATTGGCAAATTAACGATTGTTGGCCAGTTGCTTCTTGGTCTAGTATTGATTATTACGGAAAATGGAAAGCTTTACATTATGGTGTAAAAAAGTCTTTTGAAAAAACGATTGTTAGTTTTGATAAAAAAGAAAATGGAGTAAACGTTTTTATCGCTACTGATGATTTAGCAAATCAAAAAGGTGAATTAAAGGTAGATTTATTAAGTTTTGATGGAGAAGTGATCACATCATGGAATGAAAGTGTTGAAATAAAAGCTAATGCTTCTAAGAGTTATCTTTCTATATTAAAAGAAAAATTAGAAGAATTCTCATCACAATGGAAAACAGCTTACTTAAGTGCTTCTTTAAAAGTTGGTGGAACTACTATTGCTAAAAAACAACATTATTTAGTTCCTTTTAAGACTTTAGATTTGCCTGAACCAGAAATTACTTTTAATGTTTCTGAAAATGACACAGAATATATTGTTAGTTTAAAAACTAAAAAACTAGCTATCGGTGTTTTTGCTTCTGGAAACTTTGATGAAAATTTCTCTGATAATTATTTTACCATGGAACCTAATACAGAAAAAACAATAACTATTCAAAAAGGAAACTTCAAAACTTTAGCAGATTTCAAAAAAGAATTAAAAGTATCTAGTTTAGTCGATACCTACAATCCTGAAGTTTCATACTAAATAAAAATAGTTTTTAATTAATATGAGTTCGTTTATATTAAGAGTTTAGGATTGTTAATTGGTGTAATTTTTGACCATTAAAAATTTATTTTTAACACCCGTTGTGCATTTAGAAACATACATAATCCCAAATTGTCAGTTCGAGTGCTTTTGAGATTGGCGAAATCAAAATATATTTTAATTGAAGACACCTAGCGAAGCTAAAAAAGTGTATCGAGAACTATTTCTAAGTTAAAATTCTTATTCTCGATACAATTTTTCGTCATTTCATTTCGAAAAATCACTCGAATTGACAGAATTTCACTCCAAATGCACAATAGGTTTTCAACATAAAACTCTTTCAGAATTCTATATCGAACTAACAACCTTTAGTTACATCAAACTCAAATTAATTAAGTATCGTGTTCTATAAATTTTATTTTCCGCTATTGTTTTTTGATTGTAAAATAGAAAGTTGAACCCAAATCTGGTTTAGACTCCACCCAAACTCTACCTTCATACATATCTACAATTTTCTTTACTGTAGACAATCCCATTCCGGCAGATTGGTAATCGTTTTCTAATTTATAAAAAGCCATAAAAATATTTTTGAGATAGGATTCTTGAATTCCATTTCCGTTATCTTTCACATAAAATTCCCAAAAAAATTCTTCTTCTTTACATCCAATTTCAATTACTTTTAATTCTTTATCATTAAACTTTACTGCATTTTTAATTAGGTGACTGAATAATAGCGACATACTGTCTGCTTCGACTTTAATTTCTGGAAGTTCGTTAGCTATATGTATATGACTTCTTTTGCAAAGTTTAAGCTCATTAATAACATCATCTAACAAATGATGCATATTCAGATTTGTTAATTTTTTTGCTTGTACTTTTATGGAAGAATAATTTCTTATTGCTCCAGCTAGTATATCTATTCTTTCTACATTTTCACTAATTAGTTTTAGCTTATCTAAACCATCCTTCTCTATCAATCCTTCATAATCTTCTGAAAGCATATGTACTAGAGTTTCTATATTTCTTAATGGAGAAACTAAATCATGAGAAACCATATGTGCATATTCATTCAATTCTTCATTTTGTTTTTCTAAACTAATTAAAAGCTTATCTTTTAATTGATTGACTTTTAAAATTTCTTTGGTTTGATGGTCAATAAAATCCACTAGCTTTAATGTAGAACTGTCTTCTAGAGAATCATCTTTTTCTAACTCGTAAACATTTAGTGTAGTTATTACATTTTTAAGTTTAGCAATTATTTCTCTCTGCTTATCTGTTTCTTTTTTTAATTTCTCACTGGCATCCGAGAGTTCTTCGGAACTAATCATTGTTGCTCTCTGCAACATAGAAAACTGTTCGTCTGAGTTCGTGTATGACTTATTTACAGCATCTAAGAAAGCTTCAAGTTCAGGATTATTTTGCAAATTCTCAGGTAAATATTTTCTAATCTGCCTTTTTAAAAGAGAATTCATTCTTTATTCACTTATTAAAGTTATAGTCATTGTTTGGTTGTGTAGTTGGCACTTTTTTTCGCCATTAAATGGTGCAATTTCTCCATAAGAATACATTCCGCATACTGTAGCTTCTTTCCCTATAATTTCCATAACCTCTTCAACTTCATCTTCTACTCTTTGATCTAACACCAATTTTCTTCCTATACAACTCACTAAAATCGCGAGTTCTGCTTCTTTTGTTCTACTTTCATTAGCACTCAATGCTGCTGATTCTGATGCATTCACAATATTATCCACATGGGTCATCATAAGTTGAACTCGTTCTCCTTCTAAAATATTTCCTGCAAGAATCATAGATTGTTCTTCTTCATTAATATTTAAAATGGTTCTTACTATAGGATAATTTTCATTTTCAGATTTTACTTTTAAAGGATATAATAAGGCCGCTCCAGGAAGTTCTTTTGCTTTTTCACCCAAGTAATTTTTATATAAATCTAATGCAGGCTTTCCATCTAACTCATATAAAATATTATCTTCTGACTTAGTTACAATTCGTTCAGGACCAAAAGGTGTCCAACCCCCATTTATAGCACACGAAACTTCAAGTGAATCTCCGTATAGTCCTATAGCAACTACTTCTCCAACTTTAGGATTTTCGTTATATGAAGCTAATGTTTTTTCAAATTTAGCTGCATCCCCACAAAGAGCACCTGTAATTAGAACTTCATTATTTGTCGCTTCATTCATTCCTTGAGTTAGATGACTTCCGTTTACAAAACTGCCTTCAGAAACTATAAAAATATGTTTTAAACCATTCTTTGGAAAAGATTTAATTAGCTCTTTTCCTGTTTCAAAACTACTTGTTTTATGTACTGAATCTAAAATATTGAATCGTTTTACCTGAAATGTACTTTTTTCAAATTCTATTGCTGTAATTGTAATACTATCACTATCAACTTTATCGGCTGTTATATCTCCTGATGTAGAGCCAAAAACTATATGACCATCATTAAATATACTTTTAATTTCGTCATAAATTCCTTCATCTTCTAATAATTCTCTTTTTCCAAAAACTAGGACTAAAGGAGATTTCAATGTTATCTCTTCTTTTAGGTATTTCCAATCAGAATTTTTACTTCTTTGTAGTTGTAGCGTTTTCATATTAGTTAGTATACAGAACAATTGTAAACATTAAATTCATGGGAATTTTTTGTTTGGTTGGATTTAGGCGTAACCTAAAAATACTGCTTCTTACGAACAATTAAGCTGACACATTATGACTAAGCATATATTTTTAGACCAAATGCAAATAAGTATAGACGAATAGTAAGTAAACGATGTGTTTTTACATAAAACTACATACGAAAGGAGGCATATTATTAAGTCTGTACTTAATGTATTTCAATCATTAAGATTATGATTCATTTACTACATAAATATACGTTTTTGTTTTGAAAAAATATGCTCTTGTAAAAAGAAAAACTCTCCTTTAATATTAAAAGAGAATTTTTGTATTAAGATGTGATTCAAATATTTAATATTATTTGATATAAATTAATTTGAAATAACTAACTACAAATAAACATAAGCTAAGACTTAGTTAAGAAGTAACTGAATAATTATTTCATAAAAAAAAACTGTCTGAAAATATTTTTCAGACAGCTTATAAAGTTTTTTACTTTTAAAAAATTACTTAAAAATCAATTTTAATACAGTGCTACTGTTTGAATTTTTAAGATGACATAAATAAATTCCGTTTGGTATTTTATTTAATCGCGAATCGTTAGATCTATCTAAAATTACTGATGTGCGTTCATTTTCTTGTAATTTTCCAGAAAATAATGTTGCAATTTCAGTACCATTAAGACTTACTAAGTTTAACACATAGTTATCTGTAGTTATTGGTTGCATATGAATAGTTGCTATTTCACCAACAGGATTGTTGTCGATAGTCAATATACTTCCATTAATACCAGATTGACTTGAATTGGATACACGTAAAGGATATCTGTTTTCTATGTTACCAACAAATTGATTTTTAGAAAAAGACAACGTGTTTTTAATAGCAAAAGTTTCATCATCTGTAATAACCTTGAAATTTATGGTTTCTTTATTGGTTCCATAAACAGTCATAAAGTAAGCAAAGTCATCTTCTTGTTTCACAGCTTTTGCTATCCCTCTATATTCACCGTTTGATTCTGCAACAACCATATATTCTTTATCAGTATCTATATTATCAGCAACAATTTTTGCAGTAACAGACATAATAAAAGGATATTTTGTTCCATCTACCTCAATACCTTTCGCTTTAGCATCTTTTAAGTATTTAGTATCTAACGCATTTTTATCAGTATTTTCTGATGTTACATCATCAAAAGACATTGTTCTTGAAGCTACATTATTTGAAGTAGTAACAACACCAGAATAATTTAAAGTACCAGGGTTCAACATTTTAATACTATAAGACTTGTTTGGTATTAAATGTGTTAAAGTACCTTTCCATCCTTCTGCAGTAAATTCTGAAAAACCTTCTCGTCCTGAAACTTTATCTCCAATAGAAAATTTATTAGATAAAGAACGTAAAGCATACGAGGTGTTAAACATTACATTAGGAATATATCCTACATAGTTGGTTGCATATCCACCATTTACAGAAATATTAGTATTCATAGGAGCATCAGTACCTTGAATAAGCATTAGTTTATCACTTGCAGATTTCACTTGATATCCTTTGGTATAATCTAATTGTTGAAGCGTACCACTAGCTTCTCCAGTAGCCGAGAATGAAGTGATTTCATTTCCAGATAGTTCCATGATTTGATCACCTTCTTCCATACCTTTAATACGATTAACATCTAAAATAGAAGTTTGAGGATTATTGATCGAGTTGAAACTAACCCATTGGTAACCTTGTAATAAAGGAATTCTTTTTACAATAGTATCACCAGTTTCAAATAATACAGGTGTAATAATATTTCCTTCAGAAGGAGTATCTCCAATAGCATAAGTTTGTTGTAAACCAATGTATTCTTTACAATGAGAATCATCCCAAACATGGAAATATAAATCACCAGACTCACCGACATTATAAAAGACATCTAATAAAACAGTTGGCTTATTATTGATCATAGAAACGCTACCTTTTCCTCTTACTTCATTGTTAAAATAAGCAACTATCACATCGTTAGTATCTTCTGAAATTTCACCAGCAATGTTTAATGTTCCTGTAAATTCCTTTTTAAAAGGGAAATTAGAGGCATTAAATTCATAATCTGGGGTTTCACAATTAACATCTAATGTAAGTTTAAAGTATTCGTAACCAGTTCTAGTTCCAGTTTCACTATAAGTAATTACACCAATGTTATCGTAAAAAACACCTTTGTTTAAGTAAGCCGAAGTGCTAAAGTTTAATGTTTTTTCAAAACCAGCTTCAATAGTTATTTCATCACCAACCGTAACATTTGTACACTTTAACCAATCGGGTAAAGATTGTAGTTCAAAAGTTGTATCAGTACCTCCATTGTTGGTAAGTGTTGCAGAAAAACTTGTAGTATTTCCAACTTGTTGAGAAGCATTAATATTGGCTTTGTTCCAGCTAGTATTATTCTTATTGATGGTAAACGACCAACTATGACCTTCAGTAATATTACCGTCTACACCTTTGATAGAGTTATTACTAAGTATAGCAGTTAATTTAGCTCCTTCTAAGAAATACTCTTGAAAGTTTAAAGGCGTGATAATAATTTCATTATTGTCAACATTTGTGTTTACTTCAATAGGAATGTCTTGTATTAATTGTTCAATAGATAAAGGAGCTGCAAAATCACCTTCAATCCAAGAAATACCATTTTGAGTACTACCACTAGTATTACCAGTGAAATCTCTAACACCTTCTTGGAAACCATCTACTTCTAAAGCGATATTATCAAATACATAATATGCCATTAATTGATCTTCGTTACCTAATAACTGTTTATCTTTAAAAGAAACAATTTGTCCGTGTGAACGTGCTTTATTCCAAATTCGTAATTCATCTATTAAACCTAAATATCCTTCATTTTGATCGTTAGATCCACCAATAATTAAATCATCAGTATTTAATTGAATATTTTCATTAGATACATTATATCCAACATCAGAATACACCAAAACACCATTGAAATAGAAGTTTATGTTATTGTATCCATCATATACCATGGCTACGTGAGTCCATTCATGAAGAGGTAAGCTTGCAGTAGTATTTCCACCTAGTCCTTCTTTATATACTAATTTTCCATTTGCATTTAATCCTAAACTATAGTTGTTACCCTTTTCAAATAGATTCACTATTCCGTTAACTGGATATGCAGTTGGATTTATCCAAAACTCTGTAGTGAATGCACCAGAAAGATTTAAGAAATCTCCGTGTGGAACGGTAATAATATCTGTAGGTCCATTAAATTCAGCTGATATTAATTTTTTAGGTAAACCTCCTAATGTACCTCTTAACGAAATATTTAAAGAAGTAAGTGTAGTAGGATCTAAAGGCTTGTTGTAAACAGCAGTAATAGCTCCATCAGTTAATATTCCTCCTTCAATAGGACTCGTTTCTAATAATAATGGAGCAGTTCTAGACACGTTTCCATACACATATGGGGTAGGTGTATTTCGCCTCCAAACTTCAGTTCCTAATCCACATACAGGTACAATTCTAAAACCATAACCACCATTTACCAATCCAGATACATCAACAGAAGCTTTAAAAGCATTGTGAGTATCGCTATACATATTCTTTAACTCTTCAGCTGTAATTGTTTTTAACAAAATAGGCGTATTGTTGTCAGCCAAAGCATATTCTATTTCTACAGCAGTTAAACTACCAGGCAGTACTACTTCATCATTTTCTATTGATACACCAGAAAGCGTGAAAATAAAATCTTGAATATTATTGTTCGATTGATTAATCACCCAATTTTCTTGAGGACTATTCATAATCGTTTCTTTAATACAAGGTCCATGGAACTGAGCAGTCAGATATAAAGCATCAATACTTTTAACTCCTGCATCTTCGTATACACTAATGTTGTGATCATAATCTAAATCAGTATGTCCTTCACAAGGTACCGCAAATAACAACTCCAAATCTTTGTATTCAACATACGAATCTGTTTCGTTGTCTGGCATTGTTACTTGTACAGTAACATCATATTCTTGTTTAATACCAGTAGGAGAGGTATCGTCTGGACCAAACCAATAAGAAATAGTGTTACCATTTAACTTTTTACCACCAACTGTAACAATAGCACCAAGTGGATTGGTTTCTGTTGAAAGAGAAAGCTCGTAGGTTTTAGGAGAATCTGCATTTCCAGCTGTTTGGGTATTTCTCAGTTTTACTTGGTATTCTAATGTTTGTCCCGCTAAGCCATTAGCAATGGTTTTTTCTGAAGAAATTTCTACACCTGTTCTAATTTGTGTACCACGCTCTGCCGGACAAGAACTTTTTCCTGCTAAAGTTTTAAAAATAGGCACTCCATAATTTGGATCACGTCTTATTTCTAAAGCAAAACGATCACCAGCATCACCATCCGTTAAGGTGTACTGCACCAAGGTGTTTGTTTCATCAGTAATTTCGAAACCACCACCCAATGCAGTGTTTACAGTATTGGTATATTCAAATTTAGAACTTACACCAGCTACAGTTCCATCTACTTGTGTTTTATATCCAAAATCAAAGGTAGACTGAAAATCTGCACCATTGGTATCAGTATCAGCAGTGGTAATATTTCTAGTGTATACAGAACCACCACCATCAAAACTTCTGTTTTTATCAAAGTTTTTAAATTGTTTATAATCATTCCAATCATATTTACTTTCGTCATATTCATCTAACTTTTGATCAAGTTCAGAAAGAAATGCGTGATCTTTCAAATATGCATAGTCTGATCTTTTATATAAGTTTAAAGCAAAGTCGTTGTTAATTAAAGCAGCACTCCATTTTATAACAGAATTTTCATACGACTTAATTTTTTTATCATCAGTTTCATTCGCTATAGCTTCTAATAAATTAGGAATCATATCTTTTTTAATATCATAATAGGTATGTGAAAAAGAATTATCTATTTTATTATTTAAAACCTGAGCATTAGAACTGTATTGAACTTCACAAGCATCACTATCGTACGCCAATGTTTCACCAGAACCAACAGTTATTAAATACCCAGTTCCAATAAATAAATCCGCTTCTTTACCGACAATGCTTTCAGAGCTTGATGTAGAAAACTCTTCAGTATTTTCAGTTTCTGTAACGGTACTACCATTATACGTTCCTAAAGCACTAAATTGTACATCTACGCCTGTTGAAACCTCAGCTTTAAAGGCAGTAATAGAAGTACCAAACCCTAATACGGTAGCCACTAAGTTTTGTCTGTGTTCTAAACCTAATTGATTACTAAGTGTACCTGTATATCCTAAAGCAGCATTCCATTTACCAGTAGTAACTGATTTAGTTCCTTTTTTAAGAGTTGCGCTACTTCCATCACCAGGAGGATCGTGTAAGACATAATTAATAACAGGATCAGCAATAGTAAAATCACTATTGTTCATTCTTGCTCCAGTAATTAACCCTTTTAAAGTTTCAATTTTACTGCTCTCATTTTTCATAGCCTGAATCGTAAAACCTTTTGTATGTGGAGCCATAAAATTAGGAGTAGCTGCAAAAGAAGCTAATACTGCATGTCCATTTGCATCTGTTTTTCCTTGTGCAGAAGTAGCACCATCAGCTAGTTTGAATAATCCACCTGTAAAATTAACTGTAGCCTCTTCGATCATACATTTTTGATCTCCATATTGTTCAAATACAGTTGCTTGAAGCAATACAGGTGCACCTTCGCTAAATACATAGAAATCTTTACCACAAGCTTTTTCTAAAAGGTCGAAATCACTTTCAACTAAATCTTCTAAAGGAGTGGTAATTTTATCTTCTTTTACTTGATATGCATTCAATTCAATAGATAAAGGAGCTCTATATTCAAAATCATAAGTAGCCCAACCTTTAGTGATATCTATGTTTGAGATACTTCTAGTAATAGTTGTATCATTTACATTGGTAATAATCACTTCATATTTTCCAGGAATAAGACCATCTATCATAAATACTTTGTTCTCATTATCAAAATTACTAGCTGTAATTTCTTTTGAGAAAGCAGGAGTTGCATCACTATCAGTTCTTGTAATTGTTCCTGTCCATGCTCCAATTGTATTTTCGCAAGGAATAACTATATTTCCTACAAAACCAAATCGATCTTTCATTTCAAAATCTACCTCAGTCATTGGATCAATAACATTTAAAGAATACAAATGACTACCTGCTTGAGGATTGTATCGAGCTGTAGTAGCTACATATTCATACTTGTATTTTTTTGAATAGGTTATGATTTCTGAATTGCTGATAGTTGCAGCATCATTTAACACTAAATAGTTGTCTTTACCAGCTACAGTTTTAGATAAAGCTCTGTTTCCTTTTTCTTGAGCAAAATCGAAAGATAATTCTAAGTGATCAGCATCTCCATCAATAATATCACCACTTTTGATAGCTTTCAATTCAGCTTCAGTATATGAAGTATTTCTAAATTCTACCAAAGTCATAGGAGATAAGTTAGATGCAGTTGCAGTGCCTCCATTATCTGTGCTTGCTCCTATATACAACCAATCATTATTAAAAGTAGGAGCGCTTATCATTCCTGATTTATAAGTACCATTTACTAATAAACCTAATTCACCCGTATCAGCAATACTTACAGCGAAAAAAGAGAAAGAGCTAGGATTGTTTAAAGCAGCTTCTTTTTGTAATTGATCATTATAGAATACTTGAATTAAAGTATTGTTTTTTAAAACTACTTCTAATTGGTTCCATTGTAGTAATGTTTGTTTTTCAGGAACAAAACTAGGGTAGGTAACAGACACAAAAGGTTTCACAAATCCAGAGATCGTAATACCATTATCTTTGTAATTGATAGTGTTTTTAGTAACAGCATAACCACCACTTGTAATTGTATTATCTGCTTCTACAGGTGAAAAATCTAAACTGTTTAAGCTATTGTTATTTGTTAATTCAGGATTAAAAACTTCAAAAGTATGTAAACCTAAAGAAGATGAAACACTGTATACACCATCTTTATTACTTAATAAACCATCAGCAGAACCTAATAATGGTTGCCCATCAATCGCTAATCTTCTTCCAGCAGGAACAGGATACTTGTTTTCACCTTCAACATAAAAGATTCTACCTGCAACAGGTAAATTAGAAATATCAGTGAAGTTAGCTACTTTACTGTAGTCACTAGGTAAAGAAGATTGTTTTATAATTGCACCAACCGTAGATGGTTTAAACTCATGTATAGGTTTAGTAGCTCTAGAAGTATAGGTATATTTATCGTGTGTACTGTAAATAGCACTGAATTCGTAACTACCATTAGCATCTGTATACGCTACATATTTTAAAGCTTTAGGTTGCTCTTTGTAAACTAAATTAGATGTTTGTTCTATTTTTCCTACATAACTACCTTGTGAAACAGAAGCACGATTATAAATTGCTTTAGTATCATTAAGGTCCATAGAATAGGCTAATAATAAATTTTCTTCATCTGAATCAGCTATATAAGTAGCATATTTTTCAATTTCGTCAAGATTTTTCTTACCCTTCCATACTCTAAATTCATCTACTAAATATGTATGTGCAGCAGCTTGATTGATATAAAAATTATAATCGTTAGAGGTAGAGCTCCAGTCAAAAGCAGTAGTATCAGTACCAACAAGTACTTCATCTTTGTACACATTAATACCATCGTTTCCAAAAGCATATACATAGTGATGCCACTCTGTATCGTTAGCGCCTAATGGAAAAGTCTTAACAATATTATTATTAAACTGAATACTAGTTGATACATCTGTATTACTAGAAGTATTTATTGCAATTGAAGTATTACCTGATTGAAATACTTTGTTAGTTCCTCTTCCGGTAGTGGTTCCGTTCTTATACCAAAATTCTATAGTAATATTATTATTATCAGTAATTAATTTACTTTCGACAAAACTAATTTTAGGTGAATTTGCAGCAAACTCTAAGGCACTACCATTCGCTGCTGTATATGCATTAACAGCATCTGTATTACTTGGATCAGGTTCGTTTAAATTAATTTCAATAGCTACATCTTTAACATATACTTCTGATTGTGTTTTTACAACTCCTGTAAGGGTACCATTCGGAAAAATGAATCCAGTATTACTACCACTTTTAGGGTTTGGTGCATCTGTATTGTCACCTACTATTGTATATGTATATATTGTTCCAGGTAAGGCTCCTTTATCTGTAAAAAATAACTGTTCTCCACTATTTTTTGTGATATTATCTTCAGTACCTATTTTACTTCCATCTCTGTAAATATTATAATAGGTTAAATCAGCAACATGAAACCATTTAAGTTCCACTTTATCAGAAAAAGCACCTTTAGAAGCACTAACAATGATTTGATCTAATTGGCTAATTGGATTTTCTATTTCACTATTAATGAAAGCCAATGTTTTATTACTGCTATTGCTTGTTAGCTTTGATGCAATTTTTCCGTAAGCAGGATAACCATCTTGCTGAATTGTGTTTAACCAATGCGTTGAGGTAAGCTCAGGCATATATTGATTTGTAGGTTGTTCTTCAGCATCTCCAGAGAAATTAGCTACAAGTCCTTTATTTATTTGATCGTTTATGATATTACCTGTGTAGTTATAAAAAGAAGTATATCTATTATTAAATATTTGCTCTTCTTGTCTTTTTACATTCCAAGCTTTTACTTCAGCTAAAAAGATTTCTTGATTAGCTCCTCCTTTTGTAAAATATAAGTCGTAATTATCAGCTATTTCAATAGCACTAAACGTTTTCACTTTATAACCATCTACATGTAAATCGATATTAAATGAATTAGGACCTAATTGATAAAACGTAAAAGCATAGTGTTGCCAAAAAGTACCTGTAATTGTAGCAGGAATATCAATAGGCTGTTGATCATTTAAATAATCACTGTTTAAAATTACGTTGTTACGGTGAATTTTAAATGTAAATCCTTTGTTGTTTAAGGCATCTGTGGTAAATAATAACGACTCAGAATCGTTTTTGAATTTTGTCCAAAATTCGATGGTTGCTTCGCCTAAATTTCCTTTATCCAATAACATAGATTTTAAACCTACATTAGTGTCAAAATTAGAAATATGACCCGAACTACTTGGCATTTTTAGTACCGATATATTTTCATTTGCAGTTTGTGCTATCAAATGCGTATTCAGAAAAAAGCAAAGTAGTATAATCCAGCAACAACTTTGCGCTGTAATTAATAGTTTTTTCATCATTTATGATTTTAAATGTGTATTAAAATTTTAGAATGTTTTTACAATTTTGCCGATTTTATATCGATAGGAATTACCCTTATCGTCGTCATTACTCGACAAATTCCAACTAGCATTAGGAACATTCTTCATTGAAAGAACACCATTTTGCATGTACATTACACTTTTGTCTTTGGTAGGATCACATAGAGCGATATAAGGATATCCGAAATATTGAATTTCCCATTGGTAGTCTTTAATATTTGTTTCTTCCTGTATTTCTCTAAAAACTAAATTGTTTCCATCTCTTTTTAAAAACAAATTATTTTCTTGAGCAGAAATTAAAAAAACAGTAGCTGGATTATCTTCTGATTGCTTTATAATAAAAGCATCAAAATAAGTATCTGGGGTCGTATTACTTTTTTCTGTTAATACCAAAGAATTGGTTTCTTTATCTAAGTTTAAGACCTTTTTCTGAGCTCCTTCATCGGCATAAAATACGATAAGCTCTGTGTTTTGTGCAGTTATTCCTTGATACCAGCACAACACTATTAGTAAAAAATTAAATACTTTCATACGAGTGCTAATTTTTACTTTTGTTCTTTATTTTCAAGACGCTCTAAACGCTTTACTAAAGATTCAATAAGCTTATTTTGTGCTTTAATTTTATCTTCTTGGTCTATAGTGTATAGTGTTAATTCTTCTACTTTTTCAACAAGTTTAGTAGTAATCATGTTCATGTCAAGACCAGAAGCTACGATTTCCTTTTCAGAAGGAATATTTGGTAAGTGCTTGTTCTCATTAATATATTCAGCAACTTTTTCAAGAGGCATTAAATCGTAGTTTTTATCAAAAACATAATCAGGAAATGTTCCAATGTTTAATACCACTTTATTTGTTCTCAATCCACCGCTAACAGAAAGTAATGAAGTGTCTACAGTGTCCGGAGCTAAATTGGTATTTCCTATTTTAACCGTACCATTTTTGTTAATTCTAAAAACTTCTTTAGATGAAGTTGGACTTACATAACTGTAAAACACATGATTTTGACCTGATTGATATCTTAAAGTAGCACTATTTACACCAAAACCATAAAAATTATGATCGTTATTAGAAGCTTCATAAAGTACTATTTTTCTGTTTTTTGTAGATTTACTTAAGTGCAATTCTCCTTTAGGTTCATGTGTTCCTATTCCTACCCTACCAGAATTATCAATAACCATTTTATTTGCGTTACCAACTCTAAAACCGATATATCCATCACCTGTATTCTTTTTATTGATAAGTGTATGTTTCCCGTTATTTTGAGTAATCATAGCATAAGTATCTGTACCTACTTGATCTTTATGAGCTAAACCAGCCCAACTATTACTATCACCTACTTTACCAAGAAAAGTATTACTAATAAGCGCATTATCTTTTACGTGTAAGTTTTGTTCTGGATTAGATACTCCTAGACCAACTTTACCGTCTTTGTTAATACGTAGATTTTCTCTAGAACTGCTACTGTTTATAGTAGAATAGAAAACATGATTTGCTTCAGATTGATATCTTAAAGTATTTGAATTTATTCCTAGTCCATAGAATTGATGAGCATTATTATTGCTGCTGTGCCAAAGTACTAGTTTTCTATTGTTAATGGTGTTTTTAAATTGTAATTCTCCTAAAGGGTTAGTAACACCATTTAAACCAACATTACCGCTATTTCTAACAGTAAAACGTTCTGTTCCAAAATTTTTATAATCATTACTGGTAACAAATTGAACTGCAAATCTATCTTTATAATTGGATAATGTAACACCTCTATTAGAAGTTTGAAGTCTAAGTTGTCCCCAATGATTAGATCGATCTCTGTTCACTACAAGAAGATCTTTTTTGTCTCCCCAATCGCTTCCTACAGATTGAGCAATAGTTGTGTAAGCACTTAATATTATTAAAGTTGCTGTTAAAATGTAATCTCTTTTTTTCATGATTTTAATTTTCAAGGTTAAATGTTTTTAATTGTTAATAGAACTGTAATTAAGAATACAATTCAGTGTGTGTTTCTAATTGTAGAAATCTTTAAGTTTAGACAATAGTTGTTCACCCCAACCAGTTATCGCGTTAGGTATTTTTATGTTTAGAATAAGAAGTTTCTAATATTGAATTATCAATACAGTTTTATTTCTTTTCTTATCCTAATAGTATAAGTTAAGTGTACTTTTTGGGTCTGAACAAACGATTTTAAATCTTTAAAAAGCTTGTTAGATTATTTTAAATCAAAAAATAAGTTAGGTGTACTTGTTTATTAATAATTTTCACTCTTGTATAAGTTTTGCAAGAGTTTTCTTCTTTTACATACTTGTAAAAATTAAATGACAAAGAATTTGAATAGGTAGGTTTCATAATTAAAATAGGAGGACGTTATTAAAGTTTAGTTTTTAATTCTTGTACAAACCTCTTTATTTTTTTTGATTAAAACAAGCGATACGGGGGTTACAAAAGGGTGTCACACCAGTGTATTCAATACTTGTAGAGATATTTTGTCCGTTATTTGTCCGCTAAAAAATTACTGTAAAATTATATAGGTAGTGTAAAAAGTATGATTAAAATCTATTCTTAATTAGTTACAAAATTACTTGTTCTACTTTTTAGATCTGAGAACTTCATAGTTTTCAATCTTCATATTTATACAAGTCAAATTATAAGTTTTTTATATATGTTATGATATCTTCTTTTGAGTTTACTCCTATCTTTTTTCGAATGCGTGAACGTGAAGATTTTATTGCTGAAACAGAAGAGTTTTGTAGTTTACTAATTTCAGTTGCATTAAGTCCCAATGTCATTAAACACAGAATCTCCTTTTCTCTTTCATTAAGTTGAGGAAGTTTATTATCTAATATCACCTTGAAATCAAAACTAACTTTATCTAAATAAGATTTTAAATCACTGTTTGAGGTTACTGTTTCAGATAATAAAGATGCCGTTATGGATTGTAATGACTTTTTTCGATCTTGTTCATTATCCAACTTTAATATCGCTTTGATCTCTTTTAGAGTTTGTTTAAAAACTTCTTGTTTTATTGAGTTTTCAACAACTGCATTTTTTAATTCTTTTTCTCTAGTGACTAAAGCTAGTTCTGTTTTTAGCTTTTCTAATTCTTGTTGTTGCAAACGAGTTTCAGATAAACGAATTTGCTGTTTTGTATTTTTTCTATATAACCATAATATAATACTACTAAGTAGTACAATACAAATTGAAATTAAGAGATATAATTTCTTCTTAGAACTTTCATTATCTAACTGTAGTCGGTTTGCCAACTTTTCTTTTTCAAATTTGTGATTTAACTCTAGTTCTGTTATGCGTTTTACTTTTTTAGTATCGTTTATCGTATCAAAATACGCCATTGCTATTTTATAGTCAACGAGCGCCTTTTTATATTTTTTTCTTGTTTCTTGTACACTACTCCTACTAAAGTATTGTTTTAGTAGCAAATCTTTACGCTTCATTTTTCTTGCTAAAACAATTGCAGTATCTAAGTATGGAACTGCTTTATCATACTCTTTTAATGCATTATGTAAGACAGCTAAATTTAAATAACTTGTAGATAACCAACTTTGATCATTAGTTGCTTTCAACATTTTTATATTTTCTTTATAAATAGCTTTAGATTTATCATATTTCTTTTGAGAATAATATATAGCAGCCAAATTAGTATTCACTTTAGCTTT
Source organism: Tenacibaculum jejuense (assembly GCF_900198195.1). NCBI lineage: Bacteria > Pseudomonadati > Bacteroidota > Flavobacteriia > Flavobacteriales > Flavobacteriaceae > Tenacibaculum > Tenacibaculum jejuense. The sequence goes on along the minus strand of NZ_LT899436.1, from coordinate 1,691,744 downwards.
ACGAAGATTAGAACATGGTAAAGCTTTCGTTTTTTTAACATAAAACAATGCAGAATCAATGTTTTCATCCTGATAATGAGTCACTGAGAACATATGGTATGACAAAGCTAACTCTTCTACATCACCTATCTTTTTCTTAATTGAAATAGCTTTCCTAAAATAGTCTTTAGATTTTTTAAATTCTTTTTGCTTTCTGTAAAACATTCCTAGATTGTGAAAAGACAACCCCATAGTAATAGAATCGTAAATCTTTTTACTAAGATCTAATGCATTTAGATAATTAGATAATGCAGCTTCCATTTTATCTTCCTTCTTATCTAAAATTGCTAAATAATTTAAAGCTACAGCTTTATGTTTTTGAAAATAATATTCTCTTTCTGGATACTTGTCTATAGTTTTAAAAACCTCTTTGAGTAAAATCCTTGAAGTATCAACATTAAATGTATACATCTTTTTTATTAAAATTATTTTATGATGTACACTCGCAGAATCTGTTGTAGAATTTGTTACATTATCTTTTAATATTTGTAATAAGCCATCGTTATTTTGTGCTATAATTGTCGTTAAGTGAAATAATAGGATGAGGTAGGTTAATTTAGTTTTCACAGTGGGGGCGTATATTCGATTAAATTAATTAATATAGTTGCTAAAATACACACCCTTTATTTGAAACCAAAACGAAAGATTATTGATATTATTTAGCTCAGGCAATACTATACATAAACAACAGTTGTTTATTGAATTTTCATAAATATTTCTTATTAAAATTGTTTAAGGTTGTAGTGTAAATTTCTCTTAAATTAAATTGCCATACTTTATAACATATAAATGTTCTCTCAGTATCTGAAAATAGAGTTTGTTATTACGAAAAACACTGGTTTTATTGTGAAAATATTCATTCATAAAAAAACACAAATCATGTTTTGACTAATGTAATATTTCACATTTTTTTAATATAAAAATTAACCTTCAATTTTTGATAGTAGAAACTAATAACATAATTTTGTTTAAGTTTTTCTATAGAATCATTAAACAACCTTAAACATTTCATTATAAACTGTTTTACTGATTTTTTAAGAAAATATTTATTCAGGTTTTAACTAAAAAAGTTAAACATAATACATTTAAAAAGCAGTAATCAACTATGAGAATTTATACAATCATCATATTATTTCTAATTCCTCTAATAAGTTTTTCTCAAGATAAATTTACAATTAGTGGTACATTAAAAGACAAAGCTAATGGTGAAACCTTATTTGGAGCAACCGTTTTTTTAAAAGGAACAAGTTTAGGAACAACTACCAACGAATATGGTTTTTATTCACTCACTGCTCCGAAAGGAAATTACACATTAAGTGTATCTTACATTGGATATAAACCTATTGAAAAGGAAATTGAATTGACTAAAAATATAAAGTTCAATACCGACTTAAGTGAGGATGCTAATGTATTAGATGAAGTTGTAATTAGTGCTGAGGAAAGTAAAAAAGTAAATCTTCGTAGTCCTCAAATGAGTACTACTAAAATTAGTTCGCAAACCATTAAACAGATTCCTGTTGTATTAGGTGAAGTAGATGTAATTAAATCGATTCAGTTATTACCAGGTGTAACAAATGCTGGTGAAGGAGCTTCTGGATTTAATGTTCGTGGTGGTGCTGAAGACCAAAATTTAATTTTGTTAGATGAAGCTATTATTTATAATGCCTCTCACCTATTTGGTTTCTTTTCTGTTTTTAATAATGACGCTATTAAAGATGTAAAATTATATAAAGGAGGAATTCCTGCTAAGTTTGGTGGACGAGTTTCTTCGGTTTTAGATGTGCGTCAAAAAGACGGAAACAACAAAGAATTTAAACTTACTGGTGGAATCGGATTAATATCAAGTCGATTAACTGCAGAAGCTCCATTGTTTGGAGATAAAGGTTCTTTCTTAGTTGCTGGTCGAGCTTCATACGCTAATATTTTTCTTGCTCTAGCAAACAATGAAAATAGAGTTGGGTTTTACGATTTAAACTTAAAAACAAACTATCAACTCAATGATAAAAATCGTTTATTTTTCTCGGCTTACTTCGGAAATGACGATGTAACATTTCAAAATTCTTTCTTTAATTCTTATGGTAATTTATCAGCAAACTTAAGATGGAATCATATTTTTAGTGATAAGTTATTCTCTAATTTATCTGCTATTTATAGTCGATACAATTACGATTTACAACTTGAATTTGTTGATTTAGATTGGTTATCGCGTATCGATAATTACAATTTAAAATATGATATTGATTATTATTTAAATGATAAACTAAAATTCGATTTCGGAGTTAGTGGAATATACTACAAATTTAACCCTGGTGAAATTCGTAAACTCACTCCAGAATCTGCTATCAACGAAGATTTCTTAGACAAAAAGTTTGCAGTAGAAACTGGTATTTACGCAAGTTTAGAACACAAAATATCAAACAATTTAACTGCAATGTATGGTTTACGTTACAGTTATTTTAATAGATTTGGAAGTCAAGTTTTAAATACTTACGCTAACGATTTGCCTGTAATTTATAATCCTTCGTTTGGTATTTATGAGCGTGCTAATCCAACAGGTCAAATAACTTACGGAGATAAAGAAAGTATCGCTAGCTTCGGAAATTTTGAACCAAGATTTGCTTTATCGTATCAACTAAATGAAAAGTCATCTATTAAAACTAGTTATAATAGAATGGCACAATATTTACACTTAATTTCAAACACAACCTCTGCAACTCCATTAGATATTTGGGCTCCAAGTGGAGAGTTTTTAAAACCTCAAATTGCCGATCAATATGCTATTGGTTATTTTAGAAACTTTAAAAACAATACATATTCGATCGAAGCAGAAACGTATTATAAAACTGTAAAAAATCGTGTAGATTACATAAACGGAGCAGAATTAATTGCTCAAAATACTATTGAAAGAGAAATTTTAAATGGTGATGCTAGAGCTTACGGATTAGAGTTTTTATTACGTAAAAACAAAGGAGATTTAACGGGTTGGATTGCATATACGCTTTCGAAATCTGAACAAAGAACTTTAGGTGGCCGTGCAGGTGGACCTGGTTTAAACAATGGTGATTGGTACAATACACCTTTCGATAGAACTCACGATTTATCTGTAACAGGAAATTATAAATTAAGTGATAATTGGACTTTCAATGCCAACTTTGTTTTCCAAACAGGTCGCCCTGTTACATATCCAAACGGACAATTTCAATATAATGGATTATCAATTCCTACATATTCTACCAGAAATGCCGATAGATTACCTGCGTACAACCGTTTAGATGTCTCGGCAACATTAACTCCTAGAAAAAATAAAAATAGAAAATGGCAAGCCGAATGGGTATTTGGTATTTACAACTTGTACTCTAGAAGAAATGCGGCTTCTATTAGTTTTGGTGTAAATAATCAATCTGGATTAAATGAAGCTGAACGCACTTCTATCTTCGGAATTACACCTTCAGTAACTTATAATTTTAAATTCTAAAAAAATGAAAAAATCAATTTATATCTTGTTTATAACAATCAGTACTATTTTTTCATCTTGTACTGATGTTGTTGATGTTGATGTTCCTAACGGTGGACCACGTTTAGTTGTTGAGGCTTCTATTAATTGGGAAAAAGGAACTCCAGGAAATGAACAAACTATTAAATTAAGTACTTCTACTGCATTTTTTGATAGTAATCCTAACGTCCCAGTAATTGGAGCTACAGTAACAGTTACTAAAGAAAATGATGGTACTCAATTTACTTTTGCAGATCAAAATAATGGAGAATACTCAACTACAAACTTTGTTCCTGAAATTGGCGCTGTTTATAATTTAAATATAGTTTATAATGGAGAAACTTATACTGCTTCGGAAACATTAGTTGGTTTTACAGAAATCAATAGTGTTACTCAAGAAGACGGTTTTAATGAAGATGAATTTAGAGTTCGTGTACTTTTTGACGATCCTGCGGATGAAGTAAACTATTATTTAGGAGAGTTTGTACAAGAAAACTTAGCTGTTCCTTCTTTAGCTTCTGTGCGAGATGAATTTGTAAATGGTAATGAGGCTTTTGTTTTACATTTTGATGAAAAAAATGTTTCGGGAACAGAAATCGACATTAAAGTATTTGGTATTTCAGAAGATTTCTACTTTTACATTGAACAATTAATCCAATTATCAGGAACTCAAGGTGGTGGTGGACCATTTCAAACTACTCCTGCGCAATTGAAAGGAAATTGTGTTAATGTTAATGACCCTAGTGAAGAAGTCTTAGGTTATTTTCGTTTAAGTCAGTTTGAAAGAACGAATTATACGATTCAATAATAAAGGAATTAAAAAACATAACTAAATTTCTACCTATAACTAATATTTAATTATCTTAATATTTAGTCGATTATTAGGTCAAGAAAATAATAGTGCCAAATAAGTTTTAATACTATAAAGCTTATTTGGCACATTTAATTTAGGTAATCCCCTTTCCTAAATTTGTAAGTATGCTTAAATTCTTTCTATTCCAATAATCATCATTTTGTATCCATTAAAAGCTGTTTCTAGTTTCACTCTTGATAACCACAAAAACTTTCCCTTGTATACGATTGGTAACATTAAAAATTTAATTTTAGTTCTTCTTACTTTGTATCTCTTCTGTTTTTTAGTAGCAAATAACATTTTTGATAATTTAATAGTAGTTTATGTTTTCCCTTAAAAGTTTGTTGCAACAAAACTTTGTTTGATACAAAGAAATCAAGAAATTCTTTTTCACCATAAAAATAACCCCGGACAAAAAACGGACAAAACAAACATCTAACTAACAAACACTTAACTAGAATAAATATTCATTTGTCAACTATAAATAGTTGTATAAATTTTCATTTTGTGATATATTAAAATAAATTTGCAGATACACTTTTTAGAATATAGGTTATAATTGTATTAATATTGTTATGAAATAAAACAGAGAAAATCATTTTAATTTTAAGCATATCGAATGATCAAACAAGTTTTACTATCAATCTTCTTTTTAGTTTTTACCACTCAAATTTTCTCTCAGAACACTGTAGAAGAATTATCTAAAAAATTAGAAAATACTACTGATAAAAAAGAACGTCTTGAAATTTTACATGAGATTACTAAAAAAACAATTCATGAAAATTCTGATAGGAAAATAAAGTTTTTAAAAGAATATATAGCTCTGGCTAAAGAGCTTAAGGAATATGATAAATTAGGAAACAAATCTCGTTTTTTAATAGAACACTTTACTAGTATTTCTCTACTAGATTCTACAAAGTATTATGTAGATCAAATGTTGGGATATTTACCTCTTTACAAAGATCCAACTACCGAAGCTCACTTATTACTGAAAAGAGCTAGTTATTATTATAATACAGATCAATATGAAAAAGCAATAAAAGATTATAATCGCTCTGGTGATATTTTTATTAAAGCAAACAAAGGCTTAATTAATGCTGCAGATGCGCGTTTCTTCGCAGCACAAGTTTATAATGATCTAAACGATTTTTTGGATGCAGTTACCAATTATGAAGAAGCTTATAAATTGTATGATCAACTTAATGATAATTTTTATAAAAACTTAACTCTTGCAGACTTAGCAGGTATTTATTCTAAAAATGGATTCCATGAAAAATCAATTACTGAACGTAAACGAGTTTTAGCTAATGCAAAAGAAACAAAAGATTATATCTCATTATGTTATGCTTATGGAAATTTAGCAAAGATTAATCAAAAAGTTAAAAACTTTGACAACGTAAAAAAGTATATTGATTCAACATACTTTTTTATTGATAGTATACAAAACAAACAACAAAAAGTTTTATCTAAGTTATTTCTAGCGAACTTAAATATCGATTATAATTTAGACTTAGGAAATGTAACTCTGGCTGAACAATATTTAGAAGAGGCGAAAGATTGGGTTAAAAAAACAAGTGCTCCTGATTTCTTTCAGAGGATGAATTATGAGTATCAAGGTAAAGTTTACGTTCAAAAAAAAGACTACACAAAAGCAGAAAATGCATTCAAAAAAGTTTTAGCACTTAAAGGACAAGAAGGACAGCAAGAAACTATAAAAAAGGCAGAAAAAGAAATTGCTAAAGTATACGGAGCTACAGGTCAATACAAAAAAGCTTTTGAGCATTTAAACACCTATTTAGAATTAGAGGAAACAGACAATACGTTAATTAAAGACAATACTTTTTTATATTATCAATCTAAATTTGAAACAGAACGAAAAGATCAAGAGATTTTTAAAAAGAAAACTGAAATTGAACTTTTAGAAAAGGATCAAGAAATTGAAAAATATAAAAGACGTGTAACTGTAGCACTTTTACTAATTGCACTTTTAATAGCCTTCATGATTTTTTATGTCCTTTGGAGAAAAGCCAAACGTAAACGTAGAGCATTAGCTAGAGAAATAGTTGATTTAAATACAGAAGTAACCACCAAGAAAGAAGAAGTAAATGAATTGTTAACCGAAACTATAATTCATCTTCGATCTAAAGAAAAACTTGCCGAAAATTTATCAAAACTTTCTCATGAAGAAGAGGGTATTTCTTTAAAAAGTATTATTGCTGATTTAAAAGCAGACAAGTTAGAAGATGCTAAAATTGTCGTTCTAAAACAAAATATCGAATCTTTGAATTATGAATTTTTAAAGAACTTAAAAAATCTACATCCTAATCTTACAAAAACAGATATTGAGGTTTGTTCTTTCATAAAAATTGGACTTTCTCGAAAAGAAATTTCTAACTTAAGAAAAACGAGTCTTGATGCTATAAAATCAACAAGATTTAGATTAAAAAAGAAACTAAACCTTACATCTGAAGATTCTCTTGATGATTATATCAGATCACTTTAATCTTTTAAATTAAATGCGTCACCTAAGCGTAATATTTTTCTTTTTTATTCTGAGTTCCTTTTCTCAGGAAAAAGATTCTATTGTTGTAAACTTTCTCAATAAAATTGATAATGCACCTAATGATTCTCTAAAAGTGCAGCATCTTTTAGATTTAGGTACATATCAAAAGAGTAGAAACACCGATAAACTTCCAACATATCATCAACAGGTTAGAGAGATTCTTAAAAAAAACAGTTATGATAATATAAAACACCACAAAACATTACTAATTCAATCTGGAGTGTATAAACGAAGATCATTAGATTATTCAGGTGCATTGAAAGATTATTTGGCTGCTCAAAAAATTATTATTGAAACAAATGACTCCATATATCTAGGTGTAAATTATGGAAACATTGCTATGCTATACAAGTTTAAAAATGAATGTGACAAAGCAATTGTTAACTTTAAAAAGGCTATTAAAACAAATACTAATAATAAAAATCACCGATTATTAGGTATTAATTATAGTAACATCGCAAAATGTTATGCAGAGATGGACAAGATAGATTCTGCTTTTTATGCTTTTGATAAAGGGATTTATCATTCAAAATTAGCTGAAGCTTATGATGTTTTACAAGGCGTATATGGTAATAAAGCAAGTTTATTATTGGATCAAAAAAGATATGAAGAAGCACTTCCTTTACAACTCAATTTTTTAAAATATACGAAAAGTGTCAACAAGTATTTATCTCAAACGATTACGAATAGAAATCTTGCAGAAACGTATTTCCAATTAAAAAACAATGATAAAGCTCTGTTTTACGCAAATGAAGCCATAAAACTAGGAAACAAAATAAATATGATTAGTCGTATTTATGATGTGTACAAGATAAGAGGAGAAATATACAAATCTGCAGGTAAATTAGACTTAGCTTTTAACGATTTAAAGACTTACAATAAAATCCAAAAAGATATTAATGTTGTAAACAATGCGAAAAAATTTAAAGAAATTGAAATGACGCATTCTTTTGAAAAAGCACGAATAACAGATAGTATCGTTAATGCAGAAGAAAGGAGAAGAATAGAATTACAACTAGAAAAAGAAGAAATACAAAAACAATTGTATTTAGCTAGTTTAGTTATTACATTAATAATTGGTTTGCTAGTTTTATATCTAGGCTATTTGCTATACTTAAAAATTAAAAGGAAAAATAAAATCAAACAAGACCTTCTCTCTAACCAAATCGATGAACTAAATACAGAAGTAACCACCAAGAAAGAAGAAGTAAATGAATTGTTAACCGAAACAATTATTCACCTTCGATCTAAAGAGAAACTTGCTGAAAATTTATCAAAGCTTTCCCATGAAGAAGAAGGTGTTTCTTTAAAAAGTATTATTGCAGATTTAAAAGCAGACAAACTAGAAGATGCTAAAATTGTAGTTCTAAAACAAAATATCGAATCTTTGAATTATGAATTTTTGAAGAATTTAAAAAACCTACATCCTAATCTTACCAAAACAGATATTGAGGTTTGTTCTTTCATTAAAATTGGTCTTTCTCGGAAAGAGATTTCCAACCTAAGAAAAACAAGTCTTGACGCTATAAAATCAACTCGATTTAGATTAAAAAAGAAACTAAAACTAACTGCTGAAGAATCATTAGATGAATATATAAGATCACTTTAATTCTTAAAAACTCTTCTTTTTTAACATTTTCATCTGTATTTGAGGTTTCAAAAAAACTACGCTCTAGCCCTTATAAAATAAGAGAAGTTAATTTTTGCACCCGTATTTGCACCCTGCGATTTCTTTTTGAAAACTAAAAATTGAAATAGTATTGCATTGTGTTTAATATAAATCTCTTTAATAAGGATGAAGAAAAAAATACTTTTAGTACTTACCATATTTTCGTTTTTAGCGTATAGTCAAAACTCTTGTACACTAGACGAAACTAAATTAACAGGGACATTTACCACAACCTCAGTTGGTGGTACAAAAATAAAAGCAAGTGATGCTGCTTCAAACCATAGATTTGGAGAGCGAGTTGTTATAGATGGTAATATTGCTGTTACCGTATCTCGAAGTAATGGTGAAGCAGCAGGGAAAGTATATGTATATACTAATGATGGTTCAGGAAATTGGTCACAGCAAACGATATTAACAGCTAGTGATAGTTTTGCAGGTGATAATTTTGGATCAAGTATCGCTTTACAGGGAAATTACTTAGTTGTTGGAGCTAGTGCTCAAACAAACTCCTCTGCAGTAGATACTGGAGCCGCTTATTTATTTGAATACGACGGTTCAAGTACTTGGACTGAAGTAGCTATTTTCGAACCTAGTGATGGAAGTTCTGATGATCGTTTTGGAGTATCAGCTTCTATAGAAGGAAATATGGTGTTAATTGGCGCTAGAAATGGCTCTGTGGGAGGTTGTGCCTATTTATATGAAAATGATGGAACAGGAACATTTACATATACAGAAACCAAACTAGAACCTCAAGTACAATCTAATTATTCTGGTGCTCGTTTTGGTCATGATGTGCTAATTAAAAACGGTCGTGCCTATGTAAGTGGTCCTTATGATTATTCTTCTGTAGGGAATGCTTCAGCAGGATCTGTTCAAGTATGGGATCAAGCTAATGATGGAACTTGGTTACGTACACATCGTTTACGAGGGACATTAACTAATGAAACTTTTGGATGGAGTATTGATGTAGAAGGTGATTATTTAGCAATTGGTGCTATGAAATTTGAAACCAGTTCTACCTCTACAGCTAACGAAGGAAGAGTATATGTTTATAAAGCAGACATAAATGGAGATTATTTAGACTCAAATAGAGTCATGATCCAAAATACAGATAAAGATAGTTTTGCTGATCAACGTCTTGGAACAGATGTAGCCATAGAAAATGGATTTTTATATGTGGGAACTTGGGGAGACGGAAAAACTAACGGAGACGCAGTATATATTTTCAAAGATGATGGCACCAATAATTGGTCTCAATTAACAAAATTAACATCTGGTAATGGATGGGATGAATTCTCAAATAGAGCAGTAGCAGTTTCTTATCCATATTTACTTGTAGGTCAAAACGAAGATGATTCACCTTCAAATTCAGGAGCAATTCACTTTGTTCCTTTAGCAAGTACTGTAACACCTACGGCTTCAATTACAGATTCTACTGGTGCTTCTATTGGTCAAAATAATGCAACAATAACACTTAATTTTTCTGATGAAGCTACTAAATCAGAAATTCAATTTAGTGTAGATGGCGGAGTAACCTATCCCTACACATTTAACGATGATTTAGGAACAGCTGATATCACCAATTTAGGTGTAGGAACATATGATTTAAAAGCTAGATTTAATAATGGTTCTTGTGAGTTAGATTTAGGAACAGTAACCATCAATCAATTGACTTATACAGCTATACCAGATGCAAATTTTGAAGCTCGACTGGAAGCTTTAGGATACGACGATATTTCTGGTGATGGACAAGTACCTACTTCTTTAATTGAAACCGTTACTGAACTACAACTAGCAGGTCAAAATATTACAGATCTTACAGGTATAGAAGATTTTACTGCATTGGAAGAGTTAAAAGCAAACGGAAATAATATTACTACGGTTGACTTATCTAATAACACTGCTTTAAAATTGTTTCAAATGACAAGTAGTTCTTCTCTTGGCTCTATTGACGTAAGTAATAATCCAGTATTAGAAGATCTTCAAATTCGATCTTTATCTAGTGCTATCGATATTTCCAATCTTACTGCCTTAGACCGTTTCGCCTGTGTAGATTGTACATTTACAATTTTAGATACTAGTGGCAATCCAAACCTTCGACATTTAGACCTAGAGGATACGCCAGTTACTGCACTTGATCTAAGCACAAATACTAACTTAGAAATTCTAGAACTAGAAAATACAAGTTTAGTAGCATTAGATTTATCAAAGAATACTTCATTTAAATATTTGTATGCACAAGATATTACAACGCTAACAACGTTAAATATCCAAAACGGAAACAATACAAATATTAACGCGTTTGATATTATAGGTACTCCTGTATTCTGTGTACTTGTAGATGATATAACCTACAGTACAACAAACTGGACAGATATTGACTCTGCTACACTGTTTAGTGAGACAAACTGTAACTATACAGCTATTCCAGATGCTACTTTTGAAGCAGTATTAGAATCACAGGGTTATGATAATATTTCTGGTGATGGACAAGTACCAACATTTTTAATTGAATCCCTTACCGTATTAAACATTAGTAGCAAAGGAGTAACGGATTTAACCGGTATTGAAGATTTTACTGCTCTTGAAGAATTAAAAGCAAACCAAAATAATTTAACAAGCATTGACTTAACTAATAATACTGCTTTAAAAGTACTTTGGATCAGACAAGGAAATAACAATTTCTCTTCCATAGATGTTAGTGAAAACTTAGCGTTAGAAGACTTTAGAATTCAATATTCTGGAACTTCACTAGACATTTCTAACAACACAGCATTAGTTCAATTTATGTGTACAGATTGTAGTCTTACCACATTAAATACAAGTAATAATACTAACTTAACTTCTTTAGATTTAGAAGGTTCTGATATTACATCATTAGATTTAAGTGCAAATGTTAATTTAACTGGTTTAGAAATTGACAAAACAAGTTTAGTTGAGTTAGATTTATCTAAAAACACAGCGTTAAAGTATCTATATGCTGAAGATATTACAACACTTACAGGTTTAAACATTCAAAATGGAACTAACACAAATATTTCAGCTTTTGAAACAGTTGGTACTCCTGTACCTTGTGTTTTAGTTGATGATGTAGCATATAGTACATCTAACTGGACAGATATTGAAGCAACAACAAGTTTTAGTGCTACTTATTGCGATTATACCACTATTCCAGACGCTAATTTTGAAGCTGCATTAAATAGTTTGGGTTACGATGATATTTCTGGAGACGGACAAGTACCTACTGAATTGATTGAAGTTGTCACAACGTTAGATGTGAGTAATCAAAACATTGCTGATTTAACTGGAATTGAAGATTTTGTAGCATTGACGGACTTGAATTTAGACACAAATGTATTAACAAGTTTAGATCTAAGTTCAAATAGTAATCTTCAAAACTTAAATTTTGATAATAATACTATTGCTACTTTAAATTTAGGCACAATATCAAAATTAGAAAGTATAGAAGGAAGATACAATCAATTATCAACCATTGATTTAAGTCAAAATCCTAATTTAACTTTTATAAATCTTAGAAATAATTTATTTACTACTATAAACGTTGCTAACAATCCTCTTTTAGAAACTATAAACCTAAGAGCTTGTGCAAACTTAACGAGCATTGATATTAGTAATAACACAAATGTTAAAAATCTATTTTTTCAAGATACTCCTTTGAATGGATTAGACGTTTCGAATAATTCTCTGTTAGAAGTAATTGTAATAGAACGAGTGAATTTCAACTCAATTGATGTATCTCATTTATCAGCTTTAACACAGCTTAGAATTGCTGATAATAGTTTTACAACTTTAGATGTTTCGAACAATCCGGCATTAGTTCGACTAGAATGTGAAAATAATAACCTAACGTACTTAAATGTTAAAAACGGAAACAATACCAATATGTCTAATGGTAATTTTGTTGCTACAGGAAATCCATCTTTAATCTGTATTACCGTAGATGATGCAACTTGGAGTACGAACAACTGGACTAACATAGACAACACAGCTAGTTTTAACGATTTGGGATGTCGTTACACAACTATTCCAGATGCAAATTTTGAAGCTGAATTAGAAGCTTTAGGTTATGATGATGTTAATGGAGATGGACAAGTTCCAACTAGAAACATAGAAACTGTAACAGATTTAGATTTAAGAAGTAAAACTATTTCCGATTTAACAGGGATTGAGGATTTTATCGCTTTAAAATCACTTAATCTTAAAAACAACAGCTTAACTTCCATAAACTTAACTAATAATACTGACTTAGAAACTTTAGGTATAAGCGAAAATGATTTAACAAGTATAGATCTTTCAAAGAATTTAAAGTTAACTACCTTAGATATTGGTGCAAATCCTTTAACATCTTTAGATGTTTCTAACAACACCTCTTTAACAAGATTAGAATGTCCTGTTACAGATATTACCTCTATTGATGTAAGTAATTTAACACAGCTTACTTTTTTAGAATTATTTCAAACTGATATTGCAACACTTGATGTAAGTAACAACTTAGTTTTAGGAAAGTTAATCTTGTATAGAACTAAATTAACTTCATTAGATATTTCTTTAAATACAGAACTAACACAACTACGTATTGATTATACAGATATTTCAACTATTGATTTAACCACCAATACAAAACTTACAGAAGTTAGAGTAAACGGTTCTGATATTACTACTATAGATTTAACAAATCAAGTTGCTTTAACAGATTTCTATGGACAAACAGGTGTTTTAGAAAATATCAATATTAAAAATGGGAATAATACCAACATCATCAATTTTGATGTAAGAAACAACGATAATTTAACTTGTATTAAAGTTGATAATCCTACTTGGAGTACTACAAATTGGACTAATATTGATAATACTGCTAATTTTAGTTTGTATTGTGATTATACGGCAATTCCTGATGCCAAATTTGAAGCTGAGCTAGCTGCTTTAGGCTATGATGATATTTCTGGAGACGGACAAGTACCTACAGATTTAATAAAAGTTGTAGATGTTTTAAGCATCGGAAATAAAGGAATTTCAGATTTAACTGGTATTGAAGACTTCTCTGCATTAACACGTTTGACCTGTAATGATAACACAATTCAAAATTTAGATTTGAGAAATAACACTTTATTAGAATATATAAAGTGTGATGATAATAATATGGATGTGTTACATTTAGAAAACTTACAGTATTTTGAAGAATTAGTAGGTTTTGGAAATGACTTTACTGATTTCGATTTTACCAATAATCCTAAATTAAAAAAGATTTCTATTTTCAATAACGAAATTACTTCGTTAGATCTTTCTAAAAATCCAGAATTAATTTTTATTCGTTTAGATCAAAATAATCTAAATTATTTAGATGTTAGAAACGGTACAAATACAAACATTACTTTATTCAATGCTGAAGGAAACTCAAATTTATCTTGCATTTTTGTAGATAACGTTGCCTACAGTACAACAAACTGGACTGATATTTATCCAACCACAAACTTTAGAGAAAACTATTGTAATTACACTACAATTCCAGATGCAAACTTTGAAGCAGCTTTAGAAGCTTTAGGTTACGATGATATTTCTGGTGACGGACAAGTACCAACTGCTTTAATTGAAGTTGTTGAAGATTTAACTATTGTTGCAAAATCTATTACTGATATTACAGGAATTGAAGATTTTACTGCTTTAAAAACATTGAATTGTGCTAGTAATTCATTTACTAGTTTAGATTTATCAAACAATACAAATTTAACTTCAGTAATTACCAAGTTCACTCCTATTGCTTCGTTAAACGTAAGTGACAGTCCGAATTTAGATATATTAGTTTGTTCTTTTAATGATTTATCTACATTAGATGTTTCAAAAAATACAGCATTAACCTATTTAGAGTGTAACAATAATAATCTTACCAATTTAGATGTTTCTTTAAACACGGCTTTATTAGATTTACGTTGCGGAGATAATAGTTTGAATACTTTAGATGTTTCAACAAATACGTTACTAACATCAATTTGGTGTCAGAACAATTCAATTACCGAATTAGATTTTTCAAACCAAACAGCGTTAGTTTCAATTACTGTTAATGACAATAACTTAATCTCTTTAAATGTAAAAAATGGAAACAATACGAATGTAACGAACTTTGTGGCGCAAAATAACTCAGATCTTTACTGTATTTCTGTTGACGATTCAGCTTACAGTACTACAAATTGGTTAGGAATAGATGACACAGCATATTTTAATAATACAGGTTGTCGTTATACACAAATTCCAGATGCTAATTTTGAAGCTGAATTGGAAGCTTTAGGTTATGATGATATTTCTGGTGACGGACAAGTTCCAACATATTTAATTGAAGGCGTAACAAGTTTAGCACTGCCTAATAAAGGAATCAGCGATTTAACAGGGATTGAAGATTTTGTAGCATTAACATCATTGAACTGTAGAGTAAATAATCTTACTTCTTTAAATGTAACTCAAAATACACTACTAAAAACATTAACTTCAGATGGTAACTCTTTAACTTCAATTGATTTATCAAATAACACTGATTTAGAGATTCTAAATTTAGCTGGAAGTAATTTAACTTCATTAGATCTTACAAATAATACTTCATTACGAAAGTTATTGGTAAATGGTAATGGAGGTTTAACCAGTTTAGATATCAGTAATAATACTAAACTGGTAGAATTTAAAGCGTATGCTACTAATATTGCTGCTTTAGATTTTAGTGTTCATCCTGATTTAGAAACTTTAGAATGTTATGGTACACAAATTAGTACTGTTGATTTCTCTAATAATCCTGAATTACGAGTATTGCGTGTTGATAATACAAATATTACTGAATTGAATTTAAGTAATAATCCGAATATTGAAACATTACACGTAAATGATACAGGTATAACCTCTTTAGATTTAAGTAAGCAAATAGTTTTGAAAAACTTATATGCACATGAAACGAATTTAAGTTACTTAAATGTGAAAAACGGAAACAACACAAATGTTACTACGTTTAGAGCTGAAAATAACCCTAACTTAACTTGTATTGTTGTTGACAATGCTACGTATAGTACAACAAATTGGACAGATATTGATGGAACTGCTAGTTTTACAGATACTTATTGTCGCTATACTGCCATTCCTGATGCAAATTTTGAAGCGGCTTTAGAAAATTTAGGTTATGATGATATTTCTGGTGACGGTCAGGTACCAACAATATTAATTGAAGGAATTACTACGTTAGATGTAAAGAATTTATCTATTACAGATTTCACAGGAATAGAAGATTTTGTTGGATTAACTAGTTTAGATGTAGGAAATAATAACGCTGGAAGTATTGATATTACAAATTTAGTTTTGCTAGAATTTGTTAGACTAGATGCGATGTCGTTAACATCCATAGATCTTTCTAAAAATACAGCACTTGTCGATTTACGTTGTTCATTTAATTCAGGAATAACTAGTATTGATGTTTCAAATAATACGTTATTAGAAACTGCGCATGTTGGTAATAATAGTCTTACAAATATCGATCTAAGTAATAATACATTGTTGCATGAGTTAAGAATGTCTAATAACAATCTAACAAGTGTAGATTTATCAAAAAATACAGCATTAACAGAATTGATTTTATCAAATAATGAGTTAAGTTATTTAAATCTTAAGAACGCCAACAATACTAATATGTTGATATTTTACAGTACGGGTAATCCGCTTTTAAGTTGTGTGTTAGTTGATGATGCAAATTACAGTACAACGAATTGGACAAATATTGACGACACAACTAACTTTAGAGATACAAATTATTGTAATTATACTGCAATTCCAGATGCCAAATTTGAAGCTCGATTAGAAGCTTTAGGTTACGATGATATCTCTGGTGACGGACAAGTTCCTACGGAATTAATTGAAGGTATTACTTCTTTAACTGTAAACAAACAATCTATCACAGATTTCACAGGAATTCAAGATTTTACCAGTTTAACATCCTTAGATGTAGGAAATAATAGTGCAGGAAGTATTGATATTTCAAATTTAGTTTTATTGGAATTTGTAAGACTTGATGCTATGTCTTTAAGTTCAATAGATGTATCAAAAAACACCGCTCTAACTGATTTACGTTGTTCATATAATTCAGGAATGACCAATATTGACATTTCTAAAAATACTTTACTTGAAACGATACACATAAGTAATAATAGTCTAACAAGCGTAGATGTTAGTAATAACCCATTGCTTTATGAACTAAGAGCTTCTTCAAATGATTTAACGACAATAGATGTATCAAAAAACACCAAACTATTAGGTTTAAATCTGAGTAATAATCCAAATTTAACAAGCCTTGATTTAGCAAACAACACAATATTACAAGAATTAAGTGCAACCAATTGTGGCTTAAATTCAGTAACATCTATTAACACAACCGACTTAAAAGAAGTAAGATTATCAAACAACAATCTTACAAGTTTAGATCTATCAAATAGTATTGCTAGTATATTCGAATTATATGTTGGTGAAAACAACCTAACAAGTTTAGATGTAACCGGAGCTGTTCGTTTATTCACATTATCAGCATATTCAAACAGTATTACTAATTTAGATTTATCTACTGCGACCAGCATTGAAATTATAAATGTTTCCTACAATAGTCTGTCTTATTTGAATCTAAAAAATGGTAAAAATAATTTAGTCCTATCTTTTAATGCTGAAAACAACGCTGCTCTAGAATGTATACTAGTAGATGATGCTGATTACAGTACTACGAGATGGTCTGATATTGATAATACTGCTAGTTTTAGCGACACTAACTGTGGTTATATTCAATTAGCTATAAATGCTTACTTACAAGGAGCTTATATAAATCCGAATTCTGGGGAAGAAAGTTTAATGCGTGACGATTTAAGAATTGCCGGAGGAACTTACGGATCAACTTCTCCTTATTCGGATGCTGCTACTATTTCTGATGCTATAAAACTAGATGATGCAGGAGTAAATTCTATGGTTGACTGGGTTTGGGTTGAATTAAGAGATTCAACTAACCCTGATACTGTAATCGCTGGAAAGTCTGGAATATTACAACGTGATGGTGATATTGTAGAAACAACTGACGACCGTAGTACTCCTCTCCTATTCGATGCAACTCCTGGTGATTACTTCGTGGTAATTAAACACAGAAATCACTTGAGTATTAAAACCTCATCTGTAGTGAGCTTTTCTACAACTGCTGTAACTGCTGTTGATTTAACATCAAGTAGTAATATTATTTCTGGAGGAACCAATGCCGTTATCGATATGGGTAATGGAATTTTCGCTATGATTTCTGGTGATTTTGATGAAAATGGACAAATTCAGAATATTGACACCAATGCTGTTATTCAATTATTAGGAGTTTCTGGCTACAATAAAGCAGACTTAGATATGAACGGACAAGTACAAAATGTAGACATTAATAACTTATTGAATCCTAATATTGGTAAAGGTGAACAATTTTAAGATTCATTTCATTATAAATACAGATTAGATACAATCAATTATTATATTACTTACAACCAAAAGAGATAATACTTTATACAAATAGTATTATCTCTTTTTCTTTTATTCAATTTTTATACTAATCATAAATTAACCAGAATTTTCCTCTACTAAATAATAACAATTTTGGTTTTTCTAATACTCGCAAAAAAACAATTTCGGGCAGTATGAAACTTCAAAATTAACGCTAAATGATATTGAAATTGTAATTCAAATATTTTAAAATTCATTTATAAAAAGTCTCAAATAATTATATCTATTCTACTTATTCATCTCTTTAAAAAAAATAAGTATCCAATTATTCTGATGAAAATAACAAGTACCATTTCTCACATACTTTTTTTGAAACATTAATACAACAAGGGTTCAATAAAAAATACGATAAACCCCAGTAAAACAATGCTTTTTATTGTTTGCACCCTGTTTTGCACCCCATGATTTCTTTTTTTTAACCCCAAATCCAAATAGTATTGCACCATGGTTTTACTACTACATCTAGTAAAAAGTAAAATTCATAAAGTTTAAGAAAACATATTAATAATTTAAAAAAATAGAACTGAGAAACATTAAAAAATAGACAAAGAATAACACCTGTTTATTTATAAAAATTTAAAAGCTACTAATAATATAACTAAGACATGAAATACATAAAAGATCCAAATGACAATTTCAATTCGATGTACACAAAAAATTTAAGCATCTTTTTATTCTTATATCTTTTCTCTTTAATCGCATATTCACAAACTCCAGAAGGTTTCAATTATCAATCTGTAGTTAGAAACGCATCTGGAGAAATATTAGCAAATGCTAATGTAGGTGTTGAGTTAAAATTACGCCAAGCAACAGCAGACGGGACTGTAATTTATACAGAAACACATACGACAACAACAAATGGGTATGGAGTATTTAGCTTAATTGTTGGGCAAGGCGCTACAGTAGATACTTTTTCTACAATAGATTGGGCATCTAATAGTCATTTTTTAGAAGTTAGTATTGATATTGCTGGAGGTACAACTTATGTAAGTATGGGAACTACACAATTATTAAGCGTTCCTTATGCATTACAAGCTAAGTATGTAGAAAATGGAGATAATTTAGGAAACCACACATTAACTGAAAACATAAAAACAGATGGAAAATGGATTTCTAATGATGGTGACGATGAAGGTTTACTAGTGAATTCTGGAGGAAGAGTAACTACATCACACAAATTATTCTTAGGAAGTAATATCAATTTAGATACACACTGGATTAATGGAGACGGAACTAATGATAGCGGAATTCAGTTTGATACAAATGGTAATGTAATTACATCAGCTAAAATTTCTTTAGGAGGAAATATTCAAATTAATTCTAATTGGATTTCTAATGATGGAGACGATGAAGGAATTGCTATTAAAGCTGATGGTAGTGTTGGTATTGGAGAATCTAATCCTCAGACAAGTTTAGATGTTGTCGATAATGCTGTGATTGGAAACATTGCTGTTGGTTCTCAAAGTACAACTCAGAATGCTTCTAACCAAAAAGATGAAGGTTACATGACTACACCATGGATTTACACATCGGCTATACAAGCTCCAGGAGAACGAGACAGTTCACCAACAATGATTGCTGTTGGAGGAGATAATAATTTTGGAAAAGCTGATGAAATTCATTTTGTAACAAATGGAACTTCTCAAGTAGAAATTACTGATGGTTTATTAAATGTTTCTGGATCTATAAAATCAACTGGTAATTTTGAACTTGATGGAGCTCTTACAACATCTTCTTTTGAAAACCAAATTTTTGGTTCTTATGATGATACAAGTAATCTTTCAAACCTAGAAAGAAGAAATGTAATTATTGGATATCAAGCTGCAGAGGGCGCACAATCAGGAGATAGTAATGTTGTAATAGGATACTTTGCTGGATATAATTTAAACGGAGACTCTAATGTATTAATCGGAACAGCAGCAGGAGCTGGAGGTTCATTCTCTAATCAATTACATATTAGAAAT
The DNA here is from genome assembly GCF_900198195.1 of Tenacibaculum jejuense. Taxonomy (NCBI): domain Bacteria; kingdom Pseudomonadati; phylum Bacteroidota; class Flavobacteriia; order Flavobacteriales; family Flavobacteriaceae; genus Tenacibaculum; species Tenacibaculum jejuense. The sequence continues at coordinate 1,671,602 of NZ_LT899436.1, read as the reverse complement.
TTAATTTACGGTGAATTTGATAATGATTACTTACAAGTTAACGGAGAATTAAAAGTAGAAGAAAACATTGCTACTGATGGAAATGTAGTTATAGATCAAGATGGTGATGATCTTAGAGCAGCTGGTGCATCTAATAATGTAGAGATTATTTCTATAATCGTAAACGCAGATGGTTCATTAAATACTAATGTTACTAATTCTTCTGGTATAACAGCCTCTAGAAGTGGAAACACCTATACTGTAAATTACTCGAATCACTTTTCAAATTTACCTGCTGTAACGATCACTTGTATTGGATCTACTTCTGTAACTAGAGCTGCTATGATTACTTCATTGGCTCAAGGTAAAGTGGAGTATCAGGTAAGAAGTTCTGGTGGAGATAACAAAACTGATGCGGCAACTGTTTTACATATTATTGGAAAAAGATAATAAGCGTATGAAACAATTTATATTCATAATCGGTTTACTTTTTTCGGTGACAATGTTTTCACAAACGTTAGAACGTACCGTAATCGGATCAACAGGAAAAACATTAAGTAATACTAACGGAAGCATAAACTTTACTGTAGGAGAATTAGTTGTTACAACTAATTCTAATGGTACAGCAATATTAAACCAAGGGTTTCAACAAGAAGCGATCATACTTAAAATTAGACTTTCTCCAATAGCTTTTTTACAGGGACCCTTGGCTACTTCAGGAACTACAACTATGGACGATAGTTTACGAAGTAATAGTTTGTTACCAACTACAAGTCCGTATTCAGATGGCTTAACCTGTGAAAATTCAGTATTTAATAATACCGGTAACGACGCAATTATCGATTGGATTTGGATCACTTTACGAGACAAAAATGATAAAACCATAGTACTTGCAAGTCAATCTGCATTATTACAAGCTGATGGAGATATTGTTGATACAAACGGGATTTCTCCCGTACAAATAGCATTGTCTTCAGACAGTTATTTTGTAGGAATTAACCACAGAAATCATTTAGGAATTATAAGTACAAATCCAGTTACTTTAAATACAACTTCTACTACTACAATAAATCTTAGTGATACAACTACAGCCGTATTTGGCGGAACTAACTCTGTTTTAAATATGGGGAACGGAATATTTGCGATGATCGCTGGTGATTTTGATGAAAACGGACAAATTCAAAATATAGATACCAATTCAGTGATTCAATTATTAGGAATTTCAACATACAATAAAGCCGATTTAGATATGAATGGTCAGGTACAAAATTCTGATATCAACAATCTTTTGAATCCTAACATTGGAAAAGGAGAACAATTTTAACTAAAACTACATGAAACTAACTAAAAATAAAAGATTTAAAGTTCGTATAGAGATTAAAAAATTTGCCTATTTACCGATAATCTATCGTGGAAGTTTATTCTGGCTATCAAAAATTAAGATAGAAAAATCGTTCAATGGAATGTCGATGAGAATTATCAATGTTCAAAGAGTATAGTCTTTTAAAAAATATATACATCTCTTTTAAAACCTCACTAAACATAAAAAATCTAGAAGGTTTTACAATAAAAAAGATACAAAAAACAACAATTATTCATGATGAGAAATTTACTATTTATTGTTCTAGTTGCTTTTACTAGTCAACTATTTTCACAAAACATAAGTTTTTCTTTTGTTAATGCAAGGAATACAAACGACGGAACTAATGATTTTTATGAAGCTGATATTTATATCGCTTCAGATACAGATTTTATCGTAGGGTCTGGTCAAATTTATTTCAATTATAATACAGAAGCATTTGGCGAAAATGTTGACACCAATACCAATTTTGAGATGCTACAACCAGATGGTTCTATTTTAGCAACTAGCTTTTTTTCTGGGACCGTTTTTGCCTACCATTCTTTTATAGTGAACGATAATACAACATCAAGAGTATCTACTTCTTTTCAACAATTGGCAAGTAGTGGAACTATAGGAATGCCTGTTGTTACCGATACACCACAACATTTATACAGTATTAAAATTAAATATACAGATGTAAGTAAAGATCCTAATGTTACTTTTGAAACTGGTGGCGTATTTTTAGATCAATTTTATACAGCCTGTGGACCAACAACAGCAGTTGCTTTCGGAACGGCTAATTGTACGTCTGAGCCAGGAATTCAACTTACAGGAGATAGTTATGATTCAACAGGAGCTTCACTTCCTACAGATATAAATTGGACAGGAGCTTCTAGTGCATTTTGGGGAGTAACTTCAAATTGGAATACTTCTGAAATTCCTAATGCTACTAATAATGTAATAATTCCAGATGTTACAAACGATCCTATTTTAAATACTGGAAGTTATGTAATTGATGATTTAACTGTTAATTCTGGAGCTGATTTAACCATTTCAAATGGTGTTTTAAATGTAAATGGAAATTTAAATAATGATGGTGCAATTACAGTTACAGCAGATACTAGCGATAGCAGTGTTTTTATCGTAGACGGAAGTGCTTCTGGGCAAGTTACTTTTCAACAAAATGGTTTAGTAGCTAATGAATGGAACATTATAACTGCTCCTGTTAGCGGACAAAGTATTAAAGAATTTGCTGAAAATACTTTAAATGATATTCGTGTAAATACTACTGTAACACCTCATAGATATGCAATTGGATATTATGATGACAGTAAAACAGATGGATCTAAATGGGTGTATTACACAACTACTGATTTAGCTACAAACTCATTAACTTTTGAATTAGGTAAAAGCTATGCCATATCTAGAGCTTCAAACGGAAGTGTATCTTTTACTGGAACTATAGCAACTAACGATGTAACCGAAACTGTTACTGAAAATGAGTGGAATGCTATTGGAAATCCTTATACTGCTTACCTACCAATTAATGATCTTTCTGGTGAAAACTTTATCGCTAATAACTCTAATAAATTCGATCCTTCGTTTGTAGCTGTTTACACATGGGATGTTGCTCAAAATAAATATGTAGCTACTTCTTTAGTTGATGCTGAAAGTAAATTAGCACCAGGGCAAGGTTTCTTTATAAGAACAAAAGCTGGTGAAACAGAAGTAAATTTTAATAAAGACCAGAGAGGAATTAATATTTCAAGTGGTCCTTCTATGAGATTTCAAAATAGAAGCGAAAATGTAGAAATCGAATTATTAGCTGAAACAAATGACAGAAAAGTTAAAACTCGAATATTATATACAAACACAGCAACAAAAGGATTAGATGCTGGCTATGATATTGGAAATTTTGGCGGTGCTAGTTTTGATATCTTCACGCGACTTGCCGATGAAAGCACGAATACTAATTTTACAATACAATCTTTACCAATTAGTGAACTTAAAGATATTATTATTCCTATTGGTTTAGTTGCTGAGAAAGATACTGAAGTTGAGTTTTCTATTCATACAACTGAATTACCTGATACTGCCGAAATTTATTTAGAAGATAAACAAAATAACACCTTTGTAATTCTTAATAATGAAACTACACATAAAATAAAAATAGATGAAACTGCTACTACAGTTGGAAGATTTTATTTACACACAAGTGCTAAAACATTAAGTACAGAACAAGAGAGTTTAGTTTCTGAAAACATCAACATCTTTAAATCTGGTAACAAAGAAATTACAATTACAGGAATCACCTCAACTTCAGAAGTAAAAATATACTCAATTCTTGGTAAGGAAGTATTTAGTACTCAAATAGCATCAAGTTCTTCTTCGAAGATTGATTTAAATGCTATTACTCCTGGAGTATACATTGTTAAGCTACAATCAGAACAAACAAATTCAAGTAAAAAAATAATAATAGAATAACAGAAATGAAAAGTAATCAAAAAGAAATTACCCGTAAAGAGGCTTTAAAGAAGATTGGTGATTTTGGGAAATATACGGCATTAACTGCCATAGGAACATATTTAATTTTGAGTCCGAAAAAAGCACAAGCTGCCTCTCCTGAGGCTCCTGGTGAAGGATTCTAAAATTAAAATCGGGGATTAATTATGTGAAGGTCGACCACACTACTACTGTTGGCCTTCATTTTTTAATTTACAGGAATAACCATCTATTTAAGAAAATCAACCATTAATAATAACATGAAAAAACTTGTTACTCATGTTTTTCTGTTCATTTCCATTGTCATACAAGCACAAAATAGAGATACAACTTTAATAAGATTAGAAAGTGATTTACAAAAAAAACAAACCGATTCGTTACGAGTTGAAGCTTTGTTAAATTTATGTGCTTATCAAAAGAAAAGAGACTATAATAAAGTAATTGTTTACTGTAAAGAAATCCATAAAATTCTAGATCAAGTAAACTATGATACTCGATTGCAAAGAGCTAAAACATACGGTCATTCTGGTATTTATAAAAGAAGAAAAACTGACTATACAGGAGCTTTGAAAGATTATCATGCCGCAGAGAAAATTTATATCAAAATAAACGATACAGTTCAACTTTCTACTATTTACCACAACATAGCTTTTATATATAGAAAAAGAAAAGAATATCAGAAATCAATTCAATTATTTAAAAAAGCTATTGCTATAAACTTCCTCAATAAAAGATACAAAAATCTTGCTAATAACTATAGTATGATGTCTGCATGCTATAAAAATTCAAAGCAAATAGATTCTGCTTTTTATATACTAGATAAAGCAATTTATTATTTTGAATTAAGTAATTATGAAGAAGGAAAACAACAGGCTATTTCTAATAAGGCTTCACTATATTCTATGCAAAAAGAATACGACAAAGCATTACATATATATTTGGAGTATTTGAAGTATACCCAACAAATTAATAAAAAACGTTCTATCATTAATACACTTTCAAATATTGCTAATATTTACCTTAAAACTGAAGCGTATGATAAAGCTTTAGTTCATATAAATAACAGTATAGAAATGGCTATTTCTGAAGATACCAAACAGTATTTATATAATGCTTATCTAATTAGAAGTAAAATATATAAAGCCATGAAAAAATATGAATTAGCTTTTGATGACGTCAAAAAATATAACTCAATAAACAGAAAAATAAATGATATTAGAAAAATAAGAGAGTTAAAGACATTAGAGATTTTAAATACTTATGAAAAAAAACAATTAAGAGATAGTATTGTTAAAGCTAAAGAAAGAAAATTACTACAAATACAATCACAAAATAAAAAATTACAGAACAGACTATATAGCATCGTTTTAATTATTCTATTGCTGATTTTATTATCTATGGTGATTTATGCTTATAAATACATGAAGAAAAAAAATGGTATTAGCCCAAAGCATGAAAAAACAAATCTAGAAAAATACGATAAGTCACTTCAAGAAGAATTACAACAATCATTGCAGTTGATAATTCATTCTTTAAAAAGTAATCAACAAGTAGCGAAAGAAGATATAAATGTTTTAAAGAAACAAATACACACTCTTAATAACGAATATTTAAAAAGATTAAAAACAAAGCATCAAAAACTAACAAAAACTGATATTGAAATTTGTTCTTTTATTAAAATTGGACTCTCTAGGTCGGAAATTGCGCTTTTAAGAAATACCAGTTTAGAAGCTGTAAAATCTACTCGATTTAGATTAAAAAAGAAACTAAATCTTACTAGTGAGCATTCATTAAATAATTATCTCTTAAAATTATAAGTTCATAAAAGTCTTATTTTTAAGAAGCCTCCAAATATTCTAAAATTGAACTTCCTTTTGGCGCATTTACTTTTTTACGAAGACGAGACCTACTTCTAACAACACTATCATTGGAAATCGCTAACATAGTAGCAATTTGTTTAGTATCTAAATATAACTTTTCCATGGCTAACAAGCGTTCTTCAGACTTAGTAAGGTTATATCCTTTATCTTTTAGTCGCATGAAAAAAGTAGGATGCACTTTTGTGAATTTTTCTTTAAAAATATACCAATCATCAGAAGTTAAAATTTTTGTGGTAGTTAAATCATTAATTTTCTCAATAGATTTTTGATTTCCAATTTCTTCTTTTAACTTTTCTAATTCTTGAGTTAAAGACTCTTGTATCTTACTTTTCTCTAATAACTGATTGGTATATGAAGTAAGTTCTTGTTTATTTTCTGCTATTTTTTGTGCCAATACCTTTCGTTTCATTTTACCTTTATACCAGATAAAATAAGAAATAAACGCTGAAAGTACTATTACAGAGAATAAAATAAACCATAATATTCTTCTTTTAGCTTCACTAATCTCTTTGTCTTTTTCTAATAGCGTAATTTCAGTTTCATTTTTAAAGATTTCACTATCCTTTCTTTGTGTTTCGAACTGCGATTGATAATATAAGAAAGTATTTGTTGTAATTCTTCTTTCTATAGAGTCTTTAGCTTTAGTATAAGCCTTTAAATATTTGTACGATTCTGCTATTTTTCTTTGAGCTGATAACACGTCTGAAAGTTGCTTGTTTGCCTCCATTCGCAGTTGTTCGTCACCCAATTTATTATTCTTATTCAATAGCTTTTTATAAAACTTTTCTGCAACAGGATATTCTAATTTGGCACTATGATATTGGCCTGAATACAATAAAAAGGAATTCTTATGATATTGATCTTTTCGTTTACTTGATTTCAATTTGCTATCAAATTCTTTTAGATATTTATAAACACTATCTAATTTTTGAGCTTTTAAATAATATTTAGTTTTAATTTTTGCCAAATGCATGCTAAATCCTCTTTTCATCATTTCATTTTTAACATCAGCATACGAACTCGTCATAGAATCTAAATACTTTTTTGCAATATTTAATTCGTTTTTCTTAGCATACGATGTAAATAAATGTGAGTAGGCATAGAAAATACCTGTAGGATCATTCATTTTCTTAGCACCTGATAAAATTCTTTTTCGTTCGTAAATAGCCTTATCATGAAATCCATTTTTTCCATATAAACTTGATAATTCATTTAGTGTGTAGTTAGCATAACTCGCGTCACCTAATTTGATATAAAGCTGGTAAGCTTTTTCAAATCTTTGCACACTATTTAAAAAATCATTCTTATCAAAATATACCTGCCCAGCAAAAAAAAGTGCATCTGCTGCAAAAATAGAGTCATTACTCTTTAAAAAAAGTTCTCCAGACTTATCATAATCTATTGCTGCACTATCTAACTGTTCTTTATGATAGTATAAAGCTCCCTTTTTAAGTAAAACATGAGCTTCAGAACTTTTCTTTTTAAACTTATCTACATTTTTTAATTGAGTTTCAATCTCTTTAAACGCTGCCTTAAAATCTCCTTCATTAATGTATTCTTGTATAAGAAATCGAGATTTATTCGCTGCTAAATCATATTCTCCTTGTTTACTTGTTAAATTAACATAATCAAGTAAGTATTGTAATTTCTTGGGATGATTCTTACGTACCATAAGATTAGTTAACGTATCTAAATAGGCAATTCGATCGTTAACATTAGTACTTTCATCTAGTTTCTTAAGTAATTCTTCTGCTTTATTTTGACCATAAATAGAAATACCTAAAAAAAACAAGATAAGAAAACTCACACTTCTAATCATTGATTTTGTAGTAATTAGTTAATAAATATGAATAGAATAGCTTTAAATAAACTATTAAAATTAGACGGTCGAAATTTAGCAAAAAAAAATGCAGAACTTAAAAAGTATTTCTGCATTTTGATTATCGATTATTATTTTGTTTTTTATTTTTCAGTTTTAGCTTTTCTAAAAATTAACCAAAGTCCTATTAAAATTAGAGGAATACTTAATACTTGACCAGTATTAAACATTAAAATCCAATCTTCTCTAGTATCAACTTGAGGTTTCTTTAAAAATTCAATTGTAAATCGTAAAGACCATAAAGCAACCATGAATATTCCGAATAAATAGCCTTCTTTAAGTTTTTTATCTGTTTTCCAATATAATCTCCAAAGGATAAAGAATAAAGCTAAATAACTGAACGCTTCGTATAACTGTGTTGGGTGTGCTGGATATCTCTCCCCTGCTCTTTTAAAAATTACACCAAAACTACTACCTGTTAGTTTTCCATAAATTTCTGAATTGAAAAAATTTCCCATTCTAATAAAGAAACCTGCTAAAGCAACCATAATCCCCATTCTATCAAGAATAAATAACCATGATTTTTGCAGATGTTTTTTTGCATAAAAATATAAGGCAATTGGTATGGCTACTGCAGCTCCATGACTTGCAAAACCTGAAATACCTGTAAATTTCCATCCTTTTAATAAACCAAAAAACGCTTCAGCTCCTTCTTTCTTTTCAAATGGTAAAATAATTTTCCATAGGTTATCTTGATAATCTGGCCAACTATAAAAAAATACTTCCCCTAAACGCATACCTATTAACATAGACAAAAATGTATACATAAATAACGGATCCATTTTTTCATGAGAAATTCCATCTTGCGTAAAGATTTTTTTCATTAAATGTGTTCCTAATATAAATGCTATAACAAACATTAAACTATACCAACGTACACTAAAACCTCCAATGTTAAATATTTCAGGATTCCAGTCCCAAGTAATTGCTAAAAAGTTCATCTATTTTAAATAAGTTTGATTTTTTATTTTTTGTTTTTTTTCTCTGGTACAGGATCATAACCACTTCCTCCCCATGGATGGCAACTAGAAATTCTTTTTATTGCTAACCAACCTCCGTAAAATAAGCCATGTTTTTTTAATGCTTCTAGTGCATAAGAAGAACATGTTGGGTTATATCTACAAGTCGCAGGTGTGAATGGAGAAATAGCTGTTTGGTAAAAACGGATTAATAAAATAAACGGATATGTAAGTATTTTCTTCAATTTAGTAATACGTTATATTTATATCTGGCTCATTATCTCTTATCCTTTTTACTGGAAAACCGTTCTCTCCGTATTCGTACTCAAAACGTATAACACCTTCTTCATAATTGATAATGTTATTTGGACAATATCCTTTGAAGAAAAAATTAGTCACACCACTGGTAAATTCATTATAAAGAGTACTATCGTAAAGTTTTTGATAAGCATGATAATAAGGGTTTGGTTTATCATCATAAACATACTCTTTTACAATATCATCATAATTTCCAGAAGAATAATCTTTACTAATCAATTTTATTAGATTTCCTCTTTCATCATATTCACACTCTTGATTAACATATAGATCTCCAGAAAATTCAATTGCTTTAAATTTAATAACTCTTCCTTTATTATCTAAAGTTAGTTCTGATTTGTATGATTGTGACGAGTTTTCAATAATTACTTTATTCCCATTATATGAAAAGATTACATCTCCACCTTCAGGAAATTCTATCTTTTCTAATTTGTCTTGAGCATTATATGAATAGTTAGCTATTACTTTTCCTTCTAACAAAGAAGTTTCTTTCGTTAACTTTCCTTTAGAATTGTATGTGTATTCAGTAATGCTGTAAAAGAAATTATTTTCATCTCCATTTTGATATTTGGTTAAAAAACCATCTTCATAATAAAACAACTCTTTTAAATGTTCAAGATTTGAGTCAATATAATCTATCGATTTAAGATATTTAACCTGTGAAGAAGGTAAAAGTTCTTCCGTTTCATCTTCACTGCTACAAGAACTAATTATCAACAGGCTTAATAACCATAATACTTTTCTCATATTTAATTGAACATTATTTAATTTACAGAAAATGTTGTTCCTTCTCTACCGTCTTTTAGTTGAATACCTAAAGCTAATAATTCGTCTCTAATTTGATCTGATAATGCCCAGTCTTTATTATCTCTAGCCTCTTTTCTTAACTTAATTAATAACTCAATTGTTCCATCTAATTTATTTGATCCTTGATCTTTAGTGTCATTTACTAACCCTAAAATATCAAATACAAAAGCATTCATTGTTTTTCTTAGTAATTCTAAATCGTCAGAAGTTATTGTTGCTTTATTATCTTTAATCTGATTAATGAATTTAACTGCATCAAAGAGTTTTGCTATTGCTATTGGTGAATTAAAATCATCATTCATAGCATCGTAGCACTCCTGTCTCCAATTTGAAACATTAAAAGAAGAATTTCCACTAGTTTTTAAAGTATTCAATAATGAAACTGCCTCCATTAAACGATTATAACCTTTTTCAGAAGCTAATAAACCATCATTAGAAAAATCTAAAACACTCCTGTAATTTGCCTGCATGATGAAGAAACGTACGACGCCAGGCCCGAAAGCTTTACTTAAAATTGAATTTTCACCTGTTAAAATTTCACCAGGTAAAATACTATTTCCAGTTGATTTAGACATTTTTTGCCCGTTTAACAACAACATATTAGCATGCATCCAATAATTAACTGGCTGAACTCCCGAACAAGCATGAGATTGTGCGATTTCACATTCGTGATGCGGGAATTTTAAATCCATTCCACCACCATGAATGTCAATTTGATCCCCTAAATATTTAGAGCTCATTACAGAACATTCTAAATGCCAACCAGGAAATCCATCTCCCCAAGGTGAAGGCCAACGCATAATATGAAATTCATTTGCTTGTTTCCAAAGAGCAAAATCTTGAGGATTTTTCTTTTCAGATTGTCCGTCTAAAGCTCTTGTATTATGAATTGCATCCTCTATATTTCTACCAGATAAAATTCCGTAATTGTTGCCTTCTTCATTATATTTAACAACATCAAAATAAACAGATCCATTCACTTCGTAAGCTAAACCTTTATCCATGATTTCTTTAATCATTTCAATTTGTTCAACAATATGACCTGTTGCAGTTGGTTCTATACTTGGAGGTAAAAAGTTATATTTTGCCGTGATTTCATGAAAATCTACAGTATAACGCTGTACAACTTCCATAGGCTCTATCTGTTCTAATCGTGCTTTTTTGACTATCTTATCTTCCCCTTCTTCAGCATCGCTTTCTAAGTGTCCTGCATCAGTAATATTTCTTACATAACGAACTTTATAACCTAAATGTAATAAATATCGAAACACCATATCGAATGACATAAATGTTCTTAAGTTTCCTAAATGTACGTTACTATATACTGTTGGTCCACAAACATACATTCCTACTCTTCCTTCTGTTACAGTTTTAAATACTTCTTTAGATTTAGAAAGTGAATTATAAATTTTCAGTTGATTTTCTTTGTATAGCTCCATTAAATTACACTATTTTGAAATGTAAATATAGGTACTTTTAATAAAGTGAAATCATAATTTTTTTAAAAAAGTACTTTTAGAAAATTTTGAGGATTTATGAGGTATACAATGTTTAAAATTAAACATTTCTAGTAGTGAGTCTGATTAATCTTTGGATTATTATATGTGGTTAAACAGGGGATATTCTGAAGTCTTTTCTCTCTTCCAAAGATTACAAAAAAGGTTAATGACTATTCGGTCACTAACCTTAAAATATAAATAAGTGTTTTTTTTATTGTTTAATCATTTCCAAAGCTTAATTCTCCATATTTTACATTCATATTAAACTTTGCATTCTTCGGAGCTCTTATAAAAATTAATCGTTTGACTTTCAACTTGCTTCTATTCTTTAAAACCATCTGAATTTTCTTACGTTCCTTCTTTTGTTTTTCTAATTTCTTGAGTTGTTTCTTTAATTTTTCTTGATTCTCCTTTAATTGTTTTTTAGCTTTTTCCATCAACTTTTTTGATTCTTCTTTCCACTCTTTCTGATAAGCTTTTATTTTCTTTTCTCGCTCTTTTTTATTCTTTTCTCTGTCTTTAAGAAAGATCATTAAATCCTGGTTTCCATGTAAAGAACCCGACATTGTAATATTAGAATCATCTGTAGCTATAGAAATTGACTTATCTCCTATTTTTACTTTTGCATTTTCCCCAAGTGCTTCTTTATTCTCTTCTTTCCAACGTTTTAAATAATCTTTGTCCTTTTTATATTTCTCAAAATCGAACTCTGTAAACATTTTGAATGTTGTAAAAGGTGGCATTGGTGGTGTAGGAGGCGCCATAATACCTGATATTGCTGGTGGTTCTGGTGGTAATGGCGGCATTATAAAATCTATGGAATCTAAAACGTCTAAACTACCAATAGAGTAATCTGATAAATCATTAACTATAAAACTATAATCGGGATCATCAAAATTGAATGAATGAAAGTTAAAACTTGGATTCGTTCTAGATTTAACATTTATTTTTTTGCTGTTTCCTGTAACATCAAAATCCCATTTCTCATAGAAATGATCTTTCATTTCTTGTGTTACCTCTTCTCCTTCGACCATCATGTATGCTTCTACTGTAACCTTATCCTTATTCCAAGTTTCTATTTGAATATCTGAATGTCTTGTATTAATATCAATAACCACATCAGATTTTACTTTAAACTCTTCCTTAAAATTCTTGTCTTTTTTCTGACTAAACACATGAAATGTACTTAGTAATAATACGAATGCTGTTGTTTTATATAACGATACTCTCATTGTTGTTTTCTTTAGTTTGCAGATCATTTAATTGATCTTTCAAATGAATTAAAAGTTGTAAACGTAATTGAAGATTTGTAATTAAAGAATTGATTGTTTTATTGGTTATACCTTCTTTTTTTAATTTCTGATTTAACCTTTTATAATCTGTATCTAGCTTACTAATCTTCTCAAAATACTCATCTAATAAGGCCTTATTATTTTGAGTCTCATTTAAACTTGCTATTTCATAATTTATAGCTGTTAAATAATAATCTTCTATTTTCTTCATTTCAGGAGATATCTCTCCTAAATTAACTTGTTCGGTTTCTACATTTTCTTTGGTTGATTCTATATGATTAGGATAAAATTTAATACCTAAGCCCAATAAAACAACTATAGATGCTACAGCATATAACCATTGAAATGATTTCTTTTTTTCAGGAAATGCCTCTTCTAATTTGTTTAAGAATCTTGCTTCATGATTTTGAGATAGCTCAATATTTTCCATTTCAAAATCTCTTACTACGTTTCTAATATCCTTCGGCATGGTTTGTAAATTTTAAATGTTCTTTTATTAACTTTTTTCCTCTCATTAAATGAGTTCTAGAGGTAACTTCTGTAATTCCTAGTATTTCTGAAATTTCTTTATGATCATATCCTTCCAGTAAATACAGTGTTAGTACTAACCTATATTTTTCTTTTTGTTTATTAATAGCTTCAATAATCATTTGTGATGTTACTGAATTATCTATTTCCCAAGTACTGTTCTCTTCTTGTACTTTATGAATTTCAGAATTGATAGAAACCATTACTAACTTTTTCTTTTTAAGCTCATCAATACTCTGATTTATAACAATTTTTTTTAACCAAGCTCCAAAACTTACTTCTCCTTTATAACTGGTTATATTTTTAAATGCTTTTATAAAAGCTTCTTGCATAATATCTTCCGCCAAAAATTGATCCTTTACATATCTGTAAGCAACTAAAAACATTGCTTTACTATAACTTTTGTAAAGCTGTAATTGTGCTTTCTTGTCATTCTTTTGACAGGCCCGAATTAATTTTTGATGAAATTGTTTAGTTGATTTCATTTATTGATTTCTTGTCTTAAAGACGACACATTTTTTAACGCGTTGCATTTTGAATAATTTTTTATTTCTAAATTTACAAATAGTATGATGTATACCTTGATTTATGGCAACTAATTCAAAATCAAATTTATCGGAAAAAGATGGAGTTTTACAACCAGAAACTACCAGTAAAACTTCTGCAGAAAAGATAAAACTGAATAGAAGGAAAAAAATTGATACCAAAGAATTTGTGGCTAAAATCCTTGACGGAGATATTACATTTCTAAGTAGGGCTATTACATTGGTTGAAAGTACAAACAAACGACATCAACAAAAAGCTAATGAAATTTTAAATGCATGCCTGCCTTACGCAAATAAATCTATTAGAATTGGAATTACGGGTGTACCCGGTGTTGGAAAAAGTACTTTCATTGAAAGTTTTGGAAAACATTTAACTTCTATAGGAAAAAAAGTAGCTGTTTTAGCTGTAGATCCTAGTAGTTCAGTGAATAGAGGAAGTATTTTAGGTGATAAAACTAGAATGGAACAACTTGTTGTTGATAAAGATGCATTTATTCGTCCTTCTCCTTCTGGTACATCACTTGGTGGTGTTGCACAAAAAACTAGAGAAAGTATAATTTTATGTGAAGCTGCTGGTTTTGATACTATTATTATTGAAACCGTTGGTGTTGGTCAAAGTGAAACTGCTGTACATTCTATGGTAGATTTTTTCTTGTTATTAAAATTATCTGGTGCTGGTGATGAATTACAAGGAATTAAACGTGGAATTATAGAAATGGCTGATGCCATTGTAATTAATAAGGCAGATGGCGATAATGTAAAAAATGCCAAAATCGCAAAAGTTGAATTTAATAGAGCTTTGCATTTATATCCTCCAAAAGAAAATGGTTGGCAACCAAAAGTACTCACAGCAAGCGCACTTAAAAATTCTGGAATTGATGCTATATATGAAATGATATTATCTTACATTGATTCTGCTAGAACTTCTGGTTATTTTGAAAAAAGACGAAATAACCAAAATAAACATTGGTTATTTTCAACTATAGAACAAGAATTAAAAAGACGTTTCTACGATAACACTGACGTGAATGATCAATTAAAAAAAGAAATCCATGAGTTAAACAATGGAAAAACTACACCTTTTTTTAGTGCCGATAAACTATTAAAATTGCTCAATAAAAGTTAAAAACGAACCGTTTATCGATGTTTAACACTTTTTAACTGATTTTTTTCTTTATTTTGATGTAAGAAATGAAACATTTTAAAGTCTAATTCGTTAAACATTGTGACTTTCGGGATAAAATGTGTCATAATAGTGTGTAAATAATTAATCCCCAACTTATGAGAAAAATAATATACTTATCATTTTTAATAGCGACCACCATCGCATGGGGTCAAAAGGAAACTTGTGATACTGATGAAAAGTTAATTGAAGATTTAAACAGTATTACAAAATGTACAGTTAAACAAACAAAAAATAAAAAGGATAAAAAGTCAAGACAAATTAGTGTTAGAGTATCTGCTTCTAAGAAACGTTTCTTGAAAAGAAGAAAAAAACATGCAGCTACTGAGGCTAATCAATTAAATAGTTCTGGTGTATCTACTATTGAAGGATCTTCAAACTTAAAGTCTTTAAAAATTAAAACAAACTTAGCTGCTTTAAAAAATAGTTTATCAAGAGAAGAACTAAGAGCTGCACAAAAGTTTGGTACAGTAGATGCTATTCCTGCATTTCCAAATTGTGAAAGTAATGGTGATCAATTAGAATGTTTCAATTCAGAAATGATCAAACATATACAAGAATATTTCATTTATCCTAACGAAGCTTTATTAAACAAACAAGAAGGTGAAGTTTGGGTGCGTTTTATCATCGATAAGAACGGAAATGTTACTAACATTAAAACTTTAGGACCTAAAGGAGGTAAAATTTTAAATGATGAAGCGGTTCGTGTAGTTTCTAATTTACCAAAGTTTAAACCAGCAACAAAAGACGGAAAACCTGTTTCTGTAAAATATGGGTTCCCTATTAATTTTTCTTTAGAAGATAATTAATATCAAAACATATATATTAAGAAAACCATCAATTATGAATTGATGGTTTTTATTTTTTAAATGGTTCCTATCTAAAATATTAATATAGAAATCATTTCAATCTTATAGCGTAACGAAAAGCTAAAAAATTTATGTTCCACTCACTTCTAAGGTGTCATAAGCTAAAAATACATTTTCTGGTAAATCCTTTTCAATTTCTGCATGAAAACCAAGTAACTCACTAATATGACTAAAATAAGCTTGTTTTGGCTTTAGTTCTTCCACTAGAGTCAATGCCTCTTCTAAAGTAGCATGTGTTTTATGAGAGTCTAAACGTAAAGCTGTAGTAATTAAAATATCTAAATCTCTTAATTTCTCTTTCTCCTCTTCAGGTATCCATTTTACATCTGTTAAATAAGCAATATTTCCAAAACGATAACCTAGAATAGGTAAATCTCCATGCATTACTCTAATGGGAGTTATTTTTACTCCATGAAATTCAAAAACATCATCCTTAGAAATTACATGTGATTTTACTTCTGGAGCTGAAGGATATCTATTTTCAGTGGTAAAAATATATTCGTATCTTTTTTCTAATGATTTTAAAACTCTTGCATCACTATATATAGGAACTGGACCCATTTTGTAATAATATGGTCTAATTTCATCAAAACCAGCAATATGATCTGCATGTTCATGAGTAAATAAAATACCTTTGATACTATCTACATCAGCTTTAATCATTTGCTGACGAAAATCTGGACCACAATCAATCACATAATTGATTTCTTCACCTTTATCTTCCCAAGAAAAAATAACAGATGATCTTAATCTCTTATCTTTTGGGTTCTCAGAAAATCTTACAGGACTTTTACTTGTAATCATTGGTACACCTGTGGATGTACCTGTTCCTAAAAATGTTACTTTTAACTCTTTTTTATCATTCATTGTCTCTACAAAAATAAGATAAAAATTGACTGATACTTTCTATTTTCAGTACATTTGTCAACGTAAACAAAAACAACTAAAATGGCTATAATCTTAAAAGGGGATCAAAAAATAAGCAGTGTCCCAACTTCTAAAATGAAGGCTCTTAGAATTAACTTAAATTCTAATATCTACGGGACATTTGCTGAAATTGGTGCTGGACAAGAGACTGCAAGAAATTTCTTTAGAGCTGGAGGAGCCTCAGGAACCATTGCAAAAGCAATGAGTGCTTATGATAAAGATTTCTCTGATGCTATTTATGGTATTGAAGATGATAGGCGTTATGTCACAGAATCTCGACTTAAGAAAATGCTTAGGCATGAAATTAATTTAATTGAAGACCGTTTAGATCGTAAAAAACATCCTGAAAAATTATTTTTTAGCTACGCAAATACTGTAACAACAATTGATTTTGCTAAAAAATTTAAAGGACATGGTTGGGTTGGAATCCGTTTTCAATTAGATCCGTTAGAAGATTATAATGAAATAGTACTACACTTACGTTTTAAAGAAACAGAAGCAAAACTTCAACAAGAAACTTTAGGTATCTTAGGAGTGAACTTAATTTATGGTGCTTTTTATTTAAACGACAATCCTAAAGAACTTTTAAAATCTTTTTATGACAATATAGACAAGGATAAACTAGAAATTGATATGATTAATTTCTCTGGTCCTCGTTTTATGTATGTAGATAATCGTTTGATGAGTTTACAACTTGTTAAAAATGGTATGACAAACGCTGTAATGTTTGGTCCTGATGGAAACAATTTATTACCTGCTCAAGTTTTATACAAAAAGAATATTCTTGCCCTACGTGGAAGCTTTAGACCAGTAACTAAAGTTAACATGGATATGTTCGAAAAGTCTAAAATTCAATTCTTAAACGAGAAAAAAGTAAACCCAGAAAAAACACAAATTATTTTCGAAATCACGCTAAGTAATTTAAGAGCTGAAGGTGAAATTAACGAACGTGACTTCTTAGACCGTGCAGAATTATTATGTTCATTAGGTCAGAATGTAATGATTACAAATTATCAAGAATACTACAGATTAGTAGAATACTTTAGCGAATTTACCAAAGAAAGAATGGGACTTGCTATGGGGGTTAATAACCTAGTTCAAATCTTTGATGAGAAATATTACCGCAATATAAGTGGTGGTATTTTAGAAGCTTTTGGGAAATTATTCTATAAAGATCTTAAAATATATCTTTATCCGTACAAGGACAAAGAAACAAATGAATACATTAAAAGTACATCCGAGAATTAAAGAATTATACAAATTCTTTAAAATTAATGGTAGACTTGTAGACATTGAGGATTTTGATCCTGAAATATTATCTATTTTCTCTAGAGAAGTATTAAAAAAGATTCAAGAAGGACAAGATGGTTGGCAAGAATTATTACCATCAGGAATTTCTGAGATGATCGAAGAAAAACGCTTGTTTGGATGCTCTAGAAGAAAATAATTCTTTTTTTAAATTAAACCTTTTACTAATTTTAAAGTCATAATGAAAAACCAATTCATTTGACTGACGAAATTACATTAGTATCACAATTACGAAATGTAGCTACTAAAGAAGCTGCATTTCGTAATTTAATATCGCAATACAAAGAGCGTTTGTATTGGCACATAAGAAAAATAGTAATATCGCACGACGATACTGATGATGTATTACAAAATACTTTTATTAAAATATTTAAAAGTATCGATAATTTTAAAGGGGAAAGTAAGTTGTACTCTTGGATGTATAGAATAGCAACTAACGAAGCCATTACTTTTTTAAATAAGAGAGCAAAACAGAATAATGTTGATATTTCTGATTATAAACAACAAATCGTTTCAAATTTAAAAAGTGATGATTGGTTCTCTGGCGACGAAATACAAATCATCTTACAAAAAGCAATAGCTACACTTCCACAAAAACAACAGCTAGTTTTTAATATGAAATACTTTGATGACCTAAAGTATCAAGAAATTTCTGATGTTTTAGATACATCTGTTGGAGCTTTAAAAGCATCGTATTTTCATGCCGTAAAAAAAATTGAAGAATTTATTAAAAATTATAATTAAACCTTTTCGTATTTCTGAGGTCTAACTAATAGAAATGAATCAAAACAAAGAACATAACGACGATTTTTTGAACCAAAAATTTGGTAAGAATACTGGTTTCAATATGCCAGATAATTACTTTAATGATTTGGAAAACGATCTAATGAGTAAATTGATAGTAGATGATTTGCCAGAAAAATGTGGTTTTGAAATTCCTGAATCTTATTTAGATACTTTAGAAAATAAAATTCTTGATAAAACTAAGGATGATACTAGCAATAAAACAAAAGTAATTTCACTACGAAAGAGAATTGTAAAGTTTACATCTTATGCAGCAGCTGCCTCAATATTAATATTTATTAGTATTCAATTTATAAATACAAATCCTTCTACGGAAGAAAATATTGTTACTATAGACGATTGGTTCGAAAATAATGATGTAACAACAGATGAACTAGCTTTACTATTTGATGATCAAGATTTTTCGGAAAATGACTTATCTTACACGCTTGAAAATGATAGCGTAGAAGATTATTTAGATAATATTGACAATTCATCTTTACTAGACGAAATACAGTAAATGAAATTTGAAGAAATGAAAAAAACAATACTTTTTTTAATAGTAACTTTTGTAGTTTTTACTACATATGCACAAAGACCAGATAAGTCAAAAATAATGAGAGCAAAAAAAATAGCTTTTATTACTGAGAATTTAGATTTATCTGAACAAGAAGCAGAAAAATTTTGGCCTTTGTATAATAAATTTGATAAAGCCAAGCGTAAGTTATACAAACAAGAAAAAGAAGAAATTAGAAATAAGATTAGATCAGCTGGTGGATTAGATAACGTTAGCGAAGATGAAGCTAAAAGATATTTAAAGTTATTCCACAAAATAAAAGCTTCTCATGAAGAAATTAAAGCTTCTTTTCATAATGATCTTTTAGTATTCTTGTCTGCTAAAAAGGTTTTAAAGTTAGAAATTTTAGAACATCGTTTCAATAAAAACATGATAAAACGATTTAAAGAAAGAAGAGGAAGAAATAGAAGAAATCAGTAATTAAATTATATTTTGTAGAAACTAAAAAAGAAGCTTTAAAGCTTCTTTTTTTTTATTTATTATCAATTACTCCCATACAAACATAAAGTTCTGGTTTGTTAGCAGTATATTGCTTTACCCAAATAACTAATTCATCTACTTCATAGGGTAATAATCTTTTCATTGCTTTTTCTAATTCTTTACAAAATAGTTCTGTATTAAAACTCACTTTTTGTAATACCACCTTGGTATATTCGAACATTGCTCTAGGCATAAGTTAAGGGAATTTGAATTATTACATTTTAAATATACAAAAAAATAAAAAGCATTTTGTTAAAATACTACCAAAAAAAAGCTCTATTTCTTAAAGAAATAGAGCTAATTAACTAATTAATAAGTGTTTTTATAAAGCATTAACTTTGTCTACTAAAGCTTTTGCTTTTTGTTCTAATTCAGAACTTATGCTTTTAAAGTGAGATCTTTTATTTTCTACATCTTTAGCATTAACCTTATCTAATAATTCATCAAAAGCAGTAATAGCTTCGTCAATTATTCCTTGAGATGTAGCAGTATCAGCTCCAGGGTTTTCTAACTCCCATAAATAACATTCTTCAATAATATCTCCTAGAGTATAATTGATATCTTTCTTTAAATTTTTAACGCTTGCCATAATTAAAATTTTTGACAAAATTACTCGATTTTATCTAAACCCTTCTGAAAATTTTCAAAAAACTTACCAACATGATACCCATCTACCAAAGCATGATTCACATTAACTGCTACGGGCATTAATAGTTTAGAATTCCCCTTAAATACTTTACCAAAAGACAATTGTGGAACACTACTATTTTTATCTCCAGAAACTGGTTCTTTATGACTTGTAAACGTAAACCAAGGGATAGCAGAACAGTGATAACATCCTAAAGAGTATTTTGGAGGAAAAAGGTGGGTTGAGTTTAAAATACGTTCTTTTTCAGCTAAAAAATTATGATGAAAAACTTCATAATCTTCATCAAACTCTATAAATGAAAAACCAAAAGTTTTATCTTCTCTTAAAATTGTTGCTGAAGCATCTAACTTCTCATAAATTGTGATTTTATCTTCCTCAAGTCTATATCTAAAATTTTCTACAGAATTTAATGCTTTAGTACACTCATGCAAATATGTTGTAAAAAAAGATTTTTGTTTTATTTTACAGATACTATACACATTAGTAACATCTACATTTACCACAGTTGCAAAAGTAGGATCATTTAACGTTAAAAAATGTTCATATATTTCTTTCCTATTCCAAGTTTCAATATCTAAATATGATTTCATTTTAATAAATCGATAACTTCTTTAATATTAGACAATGTTTTGTAATCTGTTGTTGACTTTTGTTCTTTAGACACTGTTTCGTGCGCCCAAGTAGTATGAAAAGGAATATGAATTGCTGAAGCTCCTACTTCAATTAGAGGCAACACATCTGATTTTAAAGAATTTCCTATCATTAATAAATCCGCAGGATTAATATCTAATCTTTGTAACATTTTTTTGTAGTCAATAGGCTTTTTTTCACTCATTACCTCTACATGATGAAAATATTTAGAAATTCCAGATTTCTCTAGTTTACGTTGCTGATCTAGTAAATCACCTTTAGTTGCTACAATTAATTTATACTTTCCTTGGAGTTGCTGTAAAACCTCTTCTACTCCATCTAGTAACTCTATTGGTTTTTCTAACATTTCTTTACCAATATTAAGGATTCGATCTAAAGTTTTCTGAGGTATTTGATAGTTAGATAATTCTAAAGCACATTCTATCATAGAAAGTGTAAAACCTTTTACACCATATCCGTACAATTCTAAATTATCTATTTCCTTTTTGAATAACTCTTGATGAATTTTATTTTCAGTTTCGTAATCATTTAAGAGAGCAGCAAATTCATTTTCTGCATCTCTAAAATAAGTTTCATTTACCCATAAGGTATCATCGGCATCAAAGGCAATTACTTTAATATCTTTATACATTTTTAAAATAATTTTTTAGCTTTTTCTAAATCCTCAGGTGTATCTATACCGATAGATTCTACAGAAGTTTCAATCATTTTTATTTTTTTTCCTACTTCTAAATAACGAATTGCTTCTATTTTTTCTGCTGCTTCTAAAGGAGTCATTGGTGTATTATAAAAATCCATTAAAGCATTTTTTCTAAATGCATAAACACCTTTATGTTTGAAATACTTCACTTTTAAAGTTTGATCTCTATGATAAGGAATTACAGATCTTGAAAAATAAATTGCAAAATCGTTCTGATCGGTAATTACTTTTACATTATTAGGGTTTTCTATATCTTCTATAGTATTCATTTCTACTTTTAAAGAAGCTAAATCTATTTCATGATTCATATCGTCTTTAAATACTTCAATTAATTTACTCAGTGAAACTTCGTCTATAAAAGGTTCATCTCCTTGAACATTAATCACAATATCCACATCTAAATCTTCAACAGCCTCAGCAATTCTATCAGAACCACAATCATGTTCTTTTTTACTCATAATTACCTTTCCATCTGCAGCCTTAATTACATCATAAATAACATCTGAATCGGTTACAACATATACGTCATCGAATAATTTCGTATGTAATGCACTTTCATAAGTACGTAAAATAACAGGTTTCCCTGCTAAGTCTTTCATCAGTTTCCCAGGGAATCGACTTGCGTTAAATCGAGCAGGAATCATTGCGATAATTTTCATAAAAAATGGTCATTAGAATGGGTCAAAGATACATATTTACATATTCTGAAAATAGCACTTTAAAAATGTTAAAAAACCAAAACTTTAACATTTATAATATGGAGTCGGTTTTGTCGCTGATAGTAATCTGACTATGTTTGAGTAAATTCTTTTGTAAGTTAATTTGGTTTGTTTGTTTAAAAAGCTCAAAACGTAGATTTTGGGCTTTTTATCTTATATACACCTCTAAGAGTTCAGATTTTTCAACTGATTTAAGCTTAAATTCTTTGAGTTTTGCAGGAACTAATACTGTTTCGCCAGCTATTAAAATTTCTTCTTGATTTTTGTGTACAAAACTAACCTTACCAGATACGCACATGTATATTACAAAACTATCTTTGTCTTGATGATTTATGAATAATTCTCCTTCGATCGGTAAAACATTCGTTGTAAAATACGGACACGATACGATTTCTGATGAAGAATTCAAGCTTTCATCGTAAGAAGTTGTATAATCAGGAATAGCAGTAAAATCTATGGCGTCTAGAGCTAATTCTGTATGTAATTCTCTATAATTTCCTTCTGAATCTTGACGATCCCAATCATAAATACGATACGTAATATCTGAAGTTTGTTGAATTTCAGCTAATAAAACTCCTGCTCCAATAGCATGAATTCTTCCAGTAGGAATAAAATACACATCACCTTTTTTAACCTCATCTACATTTAAAATATCTAAAAGTGATTTATTATTTAAATGTTTTAAATATTCTTCTTTATTACTGTTTTGCTGAAATCCCACAATTAAGTTCGCTTTTTCATCTGCTTGCATCACGTACCACATTTCCGTCTTACCAAATGAATCATGACGCTCTTTAGCTAATTTATCATTTGGATGCAATTGAATGCTTAATGGAGTTTTAGCATCTATGAACTTTATCAGTAAAGGAAATTTATTTCCAAATTGCTTAAAAACTTTATCACCAACTAAATCTGCTTGATAAGTTTTTATTAATTCTTTCAAATCTTTTCCTTTTAAATCTCCATTAGAAACTACAGAAGTATCACCTTTTACATCAGAAATCTCCCAGCTTTCGCCTAAGTTATCAGATTCAGAGTTTTTATTTAAATGTGTACGTAACTTGCTACCTCCCCATATCTTTTCTTTTAATATGGGTCTAAATTTGATGAATTGATTAAGCATTTTTTTGAGTAATATTAACTTCCTGAGTAAGTTACAAAATTCCTCGGAGTTTCATATAACGTAATTTCCATATCTAAGTCCTCTGATATATGTGTTCTCAATTTGTTATATATAACTACAGAAATGTTTTCAGCTGTTGGATTTAGATCTTTAAACTCTTCAACTTCTATATTTAAGTTCTTATGATCAAAAGCTTCTTCTATTTCTTCTTTTATGATCTGTTTTAGTTTTCCTAAATCATAAACATAACCTGTTTCTTTATCAATTTCTCCTGTTAAAGATACTATTAACTCATAATTATGACCATGAAAATAGGTGTTACTACATTTATTGAATACCTCAAAATTTTTCTCATCAGACCAATCTTTTCTATATAATCTATGAGCTGCATTAAAATGAGCTTTTCTGTGTACAGTTACTCTAGGCATTTATTTGTTATGATTAAAGTTAGCTATTTTGTCGTATGATTTTTCAAAAATTATTTTAAACCAAGCGGTATATTCATGAGGATTTTTTTTGATATCAGATTTTACATCATCTAATAACATCCATTTATAACTTTCTACTTCTTCAGGATTAATTTTTGGTTCTCCGTTGTAATATCCAATCATTACATGATCTAATTCATGTTCAGTAAGACCATTATCAAAAGGAGCTTTGTATATAAAAGAAAAAACTTCTTCTAAATCACAAGAAAAACCCATTTCTTCTTGTAAACGTCTTTTTCCAGCTTCAATATTATGTTCGCCTTGTCTTTGATGTGAGCAACAAGTATTGGTCCACAACAAAGGAGAGTGGTATTTTTCCTTAGCTCTTTGCTGAAGCATTAATTCGTTTTTATCATTAAATATAAATACTGAAAAAGCCCTGTGAAGTAATGCTTTTTCATGAGCTTCCATTTTAGGCATTAATCCAACTTCATTGTCTTGCTCATCAACTAAAATTACGTTTTCTGTCATACAATACAAATGTAAGGAATTATATCTCCTACAAAAAGTGTAGATATAAATCATTCTTATGTAAACATCAACTATATTTACACTTTCATTAAAATAAAACTCATGAAATTTTTAAGATTTTTTATCTTATTCTTTATCTGCTTTTCGGTGTGGAATTGTACACAAACTAAAAAAGAAACAATACAGCCAAAAGCTGAGCCTGCTATCATAAAAAAAGAAGATGAAAAAAAGAAACTAGTAATAAAAAAGGAAATAACACCTAGCTGGGATACTTTAACTAAAAAAAATGCTCAAGAGTTTTTTAAGAAATATGGAGAATTAAATAAAGAAACAAAAGTTATCATAAAAACTAGCTTTGGAAATATTAAATTGAAATTATATAACGATACTCCTATCCATAGAGCTAATTTTATTTTTTTAACTAAAATTAAATATTTTAATACTGCATATTTTTATCGAGTAACAAAAGGATTTGTTGTTCAAGGAGGTGATTCTGATTTACAATCTACTGCTAGATTTAGAAAAAAATATCAACATTATCGATTAAAACCAGAGATCAGAAAAAGAAGAAGACATCGCTACGGTTCACTAGCTGCAGCCAAAGATGCAGAAAATAATCCAAAAAAATTATCTAGTCCTTTTAACTTTTACATTGTACAAAGTAAAAACGGCGCAAAACACCTAGATGGAAACCATACTGTATTTGGTGAAGTAATTTCTGGGTTCTCTACTATTGAAAAAATCGCACAGGTTAGAGTTGGTAGTGACGATTGGCCGCTCGTAGATATTCCAATGACTGTTGAAATTATTGAATAGTTCTAATACTAGAGCTAAATTAAAAC
Source organism: Tenacibaculum jejuense (assembly GCF_900198195.1). NCBI lineage: Bacteria > Pseudomonadati > Bacteroidota > Flavobacteriia > Flavobacteriales > Flavobacteriaceae > Tenacibaculum > Tenacibaculum jejuense. The sequence continues at coordinate 1,646,302 of NZ_LT899436.1, read as the reverse complement.
AAATTTTTGCTCTAGTATATTTTTTTTACCAATCGTTCGGTAATTTAAAATATTTTTATATCTTTGTCTCATGAGACCACAAAAAGTATTAGATATTGAAATTTTAGCCGGATTAAGTAAAGCATTCCGTTCGAAAGGATATGAAGGTACTAGTTTAAAAGATTTATCTGATGCAACTGGATTAAAAAAAGCTAGTTTATATCATAGATTTCCTGATGGAAAAAAAGGTATGGCTGATGCCGTTTTAAATCACATTGATAATTGGGTTGATGAAAAAGTTTTTTTTGAATTATTAAATACAGAAAAAAATCCTAAAGAAAGATTGAAAACAGGTTTAGAAGCAGTTAGAGTTTTATATGAAGGCGGAGAAGAAACTTGTATTTTTAGAGCATTATCTATGCAGTCTAGCTTAGAATTATTTGAAAGTCAAATTAGTGGAGGAATGCAAAAATGGATCAATACATTTGAAACATTAGGTCTTGCTTTGGACTTCTCCCCTACTAACGCAAAAGAAAAAGCATATCAAACTTTAATTAAAATTCAAGGTAGTTTAATCGTTACCAAAGGACTTAATGATATTTCTGTTTTTGAAAATACTTTAGTACAAATAGAAAATGAATATTTAGATCAGTAAAAAATTTTAAATTTAAATTTTACCGAATGTTCGGTAACTAAAAATAAAAACATGAAAAAACATCCATTACCTCCATTTACTTTGGAGACAGCTAAACAAAAAGTTCAAATGGCAGAAGATGCTTGGAACAGTAAAAACCCTATTAAAGTATCTGAAGCATATTCAATAGATACCGAATGGAGAAATCGTGATCAATTTATTAATGGTAGAAAAGAAGTACAAGCTTTTTTATCGAATAAATGGAATGTAGAACTTAACTATAAACTTAAAAAAGAGTTGTGGGCTTTTTCTGAAAATCGTATTGCAGTGAGGTTCGAATATGAATATGAAAATGATGAAGGACAATGGTTTAGAGCATATGGAAATGAAAACTGGGAATTTGATGAAAACGGACTTATGAAAAAACGATACGCTAGTATCAATGATTTGAAAATTAAAGAAACAGATAGAAAATTATAAAACAAACTACATGAAACTTCTAAAACCTTTACTCTTTTCTTTTATCGCTTTGGCAATTAGTTGTCAGAAAAAAGAAATACAAAAACAAACAACAACAATACAACAAAACACAATGACACAAATTAAATATAAAAAGCAAACCGTTAATGGAGTATCAATTGCTTACAGAGAAGCAGGAAATCCGAAAAATCCAACTATCGTTTTATTACATGGTTTCCCAACTTCATCTCATCAATATAGAAAAGTGTTAGCACAACTTGCAGATGAGTATCATCTTATTGCTCCTGATTACCCTGGGTTTGGTAATAGTGACTTCCCTCCTATTGATCAATATGAATATACTTTCGATAACATTGCTAATACGATTAATACATTCTTAGAAGAAAAAGGAATTGATTCTTATGCCATAATGATTCAAGATTATGGGGCTCCAATTGGTTTTAGATTAGCAACTGCACATCCAGAAAGAATTACAGCTATTATAAATCAAAACGGTAATGCTTACGAAGAAGGTTTAGGTGATGCGTGGAAAGGAATTAGAGAGTTATGGGCAAATCGTAACGAAGAAACTGAAAATGCCTTATTACCTGCTTTTTCTTTAGAAGGATTAGAATGGCAATACACGCATGGAACAAGAGATCCGGAAAATGTAAATCCAGATACTTGGAACTTAGATTATTTAAGATTATCTCGACCAGGTTCACATAAAATGCATTTAAATTTATTTTACGATTATCAAAACAATGTAAAACTATATCCAAAATGGCAGCAATATTTAAGAGACAATCAACCTCCTCTTTTAATTGTTTGGGGTAAAAACGATGCTTTCTTCCCTGAAAGTGGTGCAGCAGCATTCAAAAAAGATGTTAAAAAAATAGATTATAATATATATGATACAGGTCATTTTGCTTTGGAAGAAGATGGCAAAGAAATCATTCAAAAAATTAGAGCTTTCATGAAAAATATTCAGAAAAAATAAGCCTTCAAATTTCATTTTAGATTAGTAGAAAAGTGTGAGTCATAGTACTTGCGCTTTTCTTTTTTATAAACACTTCTTTAGTAATTGGATAAAACTCTAAACACTTGGCTCTTTTTTGAATTAGATATATCTTTACGCCCTCAATTATAGCTAATGAGTTTTTTAGAAGAAATACAAAAAAGAAGAACATTCGGAATTATATCTCATCCTGATGCGGGTAAAACAACATTAACAGAAAAACTATTACTTTTTGGTGGAGCCATTCAAGAAGCTGGTGCTGTAAAAAGTAATAAAGTTAAAAAAGGTGCTACTTCCGATTTCATGGAAATTGAACGTCAGCGTGGTATTTCTGTTGCAACCTCTGTTCTAGCTTTCAATTATAAAGAAAAGAAAATTAATATTCTTGATACTCCTGGTCACAAGGATTTTGCTGAAGATACATTTAGAACGTTAACTGCTGTAGATAGTGTGATTGTTGTTATTGATGTAGCAAAAGGTGTCGAGGAACAAACTGAAAAACTAGTTGAAGTTTGTAGAATGCGTAATATCCCAATGATTGTTTTTATCAATAAGTTGGACCGTGAAGGTAAAGATGCATTTGATCTTTTAGACGAAGTTGAACAAAAATTAGGATTAAAAGTTACACCTTTAAGTTTCCCTATCGGAATGGGTTACGACTTTAAAGGAATCTATAACATTTGGGAAAAGAAAATCAATATTTTCTCTGGTGATAACAAGCAAACTATTTCTGAAGGTGTTGAATTTGATGATATAAACAATCCTAAATTAGATGAACTTGTTGGAGAAGATGCTGCTGATACACTTCGTGAAGAATTAGAACTGGTTTATGAAGTATATCCTGACTTTGATAAAAAGGCTTATGATGATGGACAATTACAACCTGTGTTCTTTGGTTCTGCACTAAATAATTTTGGAGTTAAAGAATTATTAGATTGTTTTATTGATATTGCTCCAAATCCACAACCTAAAATGTCGGATACTCGTTTAGTGGACTCTAAAGAAAATAAATTAACAGGATTTGTTTTCAAAATTCACGCAAATATGGATCCTAAACACAGAGACCGTTTAGCTTTCGTAAAAATCGTTTCAGGAACATTCAAAAGAAATACTCCATATTTACACGTTCGTAATAACAAAAAAGTAAAGTTTTCTAGTCCGAATGCTTTCTTTGCTGAAAAGAAAGAAATTGTTGAAGAATCTTTTGCTGGTGATATTGTTGGACTTCACGATACAGGTAACTTCAAAATTGGAGATACATTAACTGAAGGAGAAAAATTAAACTTCAAAGGAATTCCGAGTTTCTCTCCAGAACATTTCCGTTATGTAAATAATGCAGATCCTTTAAAGGCAAAACAATTATATAAAGGTTTAGACCAATTAATGGATGAAGGTGTTGCACAGTTATTTACTTTAGATATGAACGGACGAAGAATTATTGGTACCGTTGGTGCACTTCAGTACGAAGTAATTCAATACCGTTTAGAGCATGAATACAATGCTAAATGTACATACGAAAACATTGCTGTACATAAAGCTTGTTGGGTAGAACCTGAAGATGAAAAGAACGAAGAATTCAAAGAATTCAAACGAGTAAAGCAACGTTATTTAGCTAAAGACAAACAGGGACAATTAGTTTTCTTAGCAGATTCTCCGTTTACCATTCAAATGACACAAAGTAAATTTCCAACAGTGAAATTACATTTTACTAGTGAATTCAATTAATTTTTGATTTATGAAAAAAACGATTCAGTTCATTTTTCTTCTTTTTGTGACTACAACCGTATTTGGTCAAAAAGACATTTCTGAATTAAAAGGAAAAGAATTAAACAACAGAGTTCGTTTGAATTTTATTCCGGTTTCTATGCCAGATAATGCCACATTTACTGAATCTACAATGGGATTGGTCGGATTGCATTATCAAATTCCTTTTAACGATTGGTTATATGGTGGAGCTGGTTTTCATTTTGCTGTAACTGGAGATCAAGGTGGATTGTTCACTTTAGGTGCAGAACTAGGAATCAACAAAAAAATAATTGACAATCTTTATTTTGATGCTAACTTCCACTTCGGTGGCGGTGGTGGTTATAGAGTTTTAGTAAATGATGGAGCATTTATCAATCCAAATATTGGTTTACAATACAAAAAGAAAAACTATAGTTTTGGAGTACAATTCAGTCATTTAAACTTTTATACTGGTAGTATTAAAGATAATTCTGTTTCTTTCTTTGTTGAAATTCCAAGTATTTTCAGATATACAGATTATGAAAATGCAAATCAAGAATTCACAAACACTTTGGGTAAGGATTCATATTGGAAAAGACCTGTTGTTAAAAACACACAGCAAGTTCGTTTCGACTTCTTCTTCCCTTTCGGAGATTCTAAAAAAGATAATGGAGATCCTTTAGATACTACGTTATATGTATTAGGTTTCGAATATCAGAAGTATGTAAACGAGAATACATTTTTATTTGCACATACCGATGCTATATATAAAGGATTAAGAGCTGGTTTTATGGATTTATTTGTTGGTGCTGGTTATCATCCGTATCAATCAAAGTATATCAATGTTTTTGGAAAACTGGCTGTTGGTGCAGCTGGTGGAAGAATTGCTCCTGAAGGCGGATTAACTGTTTATCCTTCTGCTGGATTAGATTTAAAAATTTCTGACAATCTAGCACTAAGCGGACATGGTGGATATTACCGAGCTTTAGATGGAGACTTTGAAGCTTACACTTTAGGTTTCGGATTAAAATATATGAACTTGAGTAGTGGAATTGAAACTTCAGACGGGACACCAAATACAAACTTTAAAACTCAAGGAATTTCAGCATCTATACAAAATCAGACGTATTTTAAAGTTCAAAAAACAGATGATCCCAATAATGTATTGGTAACCGATTTACAATTATTAGCTTTAAACTTTACTTATGATATCTTTAATAATGTATACTTAATTGGTGAAGCTGGTTTTGCTTATGGAGGAAGATCTGGTGGTTACGCACATGGATTGGCTGGTTTTGGTGTAAAAACAAATACATTTTTGAATCATAAGGTAAATGCTTTTGTAAATTTAGTTGGAGGTGCTGCTGGTGGTGCTGGTGTAGATACTGATGAAGGAATTGTAGCAAGACCAACTATAGGATTCAATTATTTCGCAACTAACAATATAGCTTTACACGTTTCTGGTGGAAAATTATATTCGCCTTTCGGAAATGTAAATTCAAACAACTTTAATATAGGTATAAGTTATAACTTTGCCTCACTTAAAAATAACACTGACAAATAATAATTTATAATGAATAACGGAATATACGCAAAGTTCACTACTCCTAAAGGAGACATTTTAGTGAATTTAGAATACGAAAAAACTCCTGGAACAGTTGGCAACTTTGTTGCTTTAGCTGAAGGAAACTTAGAAAACTCAGCTCGTCCTCAAGGTGAGCCTTACTATAATGGATTAAAATTTCATAGAGTTATTGCTGATTTTATGATTCAAGGTGGTTGCCCACAAGGAACAGGTACTGGAAATCCAGGTTATAAGTTTGACGATGAAATTCACCCAGAATTAAAGCACGATGCTCCTGGAAAACTTTCTATGGCAAATGCAGGACCAGGAACTAACGGTTCTCAATTCTTTATTACTCATGTTGCTACTCCATGGTTAGACGGAAAGCATACTGTTTTCGGTAGTGTAATTGAAGGACAAGATGTTGTTGATGCTGTTGAGCAAGGTGACGATATGAATGTTGAAATTTTAAGAGTTGGTGAAACTGCTGAAGCTTGGAATGCAGTTGAGGCTTTTAGATCTTTTGAAGGAGAACGTGAAAAAAGAGAAGCTGCTGAAAAAGCTAAGCAAAAAGAACTTTTAGATCAAGTTGCTGCTGGTTATGATGAAACTCCAAGTGGATTACGCTATAAAATCATTCAAAAAGGTGAAGGAAAAAAAGCAACTAAAGGAGCAATGGTTTCTGTACACTATAAAGGACAATTATTAGACGGAACTGTATTTGATTCTTCATACAAGCGTAAACAACCAATTGATTTTGCTATTGGAGTTGGTCAAGTAATTCCTGGATGGGATGAAGGAATCCAATTATTACAAGTTGGAGACAAAGCACGCTTGGTTATTCCTTCTGACTTAGCTTATGGCTCTAGTGGAGCTGGTGGAGTAATTCCTCCAGACGCTACTCTTATTTTTGATGTAGAATTAATGAATGTGAAATAATTTAGTTAAATAACTAAGAATAACTCAATAAAAAGTCGATTTATTAACAAATGTTAACGAGTCGGCTTTTTTCTTTTATTATATTTGCCCGAGAGATTACGTAATTATTGAATATTAAATAACTGTAAGCAAATCATTAAATTATAACTATTTTAATTTTATTTTTTTCTTCATATTTAACCTATCAATAAATAATACTTAACATATTAAAATAACTTAAAACCGAAATTTGTAAATGATGATATAGATAAATTTAACAATAAAATTCCCCTCACGACAATGAAACACATTTACCCCCCATTATTAATAGTAGTTTCTTTATTTTTTTATACTACAATAAGCTCACAATCTAACGAGACTTGTGACACCCCTAATAACGTACATATCGCTGACTTAAATAGCATATCTAAATGTACTATAAAACAAGAATCAGATAATAAAAGGAAAATAACATTAAATGTTGCTTCTAACAAAATACGCAAAAGAGTAGTTAGAAAAAGAGGTAAAGCAAATTCATTAGGTGATATTGGTCATTTAAAGAAAGATGTTAAAACAAATACTGATAAATTAGAGATTCGTTCAAATTTAGTTACCAAAAAAGTTATCGCACAAGAAATTTTATTTTCTATTGTAGATGAAGTTCCAAGTTTCCCAGAATGTGAAGATCATATAAAAAGTAAAAGTGATTGCTTCAACAATCAGTTTTCTAAGCACTTTGCAAAAAACTTTGAACCAGAAAGAGCTTCAAATGATGGAATTACTGGTAGAGTCTTTCTTCAATTCACTGTAGATGTGAAGGGTAATGTTCGTAATTTATTGATTAAATCTAGGAATAAAAACAAACAATTAGAAGAAGAGATTGAACGTGTGGTAAGCAAACTTCCTAAGTTTACACCAGGAAAACATAACGGATTACCTGTGAATGTAAAGTATAGTTTACCTATAAATTTTAGCGAGTAAAATAGACATAAAAATACTTGGCATACTTTTTGGATCACTGATTATGCAATGCGATATCAAGTTATGATACTTATTAACAACTAATTAAAAAAAAACAAGAAATTTTTTTTAGTCGATATAAATTCATATCTTAGCCGCAGATAATCTCTAATCCCTATAAAGTATGTTTAAAAAAGTTTTCGCAATTGCTGCTATCTTTTTATTTCAGCAATTGACATTTTCTCAAGCAAAAGATGAAACCTGTGATACTCCAGCTGGAGATCCAGCTTTAGATTTAAATAGTATCACCAAGTGTTCAGTTGAAAGTAAAGACGGAAAAGCAAAAAAGATATCTGTCGAAGTAACCTCTAGAAGAAGGGTTATACGTAAAAGAAATGCCGTAACAGGTGTTAATTCATCAAGTGCGACTTCTAACAAATTAGCTGAATTAAAGAAAAAAGCTTCTTTAGTTGGTAATTTAGATTTAAGTAGTGAAGAAGTTGTAGAAAAAATTCCATTTAATTTAGTAGAAGAAATTCCTTTGTTCGAAGATTGTGAAAAGGTCGCTATTTTCAAACAAGAGAAATGTTTCAATAAAATGGTAAGAGATCACATTAACAGAAACTTTTCTTATCCTGGAAAAGCATATGATGCTTCAATTCAAGGAAGAGTATTAGTACAATTTGTTATTGACAAAAACGGTGATGTTGCAGATTTAAATGTAAGAGGTCCTTACAAGGGAGAATTATTAGAAAAAGAAGCTGTAAGAATCATTAAGAAGTTACCAAAATTCAAACCTGGTAAACACAATGGGAAAAATGTAAAAGTTAAATATGGTGTACCTATTAACTTTAGAATTCCTGGAAAAAGACCTTCTAACGTAAAGAGAGTTAAGAAAATTCCAGAAAACACAAAAGATATTTTTGGATTTAAAAGTGTAGATTCAGTTCCATTATTTTCTGACTGTAATTCAAAAGATTCTCAAAGTTGTTTCAATGTTCAATTTTCTAAATTTATCAATGAAAACTTTGCATATCCAGAAGAAGCAAAAAAGAAAAACATCCAAGGAAAAGTTACTGCTTCATTTATAGTAGATACAAACGGAGATATCGTAAATATTAGAGCAAAAGGACCAGAAGGAGGAAAAATCTTGGAAGATGCTTTAGTTTCAATACTAAGCGGAATGCCAAAATTAAAACCTGCAATTAGAAAAGGTGTAAGAGTTAAGGTAAGATATAGCTTCCCAATTAACTTTGCTTTAAATAAATAATATACTACTAACAGAGATTTATATACTTTAAAGACCAGAAGCAATTCTGGTCTTTTTTTAATTTAATATATTATGAGAACAGCTAATCAATGGTTTGAAGAGTACGCCATAAGCCATCAAAATGAAACAAATCAATTTATTCATTACATATGTGTACCTGCTATATTTTTTAGTGTTGTAGGATTAATTATGTGCATACCTCCTTCACTACTTAAAAATACTTTTAAACTATATAATCCACTTATTGAAAATTGGGCTTTTGTAGTTGGTACTTTTCTATGCTTATTTTTTTATTTAAGATTAGGGTTTTGGTATTTTATAAAAATGCTAATATTAATTCTTCTTTCAATAGCAGGTAATAATTGGATAAACAACCATGCTAGTTTATTAGTTGTATCAATAACTATTTTTGTAGTTGCTTGGATCGGACAATTTTATGGTCATAAAGTTGAAGGTAAAAAACCATCGTTTATTAAAGATTTACAATTTCTTTTAATAGGTCCATTATGGGTGATTGAAAAACTAACTTCAAAAAAATAATTATTAATATATTAAATTCAATAGCTATATATCAATATTAAAAATTAATGCTTTACAAGAAATTCCCATACAGTAAATCATATAGAACTCATTTCTTTATAAGTATTATATTATCATTTTTTGTTTTATTTATTTTATTCTTTTTAGAGCCTTTTAATTCTGGAAATTCTAAGTTTTTATATAAAAATTTATATTTAATAGGTTACGGATTTATCACCTTATTCACTTATCTAATTTGTCATAGGTTTTCTATTGGCTATTATACAAAAACAGAAATTTGGAACTTTTTTGAAGAAGTAATATTCAGTTTTGTATTTGTATGTGCAGCAGTTGTTCTTGCATTTTTTTATACAGAATTAGGCATTAACAAAAATCCAGAAAGAGTAAATTTATTTCACTTTTTAAACTGGTTCAAAGTTATTTTTTTGGGCTTTGGTAGCTTACTTTTTGTATCAACTATCTTTTTAAGACAAAAATACCTTCAAGATAAACCTAACAACAGTAATCAAGAGAATGAACCAATAAAAGAGATAGAGAAAATTCAAATAAAAAGTAAATTGAAAAAGGAATCTTTTTATATCGAACCAAAGAATATCCTTTTTATAAAATCTGAAAATAATTATATCAGAATCTTTTTTTTTAACAATGAAAAGGTTGAAGAAAAACTTATTCGTACAACTCTAACTGAGGTTCAAAGTCAATTTAATTCATTATTGAAAACGCATCGCTCATATATTGTTAATCCAGATTATATACTTTCAGTAAAAGGTAATAAACAAAATGCCAAAATAAATTTAAAACATATAAAGTATAGCATTCCTGTATCAAAATCTCTCTTTGATGAGCTGATTAATCGTATATAGCTTTACAACATTAGCATTTATTCGCCACAAAAATGTTGAATTGACAACAAAAAGTATCAACTGACAACATATTTTATTAGCAATCTTTTCTTTTTTTTTCATTTGTAAAAACAATACATAAAAACAAATGAAAAGAGTTTCACTACTTATACTTATTAAACGAATACTTATTTCCATCATACTAATAATTCTAATATTTATAACTTATGTTAGATTTAATAGAACTTTAGATTCATACATATATCATGTTAATGTAGATAAAGTAAAATTTACAAGTAAATTTGAGCATAATGAATATTATTTAGAATTAAAAGATCAAACAACAATTCATTCGGCGTTATTCAAACCTAAAACATCTTATACAAAAGCTACAATTTTTCATCATTTAGGTAATGCTATGACGTTGAATAATGCACAACTTATGTATGAAAGCCTTTTAAACTCTGGTTACCAAATATTTGCATACGAGAGGAGAGGTTTTTCAGAATCTTCAGGTAAAGCCAATAATTCTAAAACTCTCAAAAATGATGCTTTAGAAGTATTTGATCAATTTAAAAATTTAAAAGATGTAAAAGGAACACCAATTATCATATGGGGTGTATCTATGGGAGGCATTTTTGCTACTACAAATGCAGTAGAAAGAGCATCTGATATTAAGGGACTTATTATTGAATCGGCTTTTAGCTCTTTTTCAGATGTAGCTAAACACTATGCCAATGAAATTAATTTAGAAAATTACAGATGGTTAATTCCTATATTATTAAATAATGATTTTCCTACTTATGAAGAAATACAGCAATTTCATAAATCAACTGTAATAATCCATAGTACAGAAGATCAGATTATTCCGTTTAAGTTTGCTGAGAAAATTTATGGCAGTTCAAATAAAAAAAATACATTTTTTTGGAAAATAAAAGGCAGTCACATAAAAGGTATTTTTGATTATAAAGATCAATATCTAAAGAAATTTGATGATATCTTAACGAACTAATTAAGAAAAAAAAGGAAATACTAATTTTAAGTATTTCCTTTTTACATACTACATTTTATCTCCAAAAAATACAGCATTCATTAATAGCTTATTCGTCCCATACCAAAAAGCTCTAAAATTAGTATTATCAGTAAAAACTATTACTTTTCCTCTACCTAATTGACTAGCTTTAAAAGGAACTGTTTCTTTTAATAATTTTAAGTTAGGCTTTGAAATATACCCGCTTAATAGTGGATTTGAAGTATATTTTATTGGATTACTAAAACTACTTTTACTTGGTTTTATAAATAACGTACTATTTCTAAACAAAGCAAGCTTAGTATTTTTATAACCAAAGTTAATAGGATGAGACCTATCAAGAGAAGTTTCAAAAATAGCTCCACCAATTACTTGTGCTCCAAAATGCAATCTTCTATTCTCAAAAGTTACATTTTTAATTTCTTCAGTTTTTTTAGTTTTAAAATCTAATCTTATAAACTTACTATTCGCTAACCATCTTGCAGCATTTTTGTAACCAATTAAAACACCTCCATTATTTGTCCATTCTCTCAACTTACTTTCAATTACAGCACTTAAAGACGAAGTATTAGGTAATATAATCGTTGTATATTTTGAAATATCCATTCTTCTAAAGTTTGATACATCTAACTTTGTTATATGCATATCAAATCTTTGATCAAATAAATGCCAAATTTCTCCAGCATCACTTGGAGAGATTCCATCACCAACTAATACGGCTACTTTTTGTTTTTTTACATTTCTAAAATTATTACTACCTAGATCAATTCCTTGATTTAAACCAGTATTTACTCCAGTGATATCAACAAAATTATTTTCTGCTATTTCAGATAAGAACTTGAATAACTCTAATGAATTTAGATTTTGATTTTGAACTGGAATAAAGATTGTTCCATAATCAAAATTATTACCTCCATTTTTAAAGTTTTTCATTGCTACTTTAGCTCTTAATCCTTTGTTTAAAATAGTATTTAGAGCTCTTGGTGTGTAGTATTCATTCCAAGGTAATAAATATCCAACATCACTTTTAATAGTTACTTTTCCTTCTTTTAATGTAGGGGTTTTAATTTCTTTTCCCACTTTAGACAATGAAACGTCTTTTGAAAAATCAACACCAAAAGCATGGTTGAATGTCCATGCAGAAACATCATAAAACAAACTATCCTTAAAGTTCTTTCTTACATCAAACATTGCGTTAATTAAACGAATATTCTTTTGATTTAAAGGAACTGCATAACTATTGCCTTTTTTAAACTTTATATTTCCTTCATTAAAATCTGATTTTATCTCATGTATTTTAATTTTATGTCTGTGTAATACATCTGCTAAATGATACGTTTTTGCAGCATCCTTTTCATCACCAAATACAATCGCTTTTTGTTTTTCAAAAGACTTAGAATTCTTATAAAAATTTTGTTGATATTTTAGCAACTTGACGCGCATGCTATTAGCAGCTTCTAAAGTAGAAAGTGTAGCAGTAAACTGATTACGAATAGTAAAAGGAAATGTTAAGATTCCATTGTCCGTTTCTTGTGCATGCCCTCTGGAACTTCCTTGTTCAAATAAAATTCCTATACCTCCATTTATATCTGGAAAAGTAGATCCTTTTCCATAGTAAAAATCATCAAAACTCTCCTCTGAATAGTATAATGATCCTAGTTGATCAAATGCTTTGGCATGATATGTAGCTATTTCTTTTGTTAACTCTTGATTTAATTTTGGTGTTAATGGATGTGTTCTACTTTGAATTCCTGGTTGAAAGAAAAATGTAGAATTACTACCCATTTCATGATGATCAGTTAAGATATTAGGTAACCATTCATGAAAAGTTTTTACACGAGATTTACTTTCTGATAATTGTACAGGTAACCAATCTCTATTCATATCGAACCAATAATGATTTGTTCTTCCTCTAGGCCAAATTTCAGTATATTCTCTGTCGTTTGGATCTGGGTTTATATTTTTTGATTTATTGCTATTCGCCCAGTATGAAAAACGTTGAACTCCATCTGGGTTCATACATGGATCGAATAAAACAACTGTATTTTGTAATAAGTTTTCTATCTCGTTTCCTTCTGCTGCGGCTAAATGATAAGCAGCAACTAATGCTGCATTAGCTCCACTAGCTTCATTCCCATGAATTGAAAAACCTTGATAAACAACAACTGGTAAATTAGAAATATCTATAGCTATATTTTCTGTAGCTTCAATATGTTTTTTTCTAATATTCTCTAAATTATTATGATTCTTAGGTGAAGTTATTTTTAATAAAATTAAAGGTCTGTCTTCATAAGTTTTTCCTCTTTCTTCTATAACAATTCTATCTGAAACTTTAGCTAAAGCTTTCATGTAATACAAAAGTTTGTCGTGTGTAATATGCCACTCCCCTACTTCATGACCAATAATAGATTTTGGAGTAGGTATGTTTTTATTGTATGTTACATTTTTAGGTAAATAATAAGATAAATCTAATTTGCTTTGTGCGAAAGAAGATAAGATTACTGTTAACAGTAATAACGTAAATATTTTTTTCATTTTGAAGTATTCGGTGTATGTAACAAAGATAATGACCAATACTTTGAACTTTAATCGAATACCTAAATGAAACTAAATTTTAAGAAAAAATTAATACTTAAACGGTACAATAAAAATTATCTGTTTGGATTGTTCAGAATTACTAAAGCACCAATTACACCAGGAATCCAACCGCAAAGTGTTAACAGGAAAATGATAATAAATGATCCACAACCTTTATCTATAATTGAAAGTGGAGGAAATACAATAGCCAATAAAACTCTTAATATATTCATGTAGAAAATCGCATTTTTATTTAAAAGACGATTTTATTTCTGATTTGTTACACAGTTTATATGAATACCTACTAAAATTCATTCTTTTTCAAGCAGTCAAACATAAAACCTATAGGTTCTTCATCAAAGTAAAGTCAATTTGATTTTAAAAAAGCTATTTTAAAATTAAAATTGTTTTTTCTGTTTCAAAAAAGACATCTAAAAAGTTAATATAACTCAAAAAACCTAATTTAAAAGTAAATTTCACTTTTATAAACTAAAATAGAGATTAAATTTATTTATTTTGTAATAAAAATCGATTCGTTATGTCATCAAAAAATAGTGTAGATAATTCTAATTTAGATACAAAAGCATTTGTTTCGCCAGAATATATTCGTAACCGTTTTGCTTCAATCATGTCTGACATGTATAAGAATGAAGTTCCACTGTACGGAGATTTACTAGATTTAGTTCATGATATTAACGATACTGTGCTTTCTGAATCTGCTGCAATTAAAGAACAACTTGCCAATACAGGAGAAATTACTCGACTAAACATGGAACGCCATGGTGCTATTCGTTTAGGGAAACCGTACGAATTATTTACGATGCGACGTTTATTTAAAGTTATGGGGATGTTTCCTGTTGGATATTACGACTTAGCTACAGCTGGCGTTCCTGTACATTCTACAGCTTTTAGAGCGATTGAAAACACAGCTTTAAATCAAGCTCCCTTCAGAGTTTTCACTTCTTTATTGCGTTTAGATTTAATTGATGATAATAATTTACGTGAACGTGTGGAAACTATTTTAGAAGATCGTCAAATCTTTACACAGAAAGCTTTAGAGCTCATTGAGAAATCTGAAAAACAAGGCGGATTAAACAAAGAAGATGCCGAAATATTTGTTCAAGAAGCTTTAGAAACTTTTAGATGGCATGACACGGCTACTGTAGATTATGAAATGTATGAAGCTTTACTAAAACAGCATCGTTTAATTGCAGATGTAGTTGCATTTAAAGGTCCGCATATCAACCATCTAACTCCAAGAAGTTTAGATATAGATAAAGTACAAGCAAATATGGAAGCTCGTCATATTCCACCGAAAGATAATATTGAAGGTCCGCCAACTAGAAAATGTCCTGTCCTATTACGTCAAACAAGTTTTAAAGCACTAACTGAAAAGGTTACTTTTAAAAATGATAACGGAAACGGAAAAATGGGTGAACATAAAGCTCGTTTTGGGGAAATTGAACAACGTGGAGTCGCTTTAACTCAGAAAGGGTTAGACTTATATAATGAATTACTTGGTAAAACACGAAAAGCAATTGGAGGTTCTCCAAATGCTGAAAATGCAGCTGAATACAACAAATTACTACAAGAAAATTTTACAGTTTTTCCAGATAATTATGCTGAATTACATTCAGAAAAATTAGCCTATTTCCATTATTTTACCACTGAAAAAGCTAAAAATATTTCTAAAGATCGTTTATTTAGGAAGGAAGATGTTCCTCAACTATTAGATGACGGCTATTTAAAAATAGAACCGATGGTTTACGAGGATTTCTTACCTGTAAGTGCAGCAGGAATTTTTGCTTCAAACTTAGGAACAGATGATGCTAAACGTAATTACGAAGGAACTTCGAATCAATTATTATTTGAAAAAGATTTAGGAGCTCCTGTATACGAATTAATGAAATGGTATGAAGATATGCAAGATGAAACTATTCAGAAATGTTTAGCTGAACTTAATGCTTAATGTATAATTAGAAACATAAAATTATACTCTTGGAAAATCAATTTGACTACATAGATCGACAAATTTTATCTAAACTTAGAGATGATGCCAGAAAAGCATTTTCTCAAATCGCTGAAGAATTGAATGTTTCTAATTCTTTAATTCATCAACGTATTAAAAAGTTAACTGCCGAAGGAGTAATTAAAAATGCTGAGTTTGTTCTCGATGAGAAAAAACTAGGTTACAAAACAAAATCGTATACTGGTATTCGTTTAAGAGAAGCTCGATTTGCTAAAGAAGTAATGCGAGAACTTGAAAAAATAGATGAAATTGTTGAGTGCAACTTTGTTTCTGGTAGTTACGCTATTTTTATTCTTACCTATACTCGTGATAATGAACATTTACAAAAAGTTCTATACGACAAAGTGCATTTAATTAATGGAGTTGCAGGTACAGACTCTTTCATTTGTTTTGATACTTGTTTCAAAAGAAACTCAGTAATTCAATAATTGTCTTTTTTTTTATGAAATAACAACACTTTTTTTGCCAAATTCTCAGTAAAATAGTTTTTAAAGAGAAATTGATCTTTTGAATCATCAGATTGTAGTAAATTAGAGGTTTTGATTCAAAAATCAATAGAAAACAACACAACTATTAAAAGGTAAATTCCTTATTTATCATGACACTAGACAAACAACTACAAATTGTTTCAGAAAAATTATCAGGAGAACTCGTATTTGATAATCTTCATAAAAGTATTTATGCTACAGATGCTTCGGTATATAGAAAAACACCAACAGCAGTTGCTTTTCCTAAAACTATTGAAGACATAAAAATATTAATCGATTTTTCTGTACAGCATAATATTACTTTAGTTCCTAGAACTGCTGGTACTTCGTTAGCTGGACAATGTGTTAGTGATGGAATTATAGTTGATGTTTCGAAACACTTTACGAATATTCTTGCGTTTGATGAAAAAAATAAAACCATTACTGTAGAACCAGGAATCATTAGAGACGATTTAAATCGTTTTTTAAAGCCTTACGGATTATTTTTTGGTCCGAATACTTCTACTTCAAACCGTTGTATGATTGGTGGTATGGTAGGAAATAATTCTTCTGGAAGTACTTCTATTCGATATGGTGTAACAAGAGATAAAGTGATTGCTATCGATGCTCTTTTATCCGATGGCTCTAAAGCTACTTTTTCTGAAATTTCCTCTCAAGAATTTCGTAAAAAGACAACTCAAGATGATTTAGAAGGGAAAATATATAAGTCAATTTTCTTTGAATTAAGCTCTAAAGAAACTCAAGATGAAATTTTAAAAGAGTTTCCGAAAGCTGCAATTCATAGAAGAAATACAGGTTATGCTGTTGATGAGTTTTTGACTTCAAATTTATTTGGCGGTGAACAAGATACTGTTAACACAGCCAAATTTCTTTCAGGAAGTGAAGGAACTTTAGCGTTTATGACTGCTATTACGATTCAATTAGATGACCTTCCTCCTACTCATAGCATTATGGTAACTCCACATTTTACTAGTGTAAATGAGAGTTTAAAAGCTACTATTACAACCATGAATCATAATTTATTCACTTGTGAATTGATGGATAAAGTGATTTTAGATTGTACTAAAAATAATAGAGAACAAACTAAGAATAGATTTTTTATTCAAGGAGATCCTGAAGCTGTTTTAATGTTAGAAGTTAAAGCTGATTCTAAAGAGAAAGTTGAAGAGTTAGCCGATAAATTAATTCAAGATTTAAAAGACAATAACTTCGGATATCATTATCCTAAGGTATTTGGTAATGATATTAAAAAAGTTCTAGATTTAAGAAAAGCCGGACTTGGATTATTGGGTAATATGATTGGTGATAAAAAAGCGGTGGCTTGTATTGAAGATACTGCTGTAGATTTACATGATTTACCTGAATATATTGAAGAATTTTCTGCAATTATGGACAAATACCAGCAACAAGCTGTTTATTATGCACATGCCGGAGCTGGAGAATTGCATTTAAGACCTATTTTGAATCTTAAAAAAGCGGAAGATGTTGATTTATTTAGAAAAATAACAACGGAAACGGCAGAACTTGTAAAGAAATACAATGGTTCTTTTAGTGGTGAACATGGAGATGGAATTGTAAGAGCCGAATTTATTCCTTTAATGATTGGTGATCGTAATTATCAACTTTTAAAGCGTATTAAAAAAGCTTTTGATCCGAATAACGTATTCAATAAAGGAAAGATAACAGATGCTTTTAAAATGGATGAAAGTTTACGTTATGAAGTAGATCGAAATGAACCTGAAATTAATACCATTTTCGATTTTTCTGATAGTGAAGGAATTTTACGTTTAGCGGAAAAATGTAATGGTTCTGGTGATTGTAGAAAATCTCCTGAAGCAGGCGGAACTCTTTGTCCGAGTTACAGAGCTACAAAAGACGAAAAAGATACCACTCGATCGAGAGCAAATGCTTTACGTGAGTTTTTGACAAACTCAGATCAAGTAAATAAATTTAATCATAAAGAGTTAAAAACTGTTTTCGATTTATGTTTGAGTTGTAAAGCTTGTGCTAGTGAATGTCCTAGTAATGTTGATGTTGCTTCTTTAAAAGCTGAGTTTTTATATCAATATCAAGAAACTAACGGATATTCTTTCAGAAGTAAATTATTTGCAAATAATGCAAAGTATAACAAGTTAGGAAGCAAATTTCCTACAATTACAAACTTCTTAACCAATACGAGTTTAGCTAAAAAAGTAATGGGAGTTGCACAAGAAAGAACTGTTCCGAAATTAGCTAAACAAACTTTAGACGCTTGGTTGAAAAAAACGAATCAGAAAGACAGCGAAAAAACGGTATTGTTATTTAACGATGAGTTTACCAATTTTTACGACACTGAAATTGGAAAAGATTCAATAACTGTGTTAAACGCTTTAGGATATGAGGCTGAGGTTTTAAATCATGAAGAAAGCGGACGAAGTTATATTTCAAAAGGTTTTCTAAAAGAAGCTAAAACTATCGCTAATAAAAATGTTGAATTATTTAAAGATAAAGTTTCAGAAAACAAACCTTTAATAGGAATTGAACCTTCTGCTATTTTAACTTTTAGAGATGAATATTTACGATTAGCTGATGATAAAAAAGCAGCATCTGAAATTGCAAAACATACGTTTACTATTGAAGAGTTTCTTTCGAAAGAAATTGAGAAAGGAAATATAACTTCTAGTCAATTTACTTCTTCTAGCAAAGAAATTAAGATTCACGGGCATTGTCATCAAAAATCTTTATCAACCACAAATTCGATTTTTACGATGCTTAATATTCCTGAAAACTATACTGTTCGAATAATGAATACAGGTTGTTGTGGTATGGCTGGTTCATTTGGATACGAAAAAGAGCATTATAAGGTTAGTATGCAAGTTGGTGAAGATACTTTATTCAAAAAGGTTAGAAATGCTTCTAAAGGCACAGAAATAGCTGCTTCAGGTACAAGTTGTAGACATCAAATATATGACGGAACTAGTAAAATAGCGAAACATCCAATCACCTTACTAAAAGAAGCATTAATCTAAAATATTGAAAATCATTATTTTATTTCGTATATTTAAGAATAACTAACTTTAAAATTCTTAAGTATGGATACGAATAAAATTATCTTAAAGAATGGTTTTTTAATATATAGTTGCATTGTCATTTTCTTTCTTTTAATGAAAATTCTAGGATTAGATAATGTTTCTGAGCTTCGTTTTTTAAACTTTCTATTTGTTTTTTGGGGCGTAAATAGAGCTATAAAACAAAATATTAATCTTAATGCGCAAGATTCCTACTTTAATAATTTTTATGTAGGTTTTGGTTCGTCTGTTATTGGAATTGCTTTAACAATTATTGGCTTAATTGTTTATGTTGGATTTATAGAACCCAGCTTTATTACGGTATTAGAAAACTCATCTTTATGGGGTAAAAAATTAAGTCTAGAAATGGTCGTATTTGCATTGACTATAGAAGGAATAGCTTCCTCTGTAATGTGTTCTTTTATTTTGATGCAATATTATAAAAATTATAAATCTGCTAATATCTTAACATCTTAAAAAAATAAAGCGAGAAAGTTTCCTTTCTCGCTTTTTACTTAAAATAATTTAGGGATTATTTTAACAACTTATTACATTCACTATCTTTTTCGCTGTAACATTTATTGTCACTTCTGGAACGTCTTTTAAATAACTTTCCTCGACTTTTAGGTTTACGAATCATTCTAAGCCTTTGCATTATAGCTTTTTGATCTTTATACCCTTTTCTATCTATTACTCGCGGTTTGCTGTTTTCTACAGTAATATCATTTTTTCCACTAACGATGTAGAAATAAGATCTTCTATTTAATTGATGTTCTTCTTCAGAACATTTTTTACTGTTCTTATCATTACAATGATTTAACAATTGATCTTCACCATATCCTATTGCACTCTCAACTCTTTTTGGAGCAATACCCCTTGAGATTAAAAACTCTCTTGTCGATTTTGCTCTTCTATCAGATAATTTTCTGTTATACAGTTTTCCTCCCCTACTATCTGTATGAGATTCAATTTTTATAATCATTTTTGGATGGTTATTCATCACAGCTACAATATTTTCTAATTCATATTGTGCATCGTCTCTAATATATGATTTATTAAAATCGAAGTAGATTGGCTTAATTACGATTTGATTTCCTACAATTAACGGATCTAACATAAGATCTATCGTAATTATTTTACCATTTTCCTTAGTTAAATTAAAGTCTTTTTTTGCAGCCGACCTATAGTCTCTTTGCTCTGCTATTACAGATAATGTATCATTTCCACAGACTACTTTATCAAAACTATATTTACCATTAATATCTGTTAAAGCTTCATTTACTATAGTTCCGGTAGCTTTATCTACCAACTTAATAATTGCATTTGCAATTGGAGCTTTGGTAACTTTATCTGTTAAAGTTCCTGTTATTGATTGTAAACATTCTTTCGGTTTAGGTAACTCTGATATGTAGAAACTGTAAATATCATCATCTCCTTTACCTTTCGACCTGTTAGATGAGAAAAAACCTTTTTTTCCTGTACTATCTACATAAAATGAAAAATCATCTTTCTTACTATTGAATGGAAAATCAAGATTTACAACTTTGCTGAATGTTCCATCTTCATAGATTTTGGTCTGGAAGATATCTAAAAGTCCTAAACCTCTATGTCCATTAGAAGAGAAGAATAATACATTATTTTCAGCAACAAAAGGAAACATTTCTCTTTCGGGTGTATTTACACTTTCACCTAAATTAGTAGGTACTCCGTAGCCATCTTCTTTGATCTCTACTTTAAAAATATCTGTCGCTCCAAGAGAACCAGGCATGTCGGAAGTAAAATATAATGTCTTTTCATCAGGACTTAAAGCAGGATGACCTACTGAATAATCGTCACTATTGAAAGGAAGCTCTTCTACATTCTCCCAATTTCCATTATTATTTTCTGCTTTGTATAATTTTAAATTAACAGTTTGTTTTTTGTCTTTACGAAGTTTCTTACCATCAAAATTAACTCTAGAGAAATACATATATTTTCCATCTTTGGTAAATACAGCTGAAGATTCATGAAATGATGTATTTACAGGTGAAGTTAATATAGTTCTATCATTTACTCCATAAATAGTATCAGCTTTTGTTCCTTCTACTTTTTGGATGTATCCTTTAGATTTATATAAGTTTAAAAATGGTTGATTATTCCAGCGATATACTTTTTCTCCTTTTATTCCTTTAGGTGCAGCAGATGCATAATATATTTCATCATTGAAAATTACACCTCCAAAGTCAGAAAAAGATGTGTTTGTAGCTAAGTTTCTTACACTAATCTTTTTTCTTCCACCGTTTAAAAAATCTTGAAATTGATCTTCTTTATCAATATATTTTTTCTTGTCTTTTCCAGGATTCGTTTTATTTAACACTAAATAAATAGAATCTGATTTCTTGGTGTCTCCATTACTTTTTAATACTTGTGCATATTTAAAAAGATAATTTGGATCTGTTTCCTTGGCTTTTTCAATTAATTTTCTATACCAAATTTCAGCTTCCTCTGTTCTTGAATTGTTGTAATACGAATCCCCGATTCGTTTTAAAACATATTTTGAAGTATCTCCTTTTTCATATACTGCTTCGTATATTTTAGCTGCTTTAAAATATGCAAATTCTTCAAAGTATCTATCTGCAACTCTTTTGCTTTGCGATAGTATTGGTAGTGTTAGTAATGTTAGAATTAAGGTGGTTGATAGTGTTTGTTTTTTCATTATTTAAGCTTTAAAAAAATCTGGGGGATTTCATTCTAGCCTGTTTAAAAATTTCGTAACGTAATAATACTTCGTGAGTTCCGCTGTTAGCGACATTATAATTTGAGGTTGTTAAATCAAATGCATACCCTATGTGCAATGATTCGCTGGCTTGAAAACCAGCTAAAAAGGAAACAGAATCATCCCATCTCCATGCTGCACCTGCTCTAAACTTTTCATAAAATAAAAAGTTTGCAGAAACATCAATAGATAAAGGTGCCCCAAAAACTAACTTCGCTAAAGCTGCAGGTTTAAATTTAATATTTTCATTTAAATCAAAAACATAACCTGCAATTAAGAAATAGTGTAATCTTTCTACTGCCGTTTCTGCTACTCTATTATTTGCATCGTAATGTTCTTGTCTCAAAAAGTTTGGTACCGATAAACCGATATACCAATCTGGCTCGTGATAGTAAATACCAGCTCCCACAGTTGGTAAAAACTTGTTTACAATATTATTTGATGGATCAAATGTTGGATCGCCATCTCTTGATCTTCCAAGCGACCAGTCTACATTTAAGAGCCTACCTCCTAGCTTTAATCCAAAGGCTAGGTTTCCTTCTTCTCCTGTTCGTATTGTATAAGATAAGTTACCATCTAAATATGTTTCATGAGATGGTCCTAACTTGTCATTAACAAGGTTTATACCAATTCCTAATCCACTATATCCTATAGGAGAATCGTAACTTAAATTTTGTGTGTCAGGTGCTCCTTCAAAACCAACCCATTGTGTTCTTCCTAAAGCAGTAAGTACTGTATGACCTTTAGAACCAACATAAGCCGGGTTAACAGACATGGTATTTAACATGTACTGTGTGTAATGGGGATCTTGCTGAGATATAGCATCTGTTACAAAACAGATGCTAATCATTAAAACTATTCTTTTTAATAAAAGTGACTTCATTATTTACTTTACACTTTATTATTATCTATTAATATATATCCAACCTTTTCTGATAGGACTTCCATCTCCTAAATCTATTACATAGTAGTATGTACCTACAGGTAATTTATCTAGTGTTTGAATGGTTGCTCTACCATTAGATATACCTTCAAATCTCTTGCTAGGATCATCGTTGCTATATCCTTGTACTTTGTATACTGTGTTACCCCATCTGTTGAAAATTTCAACTGTATTATTTGTGAAATTATCAATACAACTAATTCTCAGGTAATCATTTATTCCATCTCCATTTGGACTAAATTCATTATAAACTGTTAAACATGGATCAGTAACTTCTATAGTAACTGTTGCTGTTGAACAATTTGGTGGTGTAGCACTATCACATATTGTATATGTAAATGTGTCTGTACCTGTAAATCCTGGATCTGGAGTATATGTTACTGTATCATCACTAGGATCATTAGGTGTACCTCCATCATCAATTGTTACATCACCATTATCAGGACCGTTATCTATTGTTAATGTTCCATCATCTGGTACATCATTGTCATTATCAAATATATCAATAATAACTGGATCGTCTCCTGTCGTCTCAGAATTATCATCTTCTGCATCTGGTGTAGGATTAACATCTACAACTACAGTAACTGTTTCACAGTTTGGTGGCATAGCATCATCACAAATTGTATATGTGAATGTATCTGTACCATTAAAATCTTCGTCTGGTGTATATATCACCGTATCATCACTAGGATCATCTGGCGTACCTCCATCGTCAATAGTTACTGTTCCATTTGCTGGATCTGTTACTGTTAAAGTACCAGAAGAAGGAACGTCAGTATCATTTCCTAATACATCTATTTCTACTGATTCGTCTTCATCTGTAGTTGCTGTATCTGGATTCGCATCTGGTGTTGGTAATACGTCTACCGTTACAGTTGCTGTTGAACAATTTGGTGGTGTTTGATCATCACATACTGTATAAGTGAATGTATCTGTACCGCTAAATCCTGGATCTGGTGTATATGTCACCGTATCATCGCTTGGATCATTTGGTGTACCACCGTTATCAATAGTTACTGTTCCATTCGCTGGGTCTGTTACTGTTAAAGTACCTGAAGAAGGAACATCTGTATCATTTCCAAGTATATCTATTTCAATTTCTTCATCTTCATCAGTAGTTACACTGTCATCTAAAGAACCTGGTAAACGTGTATCTGGATCATTATCTAAGATCGTTACCGTTCCGCTTGGATCTGTGTTTGATGTATTTCCGCTTGTAACTGTACCATTAACCGTAAACGTTTCATCTGGTTCGTCAGTCGTATCATCTGTAATTGGAATACTTACATTAACACTTGTGCTTCCCACTGGAATTGTTACTGTTGTCGTTGTCGTTGTATAATCTCCTGAATCTGCACTTCCATCTGAAGTAACAATCGTGATTACTGTATCAACACTACTTGGTACATCAATACTTACTGGTACTGTAGCAGTTCCTGCATCTTCATCAACTATTACATCTCCGATAGCTACTACTGGTAAAGTTGTACTACTATCATTGTCTAAGATCGTTACCGTTCCGCTTGGATCTGTATTTGATGTATTTCCGCTTGTAACAGTACCATTAACTGTAAACGTTTCTGTTGGTTCTGCTGTAGTATCATCTGTAATTGGAATACTTACATTAACACTTGTGCTTCCCGCTGGAATTGTTACTGTTGTCGTTGTCGTTGTATAATCTCCTGAATCTGCACTTCCATCTGAAGTAACAATCGTAATTACTGTATCAACACTACTTGGTACATCAATACTTACTGGTACTGTAGCAGTTCCTGCATCTTCATCAACTATTACATCTCCGATAGTAACCACTGGTAAAGTTGTACTACTATCATTGTCTAAGATCGTTACTGTTCCGCTTGGATCTGTATTTGATGTATTTCCGCTTGTAACTGTACCATTAACCGTAAACGTTTCATCTGGTTCGTCAGTCGTATCATCTGTAATTGGAATACTTACATTAACACTTGTGCTTCCCACTGGAATTGTTACTGTTGTCGTTGTCGTTGTATAATCTCCTGAATCTGCACTTCCATCTGAAGTAACAATCGTGATTACTGTATCAACACTACTTGGTACATCAATACTTACTGGTACTGTAGCAGTTCCTGCATCTTCATCAACTATTACATCTCCGATAGCTACTACTGGTAAAGTTGTACTACTATCATTGTCTAAGATCGTTACCGTTCCGCTTGGATCTGTATTTGATGTATTTCCGCTTGTAACAGTACCATTAACTGTAAACGTTTCTGTTGGTTCTGCTGTAGTATCATCTGTAATTGGAATACTTACATTAACACTTGTGCTTCCCGCTGGAATTGTTACTGTTGTCGTTGTCGTTGTATAATCTCCTGAATCTGCACTTCCATCTGAAGTAACAATCGTAATTACTGTATCAACACTACTTGGTACATCAATACTTACTGGTACACTTGTCGTTCCTGCTCCTTCATCAACAGTTACATCTCCGATAGATACCACTGGAGTACCATCGTTATCGGTAATCGTTACTGTTCCACTTGGATCTGTATTGCTCGTGTTTCCACTTGTTACATTTCCGTTTACTGTGAAGGTCTCATTTGGCTCATCAGTTGTATCATCCGTTACTGGGATACTAACATTTATGCTAGTACTTCCTGCTGGAATCGTTACCGTTGTCGTTGTTGTTGTATAATCTGATGTTCCTGCTGTACCTGTGGCTGTAGTGATCTCAACTACCGTATCCACACTACTTGGTACATCAATACTTACGGGTACACTTGCTGTTCCTGCTCCTTCATCAACTGTTACATCTCCGATAGTAACCACTGGAGTACCATCGTTATCTGTAATCGTTACTGTTCCACTTGGATCTGTATTGCTCGTGTTTCCACTTGTTACATTTCCGTTTACAGTAAAGGTCTCATTTGGCTCATCAGTTGTATCGTCTGTAACTGGGATACTAAC
Organism: Tenacibaculum jejuense; assembly: GCF_900198195.1. NCBI lineage: Bacteria > Pseudomonadati > Bacteroidota > Flavobacteriia > Flavobacteriales > Flavobacteriaceae > Tenacibaculum > Tenacibaculum jejuense. The sequence goes on along the minus strand of NZ_LT899436.1, from coordinate 1,620,572 downwards.
GTTTACGCTAGTGCTTCCTGCTGGAATCGTTACTGTTGTCGTTGTTGTTGTATAATCTGATGTTCCTGCTGTACCTGTGGCTGTAGTGATCTCAACTACCGTATCCACACTACTTGGTACATCAATACTTACTGGTACACTTGCCGTTCCTGCTCCTTCATCAACTGTTACATCTCCGATAGATACCACTGGAGTACCATCGTTATCTGTAATCGTTACTGTTCCACTTGGATCTGTGTTGCTCGTGTTTCCACTTGTTACATTTCCGTTTACAGTAAAGGTCTCATTTGGCTCATCAGTTGTATCGTCTGTAACTGGATACTAACGTTTACGCTAGTGCTTCCTGCTGGAATCGTTACTGTTGTCGTTGTTGTTGTATAATCTGATGTTCCTGCTGTACCTGTGGCTGTAGTGATCTCAACTACCGTATCCACACTACTTGGTACATCAATACTTACTGGTACACTTGCCGTTCCTGCTCCTTCATCAACAGTTACTCTCCGATAGATACCACTGGAGTACCATCGTTATCTGTAATCGTTACTGTTCCACTTGGATCTGTATTGCTCGTGTTTCCACTTGTTACATTTCCGTTTACTGTGAAGGTCTCATTTGGCTCATCAATGCCTCATCCGTTACTGGAATACTTACATTAACACTTGTGCTTCCTGCTGGAATCGTTACTGTTGTCGTTGTTGTTGTATAATCTGATGTTCCTGCTGTACCTGTGGCTGTAGTGATCTCAACTACCGTATCCACACTACTTGGTACATCAATACTTACGGTACACTTGCCGTTCCTGCGCCTTCATCAACTGTTACATCTCCGATAGTAACCACTGGAGTACCATCGTTATCTGTAATCGTTACTGTTCCACTTGGATCTGTGTTGCTCGTGTTTCCACTTGTTACATTTCCGTTTACTGTGAACGTTTCATTTGGCTCATCAGTTGTATCGTCTGTAATTGGAATACTTACATTAACACTTGTGTTTCCTGCTGGAATCGTTACTGTTGTCGTTGTTGTTGTATAATCTGAAGTTCCTGCTGTACCTGTGGCTGTAGTAATCTCAACTACCGTATCCACACTACTTGGTACATCAATACTTACGGTACACTTGCCGTTCCTGCTCCTTCATCAACAGTTACATCTCCGATAGTAACTACTGGAGTACCATCGTTATCTGTAATCGTTACTGTTCCACTTGGATCTGTATTGCTCGTGTTTCCACTTGTTACATTTCCGTTTACTGTGAACGTTTCATTTGGCTCATCAGTTGTATCGTCTGTAACTGGGATACTAACGTTTACGCTAGTGCTTCCTGCTGGAATCGTTACCGTTGTCGTTGTTGTTGTATAATCTGATGTTCCTGCTGTACCTGTGGCTGTAGTGATCTCAACTACCGTATCCACACTACTTGGTACATCAATACTTACTGGTACACTTGCCGTTCCTGCGCCTTCATCAACAGTTACATCTCCGATAGTAACCACTGGAGTACCATCGTTATCTGTAATCGTTACTGTTCCACTTGGATCTGTATTGCTCGTGTTTCCACTTGTTACATTTCCGTTTACAGTAAAGGTCTCATTTGGCTCATCAGTTGTATCGTCTGTAACTGGGATACTAACATTTACACTTGTACTTCCTGCTGGAATCGTTACTGTTGTCGTTGTTGTTGTATAATCTGATGTTCCTGCTGTACCTGTGGCTGTAGTGATCTCAACTACCGTATCCACACTACTTGGTACATCAATACTTACTGGTACACTTGCTGTTCCTGCGCCTTCATCAACTGTTACATCTCCGATAGTAACCACTGGAGTACCATCGTTATCTGTAATCGTTACTGTTCCACTTGGATCTGTGTTGCTCGTGTTTCCACTTGTCACATTTCCGTTTACTGTGAAGGTCTCATTTGGCTCATCGATACCGTCATCCGTTACTGGAATACTTACATTAACACTAGTGCTTCCTGCTGGAATCGTTACTGTTGTCGTTGTTGTCGTATAATCTGAAGCACCTGCTGTACCTGTGGCTGTAGTGATCTCAACTACCGTATCCACACTACTTGGTACATCAATACTTACTGGTACACTTGCTGTTCCTGCGCCTTCATCAACTGTTACTCTCCGATAGTACCACTGGAGTACCATCGTTATCTGTAATCGTTACTGTTCCACTTGGATCTGTATTGCTCGTGTTTCCACTTGTTACATTTCTCGTGTTTCCACTTGTTACACTCAAGTCTTACTGGCTCAATACCATCATCCGTTACTGGAATACTAACATTAACACTAGTGCTTCCTGCTGGAATCGTTACTGTTGTCGTTGTTGTTGTATAATCTGAAGTACCTGCTGTACCTGTGGCTGTAGTAATCTCAACTACCGTATCCACACTACTTGGTACATCAATACTTACGGTACACTTGCTGTTCCTGCGCCTTCATCAACGTTACATCTCCGATAGTAACCACTGGAGTACCATCGTTATCTGTAATCGTTACTGTTCCACTTGGATCTGTATTGCTCGTGTTTCCACTTGTTACATTTCCGTTTACTGTGAAGGTCTCACTTGGCTCATCAGTTGTATCGTCTGTAATTGGAATACTAACATTTACGCTAGTGCTTCCTGCTGGAATCGTTACTGTTGTCGTTGTGGTTGTATAATCTGAAGTACCTGCTGTACCTGTGGCTGTAGTGATCTCAACTACCGGTATCCACACTACTTGGTACATCAATACTTACGGTACACTTGCTGTTCCTGCGCCTTCATCAACAGTTACATCTCCGATAGTAACCACTGGAGTACCATCGTTATCTGTAATCGTTACCGTTCCACTTGGATCTGTATTGCTCGTGTTTCCACTTGTTACATTTCCGTTTACTGTGAACGTTTCATTTGGCTCATCAGTTGTATCGTCTGTAACTGGGATACTAACATTAACACTAGTACTTCCTGCTGGAATCGTTACTGTTGTCGTTGTTGTCGTATAATCTGAAGCACCTGCTGTACCTGTGGCTGTAGTGATCTCAACTACCGTATCCACACTACTTGGTACATCAATACTTACTGGTACACTTGCTGTTCCTGCGCCTTCATCAACTGTTGCTTCCAATGTACCACTGGAGTACCATCGTTATCTGTAATCGTTACTGTTCCACTTGGATCTGTATTGCTCGTGTTTCCACTTGTTACATTTCCGTTTACTGTGAAGGTCTCATTTGGCTCATCGATACCATCATCCGTTACTGGAATACTAACAGTTACGCTAGTGCTTCCGCTGGAATGGTTACTGTTGTCGTTGTTGTTGTATAATCTGAAGTACCTGCTGTACCTGTGGCTGTAGTAATCTCAACTACCGTATCCACACTACTTGGTACATCAATACTTACGGGTACACTTGCTGTTCCTGCTCCTTCATCAACAGTTACATCTCCGATAGTAACTACTGGAGTACCATCGTTATCTGTAATCGTTACTGTTCCACTTGGATCTGTATTGCTCGTGTTTCCACTTGTTACATTTCCGTTTACTGTGAAGGTCTCATTTGGCTCATCAGTTGTATCGTCTGTAATTGGAATACTAACATTTACGCTAGTGCTTCCTGCTGGAATCGTTACTGTTGTCGTTGTGTTGTATAATCTGAAGTACCTGCTGTACCTGTGGCTGTAGTGATCTCAACTACGGTATCCACACTACTTGGTACATCAATACTTACCGGTACACTTGCCGTTCCTGCTCCTTCATCAACTGTTACATCTCCGATAGTAATCACTGGAGTACCATCGTTATCTGTAATCGTTACTGTTCCACTTGGATCTGTATTGCTCGTGTTTCCACTTGTTACATTTCCGTTTACAGTAAAGGTCTCATTTGGCTCATCAGTTGTATCGTCTGTAATTGGAATATTTACATTAACACTTGTGTTCCTGCTGGAATCGTTACTGTTGTCGTTGTTGTTGTATAATCTGAAGTACCTGCTGTACCTGTGGCTGTAGTGATCTCAACTACCGTATCCACACTACTTGGTACATCAATACTTACCGGTACACTTGCCGTTCCTGCTCCTTCATCAACAGTTACATCTCCGATAGATACCACTGGAGTACCATCGTTATCTGTAATCGTTACTGTTCCACTTGGATCTGTATTGCTCGTGTTTCCACTTGTTACATTTCCGTTTACTGTGAACGTTTCATTTGGCTCATCAGTTGTATCGTCTGTAATTGGAATATTTACATTAACACTTGTGTTTCCTGCTGGAATCGTTACTGTTGTCGTTGTTGTTGTATAATCTGAAGTTCCTGCTGTACCTGTGGCTGTAGTAATCTCAACTACCGTATCCACACTACTTGGTACATCAATACTTACGGGTACACTTGCCGTTCCTGCTCCTTCATCAACAGTTACATCTCCGATAGTAACTACTGGAGTACCATCGTTATCTGTAATCGTTACTGTTCCACTTGGATCTGTATTGCTCGTGTTTCCACTTGTTACATTTCCGTTTACTGTGAACGTTTCATTTGGCTCATCAGTTGTATCGTCTGTAACTGGGATACTAACGTTTACGCTAGTGCTTCCTGCTGGAATCGTTACCGTTGTCGTTGTTGTTGTATAATCTGATGTTCCTGCTGTACCTGTGGCTGTAGTGATCTCAACTACCGTATCCACACTACTTGGTACATCAATACTTACTGGTACACTTGCCGTTCCTGCGCCTTCATCAACAGTTACATCTCCGATAGTAACCACTGGAGTACCATCGTTATCTGTAATCGTTACTGTTCCACTTGGATCTGTATTGCTCGTGTTTCCACTTGTCACATTTCCGTTTACTGTAAAGGTCTCATTTGGCTCATCAGTTGTATCGTCTGTAACTGGGATACTAACATTTACACTTGTACTTCCTGCTGGAATCGTTACTGTTGTCGTTGTTGTTGTATAATCTGATGTTCCTGCTGTACCTGTGGCTGTAGTGATCTCAACTACCGTATCCACACTACTTGGTACATCAATACTTACCGGTACACTTGCTGTTCCTGCGCCTTCATCAACTGTTACATCTCCGATAGTAACCACTGGAGTACCATCGTTATCTGTAATCGTTACTGTTCCACTTGGATCTGTGTTGCTCGTGTTTCCACTTGTCACATTTCCGTTTACTGTGAAGGTCTCATTTGGCTCATCGATACCGTCATCCGTTACTGGAATACTTACATTAACACTAGTGCTTCCTGCTGGAATCGTTACTGTTGTCGTTGTTGTCGTATAATCTGAAGCACCTGCTGTACCTGTGGCTGTAGTGATCTCAACTACCGTATCCATACTACTTGGTACATCAATACTTACTGGTACACTTGCTGTTCCTGCGCCTTCATCAACTGTTGGCTTCCAATGCTTACCACTGGAGTACCATCGTTATCTGTAATCGTTACTGTTCCACTTGGATCTGTATTGCTCGTGTTTCCACTTGTTACATTTCCGTTTACTGTGAAGGTCTCACTTGGCTCATCGATACCATCATCCGTTACTGGAATACTAACAGTTACGCTAGTGCTTCCCGCTGGAATGGTTACTGTTGTCGTTGTTGTTGTATAATCTGAAGTACCTGCTGTACCTGTGGCTGTAGTAATCTCAACTACCGTATCCACACTACTTGGTACATCAATACTTACGGGTACACTTGCTGTTCCTGCGCCTTCATCAACGGTTACATCTCCGATAGTAACCACTGGAGTACCATCGTTATCTGTAATCGTTACTGTTCCACTTGGATCTGTGTTGCTCGTGTTTCCACTTGTTACATTTCCGTTTACTGTGAAGGTCTCATTTGGCTCATCTGTTGTATCGTCTGTAACTGGGATACTAACGTTTACGCTAGTGCTTCCTGCTGGAATCGTTACTGTTGTCGTTGTTGTTGTATAATCTGATGTTCCTGCTGTACCTGTGGCTGTAGTGATCTCAACTACGGTATCCACACTACTTGGTACATCAATACTTACTGGTACACTTGCCGTTCCTGCTCCTTCATCAACTGTTACATCTCCGATAGATACCACTGGAGTACCATCGTTATCTGTAATCGTTACTGTTCCACTTGGATCTGTGTTGCTCGTGTTTCCACTTGTTACATTTCCGTTTACAGTAAAGGTCTCATTTGGCTCATCAGTTGTATCGTCTGTAATTGGAATATTTACATTAACACTTGTGTTTCCTGCTGGAATCGTTACTGTTGTCGTTGTGGTTGTATAATCTGATGTTCCTGCTGTACCTGTGGCTGTAGTGATCTCAACTACCGTATCCACACTACTTGGTACATCAATACTTACTGGTACACTTGCCGTTCCTGCTCCTTCATCAACAGTTACGTCTCCGATAGATACCACTGGAGTACCATCGTTATCTGTAATCGTTACTGTTCCACTTGGATCTGTGTTTGACGTGTTTCCACTTGTTACATTTCCGTTTACTGTGAAGGTCTCATTTGGCTCATCAATACCATCATCCGTTACTGGGATACTTACATTAACACTAGTACTTCCTGCTGGAATGATTACTGTTGTCGTTGTTGTTGTATAATCTGAAGTACCTGCTGTACCTGTGGCTGTAGTAATCTCAACTACCGTATCTACACTACTTGGTACATCAATACTTACTGGTACACTTGCTGTTCCTGCTCCTTCATCAACTGTTACATCTCCGATAGTAACCACTGGAGTACCATCGTTATCTGTAATCGTTACTGTTCCACTTGGATCTGTATTGCTCGTGTTTCCACTTGTCACATTTCCGTTTACTGTAAAGGTCTCATTTGGCTCATCAGTTGTATCGTCTGTAACTGGGATACTAACATTTACACTTGTACTTCCTGCTGGAATCGTTACTGTTGTCGTTGTTGTTGTATAATCTGATGTTCCTGCTGTACCTGTGGCTGTAGTGATCTCAACTACCGTATCCACACTACTTGGTACATCAATACTTACCGGTACACTTGCTGTTCCTGCGCCTTCATCAACTGTTACATCTCCGATAGTAACCACTGGAGTACCATCGTTATCTGTAATCGTTACTGTTCCACTTGGATCTGTGTTGCTCGTGTTTCCACTTGTCACATTTCCGTTTACTGTGAAGGTCTCATTTGGCTCATCGATACCGTCATCCGTTACTGGAATACTTACATTAACACTAGTGCTTCCTGCTGGAATCGTTACTGTTGTCGTTGTTGTCGTATAATCTGAAGCACCTGCTGTACCTGTGGCTGTAGTGATCTCAACTACCGTATCCACACTACTTGGTACATCAATACTTACGGGTACACTTGCTGTTCCTGCGCCTTCATCAACTGTTGGGCTTCCAATGCTTACCACTGGAGTACCATCGTTATCTGTAATCGTTACTGTTCCACTTGGATCTGTATTGCTCGTGTTTCCACTTGTTACATTTCCGTTTACTGTGAAGGTCTCACTTGGCTCATCGATACCATCATCCGTTACTGGAATACTAACAGTTACGCTAGTGCTTCCCGCTGGAATGGTTACTGTTGTCGTTGTTGTTGTATAATCTGAAGTACCTGCTGTACCTGTGGCTGTAGTAATCTCAACTACCGTATCCACACTACTTGGTACATCAATACTTACGGGTACACTTGCTGTTCCTGCGCCTTCATCAACGGTTACATCTCCGATAGTAACCACTGGAGTACCATCGTTATCTGTAATCGTTACTGTTCCACTTGGATCTGTATTGCTCGTGTTTCCACTTGTTACATTTCCGTTTACAGTGAACGTTTCATTTGGCTCATCAGTTGTATCGTCTGTAATTGGAACACTTACATTAACACTAGTACTTCCTGCTGGAATCGTTACCGTTGTCGTTGTGGTTGTATAATCTGATGTTCCTGCTGTTCCTGTTGCTGTAGTGATCTCAACTACGGTATCCACACTACTTGGTACATCAATACTTACTGGTACACTTGCCGTTCCTGCGCCTTCATCAACTGTTACATCTCCGATGCTGATGATAGGAAGAACATTAACTGTAAAAGAAATTGTTTGATTTAAACAAATATTTTGTGAATGAGTTACATTTACTCTGTATGTTCCTGCATCTAAATTTGTAACTGATCCTTGTGAATAAGTAGGTGAACTAGAATTTGCTTGAATTGTTACAAATCCAGCTCCATCGCCTCTATCAATTTGAAATTCATATAATAACTGAGTAGAAGAATCTGTACCTGAACCGTAATCTGGTGTTCCTCCAGTAAAAACAATCGTATTTGTTGCTGTAGAAGTCGCATCAACATTTAATGAACCTCCCGAAGGTATTGTTTGATTTGCTATTGTTGCTAAAGCTGTAATTTGTGTAGCTATTATTTCATTACCTGTAGCTCCGTTGTAACCTCCTGATCCACCAGTTACTAAACCTGTTCCACTAAATCCAGTTCCGTCCAATCTACCATCAGCAGGAGATTCATCTACACCTCCTGATTCTCTTGCATCTGGACAACCATCTCCATCAGAATCTAAATCTAAATGATTTGGAGTTCCATCTCCATCAGTATCTAAATAACAAAATAAATCTGAAAAAGGTAAATCTTGTCTAGAAATAGTACCTGGTAATTCATAATCTAAATCTAAAGATTCACCACCTCCATTTTCATAAAACGGTACAACAATTTCATGTAGTCCAACACCAAGGAAATAAGAATTTGAAACAGTTACAACTGCATGATCTCCATCATTATCAATTACTTCTACTCCATCAATAAATAATTTAGAACCATCATCAGATGCTAAATAAAAATTATAAGTTCCTGCTGTTGTTATATTTAAGTACCCTCTAAATCTTAAACCGTAAGAATTATTATCAGCTCCAATCGAAGCTATAATTGCATCTACATCAAAAGAGTTAAAAGTTCCAGAAGCATCAGGACTAGTAGTAGGAATGTTATCTACTGTTAATCCTGCTGGTGTACCATCATAATACTCATAAGAAATACTTCCTGAACAAGAAGCTAACTCTACAGTATCAAGAATACCATCATTATCATCATCTAAATCTGTTATATCAGAAACTGAATCATTATCTGAATCAGCACCAACAAATAAAGTAGCACTATTTACTATATCTAAACACAAATTATTATTGTGTGAAACAACTAAAAAGTACTCTGTATTATTTAAACCAGTTACATTAGCTATGTTTAATATATCTGTATTTTCTCCGCTATAATTTGGATCTGAAGCTGCTATAGCAGTTCCTCCAGAACTAGGATTTCCAATAAACCATTGATAATTTATTCCTGCATTTGCATTTCCTGGTGTACCATAAGTTGGTGTTCCTGAACTATAACTTGTAGCACTTGAAGCAGTAGCTGATGTTATTGTAAATGAAGTACTCGCTCCTTCTGCAACAGTTTGATCCACTAAGGCAGTTGCATCGACAGAAGCTTCTACGGCTATGAACTCACCACCTCCAGCAGACAATCCATTATACCCACCAGAACCACCAGTAACTTGACCTGTACTACTAAAACCTGTTCCGTCTAAAATTCCATTAGCAGGAGTAGTATCAACTCCTCCAGATTCAACTACATCAAAACAACCGTCACCGTCTGAATCTGAATCTAAATGGTTAGGAATATTGTCGTTATCTACATCATCGAATGTACAGTATTCAAAATTTGTGAACGTAAATGTAACTGATCCATTATTAGCAACATTACCGTCTTGTCTTTCTTTTCTTGTTGTTACTTGAAATGAAGAAACAACACCATTTATAGATATATCTGTAAAGCTATTATTAGCATTTCCTCCACTAATAAACGAAGTAATTGTAGGAGAATTTGTTCCATTATTATCTATATCAAATAATACTCCGTTTGGATTTGGATCACCTGCACCTGAACCATTGTAGTCATCACTAATAGTATTAAAAACAGGATCTGCAAAACCTGCCATAAACACATCATTAGCCCCAGAAGGTCCTGTAGATGTTACAGTTACTTTATCTCCTTGATCTATTCCAGTCCATCTGAAATTAACATTTGTTACTGGTTGGCTAAAAGTGAAAGTGTATACTACTGAATCTCCTGCTCCATCGTCTGCATTATTTCCTTGAACTCTTAGCGTAGTTGCATTCTGTACTTGTAACTGAGTTAAATTTGCATTAGTAGTTGTTGCTGCTAAATCTATATTAACACCATCATGTGGGTAAATATCATTAATTGCAGCCGCACCTAGAAAACTTCCAGTTGTTCCTACATTTAAAGCACCTGGAGCACAATTTAATCCTTCATTAGCATCAGTAATTCCATCGTTATCGTTATCTGTATCACAATTATCTGGTATTCCGTCTGAATCTGCATCCTGGTTATCATCAAAACCATTACACACATCAGAAGCATTTGGAACACCGTCTCCATCATCATCACACTGAGCATCTCTTGTATCAAAATCAGTAGCTGTTCCAACAGACTGACCACCAGAAACTAAATTAGGAACACCACTACCATCTACACCTCCAGTAATTCTTCCACTACCATCAACTTGAACAGTTGTTATTCCTGCTCCACCTTCTAATGCATCAAAACATCCGTCGCCATCAGAATCTAAATCTAAATAATCTTTAATTCCGTCGTTATCAGTATCTTGTGTTTGACAAAAAGAAAAATCTCCAATTGCCATGGCTTGATTAGCACTTGGTGAACCTCCACTATTTCTATATCTTAATTCTAATTGAACAACCCATTGTTGAATGCCATTAACAACAAAACTACCGTCTAATCCTGTACCTGTAATTGTATTCCCAGAAACTGTTTGACCATTTGTTGTATATTCTGCTGCATTAAGTGTATGAATAGAACCGTCTGATAGCGTGAATATTAAATCAATATTATCTGTAAAGTTTGGTCCTGTATCTACATCAAATAAAGTAAAACCTAAATTAAATACAGGTTCATCAAAAATAAAGGTATGTCTAGATTCAGCCGAAGCAGTGGAGGATTGGGTTAAAACATAACCGTCTCCAACAAAAGTACCTGTTAGATTTTGTATTCGATACTGTTGATTATTTATAACACCTATTACTTCTCTCTGTAACGTTAAGCCTACTCCATTGATATCTATAGTCGGATTCTGTAATGGATCTTCTCCTGTATTAGCCGCTGTGCCAGCAGTATAAAACGAACTCCAGTCTAAGTTCGTATCTGTTCCCGAACAAGTTCCGAATTCTAAAGTATCTAAAATACCATCATTATCATCGTCAGCATCTGTTAAGTTATTAAAAGCATCTCCATCAGGATTTGGAATAGCTGGATCTGCAGGTGATACATATATATCTGCTATCCAACCAGCTTGATTTATAACGTTATCGGAATCAAAAACAAAATGTAATTGTGATCCTGTAGATGTTATAGTACCTGGAGCGAAACCATCACAATAAAATCCAATTCTATTTGCTGCTATAGGTGCATTTCCATTAAAGATTTGTAAAAAATCAAAACACCCACCTCCTCCTGTAGACTCTACAGAAAAGTTAGTGAAATTTACAATAAGTGTACCTCCTGTGGCAGCGGTTAAAGTAATACTGTTATTTTCATTGAAACCATAATCACCTGTAGAACCTCCACTATCAACAAATGTGGCTCCATTATTTACCGTTTGATTTGGACCGGTGATGTTTATCTCTTGAGAATAAACTTGATTTAAAAAAGCAGATATTACAATTAAAGCAACCGTAATTAATGCCTTTGGGGATTTTAAAGGGTAAAAGTTTCTCATGCTGACAACTTCTATTTTTGAAAACTTACTTAACTATATTCTTAATTAGCTATCAACTATATAAACTCTAAAAAATCTTAATAATGAAAATATGCAGAGAAGTTAAATATATCCCTCCGTGTTATAATCTCAAAGTAAAGACCCTTTATACAAGTTATAAAACTTGATAGCGGGGGGAACATATTTCGTGTGCAAATATATATTTTTTTAACACACATTTATATTTTTTAGAAACTTTTTTTATCAAAAAGTCACAATTTAGTATCAAAAATTCATTAATTATTTTTTAATGTAGACTCTGAACCCTTGTCATCCTTACAGAAAAAAATAAATTTATTTTTTTGTTTTTTTTAGACTACCAAAAAACAAATAGATAAAAAATATGATCAACAAACAAAAAATAAGAAAAAACTATTTAATTGACTTTAATAAAAGATTTCTAAGGAACGAAAAAACAAAACTCATACAATTACAAAGGAACACCAACAAAAACACCTCAAAAAGCCTTAAATCACTTTTTTTAATTTTTCAATTACAAATTCCACCTCTTCTTTATCAGAAAACTTACTAAAAGAAAATCGAACGGATGATTTCGATATTTCCTCATTATTTAAAATTTCTTTTAGTACATGAGATTTTTTTGAAGCTCCACTTTGACATGCACTTCCTCCTGAAACAAAAACTCCATTTAAATCTAAATTGAATAATAACATTTTGTTTTCAATAGGAAATCTTACATTTAATATGGTATATGAAGATTTTTCTGGAATACTTGATAAACCGTTGAATTTTACATCAGGAAAATTATCTGTAAGTAGACCTATAAAATATTCTTTAACGCCTGAAATTAATTTAGCTTTTTCTCCCAAGTCTGTTAAACTAATTTCTAAAGCTTTTTGCATACCTAAAACAGCATGTATATCCTCTGTTCCTGAACGTTTTCCTTTTTCTTGTCCACCTCCATGAATAATAGGTTTTACAGTAACGTCTTTTTTAACAAACACAAATCCCACTCCATTAGGACCATGAAACTTATGAGCACTTGCAACTAAAAAATCAACATTTACTGCTTTAAGATCAATCTGAAAATGACCTACTGCCTGCACAGCATCTGTATGAAAAAGAGCTTTATGATTTTTACAAATCTCGCCAACTTTCTCAACAGGCAAGATATTCCCTAATTCGTTATTCACCCACATTAAACTCACTAAAGTCAAACTATCTGTACTCGATAATTTATCTATTAGATCATTTAAGTCTACTTCTCCTTTATCATTTAAGCCTACAAAATCTAATTGAAAATCATACTCTTTTTTTAATTCTAACAGAACATCTAAAACTGCATGATGTTCTATCTTAGAAGTAATAATTCTTTTTACTTTTAAATTTTCTACTGCATTTCTTAACACTAGATTATTACCTTCTGTTCCACCAGAAGTAAAAACAATCTCATTTGAATTTGCATTTAGTAAACTAGCCATCTTTTTTCTAGCTGTTTCTAGTTGAACCTTAGCTTTTCTTCCTACTTCATGAATAGACGATGGATTCCCATAATTCTCTATCATAGATTTTGCCATAACATCTACCACTTCTTTTAAAATAGGTGTGGTGGCCGCATTATCAAAATAGACTTTTTTCATACTTAGTAAATAATATGCAAAAATACTGATTTATTGATTTTGATACACATAAACCTCAGTCGCACCTAATCCATATTTCTGATAAGACGCATCATAAAACTTAACAGGGTACCTATTCAACAAATAATGTAACTCCGACTTTAACACTCCTTCTCCTACGCCATGAATAAAAACAATTTTTGAAATCTTCTTTTGTATACAATATTCTACTTTTCTTTTTGCAGTTTCAATTTGAATAGAAAGTATATCATAATTATCCATTCCTTTTCTAGACTTCACTAACTTCTCTATATGCAAATCAACTTCCATTACAACTTCATTTTTACTTTTAATAAATGAAGTTTTCTTCTTCTTATGTTCATCAGCTAGTTCTTTCTGCCTTAAGAAACGATTGTCATTTTTAGAATATCCTGAGATACTATTTTGCTCTACATCTATCTTTACCAACTCCGCAGAAAAAAAAGTCATCTCCATTCCATCATCTGTTCTAACCAAAACTGCATCGTCATTAATCTTGACTACAACACCTTTTATAACATCATCTAAAACAGCTACTTTATTACCAATTTCTAAACACATAGTTAACCTTAAATTAAAAACAAGAAGCGAAGCTCTTTATTACTTTTGTACCGAATAATTAATAGCAAAAATACACTTAAAGTCCCCTTAAAACACTATTAAACTAATGATAAAAACTACTAATTTCGAAACTAAAGTTTTTTTTGAAGATGCTAGAAAAGATTTAATTGTTTCAGAAGAGAGGAAAGATTTATTGTATTCAATAGCAGACAAGATTGTAGAAGAATTAGAGGACAGAGATAAAATCAACTTAAATTTTATTTGCACACACAACTCTAGAAGAAGCCAAATGGCACAAGTTTGGTCTTTTTTCGCTACAGAATACTTTAAGCTAGAAAACATATTTGCTTATTCTGGCGGAACTGAAACCACTGCTTTTCATAGAAACACTGTAAAATGCTTACAAAAAACAAGTTTTGATTTTAGTGTAGAAGATTTTTCTCATCAAAATCCGTTGTATTTAATTTCATTTAAAGGAGCCAAAAAAACGATTAAGGGATTTTCTAAAACTTACGATAATGAAGACAATGATTATCCTTACATAGCTATAACAACCTGTGATCATGCCGACGAAAATTGCCCTTTTATTCCAGATGCAATTCATAGGTTTCATTTACCTTATACAGATCCTAAAGTAGCTGACAATACAGATTCACAAAATGAAAAATATTTAGAAACCAGCAAAAGAATAGCTGGTGAATTGTTTTTAATATTTGAAGAAACAAAAAGATTACTTTCATAAAAAGTAATCTTTTTTCATCTATATCTCTGTATTTTTATCATAAGGAATACTATCAAGAATGTGCTCTATGCATTCTATTCTAGCTTCAGTTTTCCTATTTGCTCTTATAACTTTCCAAGGAGACAGCTCTGTATTGGTTTTTTTAAACATTTTCTTTTTATACACCGTGTAATCATCCCAAAGTTCTTGAGCTCTTTCATCCACACGAGTCATTTTCCATTGCTTTAGCGGATCATTTTTAATATCATCGAAACGTTTTTGCTGTTCTTTTTTAGAAATAGACATGTAAATTTTTACCAAACGAATTCCTGATTGTAAAATCATCTTTTCAAATCCATTTACCTGCTTCATAAAAATTTTATATTCCTGCTCTGAACAAAAATCATTCACAGGTTCTACTACTGCTCTATTATACCAACTTCTATCAAATAAAACCAGCTCCCCTGCCTTTGGAAATTGCTCAACATAACGCTGAAAATACCATTGTGTCTCTTGTTCTTCCGTAGGTTTTGGTAATGCAACTATTCGCATATGCCTAGGATTTATTCGCTCTGTAATCCTTCTAATAGCACCACCTTTCCCAGCAGCATCTCTACCTTCAAATAAGATTATAATTCTTTCATTATGTTCAATTGCCCAAGTTTGTAATCGTATCAACTCAACTTGTAACTCTTCTAACTTATTTAGATAATTGACATATCTTAAAGCTTTTTCAATATTATAAGGTTCTCTAGAAAGTATAGCTTTAAGTCCTTCTTTAGAACTTAACTTTTCTGCATCAATCGCTGACAATTCTATTTTAGAACTTTTTTTATTCTCCATAAAAATTTAATCGTTTTGAACTACAGATCTGTAATATCGCATTACTACATTTGGATCTGGATTTAAATATGTCATTGCATCTTCTTTTCCTTCATAATCAAACTTAGATAATACATGACGCATTGCTTCTAACCTAGCCGTTTTTTTACTATTAGTTTTTATGATAGTCCAAGGACAATAAGTAGTATGTGTATTCGAGAACATTTCTCCTTTATAATAGGTATACTTATCCCATAACTCTTGACCTTTTTTATCTACAGGACTAAACTTCCAATGCTTTAATGGATTATCCATTCTAGCCTCAAAGCGTTTTAACTGTTCTTTTTTGGTTATAGATAACCAAAATTTAATTACTACTACCCCATCTTCATACAACATGTGTTCAAATTCTGGTACTTGAACTAAAAACTTTCTGTATTGCGCATCAGTACAAAACCCCATTACTGGCTCAACAACAGCTCTATTATACCAACTTCTATCAAAAAAGACAATTTCTCCTGGATTAGGTAACTCTTTTATGTAACGCTGAAAATACCATTGTCCCATCTCAACTTCCGTTGGTTTATTTAATGCGACCAAACGAGAAGATCTTGGATTTAAATGTTCCATGAATCTTCTAATATTCCCTCCTTTTCCAGCCGCATCTCTTCCTTCAAAAATAACAGCTACACGTTTTTTATTTTTTGCTATCCATTGTTGTAATTTCACAAGTTCAACCTGAAGATCTTTTAACTCTTTTTCGTAGATCAAATCTTTCTCAACAGATTTAAAAGGTATCTTCTTATCTTTAATAAGAGTCAACAATTCCTCATTACTTTTAATATTCAAAAAATCTTGTGCTGTTATTTTCCCTTTTTTATCCATATAAAATTAAAACTACTACTAAATTATAAATTCTACTTTAGAATGTTATATGTTTTTTTTGTTATTTTCGTCTAGTGAAAAAATTGATTTTATTATTTTTTGTAATCATTAATTGCTATAGTCAGAAAAAGTATTCAAAACAGTTTAGCTTTGTAAATGATAATGATTTGTACATATCTTTTTATCAAGATCGATATTATACTAACGGAGCTTTTCTAAACTACTCTTACCTAAGCACTAAAGCATCAGAGAAAGTTGTAAAGAAAATTTATAATTTTCAGATTGGACAAAAATTATACTCGCCTTTTAAGGCCAATGTTAGATTTCTAAGAGAACATGACAGACCTTTTGCTGGATACTTGTATGGTGGTTTTGGTATAAGTTATTTTTTCAAAAAGAAATCTTTATTCCGAATTAATGCTGAAGTTGGTGTAATTGGCCCTTCTGCTTTTGGTAAGGAATCTATGAATTTTGTACATGATATTTATGGTTTCGATCCAGCTACAGGATGGAAATACCAAATTCAAGATGCATTTGCTCTGAATTTTAATGCAGAATTTACCAAACAACTAACTACATCAAAATATATTGATTTAAACTGGGTAAACACAGGAAATTTAGGGACTGTTTTTTCTGATATTTCTACAGGTTTTTTGTCTAGAATCGGAATAAAACCAATACAAGACCTTGCTAACAGTATCGCTTTTAATAGCAATTTAAACAATGAAGTAACCAATTTTAATAATGAAATTGAAACCTTTTTTTACATAAATCCAATGCTTCGATACGCTATATATGATGCTACAATACAGGGAAGTTTTTTAAATGATAATAATCCTGTTACTTTCGAGCTTAAACCATTTGTACTTACTACAGAAATCGGGTTTAAATTCACTGCTAATAGATTTAATTTTAAATACGCTATTATACACCATACCAAGAAATTAAAAAGCATAAATGTACCTAACGGAAACTTTTATGGTAGCATTGCTATTAATTATCTTTTTAATTAATCAACAATAACAACAAAAGTGTTGATAAAATAATTTTTAAAATTAACGGAATAGAATATCTTTGTACATCAAATTCTTTAGAAAAAAACAATGAAATTTATTGTATCTAGCTCACATTTACTAAAACAGCTACAAATTTTAGGTGGAGTAATTAACAGTAATAACACCTTACCTATTTTAGATAATTTTTTATTTGAACTTTCAGAAAATCAACTAAAAGCCTCTGCTTCTGATCTTGAAACTACAATGAGCGCTGTTGTAAATGTGGAAAGTACAGATACGGGTTCCATAGCAATTAATGCTCGTTTACTTTTAGATACATTAAAAACTTTTCCTGATCAGCCTTTAACTTTTAAGACTGAAGGAGAAAATACTATTGAAATTAGCTCTGAACAAGGAAAATATGATATGGCTTATTATGACGGAGAAGAATTTCCTAAAGCTATAGAATTACCTTCACCTAGTAGTACAGATGTTCCTTCTCATGTATTATCTACAGCTATTTCTAAAACGATTTTTGCTGCTGGTAATGATGATTTAAGACCTGTAATGAGTGGGGTGTTTTTTCAATTTAACTCTAAAGAATTAACTTTTGTAGCTACAGATGCTCACAAATTAGTGAAATACACAAGAACTGACGTTTCTGCTGATAAATCTGCTGAATTTATTATGCCTAAGAAGCCTTTAACAATTTTAAAAGGTATACTTGGAGGTTCTGAAGAAAATGTAACTATAGAATATAATGACACTAATGCTAAATTCACTTTTGATAATGTTGTATTAGTTTGTCGTTTGATTGATGGGAAATATCCAAATTACGAAGCTGTAATTCCAAAAGAAAATCCTAATAAATTAACTGTAGACAGAGCTTCTTTCTTAAACTCTGTGAAGCGTGTTTCTATTTTCTCTAGTAAAACGACTCACCAAATCCGTTTAAAAATGGCTGGAACTGAGTTGAATATTTCCGCTGAAGATTTAGACTATGCAAACAAAGCTGATGAACGTTTAAACTGCGATTACCAAGGTGATGATATGCAAATCGGTTTTAATTCTCGCTTTTTAAGTGAAATGTTAAACAACTTAAACGCTAATGATGTTCAATTAGAAATGAGTTTACCAAATAGAGCTGGAATTTTAACTCCAATAGATGGAACTGAAGATGGTGAGCATGTAACGATGTTAGTTATGCCAGTTATGTTAAATGGATAATTTTTTTTCCAAAAACAATATTCAAAAAAGAGATTAGATTATAAACTAATCTCTTTTTTATTTTTTGATAAATTTTACGCTTTTAGAAAACCTTCCAGAAGCGGTATCAATTGTAATCATATAAATATTTCGGGTAAGTTGAAAAATTACATCATAAAACTCATAAGAATACACACCCGTTTTCAGTTGAAATTTTTCTCTTCTTATTCTCCTTCCATGAAGATCGAAAATATTCAGATAAGCTTCTTCTTCAATATTTGACTCTACTAAAGCATGAACATAATCATCAGACGGATTAGGATACAAGGAAACAAAATCTAAAGTAATTTGATCCATCTTACTTTCTTTATTGTAGTAATCGTAGAATAGTTTAATACTATTATACATATTTAAACTCCCACCTGATGTTGTCTTATCTTGTAAAAAATCAATCTTATCAATCCCTTTTAAGATAAAATCTTTAATAGACAATGCTACTTTTTTAGGATTCTCCTGAATATCATTATCAAAATCTTCAAAATACATTTGATACATTAGACCAATAGCGCTTGTTACATAAGGTGCTGCTGCTGAAGTTCCATCGAAAAAACCAAAGTCTCCAGAATTTAATAATGTAAAACTTCGTTCACCTGGAGCTGCTATATCAACAGACTCTTCTCCAAAAGCAGCATATTCTAATCCAGAACTTTCATTATGTATATTAGTTACAGTTAATAGAAAATCACTTAAACAAGTAGATGGCATATCTCCTATTTGATCAACATTTACATCTTCATTAGGAACAGAAGAAACAACTAAAACACCTTGTTCACCTAATAAATCATAATAACTACACCATTGCTTATTATTATAGTTCCATAAACCATTTTTACCCCAAGAACAATTTACGGCAACTATAAAAGCTCCCTCTTTACCATTAGTTTCATTATATCTTTTTCTCATTTCAAGAATGTAAGCCAAAGATTCTTCAATTTCTTGAATAGAATTTCCTTTTACCAAACTCATAACCTTAACTAATCTTTGTTTAGCTAATTTTTGATGTAAGAAACTCTTTATTATACTAAACACAGGTGTTCCGTGCCAATTACCAAAATTTTTATTAGTAACATCATTTGAATGATCTGAAAAGTTCCATCCAAAAACATCATCTATATAACCATTCTTATCATCATCAATTTCATTTCCTGGAATTTCTTCTGAATTTTTCCAAATTATATTCTCGTCAAATAATTCAAGTTGGATTGGCGCATCTAAAATTGCAATAACTGGAATTCTCTTAGGAACTTCAGTTTTCTTTAAAATCTGTAAAGCTTCTGCATATTTCACCTCTTTCAAATTCTGAGATTTTATATGAGATATATGAACTGCAAAAACTAAAAAAACCAAGAGTAACTTTACTCTTGGCTTCTTGTTTTGTTGTTTCTTAGTATTCAAACTCAATAGTAACAGAATTATTAGAACCTTTATATTTTCTTCTTGCTTTCATGTGATAACAAGGAGTTCTTGTAAAAGATTTTGTTTCATTTCTTTTAATTCTAGTCCACTCACCTGCAATAGTGCTCCATCCACTTGAAGAAGTTTTTTTGTAACTCACACTGTAATATCCTCTTTTCCAAAAGTTATGTCCAAAAATATTAACAGTTACTGTGTTTCCATCGATAGCTTCACTATAGTATGTTGAATATTTCCAACCTCTTACATCATCACTGTAAGGTGGATTCTCAGTTAATATTAATCTTTTATTCGTATCAACGATATTCTTTCTTATTATTCTATATGAAATTTCAGCTCCTACATCATCATTCGTGTCATCATCTGAAGCATTATTTTCATCACCCGGATTTAATTCGATTACTTCTTCTGATTTTGATAATATGTTTAATTCAAAGCTTTCTTCACTCCATAAATCTAAAACCGAAGCATCATTTGATCCAACTTCTAATGTAACTGAATTCGCTTTTGCAGTATCATAAATAGTTATTTCTTTTGTAAACTTCCCTAAAAATGAACTTTCTTGAGCTTCGATTTCTGACATCTCAGACTCATCTGAACAAGAATTTAAAAATGGAATTGTCGCTATTACTAAAAAAAGAAATGCTGTTTTTAAAGTTTTAATTTTTTTCATCGTTTAAATTTTATTGGTTTTTAAATATTCAATTGTCTTTTTATGACTTCAATTGATTTTCGGTCTACCCTTAGCCTTAGGAATTGTTAACACCTCAAAAGTAAAAACCAACCTGTATTCAAACACTACACAAAAAGGCAGTAACACCTTAATAAACAATAAACTAAACTTTATTGTAGTATTTTGAAAAACAGGTTTTTTCCTTTTAGAGTTTTAATCTTTTTCTTTAGACAAAAAATAGAGCCTTGATAAATTACCAAGACTCTTTGCTAACAATTATTATTAAAAATTTAATAAAAACAATGTTCTATAATACTACTTTCTCATAGTTTAAAAAGTAAAGAATATATCATGGAAACTTCCTGTTGGACTAGTTCCCCAATATGTTTCATGTAATGAACCTCCTGAATTAATTGAATATGAAGCTGTACCGAAATTAAATAATGTTATTTGAGTGGTAAAATAATTTGTACCGTTCCAACTACCACCAGTAGCCACAGTTTGAGAAGGTGCTCCTGAATACGGATTTACATCAACTAATAAATCGTAGTTTAAAGAATTATCTGAAATTGTTGGTACCCAGAAAGAAAAGAACCAAAAAGAAATTCTTCTCTCTACCCAAGTAGAACCTCCTACAAAATTAATGAACCCAAGA
This sequence comes from Tenacibaculum jejuense, assembly GCF_900198195.1. NCBI lineage: Bacteria > Pseudomonadati > Bacteroidota > Flavobacteriia > Flavobacteriales > Flavobacteriaceae > Tenacibaculum > Tenacibaculum jejuense. Next base: position 1,599,137 of record NZ_LT899436.1, on the reverse strand, counting down.
TTTTCATTAAAAACTGCTCCTCTTAATCTTACATTATTATTAATATTTACACTACCAAACTGAGTAGTTCTAGCCTCAATCTTTTTGCTTTTATACTTAAAAACAGACAAACCTTTACTGTATTGGTAATCTACTTCGCTCTTAATTTCAATTTTTCCAGCTCTATACTTTTCTTTGAAATCATTTATCTCATCTCCTGAACCAGCTCTGTATGTGTATACAAAATCTTCATCAATTCTATAAATCTTATCATCTATAATCACTTCTCCATCTTTATTCAAAATTGATAGAAATAATGAACTATTAGACTTTACAGCTGGTAATTCTGTTCTTTCAATTCCTAATTCTTTAGCTTCCTCACCACTTATATTATACAATAACAATAATGATAAAAAACCTTTCTCTTTGGCAGATTCTTTTGCCTCTTCTAATAAGTTAGCACTATTCTTTTCTTTTATATATGCTCCCAACTCATCGAAAGATTTAAACTCTAAAATATCATATTCATCTCTTTGCTGAAATGCTATTTCTTCTTGTTCTAAATTGGTTACAACCTCTTCCTCTTTACATCCTATTGCCATGATAGTTATCATGATTAATAAAAATACTTTTTTCATTATAATTTAATTTATCTTAATTTTCACCTACTCTCACGCTTTTCGGTTTCCGCGTTTTTAAGGTTGATCAATCCTTTTTAAAACAATTGTTATTCGTTTATTCATTAAAACAACACCGCAAACATACTCTCCACCTGAATTTTAACTCTCATGTTAAATCCTATTTAAAAAAGTGAAAACCCCTTCAAAAAAAACAGGGAAGAAATCCTTTAACGCCGTTTATTTTTTTTGTTAATATTTTAGTATTTAATAAGTCATAAATAATTGTATTTTTACGTTCGGTAAATACATGAAAAGTATGAGTAAAATCATTGCAATAGCAAATCAAAAAGGAGGAGTTGGAAAAACTACAACTTCTGTGAACTTAGCCGCTGCTTTAGGCGTATTAGAAAAAAAAGTTTTACTTATTGATGCAGACCCTCAGGCAAACGCTACTTCTGGGTTAGGTATTGATGTAGATAGTGTTGAGATTGGTACTTACCAAGTGCTTGAACACACTGCTTCTGTAAAACAAGCTATTGTTAAAACAGAATCTCCAAATGTAGATTTAGTTCCTGCTCATATTGATTTAGTTGCCATCGAAATTGAATTAGTTGATAAACTTGAGCGTGAATACATGCTTAAAAAATCTTTAAAGGAACTAGAAGATGATTATGATTATATTTTAATTGACTGTGCTCCTTCTTTAGGTTTAATCACGTTGAATTCTTTGGTTGCCTCTAATTCTGTAATTATACCTATTCAATGCGAATACTTTGCTTTAGAAGGTTTAGGAAAATTACTAAACACCATAAAGAGTGTTCAAAAAATACATAATAAAGAACTAGAAATAGAAGGACTGTTATTAACCATGTATGATGCCAGATTACGTTTATCTAATCAAGTAGTAGATGAAGTAAGAAAGCATTTTAACTCAATGGTTTTTGAAACAATAGTTCACAGAAATATACGTTTAAGTGAAGCTCCTAGTTACGGAGAAAGTATAATTTCATATGATGCCACAAGTAAAGGTGCAGTAAATTATATTAACTTAGCAAATGAAATTATAAATAAGAACTCATAAAATGGCAAAAGCAACCAAGAAGCAAGCATTAGGAAGAGGATTATCAGCTTTGTTAAAAGAAACTGCAGAAGTAAATTCTGCTTCAGATGAAAATGCCGATAAAGTTGTTGGTAGTATTATTGAAATTGATTTAAATCTAATTGAAGTAAATCCTTTTCAACCAAGAACTTATTTTGATGAAGATGCGCTACAAGAACTAGCAAACTCTATTAGAGAATTAGGTGTTATTCAACCTATTACTGTTAGAAAACTTGCTGAAGATAAGTTTCAATTAGTTTCTGGAGAAAGACGTTTTAGAGCTTCTAAATTAGTTGGTAATACTACAGTACCAGCTTATATTCGTATAGCTAACGACCAGGAAATGCTAGAAATGGCGTTAGTCGAGAACATACAAAGAAAAAACTTAGATCCAATAGAAGTCGCTTTATCTTATCAAAGATTAATAGATGAAATAAAACTTACTCAAGAAAAGCTGAGTATTCGAGTTGGAAAAAAAAGATCGACAGTTACTAACTATTTACGTTTATTAAAGTTAGACCCAATTATTCAAACTGGAATGCGAGACGCATTTATTTCAATGGGACATGGTAGAGCTTTAATTAATGTTGAAAATCCTTCTGATCAACTTAAAATTTATGAGAAAATTTTACGTGATAAGTTATCAGTAAGACAAACAGAAGATTTAGTAAGAGCTTTAAAATCTGGAAATTTAGCCAAAGCGAGCAAGAAAAAAACATTACCATCTTCAATAACAAATAGTATCCAAGATTTTAATCAATTTTTTGATGCTAAAATTAATGTTACTGTAGGAAATAATGGAAAAGGTAAAATTTCTATTCCTTTTACTTCGTTAGAAGATTTTAATAGAATAAAAGATTTGCTAAAATAGAATTGAAAAAACTTTATTACATAATATTATTTTTCGTGTGTATTCATACTTACGCACAAAAAGATTCTACCAAGGTACAACAAGTATCTCAGCTACAGTTAAGATCGCCTAAAGTTCAATACAATCCGCTTTCTCCTTCAAAAGCTGCATTTTATTCAGCAATTTTACCTGGAGCAGGACAAATTTATAACAATCGATATTGGTGGCAATTGCCTTTAATCTACGGAGGAATGGCAACTAGTATTTATTTCTTTATTGATAATAGTAATGAATATGATCGATTTAGAACTGCCTTCAGACAACGAAGTGCCGGACTACAAGATGAATTTACTTTAGCAGATGGAACTCAAATTATTTCAACTGCAGGATTAGAAAGCGCACAGCGTCAACTAAGACAAAATAGAGATTTATCGTTATTAACCACAGTACTCATATATGTTTTACAAATAGTAGAGGCTAGTGTAACTGCACATTTAATACAATTTGACGATAGTGACGATTTATCTCTCAGTCCCACTGCTATTCCAAGTAGAGACGCTTATGATGCTTCACCAAAGGTAGGTTTAACCTTAAAATATACTTTTTAAAATGAAAATAGCCTTATTAGGTTACGGAAGAATGGGTAAAGAAATAGAAAAAATTGCCCAACAAAGAGGTCATGAAATCGTAATTAGAGATAATGGAGAGAAAAGTTACGATATTACAACCGCAGATGTAGCCATAGATTTCAGTATTCCTAACGCTGCTTATAATAATATTACAAATTGTTTTAAGAACAACATCCCTGTAGTTTCTGGAACTACAGGATGGCTTGACAAATATGAGGATGCTTTAGAAATTTGTAAGGCAAATAACGGGGGATTTATCTATGCGTCAAACTTTAGTTTGGGTGTAAATATTTTCTTCGAACTTAACAATCAGTTAGCAAAAATGATGAGTGCTTTAGATCAATATAAAGTTGATATTGAAGAAATTCATCATACCAAAAAACTTGATGCACCAAGTGGAACTGCCATTACTTTAGCTGAAGGAATTATTGAAAATTCTGAAAGAAAATCTTGGGAGTTAAATGGAGAAGCTTCTGAAGAAGTTATTCCAATCACTGCAGTAAGAACTCCTGACGTTCCTGGCACACATACAATTAATTACAACTCTGTAGTTGACGCTATAGAAATTAAGCATACAGCTCATAACAGACAAGGCTTTGCTTTAGGAGCTGTTATTGCAGCAGAATGGTTAAAAGATAAGCAAGGAGTGTTCACCATGAAAGATGTGTTAAACATTGGTTAAAGTAGACTAGCTATTTTAACGAAAAAATGTAGATTGCGTCTTAATATTGATAAAAACTAAACTAGAGAAATTATGTCATTTACAGGATGGTTTATTTTATTTTTAATTATCCAATTCATCCACTTTTTAGGAACTTGGAAATTATATGTTAAAGCAGGAAGAAAAGCTTGGGAAGCGGCAGTGCCTGTATATAATGCCATAGTTTTATTGGGTATTTTAAAAAGACCTAAATGGTGGGTTATATTATTATTTGTACCTACAGTAAATCTTATCATGTTTCCTGTAATTTGGATAGAAACTTGTCGTAGTTTTGGATTTAAATCTACAAAAGATTCGATTTTAGTAATTGCTACTTTAGGATTCTATATCTTTTATATTTCATATTTCAACGACCCGCAATATGATCAAAAAAGAGCTTTAAAAGCACCTACAACTGCTGGTGAATGGGTAAGCTCAATCGCATTTGCAATAGTTGCGGCTACCATAGTTCATAACTACTTTATCAGACCTTATGTAATTCCTTCATCTTCTTTAGAGAAAACTTTATTAGTTGGAGATTATTTGTTTGTAAGTAAGTTTCATTATGGTTCTCGAGTTCCCATGACTACAGTTTCTCTACCAATGATTCACGATAGTATTCCTGGATTAGGAACTAAATCTTACGTATTTAGCGATGATTATGAGAATAGAAATAATTCTTTAATAAATAAGCTACAATTACCTTACATGAGGTTACCTGGTTTAAAAAAGATTAAACGAAATGATATTGTAGTTTTTGGTCAGCCGGCAGATACGTTAAGAAATATGAATATTCTTACTTCTGACAGAAATTATTACAAGCCTATCGACAAAAAAACAAACTTAGTTAAGCGTTGTGTTGGTATTGCTGGTGATAGTTTAGAAATTAAAGATGGATACATTTATATTAATGGAAAACGAACTGTACTTCCTAAAAGTGCTAAGCCACAATGGAATTTTATTGTAGATACTAATGGAGAAAAACTATCTCCTGGAGATTTAAAGCGCTATAATATTAGAGAAGCAAAAGTATTTAATGATGGAAGGTTTTATCTAACATTAACAGATGCAGAAGCAGCAGCATTAAAGAAAAACCCAAAAGTAAAAAGTATCGAAAAATCTAATCGTCCAAAAGGATATTATGATGATGGAATTTTCCCGCATAATCCAAAATATCCTTGGTCTATAGATAATTTTGGGCCTATTTATATTCCTAAAAAGGGAGCTACAGTTGCTTTAAATGCAGAAAGTATTCCTTTTTATAAAAGAATTATTCAAGAATACGAGAAAAATGAATTAACATTTTTTGGAGACGATATATACATCAACGGAAAGAAAACAGATTCGTATACTTTTAAACAAGATTATTATTGGATGATGGGAGATAACAGACAAAACTCTTTAGATGCTAGAGCATGGGGTTATGTTCCTTTTGATCATGTAATTGGTACTCCTGTAATGGTTTGGTTTAGTTATGATAAAGATACAGGAAGTATTCGCTGGGATAGAATGTTTACAACGGTTACTAATGGAGAATCTAAGTCATATTTTTGGTTAGGTATAATAGCTGCTTTGGCTATTTTAGGATTTGTTTTTATGCCAAAAAAGAAAAAAGCAAAATAATTTGAGTCTTTTCATCCCTACATATTTTTCACCTATCAGCCAATATGCGGCCATTTTACAATCTGATGGAATTATTTTTGAACAAGAGGATAATTTCCAAAAACAAACGTACAGAAACAGATGTTACATTTATGGAGCGAATGGTAAATTATCTTTAAATGTTCCTGTAAAACATCTTAAAAGTACTTCAGGAAGAAAAAAAACGAAAGACACACTCATTGAAAATGACTTTCCTTGGCAAAGTCAACATTTTAAATCAATAAAAACAGCATACCAATCATCTCCCTACTTCGAATTCTTTGAAGATGACATTTCTAATATCTTTAGTAAAAATTACGTATATTTAGTAGATTTAAATATCGATACGTATTTATTTGTAACTGATGCCTTGCAAATTTCTCAAGAATACTCAAAGACAAAAACGTATGAAATGACACCTTCACTTAACGATTATAGGGAATTAGCAATCGCAAAGAATGGTGTTTTTGTAGCAACTAAAGAATATACCCAAATGTTTGATCATAAGCATGGGTTTATTCCTAATTTATCTATTTTAGACCTTCTATTTATGGAAGGTCCTAATGCATTAACGTATCTTGAAGATACGAACATTTAAACATTAACCCCAGTATAACTTCAATTTTTAACCGTATGGAAATTGATTTAATAACATCTTTGCTAAGATCGTATGTAAACGATCTTTCAGACGAGGCTATAACGTTATTTTCGAGTTTTATTTCTTTAAAAGAATACCCAAGAGATCATATTATCATAAAAAATAAATCTAAGGCCAATAAATTTTATATTATAAAATCTGGTATTGTTGGTAGTTTCGCACAAGATAAAATAAGCGAGAAAGAATACATAAGAGCCATTCACAACGATAAAACTATATTTACTAATATTTCTTCATTAGATAAAGATGATAACAGAAGTGTAAACTACTACAAATGTTTATCTGACTGTGTCGTATACCAAGGTAGTTATCCAGAATTCATCAAACAAACTCACTTAAACCACGAGTTGTCTGTTCTTTACAACAGAATACTTGAAGACGCACTTCTTAGGTCTCAAAAAAGAATTGATGAATTATCTTTTATGGATGCTACACAGCGTTATCAAGCTTTAAAAAATAACATCCCTAATATTGAAAATTTAATTGCTCAATATCAGATTGCAAGCTATTTGAGCGTTACACCTGTACAGTTAAGTAGAATTAGAAAAAAAATGTACTCTCAATAAATGAAAGATACTTTTGTACACGACTTTTGTAAGATATACATGAATGATATATCGCAAGAATCTATAGATAAATTTAATAATTTATTAAGCTTCAAAGAATTCTCTACTAATGAAGTAATTAAGGTTGATCCTTTAAAAAATCAGAAATTTTATATCATAGTTGATGGTATTATAGCGAATTATTCACAAGATGAAAAAGCAAATAAAGAGTACATTAGAGCTATTTTATTTGAAAAGCATGTGTTTATAAACCTTACAGGTTTAGACTTTGTAGAACATATTTCTACCGACTATTATAAATGCTTAACCAAAGTTAAATTTTTAGTTGGTGATTTAAATGACTTTTTCAATTTGGCTCAAAATAGTGTCGAGCTTTTTAATTTTATCATAAAATTAAATCATGTTTCTATTTATTATCTACAAAACAGACTTGACAGACTTTCATTGTTAGATGCTACAAATCGTTATAAAATACTTAAGAAAAGAATACCAAATATAGAAAACTTAATACCTCAGTATCAAATAGCAAGTTACTTGAATATTACACCTGTACAATTGAGTAGAATAAGGAAGAAAATGTATTCAATTTAATTTATAAACCTATGTTTATCAAACGAATGCGATTATATTTTAAATTTGTAAATGAAATAATTCCCTATAATTAGTCAATTAGAAAAGGCTTGCTATCCCCATGTATTTAATTTTGATTGCAAGTCTTTCTTTATCCGAAAATTTTACTTCTAAATCGACTTATCAAAGCATTAAATTGTGGTGAAATTTTTAGTTTTACAACTACTATTAAGTAGAAAACAGTAATTACTAAACTTTTTATTAAAATATTTAAAATGATATGAACTGGTATTTTACCTAGAAAAAACTCTGGAATAGATAAATGCCAAAAATAAAAAGTTGCAAAAAACACCATTATAACTAAAGAAATAATAGCTGTTTTTTTAGTGTATGGATTCATTTTAAATTTAGCCTTAACAAACCACAATTTTATCGTATTAAATACAAATAAGCTTATTAATGTTGAAAGTGCTAAACCTTCAGTACCAAAATCCATAGAAAAATAAAAGAGTTTATTTAAATAATATACTGAAGCTGCCATTCCAAAACCTATAGGCAATATCATACGGTAAAATTTAGAGTTATTGATAATATCTCTATTGTTTCCTAAAGACATTGTATACATTTTCCCTAATGAAATCATTAGAACAACTAACTCTCCTCCTGCATAACCTTCTGGCATTATTTTAAACAAATCGCTAATACTACAGTTCACTAAAAGAAAGAACAAACCACTTATTAATATTAAATTTATTGAACTTTTCTTATAAAGATTGTCTACTTCTTCTTCGTTATTATCATTTAAAGATTTCGAGGTTAATGGCTGTAAAATTTGACCTAATGCTCTACCAGGCGCTTCAATAAAAGAACCTATATACACTGCTACAGCATAATAACTTGCAGCTTTAATTGCTTCTTTACCTGGTATCATTAATTTATCAATATCAATAATAATAGCACCGGCGCTACCTGCTAAAAATATGTATGCAGAATACTTTATAATCTCTTTAGTATTAACTGGTAATAAAAAAACAAACTTTGGAAAATACGTTTTAAATGCATAAAACATCATAATTAAAGTTCTTACAACATAAAATATAGTTAATGCAAATATGAATTCAGATTTTGATATCAATTGAAAAAATACGGCTAATAATAAAACAAAAACTGCAGCCCTATTATAAAATTCCTTTAATACATTTCCTAAAACCGTTTTTAAATGCACTTTTGCCCACGAATAAAAAACTTCAAAATAAGCACAACAAACAGCTATAATATATATTGCCATAGTGTAATCTTCTACTTTTGAATCGTTACTTTTATTTAATTGAGAAATGATAAAGTCATGAAATATATCCCAAAAAAAACCAATTGGTAGTGCAATAACAAGAGGAAATAAAATAATAGATGATAAAAACCTATCTCTTTCTGCTTTTGTTTTGTAAGAAGAATAAAACTTAACAATAGTGTTATGAACACCAAAGGCTATTAAAGGCATAAATAAATTTGATGCTGATAGCAAAAAAGTAACTAATCCATGATATTCTTCTTGAAGAATATTAGGGTAAAATATTATTGCATTTATAGCTCCAACGAGGAAACCTAAATAAATAACTAAAGTATTTCTAAATGACTGTTTAAATATAATTCCCAAATTAATCTTGAATTAAATCTTTAATAATAACGGATAGTTTCTCAGTTAATTTTCTTCTATGAAAACTATCTATTCCTTTTGATGATAACTGCAAGTTACCCTTTTTATAATCTGCATATAGATTGAGAATTGTTTTTTTAGCCAATTCTTTATTTTTAAAGTCTACAGCAACACCTGAATTAGTTTCTGATAAGATCTCTGCCAAATCTCCATCTTCTGGTGCAAAACCTAAAATAGGTCTATTCGCTTGTAAATATTCAAAAGTTTTGCCCGGAATCATTTCCTTTGCACTTGGATAATCATTCACTACTATTAAAAGTACTTGAGACTTTCTTTGATTTAGTTTGGCTTCTAAGTGCGGAACATAGTCTATTCGTTTTACATCTTTAAAGAATCTTGTTTCTATTTCTTTTTCCCAAATAGAATCATCTACTTTACCTATAAATTTGAGTTCTAAATCATCTGTAAAATCGGGATTCTCATTACTAATTTCAGTAAGTGCTTCCCAAAATGCTATAGGATTTCTTTCAGAATTCATCGTTCCAATATGTGTAATACTGAACTTTCTATCTAGTTCTTCTTTTGCAGTTTCTAAACCTTTTTCAGTGTCAAAACCATTAGTAATTACGGCTATATTAGCATTAAAGCTTTGATATTTTTTCTTAGCGTTATTACTTACCATAATTACCTGATCAGCTGCTCTTACTACTTCTTCTTCTAATTTAAAATGTTTTTTTCTTGCAGCATTAGTTAAAGGTAGTAAATGAAAATAATCTATACTAGTCCATGGATCTCGAAAATCTGCAATCCACTTCACTCCTATACTTTCTTTAAGTTTTTTTCCAATAAGATGTAAACTATGAGGTGGACCTGTAGTTATCACGGCATCTATTGCATTCGTTGAAAGATAGGTTTTCAGCATTTTTACAGCTGGTTTAACCCAAAATTTTCTAGCATCTGGAATAAAATAGTTTGCTCTTATATACAAAAGTAATTTTGATATAAGAGATGGATTAGGATCTAGAAAACCAGCACTTCGTTGTGTTTCGTTTTTCTTAAACTTAGCTACAATGTTATTTGGCTCAAAAATCGGGCATTTAATTAATTCTATTCCTTCTGGAACATCAGTAATTAAAGTTTCATCTAGTGTAGGGTAAAAAGGATTTTCTGCTGTGAACACAACAGGCTCTATTCCAAAATCTCTTAAGTATTTTACAAACTTTAACCAACGTTGCACTCCAGGTCCTCCTGCTGGTGGCCAATAATATGTTACAATTAGTACTTTCAACTTAAACTATGATATAAATCGATTAATGTTTTGGCTGTAATTTCCCAGACAAAATGATTTCTAACAAAATTTTGTCCATTCTCCCCTAGTTTTACTCGTAATTCCTGATCATTATACAAAGTAAGTATCTTTTCTGAAAAATCTTCACTGTTTCTTTCTTCATGTACTAATCCAGAATTGTACTTTTCTATCAATTTTTGCTGTGCTGTGGCATTACTTACTACTAAAGGTTTACCAAATCCCATATATTGAAAGATTTTGTTAGCGTAAGCAACATCATGCTGTATACTTCTTCGTAATGGAGAAATACAAATACTACTTGTTAAAATATAAGATGGAAATAAAGTTAAATCTTGCCAACCTTCAAAATCTATATAATCATTAACGCCTAAAGTTTTAGCTCTACTTTTCAAAACTGTATCTGTAGTATTCGAACCTACAATGACTAATTTAAAATTAGGAATAGTTTTTATAAGTTCTGGAACAGCATTTATTGCAGTTAATAATCCTCTTCGTACATTAGTATCTCCTAAATATAAAACGACAAAATTATTCTTGTAACGCTCTATAATAGATTCGTCTATCTTAGCATTTTCATAAAAGGATTTATTTATTGTATTAGGTACTAGCAATACTTTATCTGGGTTTTCCACCCTTTCCTTTAGTTGATCTACAAACTCTTGAGATACCGTTAGAACATTTGTAGCTTTTTTGAGAAAAATAGCTTCCTTTTGTTTCCACCTTTTTGGAGAAATGATATACTTACCAGGAAATTTTTGTAAATGTGGATAAAACTTCATGTTTTCCGGTAAATTATCGTGTAAATCTAATACTACTGGAAGATTAAATTCTTTATTAGCAGAAAATACTGCTTCGGCTACTCTTATATCATGACAATGTAGTGCTTCAATTTCATTTGAAATTATAAAATCTTTGATTTTCCTTTTCATCATAATAGTATAAAAAGGAACCGTATAAGCTAATGCAGATAATTTATATTCAAGCTTAGAGCTTTTATATCTCCTAACCTTTATTTTTTTTACTTCTTCTTTTAAACTTTGATTGTTGTAAGTTAAACAGAATAGAAATACATCATGTCCACCTTTTATAAGTTCTATTGCTTCATTTTCTACTCTTGGATCTGGAGGATAAACATTGTCCAGTATCATTCCTATTTTCATAATAAAGTTTACTTTGTCTAAAAGAAAGTTTAATAGAAAACAAATCTATTGATTATAAATAGAACTTCACCAAAAGTTACAAAATAAAAAAAGGAGTATTGACACTCCTTAAATCGACCTCCATTGCTATTTTCCCTGAAAATTATTCTTTGACTTTTAGCTCGGCCAAAATTAGGTTTCTCTGGTATGTTTGAAAAGTTTTATATTGCGCTTTTTATAAAATGTATGCAACCTTCTTAGGTAAAAAGAAGAAAAACAAACCAAATAATCCGCTGTAAATTGAAAGAAAAATTATTCTTTTTATTAATTCTTGTATGCTGTTTTTGTGAAGCACAACTCGACTCTAAAGATATTTTTTATGGTAAAGTATATCACTATAAAGGCTCTAATTTAGACAGTCTATACAACTATGCTAAAAAGCATATAAATTCTGAAGACTTGTGTGTAAGATTAAGTGCTGAAAATGCTATTATTTATTATAACTACCGTCTTAAAAAATATGATAAAGTAGAAGAGTTAACAGAAAAATTGTTAAAAAAAACAGACTCTTTAGCTTTATTAAAAAATGTAAACGACTGTGTTGTTAAAACAAAAATTGCAGTTTTTAATCGACTATTTTGGACTTATAAGAATACAGAAGAATTCGAGAAAGCATACAATAAACTTCTACAATTTTCTGATTATGTAAAATCTATAAATGATACAGAATTTGATAAGTTTCATTATTTAGTCACGATTAACATGTCTAAAGCTCTAATTAAAAATGAATTAAAATTAGAAAATGACTCTAAAAAAATTCTACTAAATATTATTAAGGATATTGAAAATAAGAAGGTAAGTAAAATAGATACTGGTAATTTTAATCATATTATAGATAAAAAAGCAGCTGCTAATAATTTACTTGGTAAAACATATTTACTTTTAAGCAAACGCGAAAAAAAACCTGAACTATTAGATTCTACTATCTACTATTATAATAAAGCATACAAGTATGCAAAACTTTTTATTCCTCCACACCCTGATTCAGAGTTAATGTATACTCTAAAAATGACAGAAGTTTACATTAGTAAAGGTGCTTATGAAAAAGCATTAGAATTAGTAAATAATTACGCTAAAATTAATAATGGTCATGAGTATTTACAAGAATCGTTTATGAATAAAGCTATATGTTTTCATAATTTACAGAAAAGCGACTCTGCTATTTATTATGCGCATAAATTAATTGAAATTCCTAATCTTAGTAAAAGTTTTTTAATTACTGGATATGATATTCTTTCTAATCAATACATCAAAAAAAATCAACTAAAAAAAGCGTATAAGTATTCAAAACTAACTTTAAGTGAATTTGATAAGGCTAGACTACAACAAGATAAAACGTATCAACTATTATATGATAATGATATCGAAAAAATTAAAGAACTTAATCAATCAATATTAAAAAGTGAAAAAAGTAAATACACTAACATTATTTTAACTTTTGCTCTTATACTGTTTATTGCTTTTAGCTTCTTTCTATTTAAAAGAAAAAAATACAAGAATAAAATTGTTGATATCCAAAATAAAGAGAAAGAAGAAGATATTAAGATTGAAATTTCTAAAGAAAAAGAATCTCAAAAAGTTGAATATAATATTGATGAAGAATTAGAAAATAAGATATTAGCTAAAATTAACACCATAGATAATGAACTTAGTTTTCTAAAACCTGATTTTACTATAAACACTTTAGCTAAAGACTTACAAACTAACTCAACTTATATTTCTTTCATTTTTAATAAAAACAAGAATGAAACTTTTAAACAGTACTACAGCAAAAGAAAGATAGATTATATAGTAGAGAAATTAAATGATGAAAAAATATATCGTAATTATTCAATACAAGCTTTAGCAGAAGAGGTTGGATATACAAACGCTTCTGCTTTTACCAGAGTTTTTAAAAAATATATGAATATTACTCCTTCAGCTTACATTAAGAATCTAAAGGAGTAGCTTTTTTTCTTTCAAAATAAAACCAAGCAATCGAAATTAAGGCAAACAAACCTAAAAAGATCAACGATATTTTGCTTCCTGTTTTAATGACTTTAGGTTCAAATTTAAACTCAATTTTATGTTCTCCTTTAGGAATATGCATACCTCTTAAAACATAGTTCACTTGATAATGAGGCTCTAATTTTCCATCTACATAAGCATTCCAACCATCCTTATAAAAGACTTCAGAGAAAACAGCAAATTGATCTTCTTTTGTATTACTAATATATGATAAATGGTTAGGTGTATATTTTTCAAGACGAATAGACGCTGAAGAATCTTTTTTGAAAGTATTTACTCCAGAATACTCATTTTTTCTAATCACAGTAGCTTTCTTAGTATTAAGAGACTTTAAAATATTTATTTCATCATTAGCAGAAGCTACTGGTATTAACTTAGACGTAAACCATGCATTTCCGTTCGCTTTATCATTTTCTAAAACAGTTTCATCACTCAAAATAAAATATTTTGTATTTAACATATTAAGTGAACTAAAGCTTGCCTGCTCTAACTTTTCTACAATGGAATCTCTACTATTAAGAATATTGATTAAACTAGATAATTCTCTACTAATGTTATATTCAAATAATTCTTGGTATCGCATCATCTTCGCGGCATGGTATCCACCAATTGAATTATGAAAATAAGAAGTTCGACCTTCGTTTACCAGATTAGCTGTTAAATTAGCTACTCTAAAATGAGATTTATCTTCTAGTATTTTTTTATCAGCTTTGTTTGCTACAAAAGGTCTTTGAACATTTCTTGCTGTAGTAAAATCATCTTTATTTACATATTTTAAATCTACACTTAGTAAATCGAAAAGTATTAATACCGCAGTTAATCCAATAACTGGAATTAACTTTACCTTCTCTTTTATGAAGAACCACAATATTCCTCCCGATAATACTACAAGTATTAGAGATCTTAAAGAATCTGTATACAACATCGATTTTCTGTCTGCAATTAATGCATCTATCAATGTTGGTAATTCTTTGTATTGATATTGGCTATCTCTTAAACCTTCAAAAGTAGAAGATGCTAAAGCTAATAATAATCCTAAGATAATTACACCACTGGTAACAGCTACAGCTTTAATTAATAATTGCTGTTTTTCTTCTTTAGCCATTTTGGTATTAAAAAACTCTTTAAGTCCTAAAACTCCCAATAATGGCACGCATAATTCTGCAATTACTTGTATTGAAGAAACTGCTCTAAATTTATTGTAAAGAGGTACATAGTCGATAAACAAATTAGTTAATACCGAAAAGTTTTTTCCCCAGCTTAACAATATTGAGAAAATTGTTGCACTTACTAACCAATATTTCAATTTTCCTCTCACAAAGAAAACTCCTAAAAAGAACAAAAACCATATTACTGCTCCTATATATGCAGGTGCTTCAACTATTGGTTGATCACCCCAATAGGTTAAAACTTGTTCTGAATACTCTTCAGCAGCTTTTTTTCCTGCTTTTTCTTCAAATACTTTATAGAAATTAGAATTTTCTCCTAATTTTTCGACTGTCCCTCCTCCCATATAACGAGGAACAATAAGATTAAAGGTTTCTAAAATACCGTAACTATATTCGGTTATGTAAGCTTTGTCAAGACCTTTCGCTTTCTTTTTAGGAGATCCATCGGTATTTATCGTTAATTCAGATTTTCCTCTAGTACTATAGTTAGCATATTCTTTCGTTGACAATAAACGAGTCGCATTGGTTCCTATACCAATAACAAAAGCTACAATTAAAATACCTGCTTGTTTTGCGAAAGTTGGTAACTGTTTTTTCTTGAAGGCATCTATAGCTTCTACAATTCCTAAAATTAGGATACAAAAACCTAAATAATAAGTCATTTGTATGTGGTTGGCTACTATTTGTAAAGCCATAGCTATAACAGTAACAATGAAACCTAATAAATATCTTTTTTGAAAAACATATATAACTCCTGCTAAAACAGCTGGCATATATGCTATTGTATGTGCTTTGGCGTTATGGCCTGCACCAAAAATAATAATCAAATACGTTGAAAAACCAAAAGCCAAACTACCTAAAATAGAAAGTTTCCAATCTACTTTCAAAGCATTAAGTAATAAGAAAAAGCCTAAAAAGTATAAAAATAAATAATCTGCCGGTCTCGGTAAAAAACGTAATAAATAATCTAACTCTTTGACAAAATCGTTTGGAAACTTTGCCCCTACTTGATATGAAGGCATTCCACTAAAAGCATTACCAATCCAATAAGGTTCTTCATTATTCTCTGCTCTAAAGTCATTCATTTCTTTAGCCATACCAATGTATTGAGTGATATCGCTTTGTTTGATTTGTTTTCCTCCTAAGACAGGGTTAAAATATAATAAAGAAGCAATTATAAATAATACAATTGCTCCTACGTAAGGTAAATACTTCGTAAGTTTCATGGTTAGTCTATTTCTTCAAAATCAATATATTCCCCTACTGATTTATCACTTTGTTTGTTTGAATTTGGCTTTTTATCAATGATCGTTTCTCCTACTTTAATATCGTTTGTAGTATTTTGGCGAGTCTGATTTCTCATCTTCTCCTCCATTTTACTCATCGCTTTTTTCATTAAATACGGAGCAAACAATCTTGCTAAAAATTTAAATGAATAGTATATTATACCAATTATAAGAAGTGTTTTTATTAAACCCATATAATTTTTATTGCAGTATCTTATTAATAGTTTTTCTAAAAATCATTCAAAAATAACAATTTGAGCTAAAACCTTGCGTTAATAGTTTGGTAAACTTAATGGATTGATATTTTTACTGTATGTTTGTAACTGTTGTAAATTGTACGTGTTGATTATGATGAAAAGACTTTTTTATTTACTCCCCCTAATTGTTGCATTTCCTTTATTTGCACAATATACTGATGTTATAAATTCAAATAGACCTGGATTCTCTGAAAGTCCTTACAGTGTTGGTATTGGAGTTTATCAGTTGGAGACTAGTATTTTTCATAGAAAATTTGAGGCTCAAAGCCCTATTTTTAGTAATCCGAGAGCTACCGGATTAGATTTACATTTCAGAATGGGAGCTTTAGATGAAAAATTAGAATTCAATCTTTCAACATCTTTTCAAAGTAATGAGTTTGCCTTTACAAACGTATTTCAGTCTACTAGAACACAATTTGGCTTAGGGCAACTAACATTGGGAGCAAAATATTTAGTTTACAAACCTAAATATCAAGATAAATCGAAAGAAATTAGGAGTTGGAAAAAAAGACATTCATTTGATTGGAAAAGATGGATTCCACATGTTGCCGTATATGGAGGTTTGAATTTTGGTTCTGTTTTGAACGACTTTCATGCTAGAGGTGGTATTACTCCTAAAATTGGTGTTTTACTTCAAAATGAATTTTCACACAAGCTTAATGTGGTTACTAATATCCACTATAATTATATCGGAGGTTATTTACCAGAATTATCTTATGTAGTTACTGGAACGTATAACTTTAATCAAAGGTGGTCTGGATTTGCAGAACATCAAGCTTTATTCAACAAACAAGAAAATCAAAGTAATTTAGGAGCTGGAGCTGCATATTTATTCAATAAAAATTTACAGATCAACTCATCACTTAGAGCTACTTTCCAAGAAGAAACTGTTGGTTATCATGCAAGTATTGGAGTTTCTTACAGATTAGATAAACATGTTGATCAGTTTGAAGAACTTGATGAATTTGGAAATAAAATAGAAGATGATGAAGTTCAAACTTACAACAAAGGCTTCTTTGGAAGAATGTTTGACAAAATAAAAGGTATCTTTAAAAAGAAAGATAAAACTGAACCTCAGCTAGAAGAAGGCAAAACTATTGAAGACGTTCAGGAAAATCCTAGAGGTAGAACTCGTCAAAAATCTATTTTAGACGACCTTACTAAAAAAGACGAAAAAGCCAAGAAAAAAACAACAAAAGAAAAGAAAAAAGCTGCTAAGAAAAAACAAAGAGCTGAAAAAAAAGCTAAAAGAAAGGCACAAAAAGCGAAAGAAAAAGAAGAAAAGAAAAAGAAGAAAGAACAAGAAAAATTAGAGAAAGAGATTAAAAAACTAGAAGAAGAATTGAAAAAAGAAGAGGAAGAAGAAAAAAAGAAAGAGGAGAAAAAAAAGAAAAAGGAAAAAGACAAAAAAGAGAAAGAAGAACAAAAAGATGACCAATAGAAATCATACATTTGTTTTATGATTCAACTAAAGGAAATAAAAACAAGAAAGGAAATAAGACAATTCGTTTTATTTCCTTTCTCTTTATATAAAGATAACAAGTACTGGGTACCGCCAATAATTAATGATGAAGTTAACAACTTTGATCCAGCTAAAAATCCGGTTTTTGAACATGCAGATGCTCGTTTGTTTGTTGCTTTAAAAGGAAAAAAAATTGTTGGACGTATAGCTATAATTATAAATAATTACGAAGTACAAAAACAAGGGATAAAAAAATTAAGATTTGGCTGGTACGAAGTTATTGATGATGTAAACGTAAGTAAAGCTTTAATAGATAAAGCCATTGAAATTGCAAAACAGCAAGAACTTGAATACATAGAAGGTCCTGTAGGATTTAACAATTTAGATAAAACAGGTGTATTAACCGAAGGTTTTGATCATATTGGAACAATGATCACTTGGTACAATCTTCCTTATTATAAAGATCATTTAGAACAGTTAGGTTTTGTTAAAGAAAAAGAATATTTAGAAAATAAATTTTTATTCAAAAATGTTGATGCAAAAAAGTATACAAAGGCAGGTAATTTAATTCAAAAAAGATACAATTTAAAAGAGCTTACTTTTACATCAACAAAAGACATTTTACCTTATGTAGATGAAATGTTTGAATTATTTAGTGAATCATATTCTAAACTTTCTACTTATGTTCCTATTTCAGACAAACAAATTGAGTTTTTTAAAAAGAAGTACATCTCTTTTATAAATCCAGAATTAATTAAATTTGTTGTAGACAGCAATAATAAAATGGTCGCATTTTCTATAGTTATGCCTTCCTTCTCTAAAGCTTTACAAAAAGCTAAAGGAAAGCTATTCCCATTTGGCTTATTTCATTTACTAAGAGCTAGAAAATATGCCAAGGATATTACTTTTTACCTTATTGGAGTACATCCTAACTATCAAAATAAAGGTGTTACAGCTATTATTTTTAGAGAAAATATAAAGACATTTGCTGCTAAAGGAATTGTTAACTGTATTAGAACTCCAGAATTAGAAGACAATACTGCTATTTTTAAAATTTGGAAAGATTTTGATCCAGTGACACACAAGAGAAGACGAACATATCGATTAAATATATAATGCAACTTTTTTTCAATCCAGAAATTACAGAAGAAACAACAGAAATCATTTTTAATAAGGAAGAAAGTCGTCACATAGTGAAAGTTCTTCGTAAAGAAAGTGGTGATGAAGTAGTTATTACAAATGGTAAAGGAATCGTTTTTACTGCGATTATAACTATTCCTAGCGATAAAAAGTGCGTAGCAAAAATTACAACTACCGAAAAAAAACCTAAGGAATGGAATTACCATCTTCATGTCGCTATCGCTCCAACTAAAAATATGGATAGACTTGAGTGGTTTGTAGAAAAAGCTACTGAAATTGGAATTGATGAAATTACTCCAATTATTTGTCACAATTCAGAGAGAAAAGTGGTTAAAATAGACCGTTTACATAAAATTATGCTGGCGGCTATGAAGCAATCATTAAAATTTAATGCTGTAAAAATTAACCCTGTAATTAAATTTTCAGAATTCATAGATCAAGAGTTCTCAGGAAATAAATTTATCGCACATTGTCATGATTCAGAGAAAAAAAGTCTTAAAAACATTGATAAGTTCTCTTCAGAAATACTAATATTAATAGGACCTGAAGGTGATTTTTCTGAACAAGAAGTCGCATTAGCTAATACATCTACGTTTACTCCTATATCTTTAGGAAATAGTCGATTAAGAACAGAAACAGCTGCTTTAACAGCAGTTCAACATATTAGTTTTCTACATTATTAACTAATAAAACATCTTAATTCTGGGGAAAAGTACCGTTGCAATAAATTTTTATAAATAATTTATTTTATTAAATTTATGTCCCCTAACCCCCAACAACCAAAGATTAAATTATGCTATTAGCATTAAACATAACGGAGATTTTTAATATTTTTTTATTAGGAAGTGCACTTTTGGGCTTTTGCTTGAGTTTGTTTATGTTCTTCTCTAAGTATGGAAAAGATAGAAGTTTATTGTTTTTAAATTTAATGATCTTAACTATAGCCCTCAATAATTTTCAATCTTGGGCATTGGCATTAAATTTACTACAACATAAATTTATGCTAAGTTATATACAAATACCTTGGCACTTTTTAAGTGGTCCGTTTTTCTATGCTTTTCTGGTAAACTATCTAGATATTGTAAATCATCAGAAAAAACTTCTTAAGTACTTTTTAGGTGTTTTTTTGATAATGTGTATAGCACAAATCAGTTTTGTGATTAACTACACTGGAGGTGGTACCATTGATGAACTAAATTATATATATGAAAGATATACTTCTATAGAAGAGCTAATAAGCTTTATAAGTTCTATAAGTATTTTTGTTTATTCTTATTATGTACTTAGAAACAAAGAAAACCTGTTTCAAAAAATTCTTTCGTTTGATAATTTAAAATGGATTTATAACTTTTTTAAACTTACAGGTATTGTTTATTTACTTTGGGTATTTGCATTAGTTATAAAGTTTAGTTTAAATTTTTCTGGTTTTATTTATTCATATTATCCTTTAAGAGTATCAACTACTGTTATTATCTTTATTCTAGGTTATCAAGGAATTAAATATCTAAGAATATTAAAAGAAAGAAAACATATTAGAGAAGAAAACGAAAATGAAATTACTGATACTTTAATCCAAGAAGACAAAGAACCAGCTTCTAAGTATGAAGAACATTTTTTAAATATTGACTCTTTCGTTAGAACGAATAAAAAATTTTTGCAACCGAAGTATACACTCAATAATCTATCTAAAGAAGTGAATATTGGTACCAGTACATTATCTGCTATAATTAATAATAATGCTAAAAAAAGTTTTGTTGATTATATTAACGAAATGCGCGTAGATCAAGCAAAAAAATTTTTACTCAACCCTAAATATGAAGGATACACAATTGCTTCTATTGGATTAGAGTCTGGTTTTAACTCCAAATCAGCTTTTTATGATGTTTTCAAAAAACATACTGGTTGTACTCCTTTAGCCTTCAAAAATTCAAACATTTAATTATTTCTTACTGATAAATTAGTCCGAATTCATCCAAATCATGTGTTTTAGGACTTTAATTCTTAAGTTCAAGCCTATATTTGAAACATATAATTTGATAAAATAATATTTAATAAATTTTATTTTATCGAATTTATTCCAAGAACTATAGAGAGCATGCTCTCTATGAAGAGGGAAAAGCAAAAACACTGTTTATTAACAGTGTTTTTTTATGGATAAACTTGTCCTAAAACATCCAAAACATGTGTTTTAGGAGTCTAGTAACGAATATCTTATCTATATTTGAAACGAAAACTTACATAAACCAGTAAATATATTTAGGGATTAATATTTACTACTTTCTTCACAAAAAAAACATCATTAGAAGGGAATGATGTTTTTTTTTATATATGATTTATTTATTTTTGGTATATCATGAAATTTATAAACATACTATTAGTATTCTTTACTACACTATCTCTGTCTTTACAAGCACAACAAGTTGGTATTTTAAAATATGGCGGTGGTGGTGATTGGTATGCCAATCCTACATCGTTACCCAACTTAATTAAGTTTAGTAATACTTACACAAAAACATCTATTGAAAATAATATTGCTACTGTAGAACCAGATAGTGAAGATATTTTTAGCTTACCTATTGTTTTTTTAACTGGACATGGTAATGTTTACTTTGACGATACAGCTGCAGAAAACTTAAGAAGGTATCTTATTTCTGGTGGATTTATTCATATTTCTGATAATTATGGATTAGACAAGTATATTCGTCGTGAAATGAAAAAAGTATTTCCTAAACTAAATTTTCAAGAAATCCCTGCTTCTCACCCTATTTTTCATCAGACATTTAATTTTCCTAAAGGATTACCTAAAATTCATGAACATGATAAAAAGGCGCCTCAAGGATTTGGTTTATTCTATGAAGGTAGATTAATTGCTTTTTACGATTATGAAAGTGATTTAAGTGATGGTTGGGAAGATGAATCAATTCACAATAACCCTAAAGAAACCAGAGAAAAAGCTTTACGAATGGGAGCCAATATTATTGAATTTGCCTTTAAGAACTAAAATTATAGCTGTTTTCCGTAATAGTTTAAATCAATTAATTCTCCATTAGTAGTTCGATAGTCTTTCGTAATTGTACCTTCTAAACAAAAACCACATCTTTCAGCTAACGCAATACTCTTCACATTTCGTTGAGATATTCTACAGAAAAGTTTTTTAAAACCATGCGTTTTAACGACACTTTCTAATAACGTTGTAAAACTTTTAGTAATAATACCTTTCCCTTCAAAATTAATATCTATAAAAGCTCCTAATTCTGCTTTAGGTATAGACCAATCTATATTTTTAAAATCAATAAAGCCAATCAACTCTTCATTGTTAAAAATAAGATAAGGATAGTATGCTCTTTGTTTTATTTTACTTTCTATCGTTTTGCAATAATTTAAGGTACTTTCTTTAGTTTGGGTATATTTTATTGTTCCTGCAAAAAAATCTTCTAATCTACTTTTATTGTTTTGAATTAGCTCAAAGAAAACCTCTGTATCTTCTACAGTTAACAATCGTATAGTAAAATTATACATTCTATTAAATTTGATACCTCAAAGAAACAAACAAGAGAAAAAATAAATGTTGATTGAAGTCACGTTTTTTTAATTCTACTTAATGTTTCAGAAGCCATTCTTAAATAACTTGCAATATATTTATGAGGAATTTCTTGAAAAAGTTCTGGATTTCTATGCAATACTTTCTGATACCTTTCTTCAGGAGACGTTAATAATAAGTCTTTTTCTCTTTCAAATTGATGTAATATGATTTCTTGTAGTATTTCATTCCACAATTTTAAATACTCGGTATTCGTATCTAAAAAATTGTAAAATTCTTGTTTTGAAATATAAAAAACAGCGGTCTTTTTTAGTGCTTTTATTTCAAGATCACTAATTGAATTAGATAAAAACGAATCGATAGCTGTGATAATCGAGTTTTTATACCCAAAATACATTACATGTTCTTCTGTATTATTGGTAAAGAAAACTTTTACACTACCTGATTTTATAAAATAGATATTAGTATCCTTAGATCCTTTAACTTTTATAAACTCATCTCTTTTGAAGGTTTTCTGTTCTGTTAAAATACCTTCTTCTAAAATTTTGTTTTTTAATAATTGATAATTTTTCAAAACAGTTGAATTACTATTTAATTCAAAATAGCATCTTGTATAACCTTCTGTATTTTAGTTCTTATATTACTTTTAACTAATTTTCTATTCCCCATAGTCGGATAAACTCTATTGGATAAAAATACATATAGAATTCCCGTATCAGGATCTGCCCAAGTATAGGTTCCTGTAAAACCACTGTGACCAAAACTATTTTCAGAAACACAACCACAAGTTGGCTTTTCTCTAGGATTTATTTGTGGTTTATCAAAACCTAAACCTCTTCTATTTCTTACTTGAGGATAATATCTTGTATTAAACTTCTCAACAGTTTCTGGTCTAAAATATTTTACACCTCCATAAGTTCCGCCTTGCAAGTACATTTGCATAATTTTAGCTACATCATTTGCATTCGCAAATAAACCAGCATGACCTCCTACTCCACCTTGCATTGCAGCTCCCATATCATGAACATAACCTCTTAATAATTGTTCTCTGTAATAATCGTCTTTTTCTGTAGGAACTACTTCTTTCCAATTAAACTTTTCAAGAGGTAAATATGAAGTTCTATTTAAACCTAAAGACGCATAAAACTCTTCTTCTACTACTTTATCTAAGCGTTTTTTATACTTTCTTTCAACAACCTCTTTAAGTATATAATATCCTAAATCACTATACTTGTATCCTACTCTTTCTCGTAAATCAGAATCTTTTATTCTAGTATAAATAGAATCTTTGTAATCTTTATTTAAATATAAATCTTTAGCTACTTTTATAGGAAACTGCTTCGATTTTTTAGTCCTATAATATTCTTTTGACACTTTACCTGTGATAGAATCGATTGTTCTTGTGTAAAATGGAATCCACGATTTTAATCGAGCATAATGTGACAAGATTTGTTTGATATTTAAGTGCTCTTTATTACTATCTTTATAAGTTGGAAGTAAATCAACTAAATCAGAGTGAAGTGATAATTTTCTATCTTCTTCTAATTTCATTACAGCTGGTAAAGTAGATAAAATTTTAGTTAAAGAAGCTAAATCGTAAACATCTGATTTTTTTACTTTTCTTCGTTTAGCATCAGTTTGATAACCAAAAGTTTTATGATAAATTACTTTTCCGTGTCTCGCAATTAAAACCTGACCTCCTGGAGCCATTTTTTGCTGTAAAATTGTATCAATATAACGATCTACATATTTTAATGTATCTCTTGATAAATTTACAGCTTCTGGTATGGTATATTCAAAGCGATTTAATGGAGATATAATCATTCCATTTCCTGCTTTAAATTCATTTCTAATACTTATTGGAAGTCTTCCTGAAATTTCAAAAGCTCCAAAGATTGCTTGAGCAGAAAGCTCTTGAGCTAACTTACTATTTTGATAAGAAATAATAATATTATCAATATTCGTAAATGTTTTTACTTGTAATAAGCTGTAAGGATTAGCAAAAACATCAAGTATTACACGTTTATTTCTTGATATTTCTTGTAACCAAACTAAATCTTGATTAGAGAACTTATAAGATTTCCAAGGATTTTTATTCGATTTATGAAAACCTACAATTACTAAATTATATTCTTCTAATTTTTTAGTTAGTTTATCTAAATGCTTTGCTGAAACCACATCTACTTTAGCATAGTTCTGAAGCATTTTTACAAAATCATCTCCTTTATCATCTCCTAAAGCAACATAAGCTATATTTTTTAACTCTAACTTTTTAATTGGTAATGTTTCTCTTGTATTTTTTAGAACAGTTAATGATTTTTTAATTAAATCTCGATGTAATAATTCATCTTTAGCTGTATTTAAATCTACCAATAAACTATCCGTTTTAATTGCGTCAAACTTCTGTAAACCAACTAAATATTTTGCTTTTAAAATTTTTCTTACCGACTTATTAATCCTTTCCTCATTTAATTCACCTTTCTCTAAGGCTTTTTTAAATGCTTTTACCGTATTCGGAATATCTTGAGGAATCAATAAAATATCATTTCCTGCTAGGAAAGTAGCCAGATTAATTTCAGCAGCTGTGGCATAATTTGCTGCTCCTTTCATATTTAATCCATCAGTTAAAACTAAACCTTGAAAACCTAATTTATCTTGTAATAAATCAGTAACTACATTTTTAGATAATGAAGATGGTAGATTTGTATTCGACTCTAAAGAAGGAATACTTAAATGCGCTGTCATTACACTTGCTACACCCGCATCAAACTGTCTTTTAAAAGGATATAATTCGGTAGAGTCTAATCGTTGTAATGTAAAATTTATTGATGGTAATGTTAAATGTGAATCAGTAGCTGTATCTCCATGTCCAGGGAAATGCTTGGCGTTTGCTAAAACACCAACACTTTGCATTCCTTTTGTAAACGCCACAGATTTTTCTGCTACATTTTCTTTCTTTTCTCCAAATGAACGATTTCCAATAATTGGATTGTCTGGATTTGTATTAATATCTACAACCGGAGCAAAATTGATATGAATTCCTACTCGTTTACATTGTTCCCCTATTCTTTCTCCTAACTTTTCAATTAACTTATTATCACGAATGGCTCCTAAAGTCATATTCCAAGGAAAACGATATGTATTTTTTAATCGCATATCCAACCCCCATTCTCCATCGAAACCAATCAATAACGGAACTTTTTTAGTTAAACTTTGATACGTATTAGTGAGCGCTACTTGTTTTTCTGGTGTTCCTTTCATGAAAATTAAATTTCCAACATGATGTTTTGTGATCAAATCAGAAATAAATTTTTCGTGTTTCGCATCTTTATTAGAATATGCTTGCACCATAAACAACTGTCCTATTTTTTCTTCAATAGACATTGAATCGATAATACTATCTACCCATTCTTGTTGTAAAATGTACTGTTTTGCTCGTAACGGATCTAACTGCTGAGCATTAATAACACTGGTAAAAATTATAGCTAATAATAGTATCTTTTTCTTCATATAAATCGTTCACACGTTAATTTAACGAGCTTTAAAATTTCATTATTTAAAACGTCGGGGATTACTTTACTTTAAACAATTCTTATACCAAAAATCGGCTATGCCAGCTTTTGTCTGCTGTAACTTCCCATTTGGTTTCAAAATCCTCTTTAGTGTTTACCATATTATTAAAAACAACTGTAGCAGCAGTTATTTTCTGTTGTTTGGCAAATTCTTGAAAATCTGAGAGTTTTACAACATTGATATTATCATTGTCTTTAAATGAAATGTTCATTTTATCCATTAAATCTACATTGAACTCTTCTTCTATAGATTTAACAAAACGTACAGAAGCATCAATAGAGCAACCAGAAGCTGAATTAAAGTTTTCATCTATTGCCAATACTATAAACTGATTGTATTTAATAGCAAAAGATCCTTTTAAATCTTCACCATGTCTGGTCCATTGATCAATAAATAACAAAGCTCTTGCAGAAATTACTTCTATTTCTTCTTGATTGAATGTTCTATCAGCTTGATATACCCAAACTCTTGCAGAGTTGGGTAATTCGTTATAAGGTATGTACATTGTTATCTTAAATTAAATTTTTGTTGTAACGCTTTTAATTTTTCTTCATCTGTCATTTCAGGCGTTTTAGGCGAACTCATTCGTTCTTTTATTTGGCGTAATACTTTTTTAGTATATAATGGAAAGTCTGCTTGTTGAATCCATGAATTGTATCCTGGATTTTCTTTTAAGACATCTTCTACTTTTCTTCCTTTATATTTTCCAAAAGAAAATATCTCATCTTCATCTTCATCAAATAGTATGAATCCTGCAAAATCTGCTCGTTTTGTATGTGAAGAAAATTCACTTAACGCTTCAACTGAATTCTCTATATCTTCATATTTATCTAATTGTGCTTTTAAGATTTCATATGTTGCTAATGTGTCTGCTTCAGCAGAGTGGGCACCTTCTAAATCTTTTCCACAGTAAAATTTATAACCTGCACTTAATGTTCGTTGTTCTTTTTTATGGAAAATTACTTGTACATCAATGGCTTTTCTTTCTTCCATATCAAAATCGATTCCAACTCTTAGTAATTCTTCAGCTAAAAGCGGAATATCAAATCTATTTGAATTAAATCCAGCTAGATCTGAATCGAATATCATCTCGTTTATTTTAGATGCTAATTCTTTAAATGTTGGTTCTGTAACAACTTTTTCATTTGTAATTCCATGAACATCTATAGCTTGTTGTGGTATTTCTATTTCAGGGTTTACCAACCAAGTTTTACTTTCTTGTGTTCCGTTAGGAAATATTTTTAGTATAGAAATTTCTACAATTCTATCGGTGGCTATATTAATTCCAGTTGTTTCTAAATCGAAAAAAACGATAGGTTTTTTCAGGTTTAACTCCATATAGTTATTAAAAAATTTTAATGGTAGTATTTACTTATTTAAAATGTACAAAGATGTCAATAATAACGTTATTATTCGTTATTTAGTTCTTCTTTAAACTCGTTAATTTTATCTAAAAGTTTTTTATCTAAAGTAGGCTCTTTAAAATTATACTTTTCAAAGGCTTCTAAAATAGTTTGTGCTACAATAAAACGAGCTGTTGGTTTATCATCTGCAGGTATTACATACCAAGGTGCATGATCTGTTGATGTTCTGTTTATAGCATCTTCGTAACAAAACTGATATTTGTTCCAAAGCTTTCTTTCTTTTAAATCTCCAGCTGAAAACTTCCAATTTTTCTCAGGAATATTTAAACGACGTAATAACCTATTCTTTTGTTCTTCTTTAGATAGATGTAAGAAGAACTTTAAAATAATAGTTCCGTTAGCTGCTATATGTTTTTCAAATTGATTGATACGATCCATTCTATCATGATAGAATTCATCATTTAAGTCTTCCAAACTTTTTACTGTAGGAATATTTTCTGAAAACACATATTCTGGATGTACTCTCGTTACTAGTACATTTTCGTAATGCGTTCTATTAAAAACACCAACTTTTCCTTTGGCTGGTAGTGCAATATAATGTCTCCATAAAAAATCATGTTTTAATTCTAATTCTGTAGGAACTTTAAAACTATGTACTTCTACACCTCTAACATTAAATTGTTTAAACACTTCTCTTACCAAGCTGTCTTTACCTGCAGTATCCATACCTTGTAAACAAATTAAGGTACTGTATTTACCTTCTGCATACATTGTATTTTGTAAGTCGGCTATCTTTTTTCGTACTTTTTTTAATTTTTTCTCAGCATCTTCTATATACTCTAAAGTTTTCTTCTTCTTTAATTTTACTTCTCCATTAACTTTATATTTCTCTATATTCATCTTCATTCTATTATTGATTTTATAAATGTAAAAAAAATATAGTAGGTCTTAAAGCGATATTGTAAGTCTTTTGTTAAAAAAACTACTAATTTGGAAATTAAATTATTCTTTATGCATTATCGATTCATTTTTATCTTTTTGATTTCTTTTTTTAGTTTAAATGCACAGGAAAAACCTGTAGTTGTTTTAGAATTGTTTACATCACAAGGATGCTCTAGCTGTCCGCCTGCAGATCGACTTCTAGAAGAAATTAAAAACAACAATGATAGTGATAGAGTTATACCTGTAGCTTATCATGTTGATTATTGGGATTATATCGGTTGGAAAGATCCTTTTGCTTCTAAAGATTACACCGACAAACAGCGAGATTATGCTGAGAAATTTTTAAGCAGTTCTATTTACACACCTCAATTAGTTATTAATGGCGATGAACATTTTGTTGGATCTGATAAAGTGAGAATTGAGAGAAGAATTAAACAAATTTTACACAGAGGCTCCAACTCGAATACCATAGAAATATCTGACACAGAAATTAATGATGGAAAAGTAATTTTTTTTTACAAAGTAGACGGAAAAACAAAAAAACGTAACATTCATTTTCTCTTAGCTATAAATAAACGCATTACTCCAGTAAAAAGAGGAGAAAACAGAAATAGAACTTTAATAAATACTAATATTGTTGTACTTGAAAAAATAGTTGCTTTGACTAACAAAGAAGGGAAAATTTTACTTTCCATTCCTGATATAGTAAAAACAGAAGATGAATTAAGGTTGATTGCAATAACTAAAGACAGAGAACAATTAGTGACTTCTGGAGTTCAAGTAAATCTTTAATAAAAAGCATTTTAATTTCTCATTTTTTTGAATTGTTTTTTTCTTGAGTATCATCAGAATTAGCAATCAATCTAAAAAAGTAAATACTTGTATTCTAAGTAAATTTCCCAAAAAATTATACCAATGAATACAACTGTGATTATTAAAGGAAGCTCTAAGAAAAATGGAAATACACAGAAAATAATCGATCTTTTAAATGTAGATTCGAATTTCGATGTTATTGATCTATTAGATTATAATATCGGTCATTTTGATTACGATTTCAAAAATGTAAATGATGATTTTCTCCCATTGTTAAAAAATATTACAGAGAAATATAATACTATAATTTTTGCTACTCCTATATACTGGTACACAATGAGTGGGATTCTAAAAGTATTCTTTGATCGATTATCAGATCTATTATACCATCAAAAAGATTTAGGTAGAAAATTAAGAGGTAAAAATATGGCTATGGTTAGTAATTCTGGTGAAAATGATAGAAGACAAGGTTTTGAAATGCCTTTTATAGAAAGTGCTAAATATTTAGGAATGAATTACCTTGGAGATATGCATGTTTGGTTTTCAAAAGATGGAAGTAAAATTGATAATGTAGCTGGGAATCAGCTAAAAAAATTTAAAGAGACTTTATAAATCTAAATATTTTCTTTTTTACCAATTACTTTTATCGTAATATTGCAATATACTAATACTTGTATGGGATTAACGAAATCAGAAATATTTTCAAAAAAGCAAAATAATATTGCTCAAATAGCTAAAGTTTTAGGGCATCCAGCCAGAATTGCTATACTCGAGCATATTGCTAAAGTTGAAACTTGTATTTGCGGAGACCTGGTAAATGAAATCGGACTTGCTCAACCTACGATTTCTCAACATTTGAAAGAGTTGAAAAAGATTGGAATCATAAAGGGAAGCATTGAAGGAACAAGTATCTGTTATTGTTTAAATGATGTAAAATGGGAAGAAATAAAAGATACATTACTACAATTTTTGAATACATTTTCTAATCAAAATAACAGTTGTTGTTAAAAAAATTTAATCATCAATATCGTAATATTACAATGAATAAAGCATTAATCAAAACTATTGAAAATATCGCTTCTTTATCCGTTGATAAAAAAAGACAAGAAGTGCTATATCCTTTAGTGGATTATATAAAAGAGAAAAGAACTAAAAATGAAGATATAAACATCAATTTTATCTGTACACATAATTCTAGAAGAAGTCATTTAGGTCAGATATGGATGCAGACCCTAGCGAATTATTTTAATATCAAAAATATTAAAACCTATTCTGGTGGTACAGAAGCCACAGCTTTAGCAAATCCAATTGCTGAAACATTGAAGAATCAAGGATTTGATATCAATATTATTGGTGAAAATACAAATCCCGTTTACGCAATTAAATATGATGAAGTTTCTCATCCTATTATTGGTTTTTCTAAACGTTATGATGATTCTTTTAATCCAAGTTCAAAATTTGCTGCAATAATGACTTGTTCTCAAGCTGATGAAGGTTGTCCTTTTATCGCTGGCACAGATAAAAGGATTGCCATCACTTATGAAGATCCAAAAATTTCTGATCATACTGACAAACAAGCTCAAACATATTTAGAAAGAAGTAATCAAATTGCCTCTGAAATGTATTTTGTTTTATCTCAATTAAATTAAACAATTATGAAACTTACCGAAATAAAAAAACACTTAAAAGAATTAAACACTATAGCTTTTCAATTACCAGATGGTAATTTAGTTCCTGAACATTTTCATGTAACAGAAGTTGGAAAAGTTACTAAGCATTTTATAGATTGTGGAGGAGTGCTTCGTAAAGAAGAAAAAATAAATTTTCAATTATGGAATGCTAATGATTATAACCATAGGTTACATCCAGAAAAATTAATCAACATTATAGAACTATCAGAAAAGACTTTAAACCTTAAAGATGTAGAAATTGAGGTTGAATATCAAGGAACAACTATTGGTAAATATGATTTAGATTTCGATGGAAAAAATTTCTTGTTGGTTAATACAGCCACAGCATGTTTAGCTGAGGATCAATGCGGAATTCCACCGAAACAAAAACCTAAATTAAAACTATCAGAAATTCAAAGTCAAGGATTTAGTTGTGATCCAAATTCTGGTTGCTGCTAAGAAAAATTCAACAGATAGTTAAATTTCAAATATTTAAAAAACTTTATCAAATATATATTGAAAAGCTATTAATTAGCATTCTAATTTAGCATCTTATTGATTTTTAAGTATATTTAACGCTTAACTACAAAAACTTTAATATGAAAAATATAGGAAGCGCTATGGCGATCTTTGGAATTTTAGCAATTGTTCTTGGTTTCTTAAACAGAGTTCCAAAACTTTTAATTTGGATTTATAACTGGGGAGAAACTACAGCTTGGATTATTAAAATTGCACTAGTAGTTGTTGGTGGTGCTTTATACTTATTTTCAAACGGTGAAGAGGAAGAAGAAGAACAAGAAGTATCGGAACAATAACATTATAATTTTTCAAACTGAGCTTAACAGCTCAGTTTTTTTTATCAAATATTTAATCTGCTTTAGTATAATTAATTAAAAATATAAAAAGTAGTATCTTCGCGGCAACAACCCCTAAATATTACATCAATGAAATTATTAAAAAGATTTTATCCCTTTTTATTGATTTTAATTTCATCTTTTTATTTCATTTCTTGTTCAGATTGTAAAGATGAAAATCCGCGAGCCCGAGTTACTAATATGTCTGAAAAGGAAGTTGCTGTAAGCATTGTAACATCAAATAATGCAATAGAAACTGTAGACAGTTTAAATGAGTTAGAGCCGGGTAAATCATCAAAGTTTAAAAGTTATGATTCTGGAGTAGTTACTTTTATCATCACATTACAAAACAGATCAGAAATTACAGAGTCTATTGATATGGACTTTTGTTCTGAATATGAAATTATTGTAAATGAAGATGGAAGTATTATTACAATTTCAAACGGCTTAGAATAAATTAAAGAACTCAAACAAAAAATCCCAAGTATTTTACTTGGGATTTTTTTTATTTATCACTTTCAAAAGAATATTTATTTTTTTGTTTGTACGGACGAATAATTAACCTAGTTTCTCGATCAAAACGTATGTAATTATACATCCAATTTAAAAATACTACAGCCTTGTTTCTAAATCCAATTAATGAAAATAGGTGAACAACCATCCAAACAAACCAAGCAAAAACTCCCTGAAATTTCCATTTTGGTAAATCTACCACGGCTTTATTTCTTCCAATAGTTGCCATAGAACCTTTATCATTATACACAAAAGGCTTTATTTGCTTTCCTTTCTGTAATGCTAAAATATTTTTTGCAAGCAAATTTCCTTGTTGAATAGCTGGTTGCGCCATCATTGGATGACCGTAAGGAAAAGCTTCAGTATTCATACACGCTACATCTCCTATTGCAAAAATATTCTCGTGAGAAGTAACTCTATTAAACTGATCTACTTTATACCTTGCGGCTCTTTCTACAACACACTCTGCATGCAAACCATCAATAGAAGCTCCTTTTACTCCAGCAGCCCAAATTACTGTACTTGCCTTAAAATGATCTTCACCATTCGTAGTTATGATATTACCATCATAATTTTGTACGCGGAGACTTTTCCATACATCAACACCCAACTTAATTAAAAAATCTTCTGCTTTTTCTGAAGCTTGCGGACTCATACCTTTCAAAAGGCAATCTGCACCTTGAATTAAGTTTATCTTCATTAAACGAATATCTAAATCAGGATAATCCTTTGGTAAAATCTCCTTTTTCATTTCCGCTAATGCTCCTGCTAATTCAACACCAGTAGGTCCGCCACCAACAATCACAAAATTCATTAACTTTTTTCGTTCTTCTAAATCAGAAGTCAATAAAGCTTCTTCAAAATTCTCTAGAATTAAACTTCTAATATTTAAAGATTGAGGAATCGACTTCATTTCCATGGTATACTTTTCAATGTTCTTATTCCCAAAGAAATTGGTGGTAGAACCAGTAGCAATTACTAAATAATCGTAGTTTAAACTACCGATTGATGTTTTTACTTCATTCTTTTCTGCGTCTATACCTGTAACTTCAGCCAATCGAAAATAAAAATTCTCGATATCATTAAACCTTTTTCTTAAAGGAAAAGCAATACTATCTGGCTCTAAACCTCCAGTAGCAACTTGATATAATAAAGGTTGAAATGTATGGTAGTTATGTTTATCTAAAAGAACTACTTGTAATTCTTTAGCTTCTAAACCTCTTGCAACGGCTAATCCGGCAAAACCTCCACCAATAATAACTACTCGTGGAAAGCTAGTTTGAGGTATATTCATATTATAATTTTTTATCTATATAGATTCCTGTAACAAATTTAACTAAAACTTTTTGTTTAAAACTGTTATAATTTATGTAACAAAAACAGTATTAAGTTACTATTAGTAACCTAAAACAAGATCTATTAAAAATTAGCTCATTTATACAGTTTTTAAACCAATTATTTTATAGTTTTGTTAAAGTAGAATAATCATAACTTAGTTTTATGTTTACTATTTTTAAGAAGAAGAAACAGAAATACTTTATCATTAACTGTAACACTGACAGTATTTTAGTAAATGGAACTCCACTTACATTTCCTACCGATTTTGAAAATCTAGTAGAAATTTTCGGTAAACCTTCCAGGACAATCAATTCAAGTAGCGAATATGTTATTTGGGATGATTATGGAGTATCTAGTAGTTTAAAAGACGATAATAAAATCGTCTCTATAAATGTCTACCAAAATATCAATGCCAGTGAATATGTTCCTAAAAAACCATATACTGGAACACTATTTTTCGAAGAAGAAGATATTACCTTTAATGAATTTAGTAAAATAGGACTTGGTAAAATAGCTATTCACAGATTAGGAAGCGAAAATGAAACTAGATTCGGCTTTAGTTTAGGAATCAACAACGATTACAAAGCTTAACCTCTATTTTTAAGTTTCAGTAGCTCTTTTTCTAAAAACAATAGTTTATTTTCAACCTCATCACCTATTTCTGGCAATCGCTTTATAAATGTATATTTTGCTTGCCATAGTTCTTTTATGTCCGTTTTTGAAAAAATCTTTTCATCAATATTTTTATGTTCTGCTTTAAAAACAACTTTATCTGAAATAAAGTAAATTTTTCTTAGTATGATTTCTTTTTCTAAAACAGCAATAACTACCTCTCCATTTCCATAACTTTCAAAATCTTCTTCCTTTACTTTTTCTGCAATTACGATATCTTTAGGATACAAACCTTTATCATGGTCTGTCATTTCAAGATTTGTTACTGTAAATGCTCGAAAAGTTTTACCTATTTCTACTGGTATACTAATTATGGATAGATCGTTTAAAAAAGAAGGATTATTGTAATGCTTACAATAACTCTCAATATTTTTCTCAGAAACATAAGGTATATTAACAAAACTTTCTTTTGTATACACACTATCATCTAGAATTAAGTCTTCTTTAAAACGTAACAATTCATTCACTGTTAAATCAGAAGTTAGCATACTATCTATTGAAATGCTAAAATAATTAGCAATTTTAATTATCGTTTCTATTTTTGGTTCACTTCTACCCTCTTCATATGCTCCTAATGTAGGTCTCTTTAAATCAAATAATTCAGCGAAAGATTTTTGACTCAACCCTTTTACTCCTCTAATTTTTTTTATGTTTCTTCCGAAAAAAGACATGATTTGCTAATTTTATTTGCAGATATCAAAAAATTATGTATCTTTACACTAACAATATTAGCTAATAAAAACGAATATTGCTAATTTTTCTAGAAAAAAAGGTCGCTAAACTATTAACTATTTTATTATGATTCTATTAACTTTACACCTTGTAGTATTGTTGGCATCCGCAATATTATCATAAGGAAAATCAATTACGAAACTATCTAACTATAACCAATTGCTAATGAATATTCACTTTAATAAAACGAAAAACTTTTTATTAGAATTAAACTTTACAATTAGTAAAGAGATCGAATCTGATGGGATTTTTGTTATTGAAAAAGAGAATTTTGGAATAAAAAACTTAATTATTGGTGTTGCTTATCCAATACTAATCATAGAACAATTCATCTTTAAAGCAACGCAACCAAATGAAGCAATGTTTAAGGCATTACTTCAAAAAAATAGAGATATAATTCATGGAGCTTTTGTGCTTGATGAAACAGGTGAACGTGTCATTTTTAGAGACACATTACAATTAGAAAACTTAGATATTAATGAATTAGAAGCCAGTTTAAACTCTTTAAGTTTGTTACTTAGTGAATACTCTGAGCAAATCATTAATTTCTCAAAATATTAGAAATTATGAATTTTTTTAAACGACTTTTTAAAATAGGACAAGCAGAAGCAAATGCTGCAATAGACAATATGGAAGATCCTATTAAAATGACGGAACAAGGTATTCGCGATTTGCGTATTGATCTTGAAAAATCTCTCGAATCTTTAGCACAAGTGAAAGCTCTTGCTATTAGAGCTAAAAATGACATTGAAGAATTTACAACTAAAGCTAATGATTACGAACAAAAAGCCATGTTAGTACTTACTAAAGCTAAAAATGGTGAATTAGAGTTCAATGAAGCAGATGATTTAGCTAAACAAGCCTTACTAAAAAAACAAGAAATACATTTGCAAATAGAAAATGCGAAAAATGAAGCTACCAGCTTCGACAATTCTGTTGCTCAATTAGAAGGGAATGTTCATGAAATTAAAGGAACAATAAGTAAATGGGAAAATGAATTAAAAACCCTTAAAGCTCGCGTAAAAGTTTCTAAAGCAACAAAAAACTTGAACAAACAAATGGCTGAGATGGATAGTTCTGGAACGGTTGCTATGTTAGAACGTATGAAAGAAAAAGTACAACAAGAAGAAGCTTTAGCTGAAGCCTATGGAGATTTGTCTAAATCATCGAAAACTGTAGATCAAAAATTAAACGAACTTACTGATACTAAAAATAAAACCGCTGAAGATAATTTAGCTCAACTAAAAAAACAATTAGGTTTTGAAGATTAAATTCTTCTGCCACAAACTAAAAACTATGAAAACGAAAATTATATTAATCACTATTCTTTCTTTATTAACTTTTACTTCTTATGGTCAAAATTCTAAAGAAAAAGAGCCTAAGTCTACGACTACAAATTTTGAACTTAAGACATCAAGTATAGAAAAGTTACACACTTTCAATTGGAATGCTCTAAAAGAAATATTCAAAGAGAATGACGATGATCAAGAAATTACAATTGGATTTATTTATGAAAATAAAGCTCAAATAGACGATACAAAAGTTAAAATTGATAATTTTGAAATCAAATTATCAGGAAAAACTTCTGATTTAGATAAAATGACCAAAAAATTAAAGAAATCATTTGATAAATTAGAGGAGTTTAAAAACAAAAACTAGAGTCTATAGAATAAAAACTAACACACATTACTAATAGCTATGACATTAACAGACATTGTATTTTCTGATGTAAACATCACATTAACCATTCTTTTAATTCTACTTTTGACTTATTGGCTTATTACCATGATCTCAGGTGTAGACTTCGATTTAGATGTTGATGTAGACGTAGATATCGATGTCGATATAGATGCTGATATTGATGTAGACGTAGATTCTAATATAGGTACTGGTATCGAAGGAAGCGATATCGACTTTCATGATGTAGCTAATACAGAAGTTAATCAAGAAGATATTATAGGCAAAAGAAGAAAGCCTTTAAAATGGTGGCAAGTACTATTAATCTACTTCAACTTTGTCGGTTTACCATTTATGTTCACATTTACATCTTGGATTTTCATATGGTGGCTTATAACTACTTTAGGTACAACAATTACTCATAGCTATAATAGCACTTTTGGCTTCATTATAATGTTAGGAAGTTTTTTTCCTTCATTATTTGTCACTAAAATCTTCACTACTCCTTTTAAGGCATTTTTTAAGAATCTTAATCAGGATGGAGATGCACCAGCAGAAATTATTGGACGAAAAGGAACAAGTTTATCTAAAATATCTGATAAAAAGTTAGGAAGAGCTGAAATTAAAGTAGATGGAAATACACTTAATATCAACATAAAATCTTTAGATGGAAAAGAAATAAGTTATAATTCCCAGATACTAATTATCAAACAAAGCAACGATAAACTATTCTATTATGCTCAAGAATATAAATCAGGTAGCATAGATATAAACTTTTAAAAAATTAAATTTACAACAAATAAAAATCACTAAAACTAATTAATTACTATGACAGATTCAATTATTCAACTTTTAAGTGTTGGCCTTGGTATAATTCTATTCATTATTATAGTATACTTTGCAATTATTGCAATGTTTTACAAGAAAGTACCTCAAGGAGAAGCCTTAGTTCGTACTGGATTTAAAGGAACAAAAGTGGCAACCGATAGAGGTATGTATGTAGTTCCTGTTTTTCACCGTGTTGAAATCATGGATATTTCTGTAAAGAAAATTCAAATTGAACGAATTGGAGACGACGGACTTGTTTGTAAAGACAACATGCGTGCGGATATTAAAGTAGCTTTCTTTGTTCGTGTTAACAATGAAGTAGATTTTATTAAAATGGTGGCTCAGACTATTGGTTGTGAAAGAGCCTCTGATATAGAAACTTTAGAAGAATTATTTGAAGCAAAATTCTCTGAAGCCTTAAAAACTGTAGGTAAAAAGTTTGATTTTACCGAATTATACGAAGCTAGACGTGAATTTAGAGATGAAATCGTTGATATTATCGGTACAGATTTAAATGGCTATACTCTTGAAGATTGTGCGATTGACTACTTAGAACAAACTCCTGTTAGTTTCTTAAAAGCTGACAATATTTTAGATGCTCAGGGTATCAAGAAAATTACTGAGTTAACAGCCGAACAAAATATCCAAGCTAACTTAATTAAAAGAGACGAAGAAAAAGTAATTCGTAAACAGGATGTTGAAGCTCGCGAAGCAATCTTAGAATTAGATAAGCAATTAGCAGAAAAAGAAGAACAACAAAAACGTGAAATTGCAAATATTAAAGCTCGTGAAGAAGCTGAAACTTTAAAAGTTGCTGAAGAAGAGCGTTTAAAATCTGAAAGTGCAAGAATCGCAACTGAAGAGAAACTTCAAGTAGCAGAAGAAAACAAACAACGTCAAGTTATTGTTGCTGAGAAAAACAAATTACGTACAGATGCAGTAGAAGCTGAAAGAGTAGAAAAAGACAGAATGTTAGAAGCTACAGAAAGAGAGCGTATTGTAACTTTAGCACAAATAGAAAAAGAGAAAGTTGTTGAAGTAGAAAAGAAAAACATTCAAGATGTGATACGTGATCGCGTAATGTTAGAGAAAGGTGTGGTTGAAGAGCAAGAAAACATGAAAGATATTGAAGCTTTCAAAACTGCAGATCGTGAGAAGCAAGTTAAAATTACTATTGCTGAAGCTAACGCAGAAGAAGCATTAATTAAAACAATTAAGCAAGCAGAAGCTCAAAAAGAAGCTGCGAAACAAAAAGCTGAAGAAATTAATATTGAAGCTCAAGCTCAAAAAGAAGCTAGTGAAAAAGAAGCAGAAGCTCGTAAAACATTAGCAGAAGCAACAGCTAAAGAAGAAGCTACAATTGGTATGTCTGAAGCACAAGTAATGCATGCTAAAGCAGATGCTAATGAGCGTCAAGGATTAGTAGAAGCTACGATTATTGAAAAGAAAGCTAAAGCAGAAGCTGCTGGTATTTTAGCAAAAGCTGAAGCTATTAAAGAAGAAGGTTTAGCTGAAGCGCAAGTAATTAAAGAAAAAGCAATTGCAGATGCTGCTGGTATCGAAGAGAAAGCTGAAGCAATGAAGAAATTAGACGGTGTTGGTAAAGAGCACGAAGAGTTCAAGTTACGTTTAGAGAAAGAATTACAAGTAGACTTGGCTCAAATCAATGTTCAAAAAGATATCGCAGATGCACAAGCACTAGTTATTGGTGATGCTTTAAGAGCTGCTAATATTGATATCGTTGGTGGAGAAACAATGTTCTTTGATCAAATTATTGGACAGATTACTAAAGCTAAAGGAATCGATAGATTAGTTCAACACAGTGATAACATTCAAGATGTAAAAGATGCTATTTTAGGTAGCGACGATGTAAAAGGAAACTTATTAGAAAAAGTAAAAGATTTCGCTAATAAATACGGAATCTCTTCTGAAGACATCAAAAACTTAACAGTAGCAAATTTGTTAATGGACTTAAAAGATAGAGCAAACACTTCTGATGAAGAAGGATTATTCAGTAACCTTTTCAACCTTGCTAAAGGATTAGGATTATCTGACAAGAAATTATCTTAACAAATAGAAACAAGAGTCTAGTTTTAAGATACTAGACTCTTTATTTTTCTTAATTATACTATCCAAAATACATATGAAAAGTAAATTCGTTAAAGTATTACTTGTTATAAATGGTATACTCATCCCAATATTTATCATATATGTACTTGGAAATGTTTTGTACGATGAATTTAAAAATAATAGAACTTCGATAAGCAATCCTGAAAATGATGATTTACCTATTCTAAAAAATATTCGTAAGAAAAAACATAGCTCGCTGATAAAAATCCCTAACTCTGAAAATTATGCAACAGCTGAGTATTATGTAAAAGGTAATGATATGTTAGGTCTTGAAGTTGAAGAATTGAACCTTCCATATCAAGTACCAAAAAATACATCTAACATCATCTTTCTAGATTCTCAATTTAATCAAATTAGAAAGTTACTGAAAAAGAAAGGTTCAATAAAAGGTATATTCATTTCAAATATTTTTTCTTCTCATCATAACGAAGTCTTAAAAAAGCTTTCTCATCTTTCATTTTTTATAGCTGAAGAAGATTCTAATAACGATGGAATAATTAATGAATTTGACCAACATTATATTTACGTATCTGATCTTAATGGTGATAATTTAACTAAAGTAACTGATAAAATAGTAACACAATTCGAATGGGTTAATGGCGATGAAATATTATTAACTTTTGCTGAAGATAAAAACTCTAAATTAAGATATGGTCTTTACAACGTAAAAACCAAAACTATGACTATTCCAAAAACAATAGAAGATTAAATCATTCTTTTATTTCATAAAATATGTCTTATTAACTCAAGTATATAGCTAACCATATTGACTAAAACAATACATGGAAAACCAAAACAATCAACAATTAGACGGAGGAACATATGAAATCATTCAAGGTAGATTGCAAAAACAAAAGCAAGAACTACAAGATCGATTACATAAGCTAAATGATGCAAGAAAACATGTTTTTGGTAATATAGAAACCAAATTAATTGCTAACGATAGAATAAACACTGAAAATAACTGTATCGCCAGAGATATTGTTTCTTTTGGAAACACTTCAATCTTTGGATATAACGTACATTTTGGTTTACGTACAGATATTAAACTTTCAGATGTATTTAGTATTTATGAGTTTAAAGAAAATCATTTTCATTTACAGTCTTTAGACATGATTCATGATGAAACTTTCATCAGTGATTTCACCAACTTATATAAATACTATAGAAATACCATTTTCTCAAAATTCGCCATCATTGGAAACTATTTACATATGGTTTTTCAATTAAGTGAAAACACAAAGGATATTAAAACCTTTAAATGGTTAATTAACGATAATCAACTTCAGTATATAGACAACCGTAGTGAACACGAATACAAATTCCCTACGCAACATGAATTCAAATGGCAAGAAGTAACTCGTGATATGCATCGCTATGGAACGCATTCTCACATTTCTGTTCTTGACAAAGTTTTTGTAGAAACCATTGGAGGTGATTTAACCATAAAAATTGAAGACAATACAGAC
Source organism: Tenacibaculum jejuense (assembly GCF_900198195.1). Lineage (NCBI taxonomy): Bacteria > Pseudomonadati > Bacteroidota > Flavobacteriia > Flavobacteriales > Flavobacteriaceae > Tenacibaculum > Tenacibaculum jejuense. Next base: position 1,558,226 of record NZ_LT899436.1, on the reverse strand, counting down.
GATGGAAAAGGAATTCTTTCTGAGCCTGTTGAACATATAGATCAAACCTTAGATGACGGTCAGTTTCGCTATGGTGATTTAGGAAACTTAATCACTTTAGAAATAAAACCTTTCCAGGAAGATCCGCGTTACTTCGTGTACAATCATAAACTACAAGAAGTACAACGAATCGAAAGTATTAAAGATACAGCTGTTCAATTACCAGACGGACACGGTATTATTTTTCCAAACGGATACTATTTACAAACTGGAGAGTATAAAATATTCGAAAGTGATGTAAAAGAGGTAAAATTTCAAAAGAAAGTAAGTTCACCAAACGGTGAAGATTTCTTATATGTTTTTTACGCAACAATCCGTGGATTATACGTATTAATGTCGTACAATATTATTGAGCAAGAAGTTAAAACTCCAATTATTTGTAACGGATTTACCTTACTTGAAAACGGTGAATTATGTTATTTTAAAACTGAAAATGAACAAACCAAACATCATGTAGTTCAAATTTGGCAAACTCCGTATTTAAAAGGAGATTTTATGCCTTCACAACATACCGATAGTTTACTGTTCAAAATTGGAAATAAAGATATTGTTCGTGCCATGGCAGAATGTCACGAATTAATCAATCTTTTAAACAAAGAAGATAATTATACTGGTTTATATAATGATATTGCCAAAATATCTAAAGATATTAACGATACATATTATTGGTTACCAGAAGCAGATACGCATCAACTAAATGAACCTATTCTTCAAATTAACGAAGCAGCAAATGCCGCAATTGAAGAATTTGAAAAAGTAGTTCAGTTAAAAAAACAAGCTTCAAAAGAAACCAAAGAAATCAATAAGAAATCGGATGAACTTTTTAGCAAAATAAAAAGTACTTCATTTAAATCTATTGATGATTTTGTTGGATTATTAAGCCAATTAAGAACCTTGCGTGGTGAAGTTATTAGTTTACACGATGTTCGCTATATTCAAAAAGAACATTTAGAAGCTTTAGAAGAGCAAGTTGCTGAGCAAAACACATTAATTTCTAAGCGTTGTGTACAGTTTTTATTGAACGATAAAGCATTAGCTCCGTATCACAAACGTGTCGCTGAAAAAGAAGCTTCGTTACCAGAAATTAAGAAAGTAGTTGAAGCGAAAGCTTTAGAAAAAGAAGTCAATCAAATTACTGCTGATTTAGAAATGCTGATTGATATTGTTTCTAATCTTGAAATAGAAGACACTTCGCAATCAACGAAAATCATAGATAACATCTCTTTAATTTTTGCGACGCTAAATCAGTTAAAAGCAGGAATTAAAAACAGCATAAAAAGCTTAGGAAGTTCCGAAGCTAAAGCTGATTTTGTTGCACAGCTAAAGTTAATTGATCAAAGTATTATCAATTATATTGACATGGCTACAACACCAGAAAAGTGTGATGAGTTTTTAACAAAAACTGCCATTCAGCTTGAAGAATTAGAAGGTAAGTTTGCCGACTTTGAAGAGTTTATTACGCAGATTATAGAAAAACGTGAAGAAATTCATGCCGCTTTCGATACACGTAAAAACAACCTTATTGAAAAACGTAACAAGAAAGCAGTAGCTTTACAAACTGCTTCTGAACGTATTTTAAAAGGTGTTGAGAAAAAAGCACAGAGTTTCGATACTATTGAAGATATCAATGGATATTTCGCCGCGGATTTAATGATTAATAAAGTTAGAGACATTATTAATCAGTTACGTGAGTTAGACGACGCTGGAAAAGCAGAAGCTATAGAAACGAAATTAAAAGTCGCTAAAGAAGATGCACTTCGTAAACTTAAAGACAAACAAGAGTTATACGAGGATGGTGAAAACATCATCAAACTTGGTAAACATAAATTCGGAGTTAACAAACAAGTTTTAGATTTAACGATTGTATATAAAAACGAAGAATTATACTATCACTTAACAGGTACTGATTTTTACGATACTATTGAAAACGATATTTTATTACAATCTAAAAAATATTGGAATCAAGAATTAGTTTCTGAAAATAACGAAATATATCGTGCTGCTTATTTGGCGTATAAGATTTTCAAAAATATTCCAGAAACTGAATTAATCAATAAAACACAAGAAGAATTATTAACTGTTGTACAACAAGAAAGTAGTAATTTATATTCTGAAGGTTATGTAAAAGGGGTTCATGATAGTGATACTAGTCAGATTTTACATACATTAGTTCATAAACATCATGAATTAGGATTACTCACCTATTCGCCTAATACTAGAGCTTACGCACAATACTTTTGGAATTCTCTTTCTGAAGAAGCTCAAACTTTATTAAACACCAATATTAAAGCATCTGGTGAAGTATTAAGCGTTTTTCCAAACAGTGATTCTTTCGCTTTTATTATTGAAAATTTAAGTACTAAAATCACTGAATTCGCTCAACAAAGTAGATTGTTTTCTGAATCAGAAAGTGAGCAAATTGCAAATTATCTTTTTGAAGAATTGAAACAAAACAATTCATTCCAAATTAGTACAGATGCGTTTGGTTTAAAAGATGAGTTTGTAAAAACATTAAAGAAACAAGATGCTTATCATAAATTTAGAAACGGTGTTGATAAATCAAATGAATACACTGATAAAATTCATTTAACAAAACAATGGGTAAGTTCGTTCTTGTCTTCAGCAGAAAATTCGAAACAAAACTATATCAATGAAATTGTTGCAATTTTATTATTTGAGCACGAATCAACTTCTGAAGTTAAAGCAGTTCATCCGATAGAAGAAATAAAAGATTTAAGAGGAGATCACAGTACAATTACTGAAGGAACTTTTGTCTTTAACTATCATGATTTTATTTCGAATTTAGAACAATTCGCTACTGTAGAAGTTCCGAATTTCATCAGATATAAAGAAGCGAAGCAAGAAGTAACTGAACAATTAAAAGAAGATTTAAAACTAGAAGAATTTAAACCAAGAGTTTTATCATCTTTTGTAAGAAATAAATTAATTGATCAAGTATATTTCCCATTAATTGGAGATAATTTAGCCAAACAATTAGGAACAGTTGGTGATAATAAACGTACCGACAGAATGGGTATGTTATTATTAATTTCTCCTCCTGGTTACGGTAAAACTACCTTAATGGAATACATATCGAATCGTTTAGGTTTGGTATTTATGAAAATTAACGGTCCGGCAATTGGACATGAAGTGACTTCTGTTGATCCGATGTCTGCTAACAATTCTGCATCTAGAGAAGAATTAAAAAAGCTGAATTTAGCTTTTGAAATGGGTGACAATGTGATGCTTTATTTGGATGATATTCAACATTGTAATCCAGAGTTTTTACAAAAGTTTATTTCACTTTCCGATGGAACTCGTAAGATCGAAGGAGTTTTCAACGGAAAATCGAAAACGTATGATTTACGCGGAAAGAAATTCTGTGTAATTATGGCTGGTAATCCATATACTGAAAGTGGAGATCGTTTTCAGATTCCAGACATGTTAGCCAATCGTGCCGATATTTATAATTTAGGAGATATTATTGGAGATACAGCGCATTTATTCAAGTTAAGTTTAATAGAGAATTCATTAACATCGAACTCTGTTTTACACCAATTGAGCAGTAAATATTTTGAAGATGTGTATGCTTTAATTGATAAAGTAGAAAATAATACCGCTGATGTTGATTTAAAAGGAAATCATACCAAACAAGAAATTCAGGATTACACTTCTGTTTTAGAAAAAGTGATTACGGTTAGAGATACTGTTTTAAAGGTAAATCAGGCTTATATTCAATCGGCTGCCATGGAAGATCAATATAGAACAGAACCTTCATTTAAATTGCAAGGTTCGTATCGTGATATGAATAAATTGGTTGCGAAAGTGGTTCCTATTATGAATGATAGCGAACTACAACGTTTGTTATTATCACATTACGAAAGTGAATCACAAACCTTAACCTCTGCCGCGGAAGGAAACCTTTTAAAGTATAAAGAGTTAATCGATCAACTTTCTGATGAAGAATTAACAAGATGGACAAGCATTAAAGAAATCTTTTTGAAAAACAATAAACTAAAAGGTTTTGGAGATAAAAATGAAATGGCTCAAATTTTAAGTCAGATGATGGCGTTCTCTGAGAATTTAGAAGGGATTAAAGAAGCTTTACAGAAAGGATTGGAAAAATAATCTTATCACTTAAGATATAAAGTTCATTAGTTATGTAATTATCAAAATAGAATTTACACATGTTTTTGAACGAACCAAAATTTAGAAAGCCTAGTGAAATAGAGCAAAAAATAATTGATATTTGTATTAGGAATACACAAAAATCATATATTCAAATATTCATCGTATTTCTAATTTTAGATATCGTTATTTGGTCTATTACCTTTATTTTCTTCTCTGAAAGTTGGTTTATGGGGATATTAATGGTTCTGATAGGAATCGTAATTAGCCTGTTCTTATTAGGAATTAAAGAAACCATAGAAGACACTAAAATAAACTGCTCTTACTTAGTTTTTTCGGATAAAGGTGAGTGGAAAATTGAGATAGAAGGTAAAACTGCTAAGTCACAGCACTACGTTTCAAAAGTGAATGATAAAAAGATAGTAATGCCAGTTCCTTATATGTCGACTCCTCCTCTATATGGGAAACCTAAGAACATTGAATACGAATTTGTCCAGCTATTTGATTCTGCTCCTATCTTTGGAAACGATTCTATTTTCATAGCTATTGATGGAAAAGGGCTAGAAAATAAACATCTAAATTATATGGTACGTTTACAACCTATAGGTGTGCTATCGATTATAACAATTTCTTGTTTTTTTGTTTTTTTGATGCTCTGTATTATTTCTAGTTTTAGCATGGATTTTGCTCTTTATGGTTGTTTAGTGTTATTACCTATAGTGATTCATACGTTTATAAAATGGAGAAATAACAAAAAGATTAAAGAGAAATTAATGAAAAAGTAAAATGAAAGATTTTTTAAAAAGAATAAAACTTATAGATAATTTACAAACAGAATTAGAAATTGAAAGAACTGATTTTGTTCATAAATTAAGGCAACATGTAGATGAAGGAAGCACAGGGGTTTTCTCTGATGCTTTCGACATTTTCTCTAAAAGTAAAAATGAATACAAAGGAAAAGTAGACATAAACGGTTTTAAAATAAAACGAAGAAAAAGATTATTTGACACAAACATAAATCTTGCTGTTGCTAGCGGGACATATAATCAGAAAGAAAATAAATTAATTATCGACACTGAAATAAATGGGTTCTCTCCTATTTTTATTCCTTTCTTTATTTTTTGTCTTTTATTTTACCCCATTTTCATTACTCTTTTTCTATTCGCAGAAAATATTGATACGGCAACTATGCTTTTTGCTATTCCTTTTATTTTACTTCATGGAACTTTTATGTTAGGAATACCTTACTTTATGATGAGAAGAAGTGTAAAAAGACTGCAACGAGAATTAGAGAGAGAGTTTTTCTATTTAACGAAATAGGAATGATTATTTAATTCTGAACAAAAAACTAAAATGAACCGCTATGAAAAAGATTATTTACATGCTTCTTATTTTAGTATTAATAAATTGCTCTACTAAAAAAGAAAGTAACTCTCTTTACTCTGATGCTTTAATTCAAAAAACATTCACTAAAAATGAGATTAAAGATTTACAAAAAATCTTAGATTTCTTCAATAGTGAAATGTGTAAATCAGTACAAGAAAATATTAATGATTGTTATTTAACTTATTGCTCTAGAATTGAAGCTGAAGTTAAAAAACACGGAATGTATAAAGCTCATATTGATTTTAAAAAACAATATGAAGTATACAAGCAAATTAATTCTAATACATTTAGAGAAATATGGTTATTTCAGCAAAGTTTACCTTTAAGAGAAAGAAAAGACACATTAAAATATTTAGGTTTTAATCATAGTGGTAAATACATTAGATTCCTAAATGAATATGGTAAAGAAAATAAAGCTGTTAAACATTATATAGCAAACTTCAATACTGCTTTAGACTTTGGGCCATCAATGATCAATCAAGTGATTATGAATTATGAAACTTTTCAAATTGAAAATATCAAATCAAAACTATTGATTGCTATCCATTATTTAACATTGAATGATCAAAATCTAAGAAAAGAAGAATATTAAATGATATATATTTTTCTCCATATCATAACTATCACGCTTATCAAACGTTTTTCTTGCTTTATCACTAAAAATAAAACACTTATCATTTTTAACTAACTAGTTCATTACTAAAGTTAATAGATTTATACTAACAATGAATTTTAAATTTAATTATTATGAAAAAATCAATTTTAAGTTTAGGAAAAACTTTAGGAAAAAGTGAACAAAAAAATGTTTTTGGAGGTAAAACTATAGTTATAACACCAAGAGGACCTGGACCTGGCGCTTTATCCAATCCTAAAAAACCAGAATGTTATTCAGATTCTGATTGTGATCAACATTATCATTGCTATGGTTCTGTTTGTCTTTTTACAGCTGAAAAAGAGTTCTAAAATACATGTATTAAAAAGAGGTATAATCAAAATTGTACCTCTTTATCATTTTTTAACTTCCAAAGAGTGTAAGTACTACATTTCTTTGACCTCCATAATTTCTATGCTCTCCTAGATATATTCCTTGCCAAGTTCCTAAATTTAACTTTCCGTTTGTAACTGGAATTTGAACTTGACATCCTAACATCGAACTTTTTATATGTGCCGGCATATCATCTGCTCCTTCGTAATCGTGTTTATAATAAGACATATTTTCTGGAATCATTTTATTGATATGCGTTTCAAAATCTATTCGAACTGTAGGATCAGCATTTTCATTAATCGTTAAGCTTGCAGATGTGTGTTTTATAAAAACTTGTAGTTGTCCTGTTTTTATTTCTCTCAACTCAGGTATTTCATTTATCACAATATCTGTTATTAAGTGATAACCTCTCTTAAAAGCAGGTAAAGTAATTTCTTTTTGATAAAATTTCATTGATTGTAAAGTTAAGATAGTTCAAGTTTAATTTCTCGAAGTGATTTATTAGAAGTTAATATTCTTCTTATGATTTTCTCTTGTAAGACTTCTACTTCTTCATCATAATATTGCATCCATTTGGTATTTTTAAATACCTCTTCTACTTCCTTTTTCTTTTTAAAAATAACAGTCAAGTCAAACAATTCTTCTTTTGAACTATTCTCTGGTTTATAAATAATTACTTTTTTAGTTTCAAAATTAACTTTTAAACTAAATAATTTTTCTTCTGAAGTTAAGCTGAAAAAATCAGTCCATTTTGCATAGCCAACATAATAATTTTGATTCTGATATTTAGGAATACCATTTAACTTCCATCGACAATTTGCGACTCTGCCCCAATGATTCGAATACCTGTAAACTCCTTGTTCCGTATACACATAAGAACTCCCAGATTTACTCTTAAAGTTAATATTTTCTTCTTGTAAAAGGTTCAGTTCTTTATATTCAAACTGACAATATGTGTGTTTAAAAAAATTAGTTTTGTTGTATTTAGACATTCTGCACATTCAATATGAGCACAAACCTAAAACATTTATTAGTATAAATAAAAAAGCCTGAAAAGTTTTGTTTTTACTTTCCAGGCATAAGCAATTTAGAATATCGAAAATATGATAAAAAACACTAATGAGTACATTATCAATATCAGTATTTCTAGTTTATATTTTTTGATTATATCCAACATTACTTTTTAATAATCCTTTTAGAAGCTACACGTCCCTCCAAATTTGTCACTTTAAGTATATAAATTCCGCTTACTAAACTAGATAGATTTATCTTTCTCTCTTTACTCTCTATTACCTTCTTCCCTACTACACTATACAATACTAGTTGTTTAATTTCATTACCAGAACTTACTTCTATATTTAATATATATGATGTTGGCACTGGATAAATTTTCACCTCTCTATCGAATTCTTCATCAACAACACTAGCTGTAACCGCACTAAACATAGCTGTAACTGTTTTATCTGCATCCATAATAATATCAACAGGATTTACTGTACTAGTTATATCTCCACTCCAACCATCGAATTTATATCCAGCATCTGGGGTAGCAGTTAATCTTAATGTTGTTCCGTCATCAACCTGCCCTGTTGTCGGCGTATTATTTATACCTCTTATTGCGAATGGATTAGATATAGTTACCGTTCCATTTGTAGCATTAACTGTTAAAGTTCGTTGAATTCTACTGAATATTGCTGTTATTGTTTTGTCAGCATCCATAGTAATGCTTAAAGGATTGGTTGTTCCAGTTGCATCTCCACTCCATCCGTCAAATTGATATCCTGCTGCTGGTGTAGCTGTTAATTCAACTGAAGTCCCATCGTCATAAGTTCCTCCTGTAGCATTTGGATTTGTGCTAACTGATCCGTTAGCCGAATTGATTGTTAAAGTGCGTTGAACTTGTGTTACAGCATTTGATTCATAAGCACCTATATCTACTGTAGAGTCAAATATTCTTGAGTTACCTAATAAATCTGCTGTAACATTTGACGGTACTGCAGAATTTAATCCTCCATTAATAGCTAGTGAACTTGATTGTAATGTAAAATCGTTATTCGAATCTGTAAATAAAGGGTCTACATTAGAAGTACTTATTAAACTACTTGAAGCTATGTTTGAAAAACCATCTTCATCTATACTATTTGAAATTGTCAGTCCTGAGGGTAATGCTGTATCTGTTCTTTTCCCAAATGCTTTTGTAGTATTACCGTTCCTATCAACATTACCCCAAAAAATATTATTAGCGATACTTACTGTACCGAAAGTACCTGATTGTTGGCTTAATCCAAAAGTTGCAAAATCTGAAACTCCTGTACCTTCATTTTTATTGTTTACAAAAGTATTATTTACAATAACTGGATTGATAACACTTCCTGTGTTAAAAGATCTAACCCAAACAGCACTCAATCCGTGCCCTTTTGCAGCTCCATTGTCTACTGTGCGATTATTACTAAATAAAGAATTGGTTAAAGTAAAATTCATTGTAGTTTTTGCTTCTGGAAATACATAAATACCAGCCGCAACATTTGAGCTCAAATTATTCTCAAAAATACAAGCATCTATAATATAATTTATAGTATTACTAGACTGTGCTCTTAAATTTAATGCTCCTAACACACTTATGTTATTTATAATGCGTGAATTTTTCATTGTGAAATTATTTACACTATTATTCACACCTAATGCAGAACCAAACCTATTATTTCCTGTTCCAATAGCATTACCTCCAGAAATTGTAACTCCATCAATATCAACACCATCTGAAGTTACATTTATAACTCGCAAACTATTATCTGAACGCGTTGTATTATTAAAACTTATTACACTATTATCATTCCCAGCTAAATCACCACTTAAGACGGTAGCATTTGTCGTATGAATTAATGACATATCTCTATCTGCTAATAGGGTTTCGTTTCCTGAAAAACCTCCAAAGATTTTAATATTTTCCTTATCTAAAAGGAATGGGGTTAATCTACTGGATGTGTGAGGTGTATAAGTTCCTTTTGCGATCCAAATTTCCTTTACACGGTTCGGCAGGTTATCTAAAGCATCCTGTATTTTAGTATATGCATCTTGCCAAGAAGAACCATCATTCGCTCCTGTAGCATTTTCATCCACATATACTTTATCAATTATCTTAAACTTAAAATTAGCTATAACTGTTTTATCAGAATTCATAGTTACAGTTATTGGATTAGTTGATCCACTTACATCTCCACTCCAACTATCAAATTCATATCCTTTATTCGGAATTGCATTTATAGTTGCTGAAGTACCATCTACGAATGCACTACCACTAACTGGATTTACACTCCCCTCATTACCATTAACTTGGGTTGTTAAAAATTTTAAATTAACGCTAGATGAACCAAACTCATATGTACCAATATCAACTGAAGTATTGTGTATTCTATTGTTTCCTGATAAATCTGTTGTTGAATTAGATGGGATTAATGAATTATTTCCTGCATCAATAAAATCAGTATCTGTAGCATTAAGTGTAAAGTCATTATTAGTAAAATCATTAAATAAAACACTTTTACTAGAATCTAAATTGTTGTTTTCAGAAAAATTAGATGCATCTACAATATGAGAAAATTCTGAAGTTAAGCTATTTCCTGAAAAACCTCCACTTGCTGTTTCATCTACTTTTGTATAACTTAAACTTAAAGAACTTATTCTATCTGCAGTTCCATTATTTCCTGCTATTGAATAAAAAAATTTTGCAGGAGTCGCATTTACATTTTGTGTAATAATTGTATTATTAATTGCTACATTAAAAATATATTGAGGGTTACTAGCTTTAAAAACACGAATAGGAGTTGCTGTATTTAAATTATTATTTACTGCTTCTGTATTCTTAGTTAATGTACAATTATTAATATTTAGATTAAATGTTTTATTCCCAGTTGGACCACTACAATTTGCTAAAATAGTTCCACCGAAACCTTGGCGTGAATCAAGATCCTTTGCAGTATTATTATAAAATAACGAATTTGTAATATCAGCATCTAAAGTAGAATCTCCACCTGTCAAATTTAAAGATATCGCAGAACCAAATCGGCTTACATTACCAGAAAACTTACAATTTGAAACTATAAACTGATTATTTACTGAATTTGAAGCAAAGTTTGCGTAAACAGTACCATGTACCCTAGCTAAGTTATTCAAAAACTTACAATTTCTTATTACCAAAGAAGTAACATCATCTGCTTTATGAATTGCAGCTCCCCTGTTAAATTCATTTGTATCATTTTGTACATTTGAATATGCATGACCTCCTGTAAAAGTTATTCCATCTACGATACAATTCGCATTTAATCTTAAAATATTGTAGGTATTTTCATTTCTAAAGGAATCGTTATGCTCTGATACCTCATTATCATTATTATTTCGATCACCTGTAAAGGTTGTGACATTCGCATTGAAATCTCGTTGATTTAAAGTAGTTTCAGTGCCATTAAAACCTCCATATATTCTCGCGTCAGCTGAAAAAGTAAAAGGTGCTTGAGTACCTCCAACTACATATCTACCTTTAGCTATCCAAACTTCATCGTTTGGTACTGTAAAATTTGCAGCGTCATACATGCTTCTGTATGCGTTTTGCCAAGAAGTACCATCATTAGTTCCTGAAGCAGAAACATCTACATAAACTCTCCTTGCTGATCTATAAAAAAAGACTGATTTAGGTAAATCAATAAAAGGATCTATATTTTTGTTATCATTTGTTGTTTCTACATAATATTCTATACTATCTAGAATATCACTATACCTGTCATTTATTGGCTTTGAAAATGATTGATTATTTCCTATAACTAACTCTGAAGTATCATCAATAAAAACTCCCATTGGCTTAGCTAAGACTGTACTAAAATTTTCTATGTTTAAAACTTGATGTACTACGTTATCAACATATATTCTAATTATGTTTGATGCTTTATTTGTATTTGTATCTCGACTGTATTGTACCTGAATTCCTATTCTATGCCAATTCCCATCACTAATAACCTTAGGATGTGTTCCGTTACGATCTCTATAGGCTCCATCTCTAAAAATTCTAGTTTCTAGTACTACTTTACCATTTTGTAAAGAAACTTCAAATCCATTGTTATTTGATGATGTTGATTTTTGTGATAAAATAACTCTTTTATTACTATCATTTGTAGACGTTTTAACATTAAAGAATAAAAACTGTCTATAAAATTCATTTAAGGAAGACTTTCCTATAGATAAATTCAAAGGTGAATTACTTACTACTGGACCCGTAATAACATTCGCATTATTTGATAAATCAATTGCAGAATTTACATTATTGTCTGCATCAGTCACAGTAATTAATGAAGAAGATGAACCAAAATTAGATTTTGTAATAGATGAACCTGTATCTAACAAACTTCCATTTGTAAAATCCCATTTATGCAAAGGTGTTTGCCCATGTAAATGGGAAAAAAACAAACTTGCTATTATAAAAACTATCAATCGTATTTTTTTAAGCATAACTTTTATGATTATATAATTATGACACAAAAAAACACTCCTAATTTTACACCGTCAGCATTTTATTTCCGAATGAATATATATTATTTCCTAAATACTTATGAAGTAAATGAAGTTTCGAAAGATTCTTTATAGCCTTTGCTAACTGGTATTAGCTTTTCGTTAGTTAACTTTAGCTGACGCTCTCTTTTAGAGTAAATTAGAATATGATTTGTATTGACCATCCACGATCTATGAACTCTTACAAAAGCTTCTTCCTCTTGAAATAAATTCTCATAATAATTCAATTTTTTTGACGCTACATACGTTCTATTTTTAATAGTATGTATAATTGCATACATTCTGTCTGCTTGTATACAAATAATATCTTCAATAGCGATAATGGCATAATCATTCTTATAAGGAATTGCTATTTTTTGAAGACTCTTTCTATTTTCCTGAAGTATTTTTATTCTTGAATCCTTTGTATTCTGTTCTATACGAAATATCGCTTTTTTAACTGCGTTTTGAAGTAAAGATATATCTATTGGTTTTAATAAATAATCTATAGCTGCAACTTGAAAAGCCTTAATCGCATAATGATCGTAAGCAGTAACAAATATGACTTGAAAATCTATCTTATCGAATTCATTAAAAATTTGAAAACCATTCTTCTCAGGCATTTCAATATCTAGAAAAACTAAATCTGGTTTTTCTTTTTCTATTAAACGTACTGCATCATCTATATTTGAAGCTTCTGATACCACTGTTACCTCACTGCAAAAATCATGTAATAAATATCGTAAATTTTCTCTAGCATTTAACTCATCATCTACTAATATTGCCTTTACTTTATTCATGATCTATTATGTAAGGTATTTTTATTTTTACTTTAGTTCCTTCGTTTACTTTTTCATAGTGAAAACCGATATCAGTTTTATAATAATCTTTTAACAATAGCAACCTATCTTGTATTAAATTTGTGGATAATGAAACCTTTGCTACTTTGTTTTGTTCATTAATTTTTCTTGAAGCCATAATTCCTATTCCGTTATCTATTATCACACATTCTAAGACTTCTTTGATCAAGAAATGTAAAGTTAGTTTTTTCACTCCGTTTTTTTTGTGAAGTAAACCATGTTTAATTGCATTCTCTACAAATGGTTGAATAATCATGGAAGGTATTTTTATAGCCTCTTTTTCATTTTCTATGATAATCTTATATTCAAAATTACCTCTAAATCTTAATTCCTCTAGCTCTAAATACTTTTCTAATAATAATAATTCTTCATGAAAAGAAACAAAACTTTTTTTCACTCATATTTAAGTTCTCTCTAATCAAAGAAGCAAATTTTGTTAAATAATCATATGCTTTATGTTTATCTCCTTTTAAAATCAAATTTTGAATAGAGTTCATCGCATTAAACATAAAATGTGGGTTCATCTGTGCTTTTAGCGATTTTAATTGTAAATGTGCTAACTCGTTCTTTCTTTTCTCCTCTAACTCTAAATATGCTTGTTCTAGCTTCTTTTCATTAGATTGATTTAAATTTTTAAAAAAATTTACAACTAAAAATAATAACACAAAAAGAAATATCTTTTCTTCAGGCACAAAATTATCTATGTTCCTCTTATTAGTAATGTAATAGGGTATAAAAAACAAGAAAACCGAACTTATTAAAACGGTATAATGAATCCACTTTTTATCAAAAAAAAATAAAGCTAAAATTGGTAGGGCTAAATAATTGTACTCTGTATTTTCATATTCAAACAAGTAATGAGTTAATCCATACACAGAAACTGTGAATGAAAGCATAAATACTACTCTTGCAGCTACATAAAACTTTAACTTTTGAAGTGTAATTACAAAAATAAATAACAATAAATAAAAAAAATAATTGATTATTATTTTTTCATCGAGTGTATGCTCTATATATCGCTTTAAAGTAAAAAATAAAATATCTAAAACAACCATTAAACTACAGAAGTTTAAAGTAGTAACTCGTTTTGAGTCTAATCTATTTAAACTTGTATCTTGGTTATAAATATATTTTTTAAGGGTTTTTATCATTGGTAACCACAATTACCAATAAAATGGAGTAGAAATTTAAGAAAAACTTCCATCCGGTTAAAAAAAATTTCCGAACGTACTTTTTTATAAATTTAAAACCTAAAGTAAATATGGAATTTTAATAATTACTGTAGTACCTATCTCTACCTCTGGATACTCAACTCCTATATCTGTTTTATAATAGTCTCTTAAAAACGATAATCTTTCTTGAATTGATTTTGTTGAGAACGATTTCCTTTTTATGTTGTTGACTTCTTTAATTTCTTTAGATCTCTCTATACCAATTCCATTATCTATAATTTTGCTAACCAAAACACCTTCTTCAAGAGAAAATTCAATTCTAATTTTTTTAACACCTGATTTTTTATGTAGCAATCCATGTTTAATTGCATTTTCAACATAAGGTTGTATGATCATAGTTGGAATTTTAATTTCTTCTACATTTTCTCCAACAATTATATGGTATACAAAACTATCTTTAAAACGTAATTTTTCTAGCTCTAAATATCTATTGATTAGTGATAATTCTTGTTCAAAAACAACAAAATCCTGTGTGCTCAAATGTAGATTTTCACGGATTAAAGTTGAAAATTTAGTTAAGTAATTATAGGCTTCTTGCTTGTCGTTTTTTAAAATTAAATTTTGAATAGAATTTAACGCATTAAATGTAAAATGGGGATTCATCTGAGACCTTAAAGTTTCTAGTTTTGTAGAAACTAATTCTTTTTGTAGTCTTTCTTTTTCTAATGCTACTTCTTGTTTTCGTTTTATATTTTCTAGTCTTTTATAAAAACGATACCACAATATTGAAACAAACAATACAAATATTGAGAATATAAACCACCATTCTTTATAAAACGGTAATGCTATTGTAAATCGTACCGTTTTTAAAAACTCATGATTAGTATCATCTAAAGCTGTGGCTTTTAAATCAAAAATATAACTTCCTGGAGCAAGATTATTAAATGTTACTTGACTTATATTTTTATCTAATATATTCCACTTATTTTCTTCTTTTCCTTTTGATAATTTATATGCGTATTGAACATTTTCCTGAGATAAAAAACCATTATTATGAAAATTAAATTCTAGCTTATTTTCATTATGATTAAACTTATAATGTTTTTTGAGTTTTACAATAGTATCATTCACTAAAACTTTCGTGAAATAAAAACTTAAATTTTCTTTTTCCTTAAAAACTTTCTCTTTGTCTACTTGAAAAACTCCTCTGTTAGAACTGAAAAATAATTTGTTTTTAAAAGGAATGATCCCAGATATGTTGTAAGTGTTAATTCCGTCTTGACGAGTTAAGTTTTTAAACTTTTTAGTTTTTGTATTAAACACTTGAATACCATTATTAGTAGCAATCCATAAATTATCTCCATCTCCTTCAACCTTACTTGTTAAATTTGATAATAGTCCATTATTAGTATTGTAGTTGATATAAATGCTGTCGCCTCTTACACCAAAAATGCCTTTTTTGAAAGTCGATAACCATACGGTTCCGTCTTTTGTTTCTGTTATATCCGTAGTAAATATTTCTTTGCTTTCATTTAAAATCTTTATTTCATTTAGATTTTCATCGTAAGCTCGTATACCATCAACATAACCTATATATCTTCTTTCATTAAAAGAACTATAATGCGCTGTGTAAGAACGTTTATTACCTAATTGAATTACTTTGTTCTTTGGATGATTAAAAGATACTTCCAGTGCTGAATTATAGCAAGCTAACAATAACTTATTCTCTGCTACAACTGAGAAATCTTTGACTCCTGGAAAAAGTTTACTTGAAATATTTTCATGAGTAAAATCCTTTAGATCTAGTAATAATGTAAAGCCTTTCAAGGATATAACAGCTTTATCTTTGTTGACTGGTGTTATAGCAAAAACTTTTTCTTTCTTGTTATGTTCTAATCGAATTCTTTCAGATGTATTGGTATCAAAAACCTCTAATGTTCCTTCGGAAGTTCCAAAAATAATCTTATCCTTTGCTATTTTACTTATAGCAGTTACATTAATGTTATTTGCATCTATTTTAAACTCCTTTAAGTGAATATTCGGAATAATGTAAATCCCGTTATTTAATGTGGTAAACCAGTAGTTATTATTTTTGTCTTTAATGATTTTACTGATTTTCTCTCCTTTAAAAAAGTGATCTCTAATCGTGAATTTATAATTATCATAACTACATACAAATACACCATTCTCAGTAGCGAACCATATTAAATTTTCATATCTATAATAGTTAATTAACGGAATATCCGTCATGGTATTAGGCAATTGTATTTGGATAAGATTATCTTTCTTTTCCTCTACCATTGTATTTCCTTTTATCTTACCTCTTTTAGATATATCCTCTCGGGCCAAGAATATCCTTTTGTCTTTAAAAGAAAATAATTTCCAGCTTACATTGTAAAGATCAGTATGTAAGTTTTTATAGACTTGATTTAAAGCAAATGATTCTCCTGTTGTTGTTACATATTTTTTATTTTCTATAGTATAAAAAAGACTGTCATTAGCAATAAAAGTAAATATCGTTTTATCATTATCTCTTATCCGCTTTATCTGCTTTTTACTTTTAAGGTCTACGATCATAACCTCTCTAAAATGATGAATTACAAGATTCTCTTTGTAAAAATAAAAACTCGTCAATTCATTTTTTAGCTGATCTTTAATATCAATAAACAATTGTAGTGTATCATTTTCAATATAAAAAAACTGTCCAGAAATATTATTACACCACACTCTTCCTTCCTTATCTAATTTCAAACCAAACACGGAAAGCCCTCTCTTATCTGGATGCGAGTAATTTTTAAACTCTTTACCATCATACCGAAATAAACCTTTATCAGCAGCCAGCCATATAAATCCTTTACGATCTTCTAAAACATCATAAAATTCTACATCCGGAAGTCCGTCTTTTTCTGAAAGTTTCGTGAATACTGGGTGTTGAGCCTGTATCGCCGTAGAAATATTAATAAGAAACAAGAGTAATATCTTCCTTAAAATATGCATTAAATCATTTTCTATTCATCACAAAGTAAGAAAACTGAAGTCAATAAAAAAATTTGTTGGCGTGATGAACTTCCTAATCAACCTAAAACTCTTCCAGAAAAACAAAAACCAGCTTTACAAAAGTAAAACTGGTTTTAATATGATATGAAATGGTGAATTACTTCACTTCTTCGAAGTCTACGTCTTCAACATTATCGTTTGCATCACCTGCTTGACCTGCTCCTGCATCTGCACCTGGTTGTGGTCCACCTGCAGCACCTCCAGCTTGTTGCTGTGCAGCATACATTTCTTCAGAAGCAACTTTCCAAGCTTCATTGATTTTCTCCATTGCAGCGTCAATTTGAGCTAAATCTTTGCTTTCGTGTGCTTTCTTCAACTCTTCTAAAGCAGACTCGATTGGAGCTTTTTTATCA
This sequence comes from Tenacibaculum jejuense, assembly GCF_900198195.1. Lineage (NCBI taxonomy): Bacteria > Pseudomonadati > Bacteroidota > Flavobacteriia > Flavobacteriales > Flavobacteriaceae > Tenacibaculum > Tenacibaculum jejuense. The sequence continues at coordinate 1,540,708 of NZ_LT899436.1, read as the reverse complement.
GCTGATAATTTATCTCCAAATTCTTTTAATTGCTTTTCAGTTTGGAAGATCATTGAATCAGCTCCGTTGATCTTATCAATACTTTCTTTAGCTTTTGCATCTGCTTCAGCATTAGCTTCAGCATCAGCTTTCATCTTTTGGATTTCTTCATCAGTTAATCCTGAAGAAGCTTCAATACGAATATTTTGCTCTTTATTAGTTCCTTTATCTTTTGCAGAAACATTAATAATACCATTCGCATCGATATCGAAAGTCACCTCAATTTGAGGAACTCCTCTTTGTGCTGGTGGAATACCATCTAAATGGAAACGACCAATAGTTTTGTTATCTGCAGCCATTGCTCTCTCTCCTTGTAATACATGGATCTCAACAGATGGTTGGTTATCTGCTGCTGTAGAGAATACTTGTGACTTCTTAGTTGGTATTGTTGTATTCGCCTCAATTAACTTGGTAAATACATTACCCATAGTCTCAATTCCTAAAGATAAAGGTGTAACATCTAATAATAATACATCTTTAACGTCTCCTGTTAAAACTCCACCTTGAATTGCAGCTCCTAAAGAAACTACTTCGTCTGGATTTACTCCTTTACTTGGTGCTTTTCCGAAGAATTTTTCAACAGCTTCTTGAATTGCAGGAATACGAGTTGAACCACCAACTAAAATAACTTCATCAATATCAGAAGTACTTAAATCTGCATTCTTTAATGCTGTTTGACATGGTTCAATAGTTCTTTTTACTAAATCGTCGATTAACTGCTCAAATTTAGCTCTACTTAATGTTCTAACTAAGTGTTTTGGTCCACTAGCTGTAGCTGTGATATATGGTAAGTTAATCTCTGTAGAAGTTGTACTAGATAATTCAATCTTAGCTTTCTCTGCAGCTTCCTTTAAACGTTGTAACGCCATAGGATCTTTACGTAAATCCATATTCTCTTCAGCGTTAAACTCATCTGCTAACCAGTTGATAATTTTTTCATCAACATCGTCACCTCCTAAGTGTGTATCTCCATCAGTAGCTAATACCTCAAATACTCCGTCTCCTAATTCTAAAATAGAAACGTCATGCGTACCTCCACCAAAATCAAATACTACTATTTTCTTGTCAGAATCAGCTTTATCTAATCCGTAAGCTAATGCAGCTGCCGTAGGTTCATTGATAATACGACGAACTTTTAATCCTGCAATTTCTCCTGCTTCTTTTGTCGCTTGACGCTGAGCATCGTTAAAATATGCTGGTACAGTAATAACTGCTTCGGCTACATCTTGACCTAAGTAGTCTTCAGCAGTTTTTTTCATTTTTTGTAACACCATTGCAGAAATTTCTTGCGGTGTATACAAACGATCGTCAATCTTTACACGAGGTGTATCGTTATCTCCTTTAACTACATCATAAGGTACTCTTTCTGCCTCTCGTAAACTTTCAGAATATTTATTCCCCATAAAACGCTTAATTGAATAAACTGTTTTTGTTGGGTTAGTTACTGCCTGACGTTTTGCTGGGTCTCCAACTTTACGTTCTCCTCCTTCTACGAAAGCAACAACAGAAGGTGTAGTTCTTTTCCCTTCTGAGTTAGGAATTACTACTGGCTCATTTCCTTCCATTACAGAAACGCATGAGTTGGTAGTACCTAAATCTATTCCTATAATTTTACTCATAACTTTATAATCGATTTTATTTTTAATCTAAATTTTACGAGTAGAAATAGTCAAAGGTTATGCCATTAGAAAAAATGAAATATTTTGACAGAAATACATCAAAATTAGTGACAGTGTGTCAGAAATCACTCTTTTAATTTATAATATTCTTTTAAAACACTTCTAACATTGGCATACGTATTTTGTAAAGCTGTTGATACTTGTATTGGATTTTTAAACTGTACTCTTTTAATACCTTCTTCAGATAATGGGGTTAATTTTCCCGAGTAATCTGTATACATTAAATACCAATAAATCTTTTTCAATCGTAATTTTCTCTCGTGATAGTAGAAATGGTATGTATTAAGTAAAAACTTTTTTATTGACACGCCACTAATACCACACTCTTCTTCAACTTCTCTTATTGCAGTTTCTTCTATATTTTCGTTTTGATGAATTCTACCTTTTGGTAAATCCCATTTTCTTGCTCTGAAAATAAAAAGAAGTTCTTTCTTTTGATTGCAAACTAGTCCTCCACCAGCCTTAATCATATTGTAGTCTTCGCAAAAAGATTGCCAATCTAACTCTAAAGTTTTTGAATAAAGATATACCCCCTTTAATTTACCTGTTTTTACCTGATTTATAATACGGCGTATTACAATATCTTTAATTTTTAACACAGGATAATTTTCTTCATTTTTTAATGAAGAAGTGAATATTATAGGTCGATCATTCACAAAAACTTTATACATTTGCGCTATGATTTTAAACAAAGATACTGCAAAAAAAACTGCTGAACTTCTTTTGCAGATTAAAGCCATCAAACTAAGTCCAAATGAGCCTTTTACATGGGCTTCTGGTTGGAAATCTCCAATTTATTGTGATAATAGAGTAACACTCTCTTATCCACCAGTAAGAAACTTCTTAAAGGAAAAAATAGCGAAATTAATTGAAGAGAAATATGGAAAACCAGATGTAATCGCAGGTGTTGCTACAGGTGCCATTGCAATTGGAGTATTAGTTGCACAGGAATTAGGTCTTCCTTTTGTTTATGTGAGACCAGAACCCAAAAAACATGGCCGTAAAAATCAAATTGAAGGTTTTTTAGAAAGCGGACAAAATGTTGTTGTTGTTGAAGATCTTATAAGTACAGGAAAAAGTAGTTTAAACGCAATTAAAGCTTTAAAGGAAGCTAATGCTACAGTTAAAGGTATGGTTGCTATTTTTTCTTACGGATTTTCTATCGCAGAAGAAACATTCAATGAATATAATTTAGACTTTTCTACGCTTAGTAATTATGAAAATTTACTAGAACAAGCTTTAGAAAGTAATTATATTACTCAAAAAGAATTACAAACCCTAGGAAATTGGAGATTGAATCCAAGTGAATGGGAACAATAATTATATATTGATCATTTAAATCTACCATAAAATGAATATTGAAGGAAATAACGTTAGTGTAAATAAATCTCAAAAAGATTTATACGAGTTTTTAGTTCAGTTAGAAAACTTTAAAGTATTGATGCCAGAAAATACTGAAAAGTTTGAAGTAGACGGAGAATCTTTTATTTTTGGTTTAAAAGGTATGCCAGAAATTAGATTGATAATGAAAGAAAAAACTGAATATTCAAATGTTACTCTAGGTGCAGCGAGTAGTAAATTACCTTTTACTTTAGCAGCAGACATTCAAGAAGTATCAGATAATCAAAGTAATGTTCAGCTAAAGTTTGAAAGTAGCTTCAATCCAATGATGGCTATGATGGTAAAAAAGCCTTTAACAAACTTTATTAATACACTTACTGAAAATTTAGGTAAATTATAATTATTAAATGAATAAAACTTCTTTAAGATGAAATGACCTTATAGTTTCATCTGCAAGTTCTATTAATAATTTTCCATTAGAAGTATCTACTTTTAATATTTTACCCATAAAAACAACACCTTTATCATCTTTAAACATGCTAGGGGTGTTTTTTTTATGTAAAACTTTGTGATATTCATCATTCAGAACATCATATTTACCTGTTGACAATAAAAAAACTTTCTCTTCAATTTTTTTTACAATTTCAAACAAAACATCTTCTACTTGAACAGTTTTTCCAGTAATATTTTTAATTGAATCTGCATTAGGTATTTCTGGTGGAAAATTTTGTTGATTGATATTAATTCCAAAACCAACTATAGAAGCATCAATTTTATTCCCTTTCAAGATATTTTCAATTAAAATACCACAAACCTTCTTTTTTCCTGACAGAATGTCGTTAGGCCATTTTATTTCTAAATCTGGCAGTTCAAAATGACTTAAACCTTCATGAATGGCTATTGCTATCGCAAAATTTAAATACACTTGTTTATGAATTGGATAGTCTGAAAGTGTGATATATATACTACTTAATAGATTTTTATTCGGTTCAGAAATCCATTTTGTATTCATTTGCCCTCGACCAGAAGTTTGCTTGTCGGTAACAACAACAGTAAAGTTTGATAGTTGAGAATTTACTGACAATTCTTTCAAAAAAGAGTTGGTAGATTCGGTGGCATCAAGTTTGATTATATTCATACACGATTAATAATAATGAACTCGTGTCAATATTACGTAAATTACTCACAAAAAAGTAATAACTTTGCTAAAACATAAAAATATTTAATGACAAAAACTCAAGCAAGTACAGACGATTTAATCGCTACAATAATCAAAGGGATAGACGATGTTAAGGGAGAAGATATTCAGTTACTAGACTTAAGAGATATCGAGAATACAGTATGTGATTATTTTGTAATTTGCACAGGAAATTCTAATACTCAAGTAAATGCTATATCAGGTTCGGTACAAAAAGTAGTTAGTAAAGAACTCAAAGATAAACCTTTTAATGTTGAAGGTCAAGGAAACTCAGAATGGGTTTTAATGGATTATGTAAATGTTGTTGTTCATATTTTCCAAAAACACGTTAGAGATTATTACGACATAGAAAGTCTTTGGGGAGATGCTAAAATTACCGAGATTAACCCCGCATAATTCTATAATTTTTCACCAACACTTATGAGCGAAAAGAAAAAAAACACTTCAAACTTTAATCTAGGATCAAACTGGATTTATATAATACTAATTTTATTTTTAGTAGGAATGACCCTTTTTGGTAGATCTAGTGGATTTACAGAAGGAAAAGATTTATCTTCAATAGCTTTCAATGAAATTTTAAATGACAATGACATTGATAAAGTTCTTATTTTAAACAATTCAAGAGCTGAAATTTATATCAAAGAAGATGCAATAAAAGCCAAGGAAAAATACACTAAAATTGTAAAAAATCCTTTTTACAGAAAAGGTAGCCCACTTTACGAATATAATTTTGGTGATCTTCAGAATTTTGAAAATAAAATAGAGAAAGCTAGAGAAAAATATAATTTGTCTTTAGATTATCAATACAAAGAAAGAACTAGTATTTTAGATACTATACTAGGCTTTTTACCTTTCATACTACTTATTGCTATTTGGTTGTTCTTTATGAGAAGAATGTCTGGTGGTGGAAGTGGCGCTGGAGGTGGCGGACAAATTTTCAATATCGGAAAATCTAGAGCTAAATTATTTGACGAAAACACCAAAGTAAAAACTACATTTAAAAATGTAGCTGGTTTAGAAGGAGCCAAAGAAGAAGTACAAGAAATTGTAGACTTTTTAAAGAATCCTGATAAATACACAAAATTAGGAGGTAAAATACCTAAAGGAGCTTTATTAGTAGGACCTCCTGGAACAGGTAAAACTTTATTAGCTAAAGCTGTAGCTGGTGAAGCTGGTGTGCCTTTTTTCTCACTTTCAGGTTCTGATTTTGTTGAAATGTTTGTTGGTGTTGGAGCTTCACGTGTTCGTGATCTATTCAAACAAGCAAAACAAAAATCACCTTCAATAATATTTATTGACGAAATAGATGCTATTGGACGTGCTCGTGGTAAAAATAGTATGACAGGTAGTAATGATGAACGTGAAAATACGCTTAACCAATTATTAACTGAAATGGATGGTTTTGGTACAGATACAAACGTTATAGTTTTAGCTGCTACAAACCGTGCAGAAATTCTTGATAAGGCCTTAATGCGTGCTGGTCGTTTTGACCGTCAAATTTATGTTGATTTACCTGATTTACATGAGCGTAAAGAAATTTTTGATGTACACATTAAACCATTAAAGCTTGCAGAGGACGTAAAGTTAGACTTCTTAGCGCAACAGACTCCTGGTTTTTCTGGTGCTGATATTGCTAATTTATGTAACGAAGCGGCTTTAATTGCTGCTCGAAATGATAAATCTGCTATTCATCATCAAGACTTTATGGATGCTGTAGATAGAATTGTTGGTGGTTTAGAAAAGAAAAATAAAGTAATAACTCCTAAAGAAAAGAAAGTTATTGCTTACCACGAAGCTGGTCATGCAACTGTAAGTTGGATGTTGAAATATGCAGCACCATTAGTAAAAGTTACTATTGTTCCTAGAGGACAATCATTAGGTGCGGCTTGGTATTTACCAGAAGAACGTAAAATAGTACAAACAGAGCAAATGCTCGATGAAATGTGTGCTACAATGGGTGGTAGAGCTGCTGAAAAGCTAATTTTTGATAAAATATCTACTGGTGCTTTGAGTGATTTAGAAAAAGTTACGAAGCAAGCACGCGCAATGGTTACTGTTTATGGTTTGAACGATGAAGTTGGTAATGTTACTTACTATGATTCTTCTGGAAATGATTCATTTGTAAAGCCATATAGTGAGGAAACAGCTAAAACAATTGACAAAGAGATTTCAAAAATTATTGAAGGACAATATCAAAGAGCAATTGAAATCTTAGATTTACACAAAGATAAATTAGATATTTTAGCACAGAAACTTCTAGAAAAAGAAGTAATTTTTAAAGATGATTTAGTAGAAATTTTCGGTAAGAGACCTTTTGAAAAAGATGAAAAAATATCTGATGAATTAAATTCTATTACTGAAGAATAGCATAAATAGTAACTTTTAAATGAATTTTTTAAGAAAGTTATTTAATATAAATAAAGAGTCGTCTAACGATAAATTGGTAAAAAAACAACCTGTCAATTTATCTTTGGACGATTCTTTTGTACATTATTTTATAAACAAAGGAGGTAAGTTTTTATACAGTACCAAAATAGAAGAAGTCGTACATAACCTTAATCACATTATTGTAGAAAATGGATGGAACGAAATTTCTTGTAATGATATTGATTTATTAAAACTAACCACAACTATACCAGTTACAATTAAAGAAAAACTAAACAACACTACTCCTATTTTTACTAGTTGTGAGCATTTAATTGCGAATTCTGGAGAAATATTATTTTCGTCAAATCAAATAGGAAGTCAAAAACTAGCCAGTCTTTCTAATGACTTTATTGTATATGCTACAACAAGTCAATTAGTAAAAAATATTGGAGAAGGTTTAACTGGTATCAAAATGAATTTTAAAGGAAATATTCCAACAAATATAAGTTCTATTAAAAATTATTCAATTTCTGAAACGAACGATAATATCTTAGAATTTAATCAAAATTCTAAAAATTTATATTTGCTGTTATTTGAAGATCTGTAATTATGAGTAATTTTTTAACAAGAATTATTTCAGCTATTATTTATGCTGCGCTGTTTATATTTTGTATAGTTTATTCTAAAGAAAGTTACATTTCTCTTATAGCGCTTTTTGGATGTATATGTATTTGGGAATTTTCCAAGATCATTAATACGCGATCTATTTTATCATTTATCCCAATACTTTTAGGAAGTATTTATCTAAAATATACTGAAATATTACCAAGTAATTTAAACTTTATTCTTTTAATAACAGCTACAGTTTATTCTTTATATCTTATTGTAAATTTATATGATAAAAAAGTAAGAAGTAGAGGATTGTTAAATAGGTTATTTTTAACTTTAAATTACTTGATTGTTCCTTTTTTATTCTTGGCATTTTTACCTTTTGTAACTGAAATATATCAACCTCAATTAATTGTATTTGTTATTTTGATTATTTGGACAAATGACAGCTTTGCATACATTGTTGGAAAAAACTTTGGAAAACGAAAACTATTTGAAAGAATATCTCCAAAAAAAACCATAGAAGGTTTTTTTGGTGGATTTATTTTTTCACTGTGTATAGGAATATTAATTGGGAGGTACACACAACTTTTGAGTTTAGGAAACTGGTTAGTTATAGCCACTTTAGTTTCTGTTTTTGGAACTTATGGAGATTTAGTAGAAAGTAAATTTAAACGATTAGCAAATGTTAAAGATAGTGGTACTATAATGCCAGGACACGGAGGTTTGTTAGATCGATTAGACAGCTTGTTTTTCCTAGCTCCATTCGTATATTTGTATATACATTACTGCATATAATATGAGTTCTAACTTAGACGAGCTTTTTTCTGAAGCATTTTCTAGAGCAAATGATACTAAAAAAAAATTTGCTCCAGATGTACAGTTACGTTTATACGCATATTATAAACAAGCAACTAAAGGCGATAATTTTTCTTTCAATAACGAGGAGGATAATTTAAAGAATGCTTTTAAGTTTAATGCTTGGATACAATTAAAAGGTATGAATGCAGATGAAGCTAAAAAAAATTATATTGAATTGGTAAATTCAATTTTAAAATAGATTATCATTATTCAAGAAAAATGAATAACAAAATAATTAGTATTAATTTAACTGTCAATCTAAAATAAATCCAAAATGAACAAATTCCTAACTATTGTAAGTATCGTAGCTTTATCGTTACAATTTACAGCATGTAAATCGGAAACAAAAAAAGAGGAGAAAAAAGAGCCAGAAGTTACAGCTCCTGTTGAAAAAACAGCTCCTTTTGCAATTAAAAATGCGACAAATAATATCAACTTTACCGCATACAAAACAACTGACAAAGTTCCTGTAAATGGTATTTTTAAAAGCATTGAAATTACTAGCGGAGGAGAAGGAAATTCTATAAAAGAAGCTATGAATGGTGCAGAATTTAAAATTCCAGTGAGTAGTTTAGAAACTAAAGACAACGGAAGAAACTTAAAAATTAGAAAGTTTTTCTTTTCTGTAATGGCGAATACAGTAGATTTAACAGGAAAAATTACTATTGATAACGATAGTTTAGGTACTGCTGAATTTACAATGAATAGCGTTACTGAAAAGCTTCCTTTTAAATACACAATTAAAGACAAAGTATTCTCTATGAGTACTACAATGGATATAGATAAATGGAATGCACAAAGTGCTATTGCTTCATTAAACAAAGTTTGTGAAGATTTACACAAAGGAGCTGATGGAGTTTCTAAAACATGGAGTGAAGTAGCAATTAATGTAACATCTACTTTTAATTAATCACTCTAAAACAAATCCAAAAAATTATTAAAAGACCGAAGTATTGAATAATACTTCGGTCTTTTTTATTTTTCAAAACAAAAATACAAAAAACTATAAATCAACACTTTGTATTTTTAAACACCTATTCTGAACAATCCTCCAAAAAAACATAAAACCTTAAAAAACAGCACATTAAACTAAACCACTCCTTTTTTCGAATTTAATTCATTTGAGATTCTTCTTACACTCAAAAAACAAGTTTTTTCTTTGCTACAACATTTTAGTTGAAGTACTAAAAAGATGTATATGCTTTACTCTATCCCAACTATAAAAAGAGTAAATATTAATAACCCATTAAACATTTTACAATGAAAAAACTAATCACTGCAATTAGTATCACATCAGCATTATTGTTTTTACAATCGTGCGACAATCAAGAAGAAGAATTAAATATTATTGAAAACGAAGCTAACATACACCCTGAACATGTGTATGGACCTGCTATAACCATTAAAGATAGTGAAGAATCTGGTTTAGCAAATAGAAACACTAACAGCATTAGCACAAACTGGAAAAGGATTTCGTATGATGATCTTCGAACTTTTGAAGATGAACATGGTAGAAAATCTTTCACAAATACAGATGGTTTAAAAAATAGATTCACATTTATTTTAAATAAAGGTAATAGAAGACCAAATAATGTTAGTATTAATGGTAGTAAGTTTGGATTTGGTTCTAACCCTAACGGTAGATTTAACTGGAATGCAGATTTTAGAGCTTCTGGTAAAAAAACCAAGAATTCTAACTCAACATATACACGTTGGAAGAGAATACAAGATATTCCAGCTAGATGGGATAGAAACCGATCTAAAAAGGGAAGATGGATGGAACTACAAGGTGAATGGAGAGTAGAAACTACTAACGAAACTAATTGGAGTGTTACAAATAGTTTTAGCCATAGTTTTAGTCTTGAAATTTCGGTTCCAGATACTTTTAAAGCTACAAATACTTTTACTGTTGGTTTAGATAGAACCAAAGGAGGTAGCGAATCAAGGAAAGTTACCGATGTATTAAGAGGTGGAAGAATTTGGGTTCCGGCAGGTAAATCTGTAGTTTGGGAAGCACAAGAACGCCATAAAACTAATAGATCTACTTGGAGTGTTCCTTTAGAATTTAGAGGAAGAATTGGTGCAGATTATGGGACTCAAAAACATCATGGAGCTCACTTTTGGAGCGTACCAGCTAAAAACTTCTTTTACGATTATACAGAAAGAGATCGTAAGTACGTGATTAACGTTAATGAAGATAATAGTAAACAAATAAGAGTTCACGCTTACATTCAATAAAAAATAAACATACATCTTTTTAGTACTTAAATAAAAATAATAAACCCAAACTAATACCCTCAAAAATTATGAAAACCTCTATTACAAAAAACATCTTAGCTTTTGCTACTCTATCAATTTTCATTTCTTGTTCATCAGAAGAATTAGTTACCAACAATGATATTCTTCAAGAACAAAACACTTCTAATCATTTAAACGAAACCAATACCATTCAGGCTAAAACTCCTAATGACAAAAGCCTTAAACTATTCTGTAAAATTGGTAGAAGTGTAAATATAAGTAAGAAACCCTCAGGTTCTCTAAAAAAGAGATTATCGCCTTTCTATACTGAGAACTCAAAAAGAACTTCTCAAACTTTTAAGTTAGGTGCTAACGATTTTATTTTTAGAAAAGACGGTAAAACAAAACACTCAAGGTGTGAAGCTTTCTTAGGCGCTCAAGCTCCTAGTAGAGGAAAGTATAAGGTTCTAGAAGCTCAAATGAAAGTAAATACTGCTTTAAAAGAAGAATTAACTTTAGCGCAATACTTTTCAGTAAATAAAAGTAAACCTCAAATCGCACTTAGAATAGATAAAAGAGGTCGTCTTAAAATTAATAGAACTGTACTAACTAATGAAAACATGGCTGGTAAATCTTTCTTTATAAGAATAGAAGCTGACGGTCATAAAGTAAGAGTTAAATACGCCAAGTCTTTAAGCGCTTTAAAAAAGAAAAGATCTTGGGATTACAATCAAAATGTTAGGTATAAGAATACAAGAAATCAGTTTAGATGGGGAGCATATTACAACTCTAAAACTGGAAAAAATGTTTCTAACACTGTAACAAATTTATTTACAAAACGTTAAACATCTCACAATAACATAAAGCCTATAAATAATTATAGGTTTTATGTTCCTTATATCCATTTTAACCTAAGTGATATACATTATAATAAGCTTTATTACTGATACAATGTAGCTGTATTTTATTCCCTGAGTTTATTAGTTTAACCTTAGACAAATTCTGGTAATAATTATCAGTTAACAACTCTTCTGTGTAATAATGCATATTTACATCAATTAATTTACAAACAAAACCTGTGCAAAAGCACAAAAAACTGACTTGCTATCAGTTAAAAACCAAATAAACAAACGAAAAACTTTAAATTATGAAACTTACAAACATAAGTATACCCTTATGCTTTTATGTAATTTTTTCTTTAATTACATTAAACCTATCAAGTCAAACTATCGTTGAAAAACACGGTAGATTACAAGTGAAAGGAAATACAATAGTAGATAAAAGTAATACTCCTGTCAGCTTAGCTGGTAATAGCTTATTTTGGAGTAACGCTGGCGATACATCAGACTTTTACAATGCTGAAACTGTTACACATTTATATAACAACTGGAATAGTTCTATAATTCGAGTTGCAATGGGTGTAAAAGAAAGTTGGGATTCTGGTAGAGGTTATATTGATAGTCCAGAAGCTCAAAAAGCTAAAATCAGAAAAGTTATCGATGCAGCTATCGATAATGGTATGTATGTTATTATAGATTGGCATACTCATGAAGCAGAAAAATATGAAGACGAAGCTGTTGTCTTTTTCAGAGAAATGGCTGCTTTATACGGAAATTACGATAACGTTATCTATGAAATTTATAACGAACCAATTCGTCAAACTTGGCAAGAAATTAAAAGCTACTCAACAGCTGTAATAGCTGCCATTAGAAGTGAAGATCCTGACAATTTAATTGTAGTTGGAACTCCAACTTGGTCACAAGATGTAGATTTAGCATCTCAAGATCCTATTAGTGATGTTAATGTTGCGTATACATTACATTTTTATTCAGGGACTCACACTCAATATTTAAGAGATAAAGCGCAAACTGCCTTAGATAATGGTATTGCTTTATTTGTTACAGAATGGGGAGCAGTTAATGCAACTGGTGATGGTGATGCAGATGTTTCTGAAACTGAACGTTGGATGGATTTTTTAAAAGAAAATCACATTAGTCATGCAAATTGGTCTGTTAGTGATAAACCTGAAGGAGCTTCTATTGTTTTAAAAGACAAAGGAATAAACGGTTTACAAAATGATGAATTAACAGAAACTGGTGTTTTTATTAAAAATTTAATCAAAAACTGGCAAAATGATACTGATACAGACCCAGACCCTGATACCAGTCACGGTAAAATAGAATGTTCTACTGTAGATTGTATCCTAAAAGCTATGAAAAATGCCAAACCAGGAGATGAAATTATTATAGCCGAAGGAATTTATATTCCTAAAGAAAAAGACAATACGAATGGTAGAGCTTCTAGGTTTTTCTCTGATAAAAATGGAACTCAAGAAAAACCAATTATTATTCGTGCTAAAAACCCTAACAAACCACCTATTTTAAAAGCTCCAGAAGGAAGCTATGATGGTTATGTAATGAGAATTCTTGGTGATTTTTGGCATGTTAAAGATCTTATTATGGAAGATGGTTCTAAAGGTTTAGTTTTTGATAACGCAAACAATGGAATTATTAGTAACATTACCGTTAGAGATATTGGCGAAGAAGGAATTCATTTAAGAGATGGTTCTAGTAATAATTTAGTTATCAACTGTAATGTTTCCAATACAGGAGTTAAAAAACCTGGTTTTGGTGAAGGTATTTATGTTGGTTCAGACAAATCTCAACACAACAATCCTTATGATCCAGATTGTGATAATAATACTATTGAAAATTGTGTGGTTGGACCAAATGTAGCTGCTGAATGCTTTGATATTAAAGAAGGGACTACAAATACAATTATAAGAAACTGTACTTTATCTGCTAAAGGTATTACAGGAGAAAATAGTGCAGATGCTTTTATTGATCTTAAAGGAACTTACACATTCGTTTACAACAATACTTTTAACTTAGAAAATTCTGATGTTATTAATGCTGTTATAGATTTTCAGGATAGAAAAACAGGTTATAAAACAGGAAATAGAAATGCTGTTTTTAATAATACCTTTAATTTAGGAAACAGAGCAGATGAAATTCCTTCAATGCGCGCTAAAGGTGGTAAACCGTCTGAAATTCATTTTTGGAATAATAAAAGAAATCCTACTGGGGTTGATCCTATTTCCAATTTCTCATTAAAAGCAATGGTATTATCATGTCCTTCTTGGAACATTGTTCCTTGTGAAGATAATACTAATATTAAGCCTGTTGTAACTATCTCCTCTCCTATTCAGAACGAAATATTTTATATTGAAGATAAAATTAATGTAAATGTTTCTGCTGAAGATACAGATGGAAGTATAGAAAATGTTGAGCTTTATCTTAACGGTGAAAAAATAGATGAAGATGACTTAAAGCCATACGAGTTTTCTATCTCGGATTTATCTGTTGGGAACTATACATTAACAGTTAAAGCTACTGATAACGAAGGGGCTTCTTCTGAAGACGAAGTTTCTATTGAAGTAAAAGAAAACAATAACACTAATGAAAAACCAACAGTAACAATTACTTCTCCAAATACCAATAGCACATTTATAGAAGACACAAATATTGAAGTTAGCGTAAACGCTGAAGATACTGATGGAAATATTGAAAATGTTGAGCTTTATGTTAATGGTGAAAAAATAGATGAAACGAATACTAAACCTTATCTATTTACTATTTCTAATCTTACAGCAGATGATTATACGATTTCTGTAAAAGCTACTGATGATAATGGCGCATTTTCGGAAGATGAAATTATTATTAAAGTTACATCAGAAGATAATAACAATAATTGCAACTTTGGTACGCCTATACAAAATGGTTTGCCTTCTTTTAATGATGTTTCTTTTTCTTATGCTCATATTTTAGGTAACAACGGACCTAGTTTAGCTAATTTAAGACGTTTTAGAATCAATTGGAATGCAGCTCAAGGTAGACTTAGAAGATTTGCAATAAATACTGATAATGGAATTCCTAAATACTATGTAGATTTAAAAAAGAACATGACATATGGTTTCTCTAATCCTAATCCATATGTTACTATTACCAATTCAAGAATAGATCGTTTAGATGGTTCGTACTGGGTTACAAAACATCAAAACAATTTTGTTATGGTTTCTAGAGATAAAGATTTTACAATCTACTTTAGTAATTCTGCAACAAAACCTAATTGTTCTCAAAACGAAATTACTTCAAGTTCTATCAATACTGATATTCAACCAACAGTTTTCCCTAATCCAAACAAAGGAAACTTATTGACAATAAAAAATCTTACTTCAGGAAAAAATAGTATTTCAATTATAAACTTTGATAATCAAGTTTTCCAAAAAGTAGAAGTTGAAAATGTAAATAGTACTCAAATAGATACGTCTTCTCTCAAAAAAGGTATATATGTAGTAGTTATTCAAAACAATGGAACGAAAAGAACCATTTTACTTTCTAAACTATAGCAATTAATACAAAGCCATCTTTTTAAGGTGGCTTTATAATCAAACTAAAAACAAATCTCCAACTATGTAAAACTATAAAAGAACACAAAAATAAAACCCTAAAATGAAATATCAATCTATTATATCAATTGTCAGCGCAAGTATGCTATTACTTGCTTGTCAAAATGAAAATGAGCTTATAAGTGCTCAAGAAGATAATAAACTATCCACAGAAGAAACTATCGATTTATACAATAGGAATTCAAATTTATCAAATTGTAATCCTGGTAAAAAAAATATGTTTACAAGAGAAGTAGACATAAAAAACCCAGTAAATGATGGTAAAATTGATGATCGAACTTGTTTCTCCGACTATTTTGAAACTAAAGAAGGAAATACCACTTATGGTAATTATCAAATAGCTGAGAATTCTAATCACTTTGGAAGTAGATTACAACCCAGAATGGAACGCTCTTTTCCTAGATCCAACAAGAAAAATGGAAGTTTTGTAGAATTTAAAGGAACTGTACGAATATTACAAGTTGGTAATACTACTTCTTCAGGTAATGATGGTACTTACATCGCTCAAGCTAAAGGAAAACATACAGGTGGAGTTGGCTCCCCAGACCCAGCTATTTGTTTATACCTAGCTAAACCAATTTACGGTAAAGATAAAAAAGGAAGAAGAACACAAGTTGCTTTTGATATTTATAGAGAACAAATTAATTACAGAGGTGGTTCTGGTAAAAATGGTCGAAAACTTGTTAAGTTAACTAGAATAGATAAAGGAAGACCTACCAATTTTGAATTAAAAGTTGGATTTAGAACTAAAAATGGTAAAAAAATACAATATGCTAATGCCGTTATTGGTAATAAAAACTTTTCTTGGAATATTCCTCAACCACAAAAGGGAAAGGAATCTGGAATTAGATACGGTGCATATCGTGTAAAAGGTGGTAAAGCCAGAATACAATGGGCTAACACATCTTTCAAAAGAGTAAACAAATAATAATTATGTAGTAATTTGTTTAATTTAGTTTGATTATAAAGGAAGGCCTGTAAATACAGCCTTCCTTTTTTATTTTAAGCACTCTGTAAAAAACTTGTCACGGTAAACACTAGGTGATAATTCATGATGTTGTTTAAACACTTTAGAGAAATGCTTGCAATCCTTATATCCAACTTTGTAAGCCACTTCTGAGATTGTAAAATCTTTATTTTCTAGCAATTTAGCAGCTCTTTTCATTCGTTTACATGTTATAAACTCTTTGGGTGTTTGATTTGTATATTCTTTTATTTTAGCAAATAACATTGTTCTACTTAACCCTAATTCATTTGCAAATAAAGCCACATTAAAGTTATAATCTTCAATATGTTTTTCTACTATGAAATGTGCTTTATTTATTAAATCATCTTCTTTAGAAACATAACTATTACTTTCTATTTGAATATCGTTCTCATTATTTATTTTACTAATAGCATTAACTTTTGTTTTTATTAAGTTACTTATTAATAAATTAAACTCACTTATATTGAAGGGTTTGGTAAAATAACCATCTGCTCCTACTAATAAACCATTAAACCTATCCACGTCAGAAGATAATGAAGTAAGAAGAATCACAGGAATGTGATTTGTATTTTCATTATGTTTTATTTTTTTACATAAATCTATTCCGTCCATTAATGGAATTTTTATGTCTGAAATTACTAAATCTATATGATGTTCAATAATTTTTTTGTAGCCTTCTTTCCCATCTTCAGCAATCTTAATATTATATTTATTTTTGAAATTATCGACTAGAAAATCTCTGAATTCAGTATTATCTTCAACAATTAAAACTGTTCTTTTATTTTTATCAAATTTTAAATTATCAATTTTTTTTATGTTTAATTTTTGTTCGTTTAATACGTCATATTGATAACATATTTCCGAATTTGAATTCTTTGTACTTTCCTCAATAAACACATTTTTATCAAAATGACTCTTCCCTTTTTTGATTTGTACTTTAAATACAATTTCTGAAGATTTTTTGTTACGTACTTTAATAATCCCTTTATGTAAATCGACAATTTTTTTAGCTACATAAAGTCCTATTCCAAAACCAGAATCATGGTCTTGATAAGAAATATTTGGATCTACTTTTGAATAAAAATTATTAAAAATATTACCAATCTCACTTTCTTTTAAAGGTGATTTTTGAAAATTAGACACTTCTATATTGATTACATCTTTCTTTTCTTTAATTCCTATTTTTACTTTACCATTTTTAGGTGAGTGCTTGAATGCATTTGAAATTAAATTATAAAATACTCTTTCTAAACTTAGCTTATTACAATATAGATTGACACAATCTGAGGAGGAAGTAAACGACAATTCAATATTTTTAAGCTCTGCAAAATCTTTAAATGAATTGCAAATATTTTTCACTATTGATATTATATTTTCTTCTTTAATTTTAAAACTCTTGCTTTCTTCTAAAGATCTAAAAAACAATACTTCATTAGATAATTTTAATAACTGATTTGCATTTCCTTCAATAACTTTAAGCTTCTTAAAGATTTCTATTTTCCCATTATAATCCTTAAGAATTTGTTGTAACGGTAATAAAATTAAGCTTAACGGAGTTCTTAAATCATGTGAAATATTAGTAAAGAAATCTATTTTGTTTTTATTTAAAATTTCTTGATTCTGGCTTTTTAATTTTTGCTTCTCTAACTTGAATTTAAGTTTTAGATTATTCTTATAATTAATACCATACAAATAAATCCCCACTATTATTAATAAAACATATAAACTGTAAGCCCAATACGTTTTCCACCAAGGTACCTTTATGTTTACTTGTATACTTTTTACTTGCGCATTTGGGATATCAGCTAACTTTACTTGAAAGATATAGTTTCCTGCTTTTTGCGGTATAAATGAAGCTTCATTTTGCTTCGTATATATCCATTCGGCATTTAACCCTTTTAATCTGTAAGCGTATGTATTTTTATGAAGATTGTTAAAATCTGGACAAGCAAATTGAATGGTAAAAAAATGTTCATTTGGATTTAAATACACAGTATTTAAACCTAATAAATTCTTATTTGAATCTTTTTGATTGATTTGAAAATTTGTGAGAATGATCTCTGTTTTCCTATCTTTTTTCTCTAATTTATCTGGATTAAACCTTATAACATTATTAACAGTCGAAAAATAAAAATCTCCATAATTATCTACACTGCAAGCCCCCATTAAAAAATCATTCCCCTTAAAAGTTTTAGATTCATTGTGAAGTCTTATCTCTTTTGTTATTAAATCATAACTAGTTATTCCTATATTACTTGTAAAAAAAACACTTGTTTTAACTTGACCGAGAATACTGTAAATTGAAGTAAGTTGAAATTTATCTTTATTTTGATAAACTGACTGAAATGAATTGTTTTCATACAAAAACAAGCCATTTTCATATGAACCTGCTATAATTTTCCCTTTGTTCGTTTTAAAAAATGATGTGATTTTATTTGCTAATACATCTCCATTATCATTTAAATAAAAAGATATTTTAGGTTTTTCAAATTTTTCATCAGCAGTAAATTGAAACTTTGTTATTCCTTTTTCAGTTCCTATCCATAGGTGATTATTTATAG
This sequence comes from Tenacibaculum jejuense, assembly GCF_900198195.1. NCBI lineage: Bacteria > Pseudomonadati > Bacteroidota > Flavobacteriia > Flavobacteriales > Flavobacteriaceae > Tenacibaculum > Tenacibaculum jejuense. The sequence continues at coordinate 1,522,359 of NZ_LT899436.1, read as the reverse complement.
AATCTAATAATAAACTTCTAATTTGATTGTGTGTTATAACTTTCCTTTCTGAAAATTTATTTTTAAACTGTTTAATAAACTTGAAGTTTTTTAAGTTATAAACGATCAACCCACTACCAAAGGTTCCTAATATTAAATAGTTTTTAAACTGTACAATATCGTATACACTAACTCCTTTAAAATTCGTATTGTAATGCTTTAAAATATCATTTTGCTCAAATTTTTCTGTTTCCAAATTGAAATAGAAAATTCCATTTTTTAAAGTAGTAATCCATAATTGAGATTTAACAATATTTATTTTTTTGATTTGTTTGTCTCGAAATCCAACGCTTAGTTTTTCACTCAACTCTTTTTTAAAAGTTTTTTCTTTACTAAACACCTTAATTCCTTTTGAAACAAAAAACATATTACCTTCTTTATCTCTTGTCATAGAATTACACAAGGATAACCTTTTAAAGCTATTCGCTTTCTTATAGTATATTTTATTAAAAGAAGAATCATTATTTAAAATATTAATTCCTCCATAATAAGTTCCTACAATTACTTCTCCAAGTTTATCGGTATAGATATCTTTGATACTATTTTTACTTAAACTTTCCTTTCTTCCTTTTTGATTGTATAGTTTTAGTAACTCATTTCTTTGATTTAAAACATAAAGTCCTTCAAAGGTTCCAATCCATAAATTATGATGACTATCATACTGTAATTTTCTAATATCTTTTGATTGTATTTTTGTTTCTAAGTCTGAAGAAATTAATCTAGATAGTTTTTTATTAAAAAGTTTTAATCCATCTTTTTTAGTGGCTAATAAAAGTTTATGAGTTTCAAAAAAAGTAATATCTTGAATATTTAATTCTTTTGTTTCACGATAGTATTCTAATTTATTTTCAAGTTTATTTAGTTTACAAAGTCCTTTATTTGTCGTTATCCACACATCATCTTTGTCTTCAAAAAAACTAGTAATTGTATGGTTTGATAAATCATACCCGTCGCTACTTTTTATACTAACGGGATTAAATGTATCCTGATCATTATCATATATAAAAAGCCCTCTAGAAGTTCCAATCCAAAGATTTCCATTTTTTAATTGAAAAATTGACTTTATAATTAAATGAGACAATTTGTCTTTTGTACATTTTATGATATATCTCTTAAACTCATTAGTTTTTAGATTATAACTGTTTAAACCAATGTTAGTTCCTATCCATAAAAGACCTATTTTATCTTTTTTTATAGCGGTAATATCATTACTTATCAAAGTATTTAATTTGCAATCATTTGCTTTAAAAACAGTGATATTTTCTCCATCAAATTTATTTAATCCATTGCGTGTACCAATCCACAATTGACCTAGATTATCTTTCTCTAAAGCAGTAATAATACTATTTGATATTCCATGCTCAGTATTAATTTTTATAAAATTATTGGGTACTTGAAAAGCATATATTTTCTGTACTAAGAAACAGAAAAACATAAAATAATAGATTCGGAGGGGGACCATTTTATTAAATATTTTGGGCAAAATACTTAATAATTTTACTTTTAAACAAAATTTAACACTAATATTAAAATTTTGAAACATCATTAACATAAAAAAAGCGTATATAAAAATTAAATACGCTTTTTTTTTATGTTTTTATAATATTACATTAAAATCTTATCTACCAGTTCTTGTTTTTTAGTTTCATTATCTCCAAACAACCATTGCAACACATTACACTGCCACATTTGATCTCTATCTTTTTCTGATATAATTTCTCTGTCAATTGCTAAATCTAAAATTTTCCCTGGATAAGATGATTGTTTATCGCTCTGCATTTCTCCTAATGGATAGGGATCGTCTAAACCTATTAATACCTGATCTACTCCTTGGTTTTTTATCAATAATTCTAAAGAACCCGTATCATGAACTAATGTATCAAAGAAAATATTCTTATGTCCTACTGCTTTTCTTGGATGTTCTTTACCATCAAATAAATCAGGACGTCCATCAAAACCTTGAATTCTTCTTCCTAAATTCATTTGTGCTAACTGACCTCCATGTGCAAAACATACACGCATGTTTGGGTATTTTTCGTAATACCCATTCAATGTTAAAAAGTGATAAGCATCTGCACACTGGGCTAACATCCAAATTAAATGAAAACGCCAACTTGTATTTTCTAATTTGATGAACTTTTCTCCGTCATAAGGATGAATTTCGACTGCCAAATTATATTTATCAGCTAATTCAAAAATAGGTTCATTCTCTTCATCAAAAATACAACGCCATGTTCCAATAGTATCCATGTAATGTGTTGGTAAACATAACAGATTCATTCCTAACTGTTCAACACATCGTTCTATCTCCCAACAAGCTCCACGAACAAAACCAGGATGGACTACAAAACCACAGGTAAATTTACTTGGATGATCTTGCTGAATTCTAGCATTAAAATCATTTTGAAAACGTAACGCTTGCTTCATTTCTTCTAAACGTAATCCGTTTCCATATAATTGAGATAAGTTTAAAACTACTGCATGATCAATTTTAAAATGCTCCATCCAAGCTAATTTTTCTTCTAAGAAAAAACTTGAATCTGTTACAGGACGACTCCAATCTTTCTGTAACATATACTTACGATCTTTATCAACCCAAAAAATACCTTTATCCTTCATGTACTGTGGAATTTCTTCTGGATACGGAAGTAAGTGTGAATGACCGTTTATACGTAGTTTTCGTTTAGCTTGCATTAGTTTCTTTTAAGGTTTCTATTTTTCAATTAAGAATTAACTTTTTTCTTTGGAGCTTCCATTACTGTTCCGCAGTTAGAACAAGTACATTTTTCTCTATCTGAATAATATTTATCAAAAATAATTGGCATATCTGTTTCAATATTATCTAAAGCAAACTCTTCTCTGTACAAAGGTGTACCACAATTCTCACAATACCATTCTAAAGCATCTAACATTCCTTCAGATCTTGGATATTCTATAACTAAACCAACTGTATTTTCTTTACGTTGAGGAGAGTGAGGTACTTTTGCTGGTAGCAAATAAATATCTCCTTCATTAATTTCTACATCAATCATTTCGCCTTTATCATCAATAATCTTTAATACCATGTCACCTTCTACTTGATAGAAAAATTCTGGTGTTTCATTGTAATGATAATCTTTTCTATTGTTTGGTCCACCAACAACCATAACGATATATTCTCCATTATCCCAAACCTGTTTGTTTCCCACTGGTGGTTTCAATAAATGACGATGTTCGTCTATCCACTTTTTAAAATTTAGGGGTTGTACTAAATTCATATTGTTTTCGTATTAAGTTATAAAATTAAATAAAAACTAAAGAGAAAAATATCCTTATTTCGTAATAATATAAAATTATTATAAATAAATAACTTCTTCATCTTTTTTATAAAAATCTCAAAATCCACTAAAACTTTGGTTTCCTGAATAAAAACTAAAATAATTAATACAAACAATAAGTTTTTCTAACGAAAATTACTACTACTACTTTGATAATAATTGATTAATTTTAAGGAAACAATTTTGGGAAACTCACAACTTTGAACGCTTCCCTAACAAACTTAATTCGATCAAAAAAAACAACAATGAAAACTAAACTATTTAATTTTTTTACAGCTTTTTGTATTCTTTTTTTATCCTTTTCTTCTTGTAAGAATAACGAAAAAGAGAAAAAAACAGTACAAGAGGAAAAAACAGAGAAAATCAGTATTGAAAAGCTTACTGAATCGCCTGCATATTCTGATGCTACTTTACAATTAAATCAGCCTGGTAGTATTGCTAATACCATAGATGGAAAAGTTGAATTTAATTTTGAAATCAACAACTATACACTTGGTGCACAAACAGACAGTCCAAATACTAAAAAGTTAGCTAATTCAGGAAAAGGACAACATATCCATTTCATCTTAAATAATCAACCTTACTCTGCTCACTATGAACCTAAGTTCACTAAAGAAATTCCTGAAGGCACACACCATCTTGTAGCTTTTTTAAGTCGTTCATATCATGAATCGGTTAAAAATGAAAACTCTGTTATTGTTAAGAAATTGGTTGTAGGAGAAAACTCAAAAGATAGTTTAACTTTTGACATAGCATCTCCAACACTAATTTACAGTAGGCCTAAAGGAACATATTCAGGTGAAGATGCAAAGCATTTATTATTAGATTTTTTTGTTTTAAATACGACACTTTCAGAAAAAGGTAATAAAGTTAAAGCTAATATTAACGGTGAGGAGTTTTTGATTACGGAATGGGCGCCCTATGTTATTAAAGGGCTTCCTTTGGGTGAAGTTACTATTCAATTAGAATTAATCGATGCACAAGGCAATCCAATTCCCGGACCATTTAATAAGGTTAAACGTACTGTTACGCTCAAATAATTTATAAATATCGAGAAACATTGAGTAAGCTTTCACATGAGAAAATGAATTTATGGAATTAGATATAATCAGAAAGTTAAATAATATTGATGGAAATGATTTTATAAATTTTGACAAGGACATTAAAATTCTTGAAAAAAATATTGGAGTTAAGTTACCAAAAGTAATACTTGATTTTTATAAAAATATAGGAATCCATTCTAGCCTTTTTAAATCGGTTTTAAACGGTTTAAAAATTAATAATTATGAAATTTTAGAACTTCATATTGATGAACAAACAGGCGAAAAATGGGGTTTGGATATTAATAGTAACTTATTATTCAAACCATACGACGGAAAATGGACTAATGTCAACTATTCTGTTGAAGATTTTTTATATAATGAGATTTTAAAAACCTCATCCTTTTCTCAAAAGTTTTCAGCTATGACAAAGTATTCGATTGACGATATTAAAACGGCTACTAATAATGGTTTTTTACATAAAATAAAAATTAAGCCTATTGATTTAGAAATAGCGAATATTCATGATCTGAAAATGTGTTTTTATCAATCTTGTCCGAATGACATTATCTCAGTTGGTGAGAATACCATTTATTACGGAGCTAATAATAAATCCGATTTTGAAAACTTTATATCATCGTTTGGAAAAAATTGGCACGCTCCGTGGTTAGGTCTATAAAACGATGGTTTACCAAAGATAAACTACATATAAAAACAAAGTACATCTTGGGTTAGATCAAATGGCTGTGTTTATTTACAAAATTTCAATAATTATTAAACCTTAACGAATAACAAAAAGAAGTAATCTTTAAAGATTACTTCTTTTTGTTTATAGGTATAACTTCTAAACAAACTGATTTAAAAACAATTAAAAGAAATGATTCGAATAACTTCAAAAAAGTATCATTTCAAAAACCATCTATTATTCATATTTACAATTTCTAATCCTTTTGAAAATCAATTTGAATAGCTATTTGTAACTATAAACTTATACAAAAGACAAAAATTTAATCTATAAACAGTAAATTCCTATTAAATTAGCGTCTAGAATTTAAAAAAATTAAGTGAATCGTTTTATATATTGCAGAAAATATAAAATAAAGTATTTCTAAAATTTCTAAGAAAAGACAAATCAATACCTCTTATGAAGAAAAAAATAATAATTGCATTAGCTATTCTTTTAATTATTTCAGTTGCTGCTTTTCTTTGGATAAAGAATAGTAACAATTTCAAAAGAAACGGAAAATTTGAAATAACAGTAAATGAAAAGCCTATTAAAATCATTCGTGACGAAAATGGTATTGCTTATGTAATTGCTGAAAATAAAGCAGATCTTTTTAGAGGACAAGCTTTTGTAACTGCTCAGGATCGACTATTCCAAATGGAGTTTTATCGAGCTTTAATTAAAGGAAAAGCTTCAGAATTAGTTGGATCATCTATGTTACAATCGGATATAAAAGTAAGAGTTCTTGATATTTATGGAAATGCAAAAAGAAGTTATGCATTTTTAAATCAAGAAACTAAAAATATTTTAAACTGGTATTGTGAAGGTTATAACGAATATTTAAAAGTAGCTAAAAATGAATATCCTTTAGAGTTAAGTTTATTAAACATAACACCTACAAAACTTTTACCCGAAGATATTATGTCTGTTGTACATTTTGTAGGTTTGTTTCAAGGTCAGAATATGAATGATGAAATTATCAGTCATAATTTAGCTGCACGATTAAATAATGCCTCAGAATTATTGCCGCTTTCTGTTAATATAGATAGAACAAAACCACTACAATTCGATTCTATTTCTAAACCTAAAGCCACAACTAAAGAGCTTGCTTATACGAAACTTCCAAATCCTTTAATTCCATATCCTAAATTAGGTTCTAATAACTGGGTCTTATCTGGAAAAAAAACACAATCGGGTAAACCTATTTTAGCAAATGATCCACATGTAGATTCTAGAATTTTACCTGGATTATTTCATCCTATAGGTTTGGTTTGTCCGGAATTTAAAGCTGTTGGTATTTCTACACCAGGAATTCCTGGACTACTATCTGGTCGAAATGAGTTTGTTTCTTTTGGGGTAACAAATGCTTATGGTGATAGCCAGGATTTATTTATAGAAAAAATAGATGGTGATTTTTATTTGGATAATAACAAAAAAGTTTCTTTAAATACGAGAAAAGAAATTATAAAAATAAAAGATAGTAGCAGTGTTGAATTATCAATACGATCTACTAAAAGAGGTCCAATTATCTCTGATTTCCCTATATTCAACATCCTCACAAAAGATGCTATAAGCTTACGTTGGTCTTTAGCTGAAACTCAAAGTAAAAGTATTGGTCAAATTGCACTTTTAGAAACAAAAAACACGACTTCTTTTAGAAAAGTTTTAGCGGACATGGATAATATGTTTTATAATTATGTTTTTGCCGATGTTAATGGAAATATTGCTCATCAAGCAACAGGATTGATTCCGATTAGAAGAAATAAAAATGGTGATTTACCACAAGCTATTGATTCATTAGATAACTGGAATGGTTTTATTTCTAAAAATGAATTACCTCATCTTATAAATCCTGAAAGAGGCTGGTTAGGGACTGCTAATCATGATACACGTCCAGATGATTATCAATACTACTATTCAAATCACTTCTCTCCTATTTACAGGTATGAAAGAATACATGAGCTTTTTGCCTCTGATAAAAAATATAATGCTGATGAATCTTGGGAATTACTCTTTGATGTAAAAAATGTACAAGCACAAAAAATAAATCCTTTATTTGTAAAAGCTTTAGAAGAGAATGAAACTACAAAAGAACTTTCTGAAATTTTAAAAACATGGGATTTAACTGAAGAAATTGATAAAGTTGGAGCCGCTGTTTACACTTTATTATATAATGAATTGGCGTATCTTATTTTAAATGACGAGTTACCTGATGAAGTTGAAGACATGTACTGGGAAAACTTATATTACTGGAACGAAAGGTTAGATAAAATAATACTTACCAATCACCGTTTTATTGACAATATAAATACTCCCGAAAAGGAAAATTTAGCTCAATTGATTGTAGAAGCAGGAATTACTACTCAAAAAATACTAACCGAACGATTCGGTAAAGATGCTAAAAACTGGACTTGGGGAAAATTACATACTGTAAAATTTGCGAGCCCAATTAGACAAAATGGTTTTGGAAGCGAATTTGTTGGTGGAGAATTATTACCAAAAGCAGGATCGAATCAAACACTAAATAGAGGTGGATTTGTAAAAAATAAAGAACATCTTTTTGAAACTTCTTGGTTTAGTTCTTTCCGAATGATTGCTGATATGAACGACAATGAAAAAATTATGGGAATTATAGCTGGAGGAAGTTCTGCAAGAGTTTTTCACCCTTATTATAAATCTCAACTTGAAAAATGGCATACCAAACAATGGATTCCGTATTGGTTTTCTAAAGAAAAAATAGAAGAGCATGCCAAATATGAACTTATTTTAGAATAATAATCACATAAATTTGAAATGAAAATTAGAATAATATTTATTATCTTTTTATTACTATTAACTCAATTTACTTTTAGTCAGGAAATCAATATGATTAAAGATTGGGATGAAGCAAAAACAATAGCCACTAAAGAAAATAAGCAAATCTTAATTATTTTAACGGGTAGTGAATGGTGTGCTCCTTGCAGAAAAATGGATAAAAAAGTAATTGCGCATCATGAATTTCAAGATTATGCTAAAAAAAATCTTGTATTATTTTTAATAGATTTGCCTGGTGGTGGGATAATTTACAACAGTAAAGTAAATCAAGATTATGAAAAATTTAAAAGTAAATTTCAAGCAGATGCCTTACCTTCTCTAATCTTAACTGATAAAAATGGAATTAAAATTAAGAACTTAAAAGGTAAAATGCATCGACTAAAAAATGTAATGAAGCAGTTGAAATCTAATAGATCATCTTAACTTATAGTACAAATTTAGAAATAATAATTTCTTTTTAAACTAACTAATCACTGCTTTTGACTTTTTACCTAAGCTAGATATGGTAATCTCATTATTTAACAAATTTTTGTAAGCCAATAGATTTTCTTTTCCTTTAGATTCTTTTACTATGGATACAGGAAAAGCGAATTCAGACACACTCAAATTGGTAATTTTATTTGCTTTAAGATTATTTTCGTAATTATTAATCAACAAATTAAACTCACTAGTTTGATACTCATTCAATATATAAAATTTGCTTTTGAATGTATTTCCTACTATTAAAGCCATTTCATTTTTTGGTGAACTTAAAAGACTCTTTTTAACTAAAGGTACCGCGTAGGAAGTGCTATTCAGCTTTATAATTTGAGTTTTACTATATTCATAATCTGAATTCTTTAATGATGTAGTTAAGCTATTAAAGGTATCTTGAATTCCTTTAGATAAATTTGCTACAGAGATATATTTTCCCTTATTCATTAAATATTTGAATTTAGAAAAATGACTTGTGTTAGTATTTGATAAGGCAAAACTAGGGCATACAGCGACTAAGCCAGCACCCATGATGCTAGAGGTAATAAATCTTCTACGATTCATAAAATGTAAATTTTGATTAGTGAAAACTTTTGATAATCAAATCTACAAAAAATACATACTCCTTTTTTAAATTTGACTTAAACGTAACCTTAACAGTCACATAAGTAACTAAAACTAGTACAAACGTAAATTACAAGTAAAAACTTATAGACTTTTTGTTCGTCCACCATCAACAGGAACATTAATTCCGTTGATGTAACTAGCTCGATCGCTAGCTAAAAAAACAATTGCATTAGCAACTTCTTCTGGTTGGGCAAAACGTTTAGCTGGTGCTGCATTTTTCATAGTTTCAATAACTTTATCTACAGATGTACCTGTTTTCTTAGCTTTATTATTTATAATTTCATTTAATCGTTCTGTTGCTGTTGCTCCAGGTAACACATTATTGACTGTAATGCCGAATTGGCCTAATTCATTCGCCATTGTTTTTGACCAATTTGCTACAGCTCCACGAATGGTATTTGAAACACCTAAACCATCTAAAGGTTGTTTTACTGAAGTAGAAATTACATTAATCACTCTTCCGTAACCTTCTTCTTTCATAAAGGGGACTAGAGCTTGAACTAACACATGATTACACTTTAAATGCATTGTAAATGCGCGTTCAAACTCATCGATCTGCGCATTAAAAACTGGTCCGCCTGCTGGTCCGCCTGTATTATTTATTAGAATATGAAAATTTAAAGATGAAGCTTCTATTTTCTCTTTTAATTCTTGTGGATTTGAAAAATCAGCTACGATATAATTATGTTCTCGACTGCGCTCGAACTGACATTTTTCATTAATTTCTTTAAGTACTGCTTTTAACTTTTCTTCATTACGCGCTACTAAAGTTACACTAACTCCTTCTTCAGCTAAAGCAATTGCAGATGCTTTTCCAATTCCTTGAGTACTACCGCAAACTAAGGCGTTTTTATTTTGAATTCTTAAATCCATTTTAGTTGTTTAATATTTTATACATATATTTTTTGGTTCAGTAAAAAAACGTAAAGCTTCAAAACCTCCTTCTCTTCCCACTCCACTTGCTTTTACACCTCCAAATGGAGTTCTTAAATCACGAAGCAACCAAGTATTTACCCAAACAATTCCAGCTTGCAATTCTTGAGTCATTCGCATCGTTCTATTTAAATTGTTCGTCCATAGTGTAGCTGATAAACCGTAACTTACATCATTAGCATACTCTAATACTTCTTCTTCTGTTTTAAAAGGCATGATTGTAACTACGGGACCAAATATTTCTTCTTGATTTAATTTACATGAATTATCCTGAATTTCAATTACAGTAGGTTGTAAATAATATCCATTTTCACTCCCTAATACAGTCACTTTTTTTCCTCCAAATAAAATCTTCCCACCTTCTTTTTCAGCAATATCTATATACGATTTTACTTTTTCTAAATGTGGTTTAGAAACTAAAGCACCGAGATTTGTATCAGCATCAAACGGATTGCCAACTTTGAGTTTTGAAACTTTATTTACAAAATCTTTTTTGAATTTTTCATAGATAGTTTCTTCTACAAAAATTCTACTTCCGCATAAACAAATCTGACCTTGATTGGCAAAAGATGACTTTACTGTTGTTGCTAACATTTCATCATAATCAGCGTCCGAAAAAATAATATTTGGATTCTTTCCTCCTAATTCTAACGATAACTTTTTAAACATTGGGGCCGCTGTTCTTGCAATATGAGCTCCTGTTGCAGTTCCACCTGTAAAAGAAATTGCTTTAATACTCTGGTGTTCAACAATAGCCTGACCAGTAGTTTGACCTAAACCATGTACAATATTTAACACACCTTTTGGCAAACCTGCTTCGTTACAAATTTCACCTAATAAATAAGCAGTCATTGGTGTAACTTCACTTGGTTTGGCAACCACACAATTTCCAGCAGCAATAGCAGGAGCAATTTTCCAAGTAAATAAGTACAAAGGTAAATTCCACGGAGAAATACAACCGACAACTCCGATTGGATGACGTAACGTAAAATTCATTGCATTCAAACCAACACTTTCATGAGCTTCAGAAGGAAACTGTGTGATCGCGTTAGCAAAAAAACGAAAATTAGAAGATGCTCTTGGAATATCAATAGTTTTTGCTAAACTCAATGGTTTCCCATTATCTTTAGTTTCTGCTTCTGCTAAAAAATCAAGCTTATCTGTTATTAAATCTGCAACTTTAAGTAATATACGACTTCGTTCTTCTAAAGTAGTTTTAGACCAAATAGGAAAAGCTTCTTTAGCTGCTTTATAAGCTAATTCAACATCTTCTATAGAAGAATTTGGTATTTGTCCGTATACTTCTCCAATAGAAGGATTAAAATTATCAATATAATTTCCATCAACTGGATCTATAAATTCTCCGTTTATGTAGTTTTTGATCGTCATTATACAATTTATTTTTCTAACCATTGCATTGGAATTTCTTGATTACAAAATTCTAAATGAATGACTCTTCGATTAAATGCTGATACAGATCTTTGCGATGCATGTAACAACAATGGTTTCATGACCATCACTCCTCCTTTATCAACATTACATAATACTTCTTTTTCTAATTTGTTTTTATTGAAAGTTTCATCAACTCTAATAATTCCTTTGTTATGACTTTTTGGAATTACATGTAAGGCTCCGTTAGTTTCATTTGTATCATCTAAATGAATTCGAAATGTAACTGTATTTTCTAAAACTTCTCTTGGCGGAATAACGCCTAATTGTCCGTTTTTATTCGTCCAATTAGAATATCCATGTGTTTCTTTTTTATTCTTTACGCTTATACTTAAATCTTGATGATAACTCACAAACCAATTCGACATTTTAGGTTTATTAAAAAAGATCGCTTTAGATAAGAAATACCTTTCATCACAAATACTCTTGTATAAGTTTTTAAAATGATCATTATTGAAAATTAACTCTTGAAGTTTAGGAACTTTCAATACCAACTGACGAATAGCAAAATTGTGATCAGATTGATCTATTAAATCACACATTTGTTTTAGTTCCTCATTTGAGAAAAGAGGTTTAGAAATAGAAAAACCTTCTGTTTCTAATATTATTTTATGTGAATCTATTTCGATCAATTACTGTTTTTTGTATGCAGTTACTTTGATCTCTACTACTAAATCTGGGTGTGGTAATTGATGAACAGCAACTGTAGTTCTTGTTGGTCCGGTTTGCTTATCGAAAAACTCTCCATAAGCTTTATTATAACCTGCAAAATCGTTCATATTTACTAAAAAAGTAGTGACATCTACAACATCTTTTAAACTTGCTCCAACCGTTTGTAAGTTTCTATCAATATTTTTTAAAACTTCTCTAGTTTGAACTTCAATATCTAATTTTTTGGTATTCATTTCGTCAATAAGTTCAACTCCAGCAATTGTATTATCTGGTCTTCTAGAACTTGTTCCTGAAACAAATATAAAATCTCCCACTACTTTTACATGTGGATATGCACCTCTTGGCGTTACTTTTTTTTCCATTTTTTAAACTTACTTTTTATTGAAAATTCCTAAAGTGATTAAACCTGCTCCAAAAAGAATAGAACCTCCTACAAAAGGGAATCCTGCTCCTACTAAATCTGCAATATTAGCTGACCATAAAAACGGAAAACAGAAAACCATTCCAAAACCTCCTGAAATTATTGCTAAAATTGACAAAATGTTGATTCCTTTTTTTATACTTTCTTCGTTCATGTTATAACTTTAGTTTACTAAACTTAATAGCTTTAATGTCGTTTTTAAATTTCTTGTGGTTGCTGTTACGTTCAGCTTCTTTTCAAACAAATTGTTTGTCAATTTTGTTTTTCCATAACCTCCAACTGCATTTACATATGCAACATCCTCAATTATTTGATAAGTATCTTCTTTTGCATCTATATCAAAATATTTGATTTCTGGAATCGCTGATAAAAATGTAAAATATTGTTGTTTTTCTTCTACTTCTGAATACGGATTATTAGCGATTGCTTTTTCCCATTGAGTAACTGTTCTAGCTAAAACTGGAACATCATAGCCGAAGGTTTTAGATATTCCTTTTTTGATTGTCTTTTCTACTTCTAAAGCTTCCTTCGAAGATTTTAAAACAATATTTCCACTTTGGATATACGTTTTAACTTCAGAAAATTCTAAACCTTCAAGCATAACTCGTAATTCTTGCATGGGAAGTTTATTTTTTCCTGAAACGTTTATTCCTCTGAGTATAACAATATATGTTTTCATTATTTCAATCCAGCAATTTTATCTTCAGTAAGAATCTCTTTTGTTTCGTGATTAACTTTATTCAATACGATTTCTAATTCTTGTGCTGACATATTTTCTGAAGTTGAAACCTCTGCATCAGCAATTAAATTTAGTAACGCTTTATCTTGTGCTCGTCCTTTTTTCATTGCCTCGTTGTAACCAATATCTTCATTAAAAGTTACCATAGAATACTTTGAATAATACGATTCTGGAAACTTTTCTTCTAAATCCATTTCTAACTTACGTTTTTGTTTGAATAACGGATTTGCAACATGATCTCGCATTTCATAATAATTATCTACAGCTAAATCTGCAATTGCATCAGTATCTTTTTTACGTTCTTGTTGATACGTTTTAAATATTTGCTCCCAATCATCCTCGAATCGCTCTAAAACACCATCAAAAACAGCTACATCTTCAAAAGAAGCATTCATTCCTTGTCCGTAAAACGGTACAATTGCATGAGCAGCGTCACCAATTATTAGTGTTTTATTCTTATACATCCATGGTGAACATTTTACTGTTCCCAAAGCACCTGTTGGATTATTGAAGAATTCGTCTTTAATGTTTGGAATTAAAGCTAATGCATCTGGAAATTGAGTTTCAAAGAAATGTGTAACTTCTTCTTCTGTAGTTAAATTTTCGAAATTAAACTTTCCTTCTTCATAACTTAAAAACAAGGTTACGGTAAAACTTCCATCTAAATTTGGCAACGCAATTAGCATATATTCACCTCTTGGCCAAATATGTAAATGATCTTTACTGATTTGATGATTGCCTAATTTATCTGCTGGAATTTCTAACTCTTTATATCCATGCGTTAGATAATCTTGACTATAACTGAATAGAAATTTACGTTCTAACTCATAACTTTTTCGAAGTATTGATCCTGCTCCATCAGCTCCAAAAATAATATCTGGATTTACAGAAAATTCTTCATCAGTTTTATAACTTTTGAAATGAGCTACGGTGTTTTCAATATCTATTCTTGTACATTTAGTATTGAAATGTATGTTTACATTTTCGTGTTTTTCAGCTTCATCAAGTAGTAAAGCATTTAAATCTTGACGCGAAACTGAGTTTATATATTCTCCTGTTCTACCTGAGTAGTTAGAAGCAAAAGTATTTCCTTCAATATCATGAATTAAACGGCCATACATTGGAATGCATAATGCTTTTGCTTGTTCTTCAACACCAGCTAATCGTAGTGATTTTAATCCTCTATCTGATAAAGCTAAGTTAATTGATCGACCGGCAGAAATATCTACTTTTCGTAAATCCGGTCTGCTTTCGTATACTTCTATTTTATATCCTCGTTGAGCTAAACGTAATGCTAATAAACTTCCGCATAAACCAGCTCCAACAATTAATATTTTGTCTTGTTTCGTCATGAATAATTAATTTTTAACGAATCTGTATTTTTTTTAAAAAACCTTTTCTTCAAGATACAATTGACTATTTAAAATTGATTCATAATACATATGAAAGGCTACATAAATACTTAATAACTCTTTATCTTCTTTTAACATTCTTGTAATTAAATCTTCATGTAATAAACTTTCAGCAACAATTGCACTTGAAATGTTTACCCCTTTATCATTTAACACTATAAAAAAGTCTTTAAATATTTCTGTTTTAGCTACACTTTCTAGACAAGAAAGATAATTTCCTTTTGCAATTTCATAATCTTCTTGTTTCAGTATTGATTGATCTGTTTTATTAATAGTCCAAAAGCTATGTATCTTATTTAATTTTCTCAATTTATCTATAAATTGTAACGCTTTAGTATTAGATTCTAACATTACTAAACTATCTGATGCAATTGTTAAATCTTCAAGATATACTTTATAGTTTTCCGCTAAATTCTTTTTTGAATAAAATTTCACTAAAGCTTCCTCAAAAATTGTTTTACCTTCATAAAGAAATTCTACTTCATTTTCATCTAAACATTCTTTCAAGTTTTCTTTACTTTTATTTGAACAACTAAATAGAAAAATTAAGATTGTAATACATATAAAACGCTCCATTTTACAACAAGCCTTTTAAAATCTCAACCATTCTAAATACATCTTCAAAACTATTATACATTGGCACTGGTGCGCAACGAATCACATCTGGTTCTCTCCAATCTGTGATGATATGATGATCTGTTAATTTTTGATGCAAACTTTTATCTGCATGCTGTACTTGGATTGATAATTGACAACCTCTTTCTTCCGGATTAGTAGGTGTGATAATTTTGATTCTATCCGTATCAATTTGATTAATCAAATATTCGAAATATCCTGTAAGTTTTTCTGATTTTTCTCGTAATGCATCCATTCCTACAGTATCAAATAAATCTAAAGACGAACGGATTGCTGCCATTGACAAAATTGGTGGATTTGATAATTGCCAACCTTCTGCTCCAGACATTACATCAAACGGTTGACGCATATTGAAACGTGTATCTTTATTATGATTCCACCAACCTGCAAATCTTGGTAACTCTCTGTTATGTGCATGTTTTTCATGCACAAATAATCCTGATAAACTTCCTGGTCCAGAATTTAAATATTTATAAGTACACCAAGCTGCAAAATCTACCCCACTATCATGTAAATTAGGTTGTACGTTTCCTGCTCCGTGAGCCAAATCAATTCCAACAATACATTTCTTAGCATGACCAATTTCTGCAATACGTTTAATATCTAAATATTGACCAGTATAATAATTTACACCGCCAATTAATAGTAACGCAATTTCATCACCTTGTTCTTCAACAATAGTTTCTAGATCTTCTATTCTCAATAGTTCTTCACCAGCTCTTGGTTTCCATTCTACCAATCCGTCTTCAATATCAAAACCATGGAATTTTAATTGTGATTGTACTGCATATCTATCCGAAGGAAAAGCATCACTTTCAATGACAATTTTATACTTCTGTTTTGTTGGTTGATAAAACGAAACCATTAATAAGTGTAGGTTTGTAGTTAGTGTATTCATAACTACAGTTTCTAATGGTTTGGCTCCAACAATCTTTGCCATTTTTTCTGTAAGAAATTCATGATACGGTAACCAAGGGGTTTCTCCTTCAAAATGTCCTTCTACTCCATATTTTGCCCAATCATCTAATTCTTGCTGAATGTATTTTTGTGTTTGCTTTGGTTGTAATCCAAGTGAGTTTCCTGTAAAGTATAGCCAATCGTTTCCTTTATCATCTTTAGGAATGTGAAATTGATTTCGTAAATAAGCTAATGGATCATCTTTGTCGAGTTGTTTAGTATAATCCAAAGAATTTTCGTAGTTCATCAAAAGAATGATTTTTATCAAAGATAAAAATTCATTTTCTGATGTAAAAAAACAAATGCAATGATCTCTCATAACTTAAATACTTACTCTGATGCTTTTTTTTACTTCACTGAAGCATTTTAGAGGAGAATCTATACTTCCTATTTGTAGATTTAGCATATAACTAACAAATACAGACATGAAATCTACAAAATTGGTGATCCTTTTTTTATGCTTAATTACAGTCGTCGCATGTAATAAAACAACAAAAAACAAGGATAAATCACATTCAAAAAAAGTTTACATTCCTGTTGATTATACATATCCTACTGATTCTATTACTATTAATAAATGGATAGCTAATAACGACTTTAACTCTATGTATAAACATAGTTGGGATGTATGGAAACATTTAACAACCCCCTTAAGTAATGGTACTTTAACGTATCAAACTTGGTCTAGTCCTAAGCAAATTTTACACAAGATGAATAATCCTAGTGCAAATAGTTTGGTTGGACTAGAATTTAATAAGCCTAACCAATTTAGTCATTCAAAAACCTCACAAACAATTTTTGATGACACTCAAACAGTAGAAGTTGTAGCTTATAATCCATCTGCTGAACAATATGCTATTGCTAATAAAATATTTTATTTATCTACTTTGAAAGCTATGCAAACTGGTGAATTTAGTCAAATACCAGAATTTCCTCACGATGCTATTACAATAAAACCTGTATACAAGGTGATTACACAAGATAAAGTATCTGATCAAGGAATTTACACTATGGCTGCTTGGCATGGACCAGAATATAAAAACAACGGATATCCTGAAAAAGAATGGAACTCTTGTATTCATGTTGATCTTAATACTACAAATAAATCAAATCCTAACGGTCGTTTAGATTATAAATGCGATACAATAACTCCAGAGAACACGTATTATTTAAATGATTTTATTCATTTCACTATAGATGAAACTTTAGCTAAATCATATAACAGTGAAAATAGTATAAAATCTACAGATCCTAAAGCAGCAAAAGCTGGAGATAAAGCTATATTAGTTGCGATGCATGTGGGAACAAAAGAAATTAAACGTTGGGTTTGGCAAACATTTTGGTGGTCTCCAACTCCTTTAACACCTTCTTTTCCTAGTTCAGATGATATCGCTTCTGCAAAACACGGAATAGCTTTACAAGGAGCTGCTAATCATTATGCTATGGATATAGCTTACTCTATGCTTATCCCAGCACAACCTTATATTGGAGGAAAAAATGAAGGAGAACTAGTTATTGGTTATAATCCTTATTTAGAATCTGGATTTGATACTAGTTTCTTTGATGAAGCTACGAGCTATGTTTACAATAAAGGAACTAAAATTGCTACTAATATTGGAACACTTTCTAATTGTATGAGTTGTCATATGTCTGCTACTATTAATACTAAAAATGGTAGTACTGCTCCATATGTTGGTGACACATATCTTAGCTATAAAGACTCTATTTTTCAGAAAAGATTAATGTTAGATTTTGCTTGGTCTATTCAATCTAATATTGACTCGTTAAAATAAAGTGAAACTTATTTAACCAAACTTTTTTATAAAGTTTACTACTAAAAAAAGCCTTGTTTTATAAAAACAAGGCTTTTAATATATTTAACTGTATTGAATTATATTTTTAGTATAAAACTCTAAAGCGAAGTGTTCCTTCAACATTTTTTAATTCTTGAATAACATCTTGGTTGTAATCTTTGTCTACATCAGTAATTACGTACCCAACTTTAGGATCTGTAGATAAATACTGACCAACGATATTTAAACCAAACTCTGCAACAACTTTGTTAATATTTGCCATAACACCAGACACATTTTTATGCATATGCAAAAAACGATGTGAATTTTGTTGTTTTGGTAAACGGATATTTGGGAAATTTACTGCATCCACAGTATTTCCAGAATTTATGTATGCCATAATCTTCCCAGGAACAAAATCTGCTATATCTCTTTGAGCTTCTTCTGTACTACCACCAACATGAGGTGTTAAAATTACATTAGGCAAACCTTTTAAATCGGTGTAAAAATCTCCATTTTTTCTAGGTTCTTCAGGATAAACATCTACAGCAGCTCCGGCTAACTTACCTGATTTTAATGCCTCTGTTAATGCTGGAATATCTACAACGAAACCTCTAGATAGATTTACTAAATGAGCTCCATCTTTCATTTGAGAAATTTCTTTAGCTCCTATGTAATTTCTATTTAAAGAATTGTCATCTACGTGTAATGTTACCACGTCTGAAATAGCTAATAAATCAGCTAAAGAATTCATTTTAGTAGCATTACCTAAAGCTAATTTATCTTCAACATCATAATAGTACACATCCATTCCTAAAGCTTCAGCTAAAACAGATAATTGTTTTCCTATATTTCCGTATCCTACGATACCTAGTTTTTTTCCTCTAACTTCTTTAGAACCTTGAGCGGTTTTGTTCCATTCTCCGTTATGAATTTCTGTACTACGTTGAAAAACACTACGCATCAACATAATAATTTCTCCAATGGCTAATTCAACTACAGATCTTGTATTACTGTAAGGAGCATTAAAAACGACTATTCCGTTTTCTTTACATGCGTCTAAATCAATCTGTTTTGTTCCAATACAAAATGCACCAACTGCCAATAATCTAGGAGCATTTTCAATTACTTTTTTTGTGATTTGAGTTTTCGAACGGATTCCAATTACATGAACATCTTGTAATTTTTCAATCAATTCTTCTTCAGATAAACTTCTTCCTACAGTTTCGACTGTAAAGCCATCGTTTGTAAATTTTTCGTACGCATCTGCATGTATGTTTTCTAATAGTAACATTTTGATGCGGTTTTTTGGATATGATATATTTCTTGGCAAATCGTTTATAAATAAAAATTCGTCTAAATTTGGTGTAATATAATCAGCGTTTTTAATTGTTTTTTCACGCTGAACATTTTCTGTATAAGCAAAAAACTTGTCGGCTACTCCTGCTTCTTTTGTGATATAATCGCTGTAACCATCTCCAATTACTTGGATTTCTCCATCTAATTGTAAATTTTGTAAACAAGCTATTTTACCGTTGTGTACAGAAAGAACGTTGTCTCTATCGAATCCTATAATTTCTCCATCTTGACTAAACTCAAAAGTATTCGCAAATACTCTTTCTGCTGGAATATTATATTCTGCAACTATAGGTATAATGAATTCTTTGAATCCTGCAGAAATTACATAAATATTCTCTGAGTAAGATTCGAAAAACTCTTTATTTCTTTCAATGGAACTGGAGACTCTTTTCTTTAGTTCTTGAATTAACAAATTTAAATCGGATCGTTTTGCATTAAGTAACTTTATTCTACGTTCTAACGACTGGGTAAAGGAGATATCTCCATCAATCCCAAGGTTTGTGATTTTGATAATTTCATTAATTACCTCTTCTTTTTTTGGATTGTTCGCTAAGGTTATTTCAGCTAAAACATCCAACGCTTCTACTTTAGTAAGCGTACTGTCGAAATCGAATATATAATATTTACTCATGGCATTAAATTGTCCATTAAGTCCGAAAATTACAATCTATTTGGTAGACAAAGAACACAAACATCAAGAAATCTTCTATTTTTATCAGTCTGATAATAAAACTTATATATTTTAAGAATATGCTAAAATTACACTCCATAAAAAAAGATAGATTAACAATAATCTATCTCTAAAATCTTTATTAAGATTTTTATGACCAAATTTACATTATTTCAGCATATACTATTTTATTCCAACAACTTAAATCGTTTTAATGCTTCTTCGTAAGAAAGTTTACTTAGATCCTCTCTTGATGCTACAGCAGAGTTTCCTTCAATAATAAAATAACGAATATCATCTATGCTTGCATTTAATGGTCCTGTAGACTTTAAAGCGTAAATATTAATTTTATTTAACTCATATGTAAAAGTAATTACTTCATCATTCCCATTATCAAAAGGAAACGCATATGTCATAGGATACCAAGCTTCTCCTGTAACTAATTTGAAATACACAAGGATTAATGAATTATCAAGTACTTCTTGAGTTATATCTGTGTCATTAATTTCAAAAAGATTTGCTTCTTGACCTAAAAAACTTCCTACTGTCCAAACAACATTATCTACAGTTTTTACGATAACATTTGCATTCCCGTCTTTACCGTCTGTTCCTGGTAAACCTTGTTCTCCTTGTGGACCTTGCATTCCATCTATACCATCCATGCCATCTTCTGAACTACAAGAAAAATTACATATTAACACAAGCATAATTAATAAATACGAAATTTTAAATTTTGTTTTTTTCATGATTTTATATGATTATTTATTAAATGATTTTGACTTTTAATGTTGATATCATGAAAAGGTTAACATAATTTAAAAGATCATTCTTGTTGGGCTCATCTTCAAAACAAAAACGCCAGTAAGCTTAAACTTACTGGCGTTAATAATTAAACTCTTATAAATTAAGAATTTTCTTCCTGAGATTTTAACTCTTTTAATCCTGTTATTTTATGTGTAATTTCTCCATCTTTCTCTTCTGAAAGATAAGTAATTTGAAAAAGTTTTCCTTTGTATTCGTCGGATTTTAGATCATAAGATTCTAATAACTCATCTGCTATCAAACTGAAAGTCATTGAATTTCCATCTTTCAATAAAAACTTAAATCCTTCTTCTGTATAGTCTTCAAAAGTTGCTACTAAATTTTTTTCATCCTGAATTGAAGTAACTTGATCTGATGGTTTTTCAAAAGCACTAACACTTCCATAAATTCCTGCACATAAGAATAGCATTAAAAAAGCTACTTTTCTAAAATAATTATTCATTTTTGATTGTTTTAAAATTAAACTTATTGATTGGTAGCTTATTGAATTAACTGCGCAGGAAATTGATAATCTACACTAATAAAACCCTGAGAAATTCATTTTATTTTCTAAAAATCAATACTTTAACTTTATTTAATATAACATCTCTTTATTTTAGAACTTTTAACGCTAATTAAGATTCTTTTAAAAAAAAGCTCACCGGAAAGGTGAGCTTCAGAAATTATCTAATTAATTTTTTATATTTAATTCGTTTCGGCATAATGTCTCCACCTAATCGTTTCTTCTTATTTTCTTCATATTCAGAGAACGATCCTTCGAAGAAATATACTTGAGAATCACCTTCAAAAGCAAGAATATGAGTACAAATTCTATCTAAGAACCAGCGGTCGTGAGATATAACAACTGCACATCCTGCAAAGTTTTCTAGTCCTTCTTCTAAAGCTCGAAGTGTATTTACATCTAAATCGTTAGTTGGCTCATCTAATAATAATACATTACCTTCTTCTTTTAGTGTCATGGCTAAATGTAAACGGTTACGTTCACCACCAGATAATGTATTTACTTTCTTATTTTGCTCGCTTCCAGAAAAATTAAATCGACTTAAATAAGCACGTGAATTTACTTGCTTTCCTCCCATCATGACTAAATCTTGACCATCAGAAAAGTTTTCCCAAATAGATTTATTAGGATCGATATTCGCATGATTTTGGTCTACATAAGCAATCTTTGCCGTTTCTCCAACAGAAAAAGTTCCAGCATCTGGATTTTCTTCTCCCATGATCATTCTAAAAATTGTTGTTTTACCGGCACCGTTTGGTCCAATGATACCAACAATTCCTGCTTGAGGTAAATTAAATTCTAAATTCTCGTATAATAATTTCTCGCCAAAAGCTTTAGAAACACCAGCAGCTTCGATTACATTAGTTCCTAAACGTGGACCGTTTGGAATGTAAATTTCAAGCTTCTCTTCTGTTTGCTTTTGGTCTTGATTCATTAACTTATCGTAGTTCTTTAAACGAGCTTTTGACTTTGCTTGACGCCCTTTTGGTGCCATACGAACCCATTCTAATTCTCGTTCTAAAGTTTTCTGACGTTTAGAAGCTGATTTGCTTTCTTGTTCTAAACGTTTTGCTTTTTGATCTAACCAAGAAGAGTAATTTCCTTTCCAAGGAATACCTTCACCTCTATCTAACTCTAAAATCCAACCTGCTACATTGTCTAAGAAGTAACGGTCGTGAGTTACTGCAATTACAGTTCCTTTATATTGTGCTAAATGATGCTCTAACCAATGTACAGATTCAGCATCTAAATGGTTGGTAGGCTCATCTAATAATAATATTTCAGGTTCTTGAAGTAATAATCTACAAAGTGCAACTCTTCTTCTTTCTCCTCCAGATAACACTCCAATCTTTTTATCAGGATCTGGAGTACGAAGTGCATCCATTGCGATTTCTAATTTTGTATCTAATTCCCAAGCATTAGTCGCATCAATTTTATCTTGCAATTCTGCTTGACGATCCATAAGTTTTTGCATCTTATCAGCATCAGAATATACCTCTTCTAAACCAAACATATCGTTGATTTTGTTGTATTCATCTAAAACTTCAACAACTTCTGCAACACCTTCTTTTACGATTTCTAATACTGTTTTGTCTTCATCTAGTTGAGGTTCTTGCTCTAGATATCCTACTTTATACCCTGGAGAAAAAACAACATCACCTTGGTAATTCTTTTCTACTCCAGCTATAATTTTAAGTAAAGTAGATTTACCTGATCCATTTAAACCTAAAATTCCAATTTTAGCTCCATAAAAAAAGCTTAAGTATATATCTTTTAAAACTTGTTTTCCAGTAGATTGATAGGTTTTAGAAACCTTATTCATGGAAAAAATGACTTTTTTATCGTCTGACATTTATGTAGTGGTTAATTTGTTTTGTAAAATTTAATTTGTGTCTATTTAAAAGTAATAATTTATTATACGCGTCCTTTTAAAGCGTTAAACACCCATGCTATAGCAAAGAAGCCCAATCCTATTGCTGCAAATCCCCAACCTATATCTTCGTATCTGTATGCTCCTAATCCTATTAATAAAACTCCAATAAAAATCATTAGTAGTGTAGCGTAGGCTAACACTGTGTTTTTGTTCATTGCCATAATCTCTTATTTTGTGTTACAAATATCGATAATTAATCATATTTGCCAATATTAAATAAAAAATCTTAAAAATTTAAAGGGCTACACCCCAAAGATGCGTATCTTTTTTCAAATAAATTAATTCCTAAAATGAACTGATGTGAATTGTAAAAGTTATTGAATTTGGTGCTTGTATCTAAATCAACAGAGTATCCAAAATTAAAATTTTTATAATCTATACCTGCAAAAAAAGTTAACGATGCAGAATTTAATCCGTCATTTATAAAGGTTTTATAAGAAGTTCCATACCAAATACTATATTTTGTTAATAACGGTTTATGATAAAATTTAGCGTTAATATCTAATTCAGTATCTAAACCTTCTATCTTTTTTATAAAAACTGAAGGCTCTAAAAAAAAAGTATCATTTGCATTAATACTTCTTATGTGACCTAAAATCAAAGAATATGATGTTTTGGAATTACTTCTTAAATTATCTGACAAATCATTAACTAACAATTGACTTATTGCTAAACCTCCATAGTAATTTTCATAAATAAAATAGCTTCCTAAGTTAAAGCCAAAATCAAAACCTTCATTAAAGTTTATTAATGCAGGATCATTTCCTTCTCTTTCTAAATCTAAACCGTTATGTCTTCCAGAAAAAGCTAATCCTAAACTCCAATATCTTTCATATTTATTATTAGTTCCTAAGTTGATTTGATATGAGGTAGCTAATTCAAAACCTGTTGTATTATGATTTCCATTTCTATCTTTAAAAATATATCCTCCAACTCCTAAATATCTATTTAATCTACCTTGATAACTAGCTGTTATGGTATTGGGTGAAGAAGGTTCACCTATCCATTGATTTCTATAAGTCAATCGTAATCTGTGATTGCTATTGATTCCGGCAACTGCGGGATTAATTAGAAAATAATTCCCCAGAAGGTATTGAGAGTGTATCGGTAAAAAATCTTGGGAATAACTATTAATTGTAGTAACTAAAATAAATAAAAGCGTTATTTTTCTTTTCATAACTAATTTAATTTAGAAAAATGACCCTTAAAAATTTGCCCATTTACATTTAAGAAATACCAATAATCATCTGAAACTAATTGTTCTCCTAAAAAAGTACCATCCCATAAAACTTCTTCATTTCTGAAACTTTTGATTGTTCTTCTGTAACGATCAAAAATTTGAAGTTCAAAATCTAAACTACCACGTAATTGAGGTATTTTGAAAACATCATTAATGCCATCTCCATTTGGAGAGAAGTATTTAGGAATAGTTAAATTAACTTCGAAATTACTTGACACTTTACAACCATTAACATCTATTACTTCTACAGTATGTTCTCCAAAAGATAAATTATTAAAAATGTTATTCTTCTGAGTAACACTTGAATCAAGAACATAAGTCAATGGTTCATTACCTGTAGCAGTTATTGTTACTGTATTATCAAATTCATCATAAAAAGTATCTTCTATTATTGGAGCTGCATTTTCTATCAAAGTAGTTTTAAGTTCGCCAACACAACAATTTCTATTACTCACTTTTACAGTATAAACTCCTGGATTCTTTATACTTATTTTTCGTGTGGTTTCACCAGTAGACCAAAGATAAGTTTCAAAAGGCCCTGCATCTACTTCGATTGGTTCTCCATTACTACAGATAAATACTTCTTTAGGTAAAGTATTCGAAGTTAGCTCATCTTTAATAGTTAAAGAGTTTGTGTACGTATGGATAACATTATTTATGTCTTCAACTCTAAGAGTAACTGTATAATTTCCAGCATTAGCATATGTATGAGTAGGCTTTTCTAGATTAGAAGTATTACCATCGCCAAAACTCCATTCATAACTAATAGCAGTTTCTATTAAATCTGAAGTAAATTCTGTTACATCGCCAAAACATAAATTCTTAAAGAAAAAATCTGATTTAAAATATGATTGTGGAAAAGAAGGTAAATCTGTTATGTTTAACGTAAGTGTATTTAACAATTCTGTTACGTTACTATTCTCTATTTTTCCTAAAAAAGTATAAATAGGTTGTCCTAAAACTGCAATATATAATTCATTATCTGGCGCTTCTTGAATATCGAAAATATTTGTTCTATTTCTTCTAAAAATATTTTTTTCAGTCGCTTTAATATCATTACTATTGAGATCATATTCATATAAAATATGCTCTGGAGGAAGGCCAAAAGGTAAAATTTTAGTTTTAATAGCTACATATAACTTTCCATCTTTGACACCTCCTAATAAAGGATTAAAAAGTCTAACTTTTGTATCTCCTTGTTCTATTTTAGTTTGTGAAAAAAAATCGCCAGTCTCGCCCGTATTTTTGTTAAAATCTACAATATGTATATAACCTTGTTCGTCTTTAAATTCATTTCTGGCTGTTACAAATCTATTATTTTGGATGAATGTTATTAACTTATCACCTTGTGGTGTTACTTTGATTTCATTAAAAACATTTAAAAACTGATTCACACCATCAATGAAATACTCAAAAATCTTTGGTTCTGCTACTCTACTTGAATTATGCTTTTCTGGACCTCGTTCATTGACTTCTATTGAAAAAATATTATTCCCATTTCTAACTATAACCCAAACTTTTTGTTTTTCTTCATTTACATAACAAGTTAAACCAGAATATATTTGAGTGTCAAAATATAGAACTTCTTCTTCTAAAACTTTAACATTCCCATTGTTATCTATTTCAAATTGAGAGTAATATAATCTAGGTATCACATTAATAGCTTGTTGTCTACCTGTAGATGGAGTTCTTATGGCTTTTGTTTCAAAAAGATAATATTTAGAGTTACAGCCTATTTTTTTAAAAATAACAGAGTTGTATGCTTTTGCAAATTTCTCATTGGATTTTACTATTTTTCCTTGGCGATCGTACAGATTGACTCCATCGTATGAAAGTAAAATTTTCCCTTCTGTATCTGCTATTGAAGATTGTGCACTAACTGTATTAGTAGTACTAGTTATTGTGGTATTGGTTGAATTATTAAAATTAATTTCCAATGTATTCAGTTCCCAAACATTACCCCTATTTTGAGAATGAATCACCACTACTGATATAAAAAAAAGTAGAAGTAACTTTTTCATTTTAAATTTTTACTTTAAAAGTAGTATTTTAACGTAAAAAATCAAAAAAGTTACTCCTATTTAACTTTTATTTGAAGTAAAACGACTAAAAACGAACTTAATTTAAATATTTATCATTTTTAGCTCTTGAAAATATTGATTTCTAAATTAAATTCTTGCGGCTAATCTGCTACCTTGGTCTATAGCGCGCTTAGCATCTAATTCTGCAGCAATATCTGCACCTCCAATAACATGAACTGTAATTCCTTTTGATTGTAATGGTTGTAATAACTCTTTAAATGGTAATTGTCCTGCACAAATAATTACATTGTCAACTTCTAAAACTTTTTGTTCTTCGTTTTGTGTGTAATGTAAACCTTGATCGTCTATTTTATCATATTGCACTTCGTTGATAAATTGCACATTTTTTTTCTTTAGGTTTGCTCTATGAATCCATCCAGTTGTTTTTCCTAAATTTCCACCAAATTTACCTTTACTACGTTTGAACATAAAGATTTCTCTTGGTGAAGGATGTACATGTTTTTCAACACCTTCAATACCACTTCTAGCTTCTAAACTTTTATCAATACCCCATTCATTCAACCATGCATCTATATTTTGAGAAGTACTTTCTCCTTCATGTGATAAATATTCCGATAAATCGAAACCTATACCTCCTGCTCCAATTACGGCAACACGTCTTCCTACTTCTTTTTTAAGTTTTAAAACATCAATATAATTTAGCACTTTTTCGTGGTCAACACCAGTAATTCTCGGTGTTCTTGGTGTAATTCCTGTAGCTAAAATAACTTCATCAAAATCACCTTGAGCTAAATCTTCAGCATTAACTCTTGTATTCAATTTTAGATTTACATCATGAAGTTCTATTTGTTTCCCGAAATATCGAATCGTTTCATAAAACTCTTCTTTACCTGGAATTTGTTTTGCTATGTTAAATTGACCTCCAATTTCACTCTCACCATCAAACAAAGTAACTTCATGTCCTCTTTGTGCAGCAACTGTTGAAGCCGCTAAACCAGCAGGACCAGCACCTACAACTGCTATTTTCTTCTTTTTATCTGTTGGTAAATAATTTAATTCTGTTTCGTGACAAGCTCTAGGATTTACCAAACAACTAGCTACTTTTTGTTCAAAAACATGATCTAAACAAGCTTGATTACATGCGATACAGGTGTTAATTTCATCATCTTTTTCCTGCTTAGCTTTATTCACCCATTCTGGATCAGCTAAAAACGGACGAGCCATAGAGATCATATCTGCATGACCTTCTGCCAAAACTTTTTCAGCAGTTTCAGGCATGTTAATTCTATTCGAAGTTATTAGAGGAATAGAGATTTCGCTTTTCATTTTCTTAGTCACCCAAGTAAAAGCTGCTCTTGGAACCGAAGTTGCTATTGTAGGAATTCTAGCTTCGTGCCAACCAATTCCTGTATTAATAATAGTTGCACCAGCTTTTTCTATTTCCTTTCCTAACATTACGATTTCGTCCCATGAACTTCCGTTCTCTACTAAATCTAACATTGAAAGTCTGTAAATGATAATAAAATTCTCACCTACTTTCTCTCTAGTTTGTTTAACTAGTTCGATAGGTAAACGCATACGATTTTCGTAGCTTCCTCCCCAATCGTCGTTTCTTTTATTTGTTCTTTTTGCAATAAACTGATTAATTAAATATCCTTCAGAACCCATAATTTCGATTCCATCATAACCTGCTTCTTTTGCTAAAGCAGCTGACTTAACAAAATCTTTAATTGTTCTTTTAATACCAGATTCTCTAAGCTTAAAAGGTTTAAAAGGTGTTATTGGCGACTTTATTGCAGACGGTCCCACGTTAAGTGGATGATAACCATATCTTCCTGCATGTAAAATCTGCATGCAAATTTTTCCTCCTTCTGCATGAACAGCTTCTGTAATTACTTTATGTCTTTCTGCATGTTTCTTAGTACTCATTCTAGCAGAAAAAGGTCCTGTCCATCCTTGTATATTTGGAGCAATTCCTCCGGTAACAATTAATCCTACTCCTCCTTTTGCTCTTTCTGCATAAAATCTGGCTATTTTATCGTATCCATTTTTTTCTTCTTCTAAACCAGTATGCATAGATCCCATTAGGATTCTATTTTTTATTGTAGTGAAACCTAAATCTAACGGCTCAAAAATATTTTTGTACTTAGTCATTCAGTCTGATTTTTAATTTTATTATGCATGCATAATAACTGCAAGATACTTTTATTTTTCGAATTTGTAAACCTTAACTTTCTTTTAATCTTACTTTTTTGTGTTATAATTTAATGAAAATATAAATTTGCTAACCTTTTTATAACGAAAAAATAAATGAACAAACTTTTCCTAACCCTTTTAATATTTGTGAATGTTTTTAGTTATGCGCAATCTGCATCAATCCGTATTGATGGAAATTTTGATGATTGGACGACTAACTTAACTACATTTACTGATACCAATGAATCTCTTAATGGAATTGATCTTTTAGAATTTCAAGTAACTAACGATGCTGAATATTTGTATATTAAAATTAAAGCAAACAAAGAGTTTGACTTAACAGATGGCGATATTATTCCTCATGACTTCTATTTATATTTAGATACAGATAATGATTCTAATACTGGTTTTAAAGTACGAGACGATTATGGTGCAGAATTGGGAATTCAATTTGGTGAGCGTACATTATTTAATAATTTTACTGGAACCCCTAAAAACCAAGTTAGTTTTTCTGAGGTAGGCTTAAGAGTTGCTCCTACAGTAACATCTAAAGAATTTGAAATTGCAATTCCTAGGGCGAGTGTTCCTGACGGAATTAATCCGTTATTTCCATCTTCTTCAGTAAAAATTTTAGTTCGTAATAGAAATAACTTCGATTGGTTACCGAATTTAAATAATGTATTTACTTATACTTTTAATGAAACTCCTACAACACCTTATCAACCAGTTGACATTAATAAATCTGATAATTCTTTCATAAGAATAGTAGCTTACAATACAAAATTAAATTCCTTACTAGATGCAAGTAAATTAGATGAATATGAACGTCTCATAACAGTTATTCAACCAGATATTATTGGATTTGTTGAGAGTGCGGATACAACTGTAGAATATATTAAATCTTTATTTGATTCTTGGATTCCTTTAGGTACAACTAACGGATGGTATGTAAAAAAACATGGTGGTGAAGTAACCGTTTCCCGTTGGGAAATTATACAAGAATGGGATTTAGACCGTCAATTTCCAGTGCTTATAGACTTGCCTGATAGTTATGGCACCAATTTATTATACACTAATGCACATTTAAATTGTTGCGGGGCTGATGATAGAAGACAAAGACAAGTTGATGAATATGCTGCGTTTGTATTGGAAGCCAAATCTCCTGGTGGACAAATTACATTGCCTAAAAATACTCCTATTGTATATTCTGGTGATTTGAATTTAGTTGGACTTTCAAGCCAATTAAATACCTTATTAACTGGTCAAATTCAAAATACTAATATTTATGGTTCTGGTGCTTATCTTGATTGGGACGGAACAGAACTTAAACACGATAATGCTTTACAAACGGATATTCCAATGGCCTATACTTGGAGATCTGATAGTTCTAATTTTCCGCCTGGAAAACTAGATTTTATAATTTATTCAGATTATGTATTGAATGCCGAAAAAACTTTTGTCATTCAAACAGAAGAAATGCCAAGTGACAGATTGAATCTTTTTGGTTTACAAGAGTTTGATACCAGTACCGCTTCAGATCACTTTCCTGTTGTAGCAGATTTTTCTATTAATAGAAATACATTGAGTACAAAAGAGAATTTTACTTTCATAAATAAAGTTTTTCCTAATCCTGCAGTTGATGAAATTAACATCCAGCTAAATACTTTTGATGAATATAGTATTCATTTATACAATGCTGTTGGAAATTTAATTGTAAGTACAACAGAAGAAACAAATTCAATACAACTAGACATAACTGCTATATCTGGAGGACTTTATCATTTAGCAATTACAAACTCTAAAGGAGAACGAAAGTTTATCAAAGTTCTTAAAAAATAAAATTACAACTTTTACTATAGAAAAAGACTGTCTAAAATTACACTTAGACAGTCTTTTTTTGTTGTATTAAAATTCGATAACAATTACGTCTATTATCATTCCATTAGCACATCTAATGATAATAATTATAATTATCCTTTTTCCATGAATCGTTTTTCCTTCAAGTTTATAAACAGGCTCTCTTTCGAATCTATGCGGTACGTTAATCACATTACCATCTTCCATTCTATGCTCTGCTAAACCAACTCCTGAGAATTCATCTTTTACAATTCTGTAATCTGACAACTCTTCCTTTTTAAGATCAGATTTTTCTAAAAAATCTTCTAAAGTAGGTTCTTCTTGTACTCCTTTTGGATTCATTGGGTATTCATGAGCTTTAACAACTCCATACTTTTCATGATAATCCAATCTTAATTTCTCTTTAGTACCTTCTCTTTGCACTAAAACAGTTTCCACTTCTTCATTTATATCGTTGATCTCATTTTTTTCACAAGATGTCATCATTAACGATACAATAAAAATGATTGCGATGCTTTTAAAAATTTTCATATTATTAATTTTAATTGGTTAATACAATCACAAAACTAAAACACAATAAACAACTAATTAACAATGTTTTACCTATTTAAATTTGATATAACCTCCTTTTTATTGGGGAAAAAGACTTTATTGAAATAGATTTTTTTTACACAAAACTCTTAACTAAAAAAGCTCTTGATTTCTCAAGAGCTTCTTAATAAATTATTTGATTTTTATTCTTTAAAAAGTCATAGGTATTTCAATAAAAAACAATTCTGAAGTTGTATTTGCTGTAATTTTAAATGAAGTAGTTTCAGAAATTCCTACAGCATCTCTATCTGAAAATATTTCGTCATTGATACTTATTTCTCCTGAAATGTTCATAACATAAATTCCATTCTTCTCTGAAGACAACTCATAAATAAATTCTTTGTTTTCATCTAAATCAATCCTTGATAGCTTGGCATTTTGATGCACTTTTAAACCATCAAAATTATCATCATCGATAGCACTCACTAAAACCTGAAGCTTATTTTTTCTATCTTCAGCTTTAAAAGCTTTTTGATTATATCTTGGTGAAATACCTTCCTGATTAGGAATGATCCAAATTTGAAATAAACTCAAATATGTATCAGTAGTACCATTCATTTCAGAATGATAAATACCTGTTCCGGCAGACATAACTTGAACTTCATTAGGATGTACATACAACCATTCGTTAGAAGTATTGTCTTTATGTTTTAGTACGCCACTTAATGGGATTGTAATAATCTCCATATTTTGATGTGGGTGTGTGCTGAATCCCATACTTGGAGCAATTAAATCGTCATTTAAAACACGTAATGCTCCGAAATTTGTTCTATTAGGATCATAAAAATTTGCAAAACTAAAAGAGTAATTCGCTTGCAACCAACCATGATTTACAAATCCGCGAGTATTTGCTGGAAACTTTTCTATTCGCATAATTATTTATCTTATTTTGTCTAATAAATCACTCAATAATTTAGCCTCGTTTTCAGTAAGTCGATCTAGAGGATTCAATGTATCTATTTCCTTATCTATTTCGGTTAACAATAATAAACCTTCATCTGAAATAGCCACATATACTTCTCTTCGATCTACTTCTCCTTTGGATCTATGAATTAAGTTTTTCTCAACCAATTTATCCATCAAACGAGTGGCATTAGGAGCTCTTTCTACCATTCGGTCTTTTACAACTTGAACTTTAATTTTATCTGCTGCTCCTCTTAAAATTCTAAGAATATTATATTGCTGTGGCGAAATACCATACGATTTAAAAAACTCTACCTCTTTACTATTAATCCAATTTGCTGTGTATTTAATATTGATGAAGGCTTTAAAACGATGGTTATCGAAAGTCGAATGAATATCCTTACTAATATCTCCCATTTTCTACAATGCTGACTCTAAATTTTTAACTGCTTCTGATAATTGATTTAATAAATCTGAATCTACAATTTTATCTTCTTTAAAATTATCATTGAAAGAAGGTAAACTAAAGCTCCCTTTAATATCTGCTCCAAAATGAGGAAAACTATTTAAAGCTGTATTTAATACAGTGGCACCTCCTCTACCACCTGGAGAAGTTGCTAAAACTAAAACAGGCTTATTCTTAAAAACAGTTTTATCTTTTCTAGATACCCAATCTAAAAGATTTTTAAATGCCGCTGTATAACTTCCATTATGCTCTGCTAAAGAAATTATAACAGCATCACTTTCTGCTAATTCATTATTAAATTTTATTGCTGCTTCAGGGAATTCATTTTCCACTTCTACATCAATACTATATAATGGAAGTTCATAATCATTAAGATCTAAAACTTTAAACTCATTACTTTTTAATAAACTTGCAGCAAATGTTGCTAACTTCTTGTTTATTGAATTTTTACTATTACTTCCTGCAAAAGCTATTACTTTTCCCATCTTTTTTTATTGAAATTATATGAAATTAATACTAATACGAAACCTATTGCAGCCAACATTTGTTGACTATCTTTTATCATTATATGTGCGAAGAATGCAAGAACTGTATTGAAAAAGAAACCTGCATAAGCCCACTCTTTTAATGATCTATTATTTATAAACCAAATTGTAACTAAGCCTAAAAGTTTAGCTATTGCTAAAGGATAAATGATATAAGTAGGATATCCCATTCCTTCAAAGGCTTTAACTATGTGTTCATGATTAAAAAAATACATCCCAGCAGAAAACAACATTAACAACGTTAATAATCCTGTAGATATATAAAAAATAATTTGATTTGTTTTCATTTTAAAAATTTTACACTACAAATATATTAAATATTTTCCATGGAAAATAAATTTTAATATTTATTTGTTTGATGACATCATATGAAAAATTTATATATTTGTATAAGTACTTATATATTTAAATATATTAATATGGATGCTTTACAAGGAATTGGTGAAATTGGTATAGGGTCTCGACTAAAGAGATTAAGTGAATACATGATGAAAGATACTCAAGTAGTTTACGATCATTTTGGTTTTGACTTTGATCCGTATTTGTTTCCAACATTTAAAATTATTCTTCATAAAGAAGAAGTGACAAACACAGAAATCAATCAGAGTTTAAAAACCTCTCAGCCAGCAACTACACAAGTCATTAATAAACTTGATAAAAAAGGATTGATTGTCCTTAAAGAACATCCTAATGATAAACGTAAAAAGTTGATTGCGCTTTCTGAGAAAGGAAAAAAATTAGCAGAGCAAATTCAACCATTATGGAAAAGTATAGAGTACACTATTAAAGACTACACAAGAATTACATCAGACTCTTTAATTGAACATATTAATAAACTAGAAAAGAAATTCATTCAAAAAAAATTTAGTGATGCTATTATGGAACATTACATTGCAAACAACAAAAAGCAACTAGAAATTATAAACTTCTCAGAGGAGTTTGCCTCTAGTTTTTACGATTTAAACATTGAATGGTTGCAGACTTATTTTTACGTAGAACCTTTCGATGAAGAAGTTTTAGGAAAACCAAAACAATATATTATTGATAAAGGTGGACATATATTTTTCGCAAAACTAAACGACGAAATTGTAGGAACCGTAGCATTGATGCCTCTTGATGAAAACGGAACTTTTGAACTTACAAAAATGGCTGTTTCTCCTGAACATAGAGGTCATAAAATTGGGCAGAAATTAATTACAAAATGTATTGAATTTGCTAAGCAAGAACAATTCAACACACTCCTACTCTACTCAAATACTTTGTTAGAAAATGCTATTTATATTTACAGAAAATATGGTTTTGTAGAAGTTCCTTTAGAAGCTAATTCACCTTACAAGCGTAGCGATATTAAAATGGTATATAAAGGACTTTAAATTACGATAACGCTTGCGTGATTTAATTTTAAAACTTTTAAAAAATTAAGGTCTAAATCATTCATAATATCTAGTTTTGCAGCCTGAAAAGCAAAATTTACAGGAATTATGTGGATGTATTTAGGCCTTTTAGCTGCCTTATTTTTAGGTTTACACAACTTATGCAAAAAACACGCAGTAAAAAATAATGAAGTCTATCCTGTATTACTGGGGACTTTAATTAGCGGACTTTTAATTTTACTACCTTTTTATATTGGAACTCATTTTTTTCCAGAAGCAACATTAAAAGCTGGTTTTCTAATCCAGGATATTCCTTTAGAAAAACATGGTTACATTTTTATAAAATCTATGATTATGTGTTCTTCATGGATTTTAGCTTATCAGGCACTTAAACATTTACCTTTAACAATTGTTGCTCCGATTCGTTCTGGTGGGCCATTTTTTACTTTTTTAGGAGCTATATTTTTATATCAAGAACGCCCAAATTTATATCAATGGATTGGTTTTTTCTTAATTATTTTTTCTGTGTATTTATATTCTCAAGTAGGAAAAAAAGAAGGAATAATTTTTAAAAATAATAAATGGATTTACGCTATAATCGGCGCTACTTTTTTAGGAGCTTCTAGTGGATTATATGATAAATTTTTAATTCAGAAAATTCATTTAAATCCGCAAACTTTACAATTCTGGTTCTGTTTTTATTGTATACTTATTCTCTTAATCATTTTAAGTATTATTTGGTTTCCGAAGATTGAGAAACGTAAGGCTTTTAAATGGCGTTGGTCGATTCCAGCTGTTGGAGTTTTATTACAAACTGCAGATTATTTTTATTTTAAAGCATTACAAGATCCAGAAGCCTTAATTATGTTGTTATCGGCTATTAAAAGAAGTCAATTAATTATTGCTGTAGTATTAGGTGGAATTTTATTTAAAGAAAAGAATAAACGTAAGAAATTATTACCATTGGCAGGAATTATGATTGGTGTTGCCTTGATTTTATATTCTAATTAGAGCTAATAGACTTGTGGTAAAAATTTGTTGTAAAGTTCTGTTCATTAAAATATTCTAAGGGTTTTCTTTTTACCATGGCTTTAAAATCTTTGATGAAATGACTTTGATCAAAATAACCGCTATCATATATTGTACTTAAATAATTCTTATCGTTATTCAATAGTCCTTTTTTTACAATACTTTGCATTCTTGCTATTTGTTGAAATTTCTTAGGAGTAATTCCAAATTGACTCTTAAAGTTTCTTTGAAATTGACGAATACTTAATTGTAGTTTATTTGAAAGATCTGCTAGATTAATAGCATTGTATTGATAATACAATTCATCAATAATTGGATTCCATTTTTCATCATCTGAATTGTAATTTTCATTGAACATTTTTAATAAAAAAGTATCGATACACCTAATTTTGGCTTCAATAGATTTGAGGTTTTTCAATCTTGTGATCAATTCGCTTCCAATATTTCCCCAGAGTTTATCAACTGAAATAAACTGGTCATTTAAATCTAAAAAACTCCATTTAGTAAAATGTCGAAATCTCCCACTTTTAAAACGAACTGATAAAAAAGAAGCCTTATCTGTTTTATCAAAAGAAATACTTTTTCTTGGACAAATCGTATGAGCTTCAGGTAATACAATATTGTTGACAGATAACGTTGTTTCTAAATGAAAAACCAACTCTAAACCTGTACCTGGTAAAATCTTTGGTAACTGAAATAAATCGTTATCCTCTTTTTCAAAAAGATAATAACGATCTATATATTTTTCTAATTGTTTTCCTGGTAAATAAGATGTATTAGAATACATTAATAAATTTCTATTACAGGTTCTTTAGCTAAAATAGGCATTACAAAACTGATATACTTTTTATAATGTTCACTTTCTTTATGATCATCAAAAGCTTTATTATTTTCATAAACTTCGTAAATCATAAATTTATTTTCTGAATAACAATTTTCTAGTACATTGTATTCTAAACACCCTATTTCTTCTTTACTTTTTGATGTTATTGAAAAAGTTTCTTTCATGAAGCTCTCTCTACTTTCTTGTTTAATCTCCAAATGGACTATAATTACTTTTTTCATTTTATTTGTTTTTATATCGCAAATATGAATCGAAAAAATAATGTTCAATAGTAAAAAAACGACATCAATATAGTATGCACTCAAAAATTACTTTAAGGTTTTATAAAACTCTTTCATGTAATAATTCTCTTTTGCTTTTCTTTTGTAAAAGAGCTTTAGGATTTCATCCTTTTCCTCTTCTGAAAGTTTTATTTCTGGTGGATTATATCTTGGAGGGACTCCTTTATCGATATTAGCTATAAAATTAATCACATAATCTGAAAGCATAGCTCCAGAACCTTCACAACCGTACTGAGAAAACACAAATGTTAACGTGTCGTTTAATGATCGCTTAAATAGAGGATACTTTTTTACTTTTGGATTGTACATTAATCCTTCATAAGCAATGGCTTTTACAGCTCCGCTTGGATAATCTAATAAATTATACAACTCACTTGGTGTAGCATTTTTTAATATCCATTTTTGTCTATAAAATTGTTGCGGCGTTCTTCCTGCATAACCTACTGCATCCCCTGTAATTGTTCCATAAGTATCTAACGCGATAATTGAATCTTTGATTTCATTTCTAATTCCTTTCCATTTAAAATTCCATTTTGGTGTATAAAAATTAGAAAAAATAAAGAGTATTGCTACGCAAAAAAAAGTAACTATCGGAAATAAGGAACTCGTTTCTTTTATATTCGGCTTTCTTTTTCTCATTTCAAATGTTTTTTATTACAGATCTGCAACAAAAAACATTCCAGAAATAAATATCGTTTATAGTTATTTCTCAGTTAAAAAGTGTCTGTATAGAAATAATGCTACTAATGCAATTACGATGTAAAAGAAGTTTATCGGAGACATTTGATAAACATAAAAATAGAAGCTGATAGTAAATAATTCGTACACTAAATGTATTCCATCATACAATTTGAATGAATTAACTGATATTTCTTTTACACGTTCAGGAAAAGCTTTTCTTTTTACAACTAAAAGATAATGCAAACCAACTAATAAAACTGCAAGCAATATTACACCGATATCAAATATTTGATTTCCTAAAAAGTTTACTTTAAAATCGAAATGTAATACGATTAAAAAAATATTTACAGTATGTAAAAATGAAGTATGACATAATGCTAACCATGAAGGTGGTATTAATTTTATATGTTCTAGATAATAATATCTGGTAGTTAGTATTTTGGTATATATATTCATTTTTAAGCTAATTTTTAAAATTTAATACATTGTATTAAATAACTCTTTTCTTTTTACGCGTTTTTTTTAAGAAATAAAGAACCAAAAACACAAATTCTTTTAACATTTTTAAAATATATTATGTTTTATTTAACAAATTCGTAATATCTAAATATGTACATTTAACAACATTAACCTTTAAAAATATATCTATGTTAAAAAACATTTCAAATTTAGGGAAAAAGCTTAACAAAAAAGAGCAAACTACAATTACAGGAGGAGAGTTCTGTATGATCCATTGTCTTGACGAGTGTATATCTGGTTTAGATAACTACACTAGCGAAGGTGGACAATATTGTAGTCAATTATGTATTAGACTTTCTGGTGGTAACGGAGGATTTTAATTTATTTTCCGATATACTATTTTAGAATAAAATACAAACCATACTATTTCATACATAGTATGGTTTTTTATTTTGCCAAACTCTTTCAATCACAAGTATTGAAAATTTTTAAGTCTTTATTTTGTTATTACTCTGTTTTAGGTTCTTTTCCTAAAGCTTTTATAGAATCAATTTGTTGTTGTAATTTTTGTATCTGTAGTTTATTTTCAAGTTCATTCAGTTTTGTACTCATTGAATCTAACACAACAGATTTTTCTTTTTCAAAAAGTTTAGAATTAATCTTGAAATAATCGTTAGATGTTTCACTTTCTTTCCAAGCTTCTCCCAATTGTTCAAAAACATTTTCATCCCATTTGCTTGGATGCTTAGCATCTATCCAAACGACATCTCTATATTCACTATCAATTAACGCTAAATCTGGAGTTGCAGAACCATCGAAATTACTAGATTCGTCTCGAATTGCTGAAATAGTTCCTAAGAAAAACATACGTTTTCTTCCAGCAATATTTTTAATGTACGGTCTAAACTCTACGGGTTTATTTACAGACCAATCAAATTCTTTTCTCGATTCAATTACTTTTAAAGGCATTGCTGAAACTCCTGCATAACCTTGTTTTTTTGCCGCATGATCATAATAATATAATTTATCTGTTCCATCGGCAGGAATAAATACACTAAAACTTAAACTCGTTCGCTCATCTCCAACAGGTTCTAAACCAAACCAATGATATAATCCACTGTAGGCATCTAAACTAGTATCGGAAAAATCAAAATCTGTTACAAAAGGCTGCTGATTTTGATCATCTGCTAAATCTGGAATTTTAACTGCTGTTTTCATATTCCATGGTAAAGGATCGCTAAATCCACCCAAGAATTTTAAAGATTCTGCTTGTAAACGAGAAACTTTCTCTGCTAAAGTATTTTGACGTGTTAAAAATGGATATTTCTTCATGTCTTTTGGAGCGACAAAAGTTCCTTTACCGAAGAAAATACGTTCTACATAATCATTAAAATCGTGTGCTCCATTTTCAATAATCATCACTCCACCAAAAGTTGGATAAGGAAAAAAGAATCCTCTCCATCTTATTAAACTTACTACTTGAACCCAAGCTCCTTTATCGTTTTTCATATAATAGGTATCACTAGGTTCCATCGTAAATAACTGAAAAATATTGAAGCGCTGTACTACAGCATTGTATGTATTTCTACTAAATTTTAAAGATTCACCAATTGAAAAAGTAACCGGAATTCTATTTTCACTAGAAAACCTAGGAAAAGGTGTTGTACTAGATACGGCAAAAACTTCTTCTGTATTATCTGTCATTCCTTGCCAAGCGTATTTTTCTGTAGGCTGAATTGCCATTGTCCATTTATTTACAGAATCTATACGAACTAAATGTGGTAATGACACGTCTTTTGTTTCTCCTACCGACTCATTTGCCATAGAAAAAATATTCATTAAAGGCTGTATACGTTCGTTCTGAGTTAACGGTAACTCACTGATTTCATACTTATTTAAATCGTTAAATACATTATATGTTTTAATATAATCGTACATTTTGTATTGCCATCCAACGAAATATAATATTCCAAAAAACACAATCATTCCGAATAAAGAAACTATTCTACCTCCAGCTCCGGCTGTTCTTCGGAATTTTCTGATTCCTAAAAATAGTACGGTAAATGATAATAGAATTATAAAAATATATTTCCTAAGAAAAAGTAAAGCTGGCTGAAAATCGTCTCTTAATATAAATAAGGCCAATAAAATCACTAAAGTCCAAAATATGACAACGAACTTTTGTTTGCTTCCTTTATTCCAATATCTTTTGATCATTTTGTTAGATGTATTTGATTTTGATTTCGATTGAACTCGATTTCAAATGATGTTATTCTTAATTAAGTTTTGAACTCAAATGGTTAAACTATAAATATCCTTTGTCTTTTAAACGCTCTCTAGCACTCTTTTTTTCTTCTTTAGGTGTTTCTTCTTTTTTAACCTCTTCTTTAATTCCTTCTTTGGTATCTGACTTTAAATCTTCAATAAAATCTTTTCCTTTTTCTATGGTATTTTGAACTAAATCTTCTAGTGAATCTGAATGTTCATCAATTACTTCAGCAGATTTAAAAACTCCACCTGCAACATAAGTTCCTATTAAAGTACCTACGATCATAGAAGCAAAAGCAGAAATTGTGGCAATATCTATAGGGATTAAAAAGCGTACGATTAAAATACCAATGATAAAAAGTACTGCAACAAATACTAAACGTAATAAAAAAGGTTGACCATAAACAAATCCTTTTGTTTCTGTTGCTTTCATTTGTAATTCTTTTGAATTCATCAACTTGTTAAAAAATCGATAAATCCCATTTCCCTTAGATTCTTTCCAATACCATACAATTCCGAATAAAATCGCTGCTACAAAAAGTATAATTTCTAGTGTTAACATATGCTGTTGCAAGTTTAGCGTTTGAAATAAGTAAGTTATTATTTAAAAAACTCTTATCATCAAACTTAGTTAATTATTTGTTTTTATGATGCAATGCTTCCTTGTAATTGAAACATTCCGGTTAATTTCATTCCTACATGTAATTCAGAGAATCGCATATTTTCTTTTGCCACGTACATATCAATAGTAAAAAAGTCTTTCACATCTTGATTTGTAATTAACCTAACATTCAATAAATAGCCTTTACTACTTTTATCGTTTAAAAGATAACTCTCTTTAAAACTCTCTAATTCTCCTATAAAATCGAAACATCCATAGTTTGGTAGATCATTACTAGGCATGTACATCGTAAAATCTTTGCTATATTTTACTTCACTGTTTGAAGTATCGCCATTATGAATATCTAAGACGAATACAATTCCACTTAAATTAACATTGATCTTTTTTTGAGTTAAATATATTGCTCTGTTTTC
The DNA here is from genome assembly GCF_900198195.1 of Tenacibaculum jejuense. NCBI lineage: Bacteria > Pseudomonadati > Bacteroidota > Flavobacteriia > Flavobacteriales > Flavobacteriaceae > Tenacibaculum > Tenacibaculum jejuense. The sequence goes on along the minus strand of NZ_LT899436.1, from coordinate 1,481,216 downwards.
TGCATAATCTGTCGCGAAATACCATAATCCAAAAGTATCTCTACCTCTTCCTGAAACTATAGCTTCAAGATTATCTATATTTTCCCATTCAACAATTTCTTTTGTTTCAAAGTTTAATTGATATGCTGTTTTTACTACTGGTAAAATCGTTTTAAGTTCACCTTGATGGGTTATAGCTTTAAAATTAACATCATCAAATTCTACTTCAGATATTGATAAATTATCTCTTTTTAATTTAGGTTCTTTGGTTAATGCAAAAGCGAAATATTCATGTAATATTTTACTGCCCTCTTCTGTTCTATATGTTTCAAAACCAAAAACACCTCCCCATGTATTACTTAAACTTAATGTATTTGCTTTTTTAACAATTATTCCTGATTCATTTTCAAAACTTGGCGCTGTAATTTCTATTCTATCTTCAAAATAATTTTTGCCTTCGAGTAGATTCGTCTTCAAAATATCATTATTCTGACTTGTTGTAAACTCCGCAAATTCTCCATAATTAATTTTATCCTTATCAAAAACATAAGGTAAGCCAATTTTACCTTTTTGATGATTATTAAAGTTGTATGTGATAGAAATTGCTTTTAACTCTTCGTCTGTATTTGCAATTGCATGATTGTTATCGTTGTTAAATTGAGAATGATAAAAAATGGTATACGAAACTATTTTGTTTTGTTTTAACAACTGTTCAAAACGTTCTTCCATTTTTAGTATTGCCATATCAGCAGACAATACATAAGAATTATCATCTCCAACAGTATATAAGAAACCTACAATTTCTCCATCATTATTTTCATAAGCAGATATGGGCGCATAGTTTCCTTGAAGTTGCATATTCATAAATAACTTGATATGCTCGCTATACTTTTGCATTGAAAGAAAAAAATCACTTTTTCCAACGTTATTTTCTTTTGATTCTTTTTTCGATGAATCGTTTTTTTTATTGCTTAAAAAATCAAATAATCCCATACCAATTTTGCTTTTTCTTTTTTTGAATTAAATATTATTTTTAATCGTTTGAATAACCCAATCTTTCATTGAGTCACTCCAATTTTTATAACGTTTATAAAACTCTTCTTTATCGTACCAATACAAGAATAAAACATCTTTTGGAGAAATACTTACCAATAATTTCCAAATTAAATCTTGTTCGCTTGGTTTTAATGATGAATGTGGACTATGTAATGCTACACGTACTTCTTCATCTATAATATCTTCAACTTTTACAAAAGTTCCTGAACTCTTCTTTTCTAAATATCGATCGACACTCATTACTTTTTTTCTAGCGCTAATATCAATCTTATTCAAATAGCTCTTAAACAACATTGGATCTTCTAAAATATCCTTCATTTCATGAGTTGTATTTTCTAAATGTTTTGAAAGTAAAAACTTTTTTACACGTTCATGTCTTCTTTTTGTGATTTCTGAATTTAAGTCAAATTCTATAATTAAATGTGACTGTAGTTTTTCTATCAATTGATCATGACCAATATGGTACATTAATACATCATGACTTGTATCTTTTATCGCTTCTTTGTAAGCATCTATATCTTGGAACACTAAAATTGGAGATAGGAAACTTTTAATTACGAAAATCCCTCCGAATGCTTCGGTAAAAAATGAATCTACATTAAATGTGATGTCCTTAATATCTATGACTCTTTCTCTTAAATCACCATACGTATTTGCAGATTCTAATAATTTTTGATGAATTTCTTCATCGACAAAATTATTATCTCTTTTAAATAATTCTATCAGCTCTAATTGTTCTTTTTGTGCTTGATCTAAATTATCTACCAAACGAAAACGTACAATTATGTCTTTGTATTTCAATACATCTAAAGGTTCATAAAACACATCTATTCTTTGATCGAAATCAACACAAATAGCAGAATCTCTAGTTATATTTTCTATATTCGTTTGATGCGTTTTAAATACTTGTTTCATTAATTCTCTATCGAAAGAATGAAATGGATTGTACACTGGTAATCCTTTTTGAAGTGGAGTAATGATAATACAATGCGGATTCGCTTCTCCATTATTTAAATAATGAATTTCCCCTTTTTCTTCTGCAACTTCGGGACTCCATCCAATTCCATCGATAAAAAAAGATGTTAACTTAGTTTCAGTAAAACCTAATTTTACCAAACACTTATTGTAACGTTCTACTAGTTTACCACTAATAGGAATTAATTCTCCTTTATATAAATCTGCTTCTTTTAGTTTATCCATTGTATTTACTCTGTATTACCGAAGTATCTGCCAAAATATCCCCTAATCTATTATTTCTTTTATCAAAAATAGCAACTACTATTCCCAGAAGAAAAATTAAATCAACAAAACCTAATAAAAAACGTACAAAAGCTCTTCCTATATGCATTGATTTATCTTTATTCGCTATTACTTTTATATCTAATAATCTTTTCCCAATGGTTTGTCCATATAAACCTTCACTAACAGGCCATAAAAAAACACCTATACCTAAAAACAAAAGTATAAATACACCACTTAAGTTTAAAGATAATATAACAGTACTATGATCTGTACCAGACAATAAACCAATAGCTTTACCTATCATGAAAAAAAACAAAAAATCTAAAATAAAAGCAAAAACTCGAGTATGAATCTCTGCTATTTTAGGTTCTTTATATAAGTTTTCAAACTTATCAAAGGCGCTTTCGTTCATAACTTTCATACATTAACCTTATACTTTTAGTAACTTATGTATTTGAGCATATTGTACCATCATAATTGTTCTTGCGTCTTTTATTTCTTTTTCTTCAATCATTTGTAACACTTTTTGAAAAGAAAGTTCTAACACTTCAATTTCTTCATCTTCTTCCTCTACTCCACCTCCCGAATCTACTTTCATATCTTCTGTATATTCTGCCACATACATGTAAGATTTTTCAGTTGTAGCGCCTGGAGAAATATGTGTTTCAAAAACTCTTTTTACTTTTTTAATTTCGTAACCAACCTCTTCCTTTACCTCTCTAATTACGCAATCGTCTGGGTTTTCATTATCATCAATAGATCCTGCACAAACTTCAATAGACATTCCTTCTTCAGAAGAATTTTCATTGTAAATGGCCATACGAAACTGCCTCGTTAAGATAACAGTTCCTTTTTCTCTGTTAAACAATAAAATACATGTTCCGCTTCCTCGATCGTAAGTTTCTCTGGAGAGGTTTTTCCATTTTCCATCTTTAAATAAAAAATCGAAGTTAACTTTATAAAGTGTTCCCCATTCATTAGACAAAATACTTCGTGTGATATTTTTGAGTCTATTTTTAATTGTCATTATAGTTTTTCTCTTTTTAAGTAAAAAATATATGATTTACTTTATTCTTTATCCATTTATAAACTTGTAATACTATTTTGAATATTCCATAGATAAAAAATTCTAAAATAATTTCAATTACAATAACTCTGAAGAAACCAATGACAAACTCTGATATAAAAGTCATTTAGTTCTTATCGTTTTTCAAACTGTGCTCTTGCCTCTAATTCAATATTCATTTGATTTACTCGAGCATCTACTTTTCTCTTGAAATCAGTATCTGCAATAGTTGCCACATTATCTAAATAACGTACCACTTCTTGACGTCTAATTTCAGAGAAATCTAATCCTTTCATATTCTCTTTCATCAGTTCTTTTAGCATATTGAATTTCGTCTCGTAATCTTTCTTAAAATAAATCTCAGGATTATCGAACCAATCTTGCTCTAGATCGAAATCGGTTAAACGTAATGAAATTGCAGATTGAATATTTCTCACATCTCTTGAAGAGAAAAACGGAAACGCTTTTTGCATTTCTTTATATAAACTTGCGAAGAACATATGCTCGTTAGTTTTAAATTGTTTTTCTACACGATCGTAAACTTCATGAACACGAGCTTCTGTAGGTTTTTCTATGCTATTTAAAACATCTCCCATCGTTTTTACAAATCCTTGATCTGCTAAATAGTTATAACCAGAAGGTCCTGCCATATTTACAAATTCTGGCATTGTTTTCTCAAACTTTCTCCACCAAATATGGTCTTGATCTAAAAAGTCATTTTCTGTTCTTGCACCATCAATTTTAAACCTTCCTTGTACACGAGAAATCACAGCTTTATCTAGCATTTCTGGTAGATTCGTAAATAACCCAATCGAACTATTCCCATAATTAACCGCGTAAGCTCCTTCTGTGTAACGTAAGAAAACACCTATAACTTCTTTTACACCAGCAGAAACACCTTGTGCAGTTCGCTCTTGTAAATTATTTTCCGCATCATCAATTGGTGCAAAAATTAATTTCGTTGGGTCTTGCATTGGTTTCATCCATTCTACCATTTTTTCTGCTGATCCTCCTTGAAAAGTAGAGATTAATGTATCTGGCATTGGATGAAATAAGAACGGAATCTCTAAATTATCTGAATGCTCTTTTAATCGCGTAGCAATTGCAGCAATTAACATACTTTTTCCGGTACCCGGAATTCCGTATCCCATAAATACAGGCATAAAGCCACCCAATTCTTGGAATGGATTCTTCTGAGCATCAAAATCGTAACTTAACATACGTTCTGTTAAACGACGAGCAAAATGTTTTGCATCTTTATTTCCTACGATTTGCTCGAACTGAATTTTATTAAACTCAACACTCTTTGCTGTTCCGCTAAATGTATTTTCCCATCCTGAAACAGCAAAGTCAGAATTTTCTAATTTGTAAGTTCTGTCTGTAATTGTCTCAGTATATTCTAAACTGCTTTTTCTTAAATTAATTTCATCAATTAAAGCTTCAAAATACACTACAGTGAAATCTATTACATCTTTATCTGACTTAATGATATCTGGATGTGATAAATATTTTTCATAATAAAACAGACAACATGAAATTCCTTTTAATGGTGTTAAAAAAGACACCTCTGGAATTCCAGCAAATTTCTGCTTCATCACAGACAAATCATCTGAAGCATGTTCTTTTAAGTCGTGCAGTATTTTATATGATGTAGCAAATAACTGAAAAGCTGTAGCAGTTTGCATTTTACTTTCAAACTCTCTTCTTCCATTTGCATCTAATGCAGATTTTCTTTCAGATAAACTTGATAAACCTGACGCATCTGTAAAACTATCTTTAATCCAAATTCCTAAAGTTAATCCTTCTTGAACTGCAAATAAAGTTTGATTTAAATACACAGGAATAGCAATTGAATCTGGTAATAACCTTTTCTTTAATGCTAATATAGTTTTAGAAACAGATGTAATTTCTGAACTTCCACTTCCTCCTTTTGCCTTCGATAAAAACAATAAAATTGATTCATCTTTAGCATCTTTATCTTTATTTTTTGCTCGTTGACTTTGTTCCCATTGAATACTTTTTAAATATCCACTTGCTTCATCGCGAAGCACATCTAATTCATTTTGTTTTATAGGGAAAGTTGAGTTGTGTTCCATTTTTCTTTAGTTGATTATTTTATTTTCTTTTTCTCTAGAATTTAATTCTTTCTTTATTTCCTTTATATTTTTGAAATCTTTGTAAATCATTGAAATGTATAGCATACTAATTACAAACAAGGGTAAAAACACATCTCCTTTTAAATAGAAATAGACATAACCAAAACCTATATAAGAGATTATTAAAAGACCTAATTGAATTTTATAAGTCATTTTTCTATTTTTCAAAAGAGAACCTAATTCTTCAGTCAGTTTATCTGTAAGATTTTTTTTATTCATTTTTAAATCTTTTTCAAGTAGAATATAATTACATACTTATTTTTAAATCTGAAGTTTGAATCGGCTCTTTTGCCAACTTGTTTAATACCTCAGGAGTTTTACTATGTAATAATTGAATGATTCTGTGCGGTGCAAAGACGTATTTTCTACGATCAACTTCATTCCATTTTTGATAGGTTTGTTTTGAGAAAAAACCGCCTTCAGTAAATGTACTACCAGAAAAAACCTCATCAGTTTTAAATGATAAAGCATACGATTCTAATGGAATTTGTTTTTTAGCAATTCCTTCTAATATTGCATGTGTTATCTTATTTTCATCTTTAGCAAACACATTGTGAAGCGGACCTAAATCTAATCGTTTGATATATTTCGGGTGAATATCACCAAGTTTTCTATCGATATTATGCGCCATAGTATCTAAGGCCATTTTTCTATCGGCAGTTTCTTTTAATACTTTATATAAAGGTTCTTTAAAATCATTTGACCTTTTTCCTTCATAATCAAAATACATAAAGCAGATGTAAGGTCTGTTATCAGACACATCATAAAAACTCCAACTCGTAATATATTTTGCAGGGCTATTTTCTGGTGCATTAATCACTTTTCCTTGTACAAATTTTTTGAAAATGTACTTAGGATTTACAGAGTTATAATACACAATTGAAGCTGCTTGAAACAATCTTCTTCTCTTAATAGGCTCTTTCTTACGTAATAGTGTATCTAAAAATTCCTCCTTAATATCATCTACATTTTCAAGCTTACTTATATATTCGTTTCTTAAATCTAAATCATTGTAGAGATATCTGAATTCTAAATAATTGGGAAAACCAGACTCTGTAAGATCTATTTTCATATTCTCTTCTTCATCATACATATATTTAATACGCATGGCTTCTATGGAATACAAGAATAAATCTGAATATTGTTTAAATATGGTTAATTCTTGATGACTACATAAATTCTGCTTTTGAATGTTCACTAAAAGTTCTTTCAGAACAAAGTCTAACATTTTATGGTAAAACACATATTGTTCTTTTGAATCTAATGTAGCAGAATCTAAAGGAGTTACAATCATATTCTATATTGTATTACTAAAAATCTTATAAATATTTTGGATAAAAAAAGCGGTAAAAGATTACCGCTTTAATATTTGTTACGATAATAAATCGTCATCACTTGTTTCTGGCTCTGGATCATTTGAAGGCTCATCTCCTCCAGTTGGAGCAGTTCCGTCAGCTTTATAATAATCTTCAAACAATTCTTTCATATCAATTCCGTAACGATCTGCAAAGTTCTTTTGAATCTCAGAATCTTTCTCTCTAATTTCTTGTAATGCTTCTGCATAAGAACTATATACACCTTGCATTACTTTTTCGTGTACTGGAATATTATCCATCATTTCTTGACGAGCTTTAGCACTTGCTGTGTGCATAGCCGCTAAAGTTTCACCAATATGCTCATCTGTTTTAACACCTAAATGTTCTAAAATAGCAGCAAACTCTTGATCTGTTCTAGCTTTTAAAGCTACGATATAACCATCGTAATATTTTAAACGCTCTTCAGTATCTGATTTTAATTTTGCTCTATGTGTTTGTAAATTACTACGTAAAGATGTTAATACTTTAATTGTTAAGTTATGCTTGTGCACAAAACTATCTTTACTCGCTGCTAAAGTGGTGTAAGCACTTTTTAAACCTTCTAATTCTTCTACTTTTTGCTCTAAAGATGTTACTTTACCAATAGCCTCTGAATATTCAGTTGACTGCTTATCTGCAATCTCTTCTAATTCTTGACGCGCTTGTTTTAATAAAGCATACTGCTCTTCTAACTGAGCTTCAACTTCTTTTTTCTTCTCTAAAGCTTTCGTATGATTTTTTGAAGCTTCTACAATAGCTGTTTGTAATTTCTCTTCAACCTCTTTGATTTCAATTTCACGGTTCTTTAAACGTGTTACAGCTGCTTGAGATTTATATGATAATTCACCTAATAAAGTTTGAACATCTGCACTTTCAATACGCTCTTGAAACTTAGCTTTGGCTTTATTATCTGCACTACTACGTGTTTTTTCAGCTTGTTTTAATTCTTCTTCAGCCTTTTGAATTTTACTTTTTCTTCCCCAGAGGTTATTCCACCAAGTATCTGGTTTATTTTGAGCATCCTCTAATTCAATTTTTGCTCTCTCTAATGCCTTTTGAGCATCGTCGATAATTTTTTGTTCTTCTGCGTTTAATGAAGAAAATTTTTCAAAAATAATACCTACTTCGTCTTGATAGTCTGTTAAATCCTTAATTGCATCTAATAAAGTAGTTCTATCTTTTTCCGCCATATTTACAACATCATCTAATGTTGCATTTAATATTTTTTGACGTGTTTGCGGATCGTCTTCTTGAGCAAGCTTAGACTTCATACTATCTATAGCTTTCCCCCAGTTCACATCTACTTTTTCAGTTCTCTCGCTAGAATTTGTTTCTAGTAAATCAAAATCATCAGACATTTCGTGTAAGTTTTTTTAGTTGTACAATTTTTAAAGTTAGCAATTTCGTTAAAAAAAATTATTTCAAGAAATAATTATTCAACAATTATAAGTATCGTTTTTACTTAAAATGTTACAATAATTCTATAAAAAAAGAAAAGCTACCTAAAAAATTAAGTAGCTTTTCACTTCAAACTAGAAATTTATGTAAACAAACAACTCTCTAAAACTCAAAAAAAGTTTCAGCGTTAATTTTAAATATTTACTGAAGTTTCTTCTAAAACTGCTTCAGTACTTTTCACTTCAAATTGATTTGATGTATTCTTCTCTCCTCCTGCTTTTAACGCATTATCTCCTGAGAAGAATGTTTTATGATCGTCACCTAAATCAGAACCTGCCATTCTTTGGTGCTTCACACAAGAAACTCCTTTTCTAATTTCTTGTCTTTGTACACCTTTCACATAAGCTAACATTCCTTCTTCACCGAAGTAACCTTCAGTTAAATCATTCATATGTAAAGCAGTTGTATGATATGTTGGTAACGTAATTAAGTGATGGAAGATTCCAGCTTCTTTAGAACCATCTTGTTGGAAAGTTCTAATTTTCTCATCTGCTCGATTAGATAACTCAGTTCCATCATAAGCCACATCCATTAAATTAGCTCTATCGTATGCAGATACATCTTCTCCAGCTTCTACCATTGCATCATAAACTTGCGTACGGAAGTTTAATGTCCAGTTAAATGAAGGTGAATTGTTATATACTAATTTTGCATTTGGAATTACTTCTCTAACTCTATTTACCATTGCAGCAATCTGACCTACGTGTGGCGTTGGAGTTTCAATCCATAATAAATCTGCTCCATTTTGTAAACTTGTAATACAATCTAAAACTACTCTATCAATATTTGTTCCTTCTCTGAACTTATATAATCCGTTCGCTAATCTTACAGGACGAACTAATTTTCCATCTCTTTTTAATAATACTTCGTTGTTAGAAACCTCATCGATAGAAACTTCTTCACACTCTACGAAATCTAAATATTGAGAAGCTAAATCTCCTGGCTCTTGACTTACTGGTAATTTTTGAGTTAAGCCAGCTCCTTCAGAGTCTGTTCTCGCTACGATAACTCCATCTTCAACACCTAATTCTAGAAACGCGTAACGAACTGCATTTAATTTTGCCACGAAATCTTCGTGTGGTACAGTTACTTTTCCATCTTGGTGACCACATTGTTTTGCGTCAGAAACTTGGTTTTCGATCTGAATAGCACATGCACCAGCCTGAATCATTTTTTTAGCTAATAAATAAGTAGCTTCTTCGTTTCCGAAACCAGCATCAATATCAGCAATAATTGGCACTACATGAGTTTCAAAATTATCGATTTGATCTTGTACATCTTCTCCAGCCTCTAACCTTCTGAATAAATCATTTAATTCTATAGCATCTGCCTGACGTAAGAAATCATAAATCTCTTCGATTAATCCTGGCACAGCTGTTTTTTCATGCATTGATTGATCAGGTAACGGTCCGAATTCAGAACGTAACGCAGCTACCATCCAACCAGATAAGTATAAATATCTTTTACTAGTAGTTTTGTAATGTTTCTTTACTGAAATCATTTTTTGCTGAGCTACAAATCCATGCCAGCATCCTAATGATTGTGTGTAATTAGCAGGATCAGCATCATAAGCATCCATATCTTCTCTCATGATAGAAGCGGTGTACTTAGCAATATCTAAACCAGTTTTAAAACGATTTTGAGTTGCCATTCTTGCTGCATTTTCAGGACTAATAGCACTCCATGAATTCCCGAATTTTTCCTTTAAAGTTCTTACAGTTTCTAAAGTTGAACTATAACTTCCTTGTGCTAAATTTTTCATAATATTGTATTTCGCTATTGAGTTATTTAATTTATTAATGACTCGCCCTTTAAATGTTGCCGCATTTTTAGGGCTTTTTTTATTCAATGGATTGAAACCCATTGATATTATTGTATCATTACGAGACATTAATTAATCTTCTTGTTAAGAAATTACAGATTACTTTTTTCGTTTTAATAATCCCGTAATGAAGTTATTATCTATATGTATTTGTACGCTGGTAAGGTTAAAAATTCTTCAAAGTCTTCTGACAACACTAAGTCATCAAACAATTGAATTGCTAATTCAAATCTTCTAGAAGTAAAAGCCGCTTCACCAACTAATTCTTTAATTTTTTCTACCTCTTGAGCTTTAAACTCGTTGTACATTTCTATATCAAAAGCTCTTTCGTCTTCTAATCGAACTCCTTTGTGTAGCCATTGCCAAATTTGTGTTCTTGAAATTTCTGCCGTTGCTGCATCTTCCATTAAATTATATAATGCTGCTGCTCCATTTCCTGACAACCAACTTTCGATATACAAAATACCCACATTGATATTCTCACGAATTCCTTTTTCAGTTACAGTTCCTGTTGGTAATTCAACTAACTCTTCTTCTGTAACCACTAAATCTTCACGCTTGTTGTCAATTTGATTTGGAGTTGGCATGTGTTCATTGAAAACATCCATAGCTACTTTTACTAAAGCTGGATGTGCAACCCAAGTTCCATCGTGACCATTTTTTACTTCTTGAAGTTTATCACGCTCTACTTTTGCATAAGCTGCACTGTTTGCTTCTTCATTATTTTTAACAGGAATTTGCGCTGCCATTCCTCCCATTGCATGAACTCTTCTTACATGACAACGTTGAACTACACGTTGAGAATATGCTTTCATAAATGGCGAGCTCATTGTTACCTGAGCACGATCTGGAACTAAAAACCCTTCATGATTTCTAAACTTCTTTATATAAGAGAAGATGTAATCCCATCGACCACAATTAAGCCCAGCCATATGATCTTTTAATTCGTATATAATTTCATCTAATTGAAAACTTGCTGTAATTGTTTCAACAAGAACTGTAGCTTTGATAGTATCTTGAGCAATACCTAAATAATCTTGCGCAAAAACAAAAACTTCATTCCACCAACGAGCTTCTAAATAATGTTCTAATTTTGGCAAATAAAAATAAGTTGCTGAACCTTGTTCTTGTAATACTTTAATATTATGAAAGAAGTACAATCCGAAATCAACTAAAGAACCCGACATCTCTTCTCCATCAACTACAAAATGTCTTTCATTTAAATGTAAACCTCTAGGTCTTACTAACAATAATGCTGTTTCTTCATTCAACTGATACGTTTTATCTTTCTTTTCATTGTAGAACGAAATCGTTTTCGTATTAGCATCAAATAAATTTTGCTGACCATTTAATATATTAGAAATTGTTGGAGCATTACTATCTTCAAAATCTGCCATAAAAGTTTTAGCACCAGAATTTAAAGCGTTAATCACCATTTTTCTATCAACCGGACCTGTAATCTCAACTCTTCTATCTAATAAATCTTGAGGCAAAGGTTTACAAACCCAATCTGAATTTCTTATTGAAGCTGTTTCTTCTGGAAACGAAGGAAAATTTCCTTCATCAAAATACACTTGCATCTTGACTCTTTCCTTTAGCAACTCCAATCTTTTAGCATTAAACCTATTGTGTAACTCGACTAAAAAAACTTTAGCTTCTGGAGTTAAAATTGATTGATAAGACTGTTCTTCAAATCCTTTGAATTGAATCTCATTTAACATTGCTTTTGTTTCCATTTTTCTTCTTTTTAAAAAACTACACTACAATGATATAAAATATTTTTGGTCTCCACAAGCGAACGTTCGCTAAATTTTAAAAAATTTTAATTTTTATAAGTTCGCTTTATTTTTTACATTTGATTTTATGATCATAGAAGACGAATATATTCGCCTAATTTTTGGGCTAAAACTGAAGCAAATACGAACAGAGAAAAACCTTTCATTATTTGGCTTGGCTAAACTTACAGGTTTATCTAAATCGTATTTAAATGAAATAGAGAAAGGGAAAAAATATCCTAAAACAGATAAGATTGCAATTCTTTCGGATAGTTTAGAAGTTCCTTATGATCATTTGGTTTCTTTAAAGCTTGATAAAAACTTAGCTCCTATTGGAGAAATTTTACAGTCTAAAATTTTAAAAGAAATTCCATTAGACTTATTCGGTATTCAAGAAAATAACTTGATAGATATTGTTGCTAACGCTCCTGCTAAAGTGAATGCTTTTATTAGTACAATAATTAAGATATCTCAGAATTATAACTTAACCCGGGAAAGTTTCTTCTTAGCATCTTTACGCTCTTACCAAGAAGCACACAACAATTATTTTGAAGATATTGAAGATAGTGTTGAGAAATTTGCAAAGTCGTACCATATAGATTTAACTAAAGAAATTACTTCTGCAGATTTAGAAGAAGTTTTAAAAGAAGAATTCAATTATAAAATAGATACCGAAGAGTTATCTAAACATAAAAACTTAACAGATTTACGTAACATATACATTCCTAAAAAGAATACTCTTTTATTAACTAATGAAATTTCTGAAGCTCAAAGAACTTTTATTCTTGCCAAAGAAATTGCCTATAACTTTTTAAAAATTGAAGATCGTTTGTATACTTTTCCTTGGATAAAATTTGAAAGTTTCGATCAGGTTTTAAATAATTTTATTGCTTCCTATTTTGCTGGAGCATTAATTATTCCAAAGAAAAAATTAATTCAGCAATTAAAAGAATTATTCGATAAAGAAGATTGGAATCCGCTACGATTACATAAAATCATTAAAAGTTATAATTGTTCAGACGAGACTTTTTATCAGCGTTTAACTAATATTTTACCAAAAGCTTTTAATATTAAAAACCTATTCTTTTTACGATTCACTTATAAAAAAGGTGCTCCGAAATATCGTTTAAGTAAAGAATTACATATTACACAACAGCAATCACCACACGCAAATAGAAATCAAGAACACTATTGTAGAAGATGGGTTTCCTTGAAAACCATTCAAAACTTTATCACTTCAGATCAACAGAAATCTGCATCAGGAATTCAGATTTCTTCATACCAAAATTCAAATAACGAATATTTAGTATTGTCTTCTGCTAACAAAGATCCGTTCAAAAAAGACATCTATAGAAGTATCAGTATCGGTATGCTATTATCTCCACATTTAAAAAGAAAAGTAAACTTTTTAAAAGAAGACACTTTTGAAAAACAATTGGTAGGTGTTACTTGTGAGTCATGTGCTGTAAAAGATTGTACTGATCGTGTTTCAGAACCATGGATTTTAGAAAAAAGAGCTAGATATAAAGAAATAGAGAATTCAGTAAAAGATATTATTAATTCTTATAATTAAAATACAATCTAAAACTAATAAAAAAAGTGCAAATATACAGTTAGTATTATTGCACTTTTACATTACTGTACTCTAAATGTAATTGGTAAAGCATATCTTAATTTTATAGGCTTATTTCTTTTCTCTCCAGGTTTCATAACTGGCAATATCTTAACAATGCGTTCTACCTCTTTTTTTAATCTAGGGTGTGGTGCTTTTATTGAAATAATATCAATTTTACCTAATTTATTAATCTCAAAAACTACTAATAGTCTTTTTACTCCTTCTGGCAAACCAATTTCATTAGCTATTCCGGCATTAAACTTTCTTACTACGTGCTTGTTTATTTTTCTCTGAAAACATTTTTGATACTTTGACTCTCCTACATTCTCACAACCTGGATAAATAGCATACTGATCTGGTACAACTATAATTAATTTAAACTTTTCTAATGCTTTCTCGTATTTGCTATCAAAATTTTCTTCTTTGTTAACAAAACTCATCATTTCTCTAACATCATCAACTAAAATAATTACTTCTTTTGCATCTCTAGGAATTACTTTTTCTAAAACAGGATAATTTTCATCTGTTTTCACAACTATAGTTCCTCCTTCTTTTGGATATTTAAGTTTAAAATTTCCCTTTCTGTCAAAACTACTTTCCTCCTTTGAGTTTTTAATATGAATTGAATATGAACTAGGACTAAACTCACTTGATTCTTCTAGATTCTCAAAATAACCTTTTAATTCTTTAGTACTGCTACACCCCACAACAATAACAAGGAGCAATAACTTAATATATCTCATATTTCTATTTTTAAACGAAATTAAAATAATTTACTCCTTTCTTTCTTAAGTAATCATTATTCGTACGATACGAATTAAATTTCGCTTCATATTTTATCAGTATTCGTTATTTCATAGAATAAATCAACCTTAATCTAGTAACTAATAAGGTTTAAAAATCTGCATTGATTTTGTTATTTTAGCAATCACAAAACAAACAGACTACTTTATGGATATTAACTTCAATAAAAACGAAGATCATAATAAACTATTAGCATCGGACCTAAGACAACGATTAGCTAAAGTTAAATTAGGTGGTGGTGAAAAAAGAATTCAAAAACACCACGAAAAAGGAAAGTTAACTGCCCGTGAACGAATTGAATATTTATTAGATGACGATACAGACAGCATAGAAATTGGTGCTTTCGCTGGAGAAGGAATGTATGCCGAACACGGTGGATGTCCTTCGGGAGGTGTAGTTATTAAAATTGGTTATGTAAAAGGTAAACAATGTATCGTTGTAGCAAATGATGCGACCGTAAAAGCTGGAGCTTGGTTTCCTATCACTGGAAAGAAAAATTTAAGAGCTCAAGAAATCGCAATAGAAAATAGATTACCAATTATTTACTTAGTGGATTCTGCTGGTGTGTATTTACCAATGCAAGATGAGATTTTTCCTGACAAAGAACATTTCGGAAGAATTTTTAGAAATAATGCTGTAATGAGTAGCATGGGAATTACTCAAATTGCTGCTGTTATGGGAAGCTGTGTTGCTGGTGGTGCTTATTTACCAATTATGAGTGATGAAGCTTTAATTGTAGACAAAACAGGAAGTATTTTCTTAGCAGGAAGCTATTTAGTGAAAGCCGCTATTGGTGAAGCAATTGATAACGAAACTTTAGGTGGAGCAACTACACATTGTGAGATTTCTGGAGTTACTGATTATAAAGCTAAAGATGATAAAGATGCTTTAGATAGAATCAAAAATGTAATGGATAAAATTGGTGATTTTGAAAAAGCTGGATACAACAGAACTGAAAGCAAAGCACCTGCAAAAGATGAAAATGAAATCTTTGGAATTTTACCAAAAGCTCGTAATGAGCAATACGATATGATGGAAATCATAGAGCGTTTAGTTGATGATTCTGAATTTGATGAATATAAAGCTGGTTACGGACAAACAATAATTACAGGTTATGCAAGAATTGATGGTTGGGCTGTTGGAATTGTAGCAAATCAACGAAAGATTGTAAAGTCAAAAGGAGCTAAAACTAAACCAAGCGAAATGCAATTTGGTGGAGTAATTTACTCTGATTCTGCGGATAAAGCGACTCGTTTTATAGCGAACTGTAATCAAAAGAAAATTCCTTTAGTTTTCTTACAAGATGTAACTGGATTTATGGTAGGAAGTAAATCTGAACACGGAGGAATTATTAAAGACGGGGCAAAAATGGTAAACGCCGTAAGTAATTCGGTTGTTCCTAAGTTTACTATTGTAATAGGAAATTCATATGGTGCTGGAAACTATGCCATGTGCGGAAAAGCTTACGATCCAAGATTAATCGCAGCTTGGCCAAGTGCAGAGTTAGCCGTGATGAGTGGAGCTTCAGCTGCAAAAGTTTTATTACAAATAGAAACAGCTGCTTTAAAGAAAAAAGGTGAAGAAATTACGAAGGAAAAAGAAGCAGAATTATTTAATAAAATAAAATCTAGATACGACGAACAAATCTCTCCTTACTACGCTGCGGCAAGAATTTGGACAGACGGAGTTATTAATCCATTAGACACGAGAAAATGGGTTTCAATGGGAATTGAAGCCGCTAATCATGCTCCAATTGAAAAACCTTTTAACTTAGGTGTAATTCAAGTATAAATGAATTTTAAAAGGAAACTTTTTCTAGCTTTCTGTTTTATGTACTTGACCAGCTTAAAAGGTCAAAACACTGTATCTGAAAAGGTAGAAAACAACATCAAAACATCTAAGAATTTCCTTCTAAAGAATTTAGACAGTGCCTTTTTCTATTCTGAAAAAGCACTGTCTTTCGCAAAAGAGACAAATCTAGATACTTTAATAACTAAAGCCCAAATTCAAAAAAGTAGCGTTTACATTTTTAGAAATGAATTTAATAAAGCAGATTCAATACTAACTTCGCTACTTTCTAAATCTTCACCCCTTCACATAGAAGGACAGATATGGCATAATTTAGCAACTGTACTATATAGAAAACGCGATTTAGAACAAGCGCTTAAACTTTACGTAAAAGCTGCTTCTTTAACTGAAAAATCGCAACAACAGCAATTACTTCTTAACACTTACTCTAATATTGGAGTTATTAATGCTCAACTTAAAAATTACGAAAAAGCACAAGATTATTTAGAAAAAGTAGTTGATTTAGCAGAAAAAAACGAGCTACTAAAGCTCCAAATACTTTCAAATCTTGCAAATATCTATCGTGAGAACAAAAAATATACAAAATTTAAAAAAGCATCTTTAGAAGCTGAAAGTTTAGCAATTAAACATCATATTAATGGTGTTTTAGGTGTCATTTATTCTAATCTTTCTTTGTATTATACCGACGTAGAAAACAATTACAACAAAGGATTATTTTACGGTAAACAAAGTTTAGATTTAAAGAAAAAAACTACGAATAAAAACCTTTCGCTTACATACAACAATATTGCACATACATATTTACTAAAAAAGGAATATCAAAAAGCAATTACTTATTTAGATAGCGCTTTACCCAAATCAAATGGAGTTCTAAAAAGCTATATTTATAACAATTACAAAAAGGCTTACACTGGATTAAAAAATTATAAAAAAGCGCTAGATTTTTCTGAATTAAAAGATCAAACTAAAGATTCTTTAACTAAGAAGAAAGAAAAAGAGAAAATCACAGAAATCACTGAAAAATACGAGTCTGATAAAAAAGAGCAACAAATCAACTTATTGAATACTAAAAATGAACTTCAAGAAAGTAAAATAAAAAATCAAAACAATCTTTTAATTGGAGGAATTGTAACTATTTTCTTGTTAGGAACACTTTTATTTTTATGGTTCAAAAATGAAAAAACCAAACAATCTTTACAAAAAGCTTTTTTACAGAACAAACTTCTTCAAACACAATTAAATCCACACTTTTTATTTCACTCTTTGAATAATATTCAATCTTATATTTATAAAAATCAGAAAGAAACATCTTTAAACTACCTTTCTAATTACAGTAAGTTAATGCGTTCAATGTTTGAAAATACTTCAAAAGATTTCATTACTGTGAGAGAAGATTTTGATGCAATGCAAGCTTATTTAAATTTACAAAAGAGTAATTTTCAGAATAATGTAGCGTTCTCAATAGAAAGTAGTGATGAAATTTCAGAATATTTAATTCCTCCTATGCTAATTCAACCATTTATAGAAAATGCATTACAACATGGAATTAAAGATATAGAAAACGGATTGGTTTCTGTTAGTTATCACAATAATAATGACTTTATAAGAGTTATTGTTAGTGATAATGGAAAGGGAGTAAAAAGTAAAAGCAATAACCAATTATTAGAACGATATTCAAGCTCAGATGTAATAGAAGAACGTATTAAAAACTTATCCAAAACCCATAACTATTTCATACAAAAAGAGATCAAATCTAATTCTAGCGGTACAACAGTTTCTTTATTATTCCCTAAGAAAAGCTACTAATGAATTGTATAATTATTGAAGACAACAAAAATACTGTAGATGTGTTACAGGATATCATAAAAAATAACTTTCCTTCAATTAAAGTTTTGGGTACTGCCACTTCAATAGAAAAAGGCATTTCTATTTTAAATACATATAAACCAGATTTTATTTTCTTAGATATCAACTTAGATGATGGTGAAGGTTTTTCCATTCTTAAGGAATTTCCTAATGCTGATTTTAAAATTATTTTTATCACTTCTTACAGTAAATACGCTATTCAAGCTTTTAAGTTTAGTGCTTTAGATTTTATTTTAAAGCCATTCACTCCAAACGAAATATGCCAAGCAATTGATAAGGTAATTGAAAATAAAATCAACAACGATCAAAAAGAAAAATTAGATACTTTTTTACACAATTATAATTCTCAAAGTAAGAAAATAGTTTTATCAGATATTGATCATTTACATGTTGTTCCTATTGAAGAAATTATTTATGCTTCATCAGAAAATAGCTACACGATTTTCACCTTAAAAAATAAAGAGGAAATTGTAGTTTCTAAATCTTTAAAGTCTTTTGATGAAAAATTAGCTCCTTATTCTTTTATAAGAATTCATCAGCGCTACTTAATCAATATTGAATACGTAGAGAAATTTCACAAAAAAAATGAAGAAATCCTTTTATCAAACAAAACTATTCTTCCTGTTTCTAAAGCGAAAAAAGAACAATTAATTCGAGCATTAAAAAAACTATAATACCGTCTCAAAAGAAATCGCTTCAAATTCAAAACAATCCTCTTGTAATTCAATAAAGACCTCTTCCACAATTCACAAAACAGTTATTTTAAAATTACAATAAATCTAATAATCTTATTTAATTCCTCTCAACTAGAATTAAATACAACTAAAAACAAATAACTATGAACAGAATTGTAAAGATTCTTATCATCTGCTGTACTTTTTTTTTCGGTTTCAATATTAACGTTCAAGCACAATTTTGGAAAAAACTAAAGAAAAAAGCAGAAAAAATAGTAGAAAAAGAAATCGATGAAACTATTAACCCAAACAGTAAAACTAAAGATAGTAAAGGTAAAAAAGCTTCTTCAGAAAAAATTTCAGCAGACGCTCCTAACTTGTGGAGAAATTTCAAATTTGTTCCTGGTGAAAACGTAATTTTTTACGACGATTTACAATTTGAAGAAACTGGAGAATTTCCTTCTCGTTGGGATTTGGTTAAAGGAAATGCCGAAGTAGCAAAATTAAACGGAGAAAAAGTTATTATTCTGACTGCCGAAAATGCCAATATTATTAAACCTTTATTTGATAAAACTGGGTATTTAGGAGATGAATTCACAATAGAATATGATGTATTAATTCCTAACTTCTTTGATGAAAAAATTTGGCATATGGAGAATGAAATATTCTTTGATTCACGTATTTACAACAAGAGTATTGAAGTTGTTTTTGATGAATCTACTAAAAAAACTAGAGGTTGGGCATCTAACAAAAACTTTAAAGTTGAAGGAGTTCCGTTAGGAAATCAGAATGATTGGCATCATATTTCTATTTCATATTACAAGGGGAAATTTAAAATGTACTATGATAATAAACGTATTTCTAACATTCCTAAATTCGATAGTAATCCAGAAATTTTTGCTTTAAACTTATGGTGCTATTATCAAGGAAAAAAACAACATCCTTATTTAGCTATAAAAAACATTCGTATTGCTCATGGAGGCGGACAAATGTATAAGCGAATAGTTGCTGATGGAAAATATGTAACTAATGGAATTATTTTTGATAGTGGAACATCAAACATTAAAAAATCATCTTTAGGAATCATAAATAAAGTAGTGAATGTTTTAAATGAAAATAAAGATTGGAAGTTTGATATTATTGGTCATACTGATAATGATGGTGATGACGAAAGCAATATTAAATTATCTTCTGACCGAGCTGAAGCTGTAAAAAAAGCTATTATTGATCAAGGTATAGATGCAGCACGTTTATCCATTATTGGAAAAGGTGAAAGCGAGCCATTAAATACGAATAAAACGCCTGAAGAAAAAGCCAACAACAGAAGAGTCGAATTTGTAAAAAAACAATAACGAATAAAATCACTAAAAACACCATCTTAAACGGATGGTGTTTCTTTTTTATAAGTACTTTGATTTTTTTACATTTGCTAACATTAAATTAATCACAGTAAGAAATGGGAAGAGCATTTGAATTTAGAAAAGCACGAAAAATGAAACGTTGGTCAGCAATGGCGAAAACTTTTACTAGAATTGGTAAAGATATCGTAATGGCTGTTAAAGAAGGTGGACCGAATCCAGAAACCAATTCTCGTTTACGTGTTGTTATTCAAAATGCAAAGGCTGCTAACATGCCAAAAGATAATGTAGCACGTGCCATTAAAAAAGCTTCAGATAAAGATACTGCAAACTATAAAGAGGTTTTGTTTGAAGGATACGCTCCTCATGGAATTGCTATCGTTGTAGAAACTGCAACAAATAACAATAATAGAACTGTAGCAAATGTAAGAGCTGCTTTTAATAAATGTAACGGAAACTTAGGAACTTCTGGATCTGTAGTTTTTATGTTCGATCATGTAGTGAATTTTAAAGTAAAAGAGGAATCTTTAGGAATGGATCTTGAAGAATTTGAAATGGAAATGATCGATTTTGAAGTGGAAGAAGTTTTTACTGATGAAGAAGATAATAGTGTAATGTTATATGCTCCATTTGGACAGTTTGGTGCCATTCAAGGATATTTAGAAGAAAATAATATAGAAATCGTTTCTTCAGAATTTGAAAGAATTCCAACTACAACAACCAAACTTTCTGCTGAACAACAAGAAGATGTTGAAAAATTATTAGAGCGTCTCGAAGAAGATGATGATGTCAATCAAGTGTATCATAGTATGGAAGCATAATAAGATATACTGCAAAAAACTATGAAAAAATTATTTTATGTTGTTTGCTTTGTAATTTTGTCCGCTTGTGGACCAGCTGAAAATGGGACAGAAGATGGAAGCCCGTTAGTAAGTAGAGTAACTTCTACTATTTATGACAGCAATGACATGCTTATTTCTAGAAGAGTTTCTGACTATTTCTACAATTCAGATAATTTGGTTACAAGAATTGATATTAAGTCAGATAATTTTCAAAGTCCTGGAAGAAGTTCAGAATATACAATACACATTAATTTAAAAGATAACGAAAGTGATTATGAAACTTACAGTTATACTTTAAAAAGAGAAAACACGAATAGTATTGAACGAATTGATTATAATTACGAAGGTGATCTAATTACTTCTACTACTTCTACATTTGATAATAACGAACAAGAAGATCAATTTTATGAATACAATACTAGAGATTTAGTTGTAGAATCAACTAGAAATAATGTGACATACACATTTGAATATGATAGTCAAGATCAATTAATAAAAAGAGTTTTTAACATACGTTTTCCTGATGGAACAATAAATTCATCAAGAATTACAAGGTATTCATATTCAGATATTAAAAACCCATTTTATAATAGTGTTTCAAGTTCTTCCAAAAGAATAAGAAATACACCTCAGTTTATTAGATATAGAGATGATGAAAAACTTGTAGATATAGAAGTTAACGAATTCAATCTACCTATGAATATTACTTTTTTAAAGAGTGACAATAGTAGAAGAGAAACGAATTATCAATATTAAAAAAGCACCGCAATTGCGGTGTTTTTTTTAATTATAAGTTGAATTTGGCTTTTTATACATCACGTAATCACTTTTACAGTTTTTAAATACGCTTTTGAAGTCAATCTTGCTTTCAGCAATTCTGTTTACTTATTTAGATATGAATTTTTTTAAAAATACATATTATGATTAAAAACATCTCAAACTTAGGAATTACGATACAAAAGAAACAACAAAAACAAATTCATGGAGGAATGCTTAGTCCTGTAACTTGCACGGAAATTATGGCTGAGTGTAATGCTTGTCACCCTAATAATTATAATCATTTCTTGGAATGTATGACAGATTTAGGCTGTGCTGGCGGTAATGAATTCCCTTCAAGATAAAGTCAACAAAAAACACCGCTAATTAGCGGTGTTTTTTGTTTAATTAGTACTTGTGTGAGCTTTAACCAATCGAATAAATTCTCCTCTGAATCCTTCTTCATCATTACCTTTACCTTTCTTAGCAAGTTGAATAATATCTTCTATTCTTGAATCTCCTTTATATTTTGAATTTCTTAAATGCATTCCAAATAGAGCAACTGCTGATGCAAAATTCATATCTTCCGTTGCTTTAGTTACTTTATCTTTTACTGTTTTTATTAACGCAATACTTTTTTCACCTTTTGGTTTCTTATATCTAAACTTTACCGTTAACAACTCGTCATTATAATCGTTAACTAGAGCCTTTGTATACTTTAAATCTGGAATTGTTTTTAAATATTCGCTATTTACACCAACAGGAATAACTTCGTATAAAGCAGTTACACTATGATTACTACCTAATTCACCTGCATCTTTGGTATCATCTACAAAGTCTTCGTCATTTAGTAATCTATTTTCATAACCTATTAAACGATAAGCTTGAACTTTTTTAGGATTAAATTCTACTTGAATTTTTACATCTTTAGCAATTGTATACAAAGTACCTCCAAATTCTTTTCCAAACACTTTTTGAGCTTCTTGCATCGTATCTATATAAGCATGATTTCCATTTCCTTTATCTGCTAAAGTTTCTAGCTTACTGTCTTTATAATTTCCATAACCGAAACCTAAAACCGATAAAAATACTCCCGACTTTCTCTTTTCTTCTATTAATGTTTTCATTGCTTTATCTGATGATGCACCAACATTAAAGTCTCCATCAGTGGCTAGAATTACTCTATTATTTCCATTTCTTTTAAAGTTTCTCTCCGCAAGTTTGTATGCTAAATTAATTCCTTTCCCTCCTGCTGTTGAACCTCCAGCTCTAAGATTATTTAATGCTTTTAAAATTTTTTCTTTATTATTCCCTGATGTAGGCTCTAACACAACTCCAGCCGCTCCTGCATAAACAACTATCGAAACTTTATCTTTCGCTCGTAATTGATTTACTAATAATTTAAATGCTTTTTTTAACAATGGTAATTTATTAGCTCCTCGCATAGAACCAGAAACATCTATTAAAAAAGTAAGATTAGAAGCTGGTAATTCATCTTGCTCATATTTTTTTCCTTGTAAACCTATACGAACCAACTTTGTAACATTATTCCATGGTGTTTTAGTGAATTCTGTAGTTATTGAAAATGGATGTTTATCTTTTGGTTGTGGATATTTATAATCGAAATAATTAATCATTTCTTCTATCTTAACAGCATCTGCAGGAATGGAATTCCCATTATTTATCATTCTTCTAATATTACTGTAAGATGCTTTGTCGACATCAATTGAAAATGTAGATAAAGGAGATAATGTTACTCTTTCAAAATGATTCTCGTTAATTTCTTGATAACTTTCTTGATCTTCTACACGATAATTCCCACTTCTAGTAGTTATAATTACACAACCGTTTCTTCCTGAAATACCATATAACTGCTGAGCTTTTTGGGGCTTTAAAACATTTACGTTTTTTATTTTTTCTGGATCAATATTCTGAATTGTTTTATTTAAATTCTTTTTAATAGGAATTCCATCAATTATAAAAAGAGGATCTTTTGTGCCTTCTAAACTAGAAGTTCCTCTAATTTTTAACTCTTTAGCTAGTGAAGAAACAAACCAATTTGCAGACATATTATTTCGTCTTACTCTTCCTCTTCTAATTTTTTCTTTTTTAGGTGCTGGAATCACTTTATTATATTGAATTGACTCTTGAATATCATCCTCTACAACTTCGATTACTTCCTGTACCATAACAATTTCTTCTAACTGAGGTGATTCCGCGGTTTTTAAAGTAACATTAATAACAGAAGCTCCATTTACTTTCCTCTCTACTGTTTTATATCTTAAAGAAGAAAAAACTAATACATCTTTATGAGATGCCTTTATTGTATACTTTCCGTTAATATCTGTTGTGGTTCCTTTTTTGGTGTTCTTTACAAGTACATTTACATATGGCAATATGTTATTCAACTCATCTGAAACTACTCCTGTTATTGTTTTTTCTTGAGCGAATGAACAAGGAATGTATAGTATTAAAACTAATATTTGAATTATTTTCTTCATAACTACAAAATTTATGCAACCAAAACTATCTATAGTTACCTTCTTTTAAAACAAGGAATTAGCGAAATGGTTATTTGAATGAGTAAACGGATTTTTATTTTGTGAGATTTTCAAAAAAATGAAAAGGCCAGTAGCTATGTAATACTGACCCTTTCTTCAACTAACTAAACACTAAAATTAGAAAGTTATGTTTCCAATTTCAATTTTATCATCTTTGTTGGTTAAGCGAATAACTTTAACTTCTTTTACCTGATTTACTCTTCCATAATTCTTATAAATTGACAGTTTTAAAGTAGTGGGCCCAGATATTTTTTGCTGTGAACTAGAATAATAATCAACTGCAATTTTGTATTTTCCTTTTATTGCTTTTTTTAACATGAAAGCCTCAGGACCAAAACCTTCTGTCATATCATTAGTTATATAACCTCCAATTTTTGTTTCACTATGTCTGTAAGAACATTCTTCTCCGTTTGGATCTGTTACCCATAAATCGATATCTGTATCATTATGATTCCAATCTATAGTAATGACCAAATCTAGAGCTACATCTTTTAAGAATCTTTTATCAAAATGTTCTATTTGAAGTTTTTCTCTGTGGATACGTATCATTTTATTTAACTCAAATAATGCTACAGTTTCAATCCCTTCATATCTTCTATCTTCATCTTTATCAACAAACTCACCATTTACAATTTGATATAATAAATCCACTGCTTTTTGATATTCTCCGACATCTCCATAAACTAAAGCTAAATCACGATACGACTGAATATCTTCTGGTCTTAACTCTACAATTTGCTTATACATATGAATGGCTGAACTATACATTTTATATTCTTCAAATTTGTAAGCTAATGATCGTAATAACTCATAATTATCTAATTCTATTTCCGCTACATTAGATAAAACTTGAATTGCTTTTTCTTCTTGATTTCTTTCTTTGAAGAAATCTGCTACATCTATATAAAATGATGGAGCATTGCTATACTTATTTCGTAATTCTAAATACTTACTAAAAGCTTCATTAGTATTCTGGATTTTTTTAAGCTCTTTTAAATATGGTGTATCAGGGTTCCAACCTTTCAATTCAATTTTACCTTCCACCATAGCTTCAAAAGCTTCTATATTTTTTTCGTCTTTACTTTTAGCTTCATGTGTTGTAATCACAATCACTCCATTAGCCGCTCTACTTCCATAAATTTTTTGTCCATCTTCATCTTTAATCACATAAATAGAAGCGATTTCATTTGGACTTAATCTCGGGTTTCCATCTACTAATTTCCCATTCACAACATATAATGGTTTAGTACTTGATGAAATTGAACTTGCACCTCTTATCGCTAACGCTTTTTCTTTACTACCAGCTAGAACAACTCCATCATTATCTTCTGAAACTTCTTCTATAGCTTCACTTGCCACCATAGATACGGCAGCGGTAACTGTTCTTTCTTTAACTGGTACATATCCTACAACTACCACTTCATCTAAAACATTGTCGCTAGTTAATACTACATTATAAGGGTTTGTATTTGCTATTACTCTTTCTTCTGTTTTCATTCCTATATAACTATATACCAATACATCTCCTTTTTTTACTGAAATAGAAAAATTTCCATCGAAATCTGTTTCTGTTCCAGTTGTAGTTCCTTTTATAAGAATGTTAACTCCTGGCATTGGACCAGTTTCATCACTTACTGTTCCTTTTACTAAAAATGTCTCACCCTCTCCTGTTCTTACATTAGCTTGATTTGTTTGAGAATTCTCTTCGTTTGAAGTGTTGTTTGTTTCAACTCTTTCTACCGTAGCATTCACAGTCATATCTGTTTGTGCTACATATTTTGGAGCTACATCATTTCTTGGTATTTCTTTATAGTCTTTACTATACCATTCTAAAATTTCATCATAATCATCAAATAAATCATTTTGTAAACGTGCAATTCTTTCTTTCTTGTCATTTACTTTTATACTTAATAATCTATTGTATTCTTCTAGTAATTCATTGGGCGGTGTAATTTCATGAGTTACATAATCCTCAATTCTATCTAAAACTAACAGAGAAGTAAATGGACTTATAATTTGATACTCTTTACTTAATTTTACTATAGCTCTTCTATTTTCTTCTTTTTGCACACTTAAATAATCAAGTTTTTTTTGTGCCCAAATTTTAGAGATGTAATTGTTTTTTTTCTCGCTTCTCTTTAGCTTAAAACGTAATGTTCTTAAAGTATCTTTTCCTTTTCCTAAATAAACATATATAATATCTTTTGTTTTAAACCCTTTTCCTAATAAGGTGAAGTTTGCTCCTATTCTACTACCTATTTCTGGATAAGTCTCTATATTTTCATTTAAATCAGTTCCCAAAAATTGTAGTTTATTCTGCTGAAACTTTTGAAATGCTTTTTTTATAGATTCATTCTTTAAATTGATATAATCTCCACCAGATTTTACAGCTGCATACTTTAATACATTATGATCTGCACTGCGTAGACTATTGACTACATATGTTTTTTTCTTAAAATTTATTTGACTTTCATCTAACGTATTTAATCCATTGGTAAAAAAGATATGTAAGCTATTACTGTCTTGATATGACTCTAAAAAATCAAAAGATGTTCCTCCATCAAAAGCTGTTGCTTTTAATTCTTCCTTTAATGATTTCCATACTCCATTCGAAACTGAATATGTTAATTCGGTATGTTTCTTCAGATTAAACTTTACTAATTTTACTGATGCATTTTTTGCTTTTTGAAAATACGTTTCTAGTAATTCTAATTCAGCATCTAGCTTTTTACTTTCTTGAGATAAAGATGTATCCCAAAAAATAGTAATGCTGTTTTCTAACTCATTATTCGTTCTTACATCTTTTAAAACTTTAGCGCAATAAAAATATTCGTTTGTTGCAATTACTTTTTCTTTTGAAGTATTTAAAGGAATTTTAACCAATACTGGCTCTTTAACTTTAATACTTTTTCCTTGGTATTTACTTTGAAACTCGTCTTTTTCAGTATTATATTTAAAACTCGATAGTAATCCTTTTTTAACTTTAGGTTTTCCTTTTTGATTTAAAACCTTGATATCTAAAGCATATTCTTCCATTTTATTTTTAAACTGAAAAGGAAGTTCATAGTAATAATTCTTATTATTTAAAATCAATTGTTGCTGAACGCCTATTACTATTCTTTTGTAACCTTTAGCCGGAATTGGATAAATTCTACTTTTGTAGTTATTTCCTTTTGTTTTCTCTAATAAGGCTGGATCTATTTTTTGTCGAATTGTACTTTCAAAAGCAACTCTTGCTTTTTCTTTTTCTACAATAACTGCTTCTCTTAAACTCCCATTAATATCTAAAGCATATCGAATTACTGATTGATTTTCTCCTAAAGGAAATAACAACTCTCCTTCTAAAACTCTATCATTCGGGTTATAAAAAGACATATCATAAGTAGTGAACGCTATATCTCCAATAATTGAAGTTTCTATTTTCAACTTCTTTACAGAGATTTCTTTTTCGTCTATTTTTATCACAGGAACTTCCTGAGCATGAACCTGACTCACTAAAGTAAGTACAAGTATAAAAAGGGTAAATTTTGATTTCATACAATTTGATTTTCGATAAATGTATGAGAATTTACACTATAAAAAAGTAATGAATGAGTTACAACCTATTTTTGATTAGTGAAAATGTATTTTTAGAAAGTTAGCGGTAATTTCCGCTTTTAAGTAATCAAAAAAGCTAATTTGAATTATAATTTGAGTTTTTCAAGTGTTTTTTTACGCTGAATTTTTTGAGTTTCTGTTTCTATAAAATTGGATAAAAAATATACTTCTTTAGGAATTTCATATTTTGATAAACCTTTTACACTAGATAGTGAAAGATCATATTTTTCTCCTTCTACGATAAGAATTAACTTTTCTCCTAAAGTTTCATCTGGAAAACCAATAACAAAGAATCTACCATGAATTATTTGTGATAATTTTTCTTCTATTTTTTCTGGATTTAGCTTTACTCCTCCAGAATTAATAATATTATCAAACCTCCCCAACCATTCAAATTGATTATCTGAAACTAGCTGAACAACATCATTTGTCACCACCAATTCATCTGATACTTTTGGCGCTTTAATAACCAAACAACTTCGATGATCTATGCCAATTTCAACATTGGGCAAACTTTGGTAAAAAACTGGTTTTTCATTAAAATCATTCAATTTTTTCACAGCAATATGTGTAATGGTTTCTGTCATTCCATAGGTTGCAAAAATCTGAGTTTGATTATCCTGAATTTTACTTATCAATGTATTAGAAACTACTCCACCACCAACAATTATTTTTTTTATGCGATGTAAATCCTGCAAAGAATTTTGCAATTGCATTGGAACCATTGCTGAAAAATCATAATCTTCTTTTGTCTTTGAAAGTGGATTAGAATCTACACTTACAACATCAAGCGACCAACCTAAAATTAACGCTCTAACCAACATCATTTTTCCGGCAATATAATCTGCAGAAAGACATAATAATGCTTTTGTGTCTTCTTTTACATTGAAAAAGTTTCCAGTAGCTATTGCAGAGTTTTTCATAAACTCTTTCTTCAAAGAAATTGGTTTAGGTTTTCCTGTAGAACCAGAAGTTGTTACAACTAAATAATCTTCTTGATTGAACCAGTCAATAAAGAAAGAATATATACTCTTTGAAATTGTTTTTGAATATGCTATTAATTCCTCTTCAGACTGAAAAGAAATTCCATTCAATTTAAAATTAAGATGCATTTTCCTCTACACCTTTTATGTCAATAATATTTTCTTGTGCAACAGGAACAGTAATATTTCCGAATAGTTTATCTTTCATATTTGTCCACCCATATTTTTTCGACAAAAAGAAAATTACAGCTGGATATATTACAAATACTGGTAAAAACATTTCTATACCAACAGAAGGTTCTGAATGATCTACATACAAGGCTTCTGTTTGAAAAACAGTCCAATTCGCTGTTACAAATACTGCAGCTATAATATTATTCGCTGCATGAAATCCTAAAGCAAGCTCTGTTCCTTCATCTAAAAGTGTTAGTATTCCAAAAAACAAACCTGTTCCGATGTAAAAGACCATACTGATGTATCCTAGCTTTTCAACTTCTGGATTTGCTCCATGTAATAATCCGAAAACCACAGACGTTATAATAAGTGGCACCCATCTATTTTTAAAAAGAACTCCAAATCCTTGTAATAAATATCCTCTAAACAGTAACTCTTCAAAACTTGTTTGAAAAGGTAAAAACAAAAAAGAAACCAATAATAATGTAAAAAAAGGAACGGGTTTAAAATTCCATACATAATCTTCAGGAGACATTAAAATTCCGACAGTAGTAATAATAATTGCTATAACTGCCCAAATTACGAACGCGAACCAAAAGCGCTTCCAATCTATTTTTTTTCTTGAAGTAACTAAGGTTGTGAATTTTCTCTTGTGTATATATTTTATACAAACAATTAACGCGAGTAAACCAAAAATAAACATTAATATCATTAGGAAGAGATATAAATTACTATCAATACCAATTCCTAAAAAATTATTTTCAGCAGCTTTAGTAAAACCTCCAACACCATCTGAAAAAAGCACGGCAGTTATCAGTAATGGAATTCCTCCAATTATTTGCCAACCGAATAAAATTAAGAAGATACTTATTAGATATAAATACCATTCGTTTCTTCCTTTAAATGCTTGCTGAATGTAGTTCATTGTATTTTATTTTAAATTAAAGTTCCAATCCAAGGTAGTATTGTATTGTAACTTTCCATTTTTCACCTCTAATGGACTATCGAAATTATTTGTAAACAAACTTCCAGTTCCTAATCCTTGAGGCATTTTACTTTTTAAAGTATATGTCCACTGTGCAATGGCATTTAAACCAATGTTACTTTCTAATGCAGAAGTAATCCACCAGTCGATATTATTATGTTCTGCAATATCAATCCATTCTTGACTTCCTTTAAATCCACCAACTAAAGTAGGTTTTAAAATAATGTATTGCGGATTAATATTTTGAATAAGCTTTTTCTTTTCTTCAGTTAAAAAAACACCAATCAATTCTTCATCTAAGGCAATTGGCAAAGGAGTTTTCTCACACAGTTTTGCCATTTCTTCATATTGACCTTGTTTTATCGGTTGCTCTATAGAATGTAATTCTAACTCAGACAAACGCTTTAATTTCTCTAATGCTTCATTTGGTGCGAAAGCTCCATTTGCATCTACACGCAATTCAATCTCTTTTGAAGAAAATTCTTTTCTAATACTTTTTAATAATGCTAATTCTTCTTCAAAATTAATGGCACCAATTTTCATTTTTATACAAGAAAAGCCTTCATTTAATTTGTCTTGAATTTGAGATTTCATAAAATCTGCATCCCCCATCCAAATTAATCCATTAATTGAAATTGGGTCTTTTTTTTGTGTGAAATCAGAAGGAAATAATTCAAACTTATCTTGAGAATTTAATGATAAAAAAGCTTGTTCAACACCAATTTGAATAGAAGGAAACTCGATAAGTTCTTGTAACAATTTCTCTAAACCTAAATTGATATTATTGCAAGTCCAAATTAACTTCTCATCATAATCTGGTCTATCATCAGCACTTAAACCTTTAAACACTCCACATTCTCCAATTCCTTGCTTATCACCTTCACTTAAAAGAAGTAAATACGTTTCTTTTACTCTTAAAACACCTCTTGAAGTCCCACTCGGACGTTTAAACTCTAAAGTATATTTTTGAAATTTAGCTTGAATCAATCTCTTAGTTTTTTTCTATAAAAGCTTTAAAATTATTTAAGTATTCTTGATCGATACTTTGTAATTTTCCTTTGAAATAAGGAAACAGACAACTTAAAATATAAGAACCACCGATACATCTTGAATTATTCTGAATTGTAGTATTTCCATCAGTAAAACTAAAAACGTAATCATCCGTTTTTAACATTGTTGGCGATTTAAATCGTAAAGTTACTTTCTCGTTAGGTACAAAAGCAATTACTTTTTCTTCTAAAGCAATTTCTTCACCATTATTATTCTTTACAACCATTTTATAAGTACTTCCTGTTTTTTCAGGTTTTTCATCAATAGCTTCTATTGATTGTACATCTGGAATCCAGTTTTTTATTTTAGACGTATCATTAAACAATGAAAAAACTTCGTCTATTGGTTTGTTTACTGTGATTTGAGTCGTATAGGCTGTTTCTTTAAAGAAAAGTCCTGTTGAAAAAAACACAATAGTTAAAGCTGCAATTACTCCTAAGATTATTTTAATTCTTTTCATTTTAGATTGTTATTGAAGCTCCTATTTCTACAATATTTAATTCTTTTCCTGCATCTGAAAATTGTTGTTTAGCATTATCTACATCAATTTC
This sequence comes from Tenacibaculum jejuense, assembly GCF_900198195.1. Lineage (NCBI taxonomy): Bacteria > Pseudomonadati > Bacteroidota > Flavobacteriia > Flavobacteriales > Flavobacteriaceae > Tenacibaculum > Tenacibaculum jejuense. The sequence goes on along the minus strand of NZ_LT899436.1, from coordinate 1,449,682 downwards.
AATTGGTGGAAAAGTATTGAAATGACATCCTATTACTGAATCACACTCTACTAAATCACTTGCGATAATCGCGTCTGTAACTCCCATTGTAAAATTATCTCCGATTGGAAAAATTGAAGCTGTTAATTTAGTTGTCATAGGAATTAATTTCATATCCATCGTTACCGCTGTATCACCAGCAATATATAACGATTTATCACCTGCAGTAATTACAAAACCGCCTGGCTGACCACCATAAGAACCATCTGCAAATGAAGACGTATGAATAGCATTTACATATTTAGCTGAAAAATTCTCTGTTTTAAAAGTTCCTCCATGATTAACTGGATGTCCTTTTAAGTCTTTTGCTCCATAATACATTACAATTTCGTAATTAGAAACAATAGTAGCTCCAGTTCTCTCTGCTAGAACCTCTACATCTAAAACATGATCTTGATGTGCATGTGTTACTAAAATATAATCTGCTTTAATTGAATTTATATCAATGTCTTGTGCTAACGGATTTCCGGTAATAAAAGGATCAACTATAATGTTAGTATTATTAATTTCTATGCCGAAACAAGCATGACCGTAAAATGTAATCTTCATGTTTTTTTGAATTGTTGTTTGTTTTTGTAGCGTAAGTAAAATTACAAAACGTTACCTAGACCAAAAAGAATCGCAAACAAAAAAGTACTTAATGCTACTTTCTTTAACTCTCCGTCTAATAAAGGTTCATTTTCATTCTTATACACAAATAATAAATGCTTAGCTAGTGGTATATAAGCTACCAAAAATAAGAATTGCCAAGGTGTTCTATAGTGAATTCCTACATATAAGAAAGAGAATAAAAACGATGAAACTATCAAATAATAATGATAATATTTAGCGAATTCTGCTCCTATTTTTACTACAATAGTATTTTTTCCTGATTTTTCATCATTAACACGATCTCTCATATTATTTAAATTAAGTACAGCTGTACTTAATAATCCAACTGAAAAAGCTGGGAGAAAAATTGTAAAATTGATTTCTTTGGTATATAAAAAATAAGTTCCTACAACTGCTAATAAACCAAAGAAAAGGAAAACAAATATATCACCAAATCCGCTGTAACCGTAAGCAGATTTACCAACTGTATATTTAATAGCAGCCACAATTGACGTAATCCCTAAACCGAAAAACAATAGAGAATAAATAAAATTGTCTTTACCAAATGCCACATAAATTAAAGCAATTGCCACAATTAGAGTGAGAATAGTAGTTATTATCATTGCTCTTTTCATTTGTTGCGGTGTTATTGCTCCAGACGCAACCATACGTGCTTCTCCTTCTCTATCTTTATCAGTTCCCTTTATTCCATCTCCATAATCGTTTGCAAAATTTGACAATACTTGAAAACCTATTGTCGTTAGAATAGCTAACCAGAAAATTAATGTTGTATATGATTTTGGACACCCAAAACAACATTTAAAAGCTAGATTTTTGACCGAGTCGTAATTTCCCAATGATGCTCCAACAATTATTCCTGAGATTGAAAGCGGTAATGTTCGTAATCTTGCTGCTTTTATATAACTTTTTACATCCATTCTTTTGTACTCGTTTCTATTGTATATAAAATATGATTATAAAGTTCGTTTGCTCTTTGTTCTTTTATACTTGGTAATTTTATTTTTCCTGAAGCTGTTTGTAAGATTACATCAGCTACTTTTCTTCTTCTCTGGAAAATACTTTGTTGAATTTTCACATTTTGCACTTTAAACATTTCTAAATATGTACTACTTGTTTCAATAGCTCCTCCACCAACTAGCAGCATATCTTTAGATACCTTAAAGAATAACTTTCGTATTTTCTTATAAAACAATGTTCCTATAATCAGAAGCAAAAATACATTTACAAATACTTGATTTTTTCCATCAAAAATAAAATAGAAGAATACGTTAAAACACAAAAGAATTAATGTAGTTCTAAGTATGATTCTATATGTGAAATACCAATGTGGTTTTTCTTTAGTGACATTTTCAAAATCGTAAGATGTGTACAAAGTCTCTTTTATTTTATCTAGATGTTCTTTCTTACAACCTACTATTTTTATGAGCTTGTCTGTCTTTTTTACTTTTCCGCTGATGGCTTGTTTAAAAATAACATATGAAATACCCAATCTTCTTTTTAAAGGGTTTGTAATAATAGTGATAAACTGAACTTTTTCCTTTTTAAGGATAATCGCTTTCTTATTAGTTAGGCCTTGTTGAATTTCAAAAGCTCTATTTTTAATTGAAAAAGTTAAGTTGAAATGTCTAAGAAAAACACGAACAAATGAACTTATGATGGCTACTATCGATAAAAAGATTAGTAAACCTAACAGTAATAGTAAACTTCCTGTAAGTAAATCTTTTCCTTTGTTTACGTAATTGTCTAAAATTTCTTCTCCAATGAAGTTTTGAAAAACATCTTGTATTTGTTGATAAAACCCAAATAAAAAAGCTGTTAAAAGTAATAAACTTTGTAGGTGATTTTCAGTAATACTTACTTTCAATAAATCATTTACTCCAATAGAAAGTAAGGGTTTTTCTTTAACCAACTCATTTTCTTCAACTATCGATTGTTCTTGAGTTTTTCCATCCGTAATTTTTTTTCGGAGTGCTTTTGCTTGATCAAGCGATAATGCTTTGATTGAAATTTCTGTTTTATCTGAACCTGCTGTTTCTATATCGACCTGATAAACATTGATTAACTGATGAATTACATTCTGTGAAAAATTCACATTTTGAATTCTATCAAAGGCAATTGCTGTATTGTTTTTAGCTATAATTCCTTTCTTTAAAACAAAGGAATCTCCATCTATTTTAAATTTAAAGTTCTTGTAAACTAGGTATGATCTAATTAGGATAAAGAGTAATATTCCTATGATTCCAAAATAAAAATAAAGGATATTTATTGATGATAATTTAGAAGCTTTTGTGATAAAAAGGAATAATAAAACCCATGTTGCTTTTAAAACTCGAAAGAGAATTTTACCGTAGATAATTACAATACCTTTTAACGATTGTGTTCTAAATTCTGAAAAGTCTATTTCATTACTCATTAATCTTACTGCTAATAAACTCTTTAATTTTTAATGCTTGATCTTTCGATAGTCCTCTTATTTCAAGATCATCACTACTATCTCCGGCAGTGTAAACACTTAAAGAAGCCAATTTAAAAATTCTTGAAAATATTCCTTCGTCTATTTCAACGTGCTGAATTCTAGAAAAAGGAACTGTAACCATGGTTCTAGTGATGAATCCACTTTTATATGTAATATCCTGTTCTCTTATTACATATTTACGTTTTGGAAAACCGAGTATTATATTTAGAATGTAAAGTATAGTCAACACTATTAAAGAAATGTAAATTATGTAAAAAGGAAAACCTTCTTCTTTTTTACGGATTACTTTTTCTAAAAATAAAACAGATCCTAAAACTATAAATAAGATATAAGAAAAAGCACTTAAAAGTAGTACTTTCAAATAGCGTTTTTCTATGCTTTTAAATGTTACATTTGAAATATCTGGGAAGTTGATCACTTCATTATTTTGAAATTGGTCTTCCATACTCTAGGGTTTATAAAAACTCTACTTTTGAAACTTTCTTTCTAACAATATACTCTTTTAATTTTGGTGAAAAGTACTCTACATCTTCATAAAATATTTTCACTTTTTTTCCTTTTACTTTTTTATCTAATTCAATAAGTTCATCTGAACCCTCGAAGTTATTTAACCAAAGAAACTTTTGGGTTTTACCTGAAGTATCTTTTATTTCGATAACATATAATTCTTCACCAGAGATTTTCTTAATTTCACCTTCTAGGTAGAGAATACTCGCAACTTCTTGCATCTCATCTTCTCCATCGTCAGCAAAAGCAGCTAATACCTCTGGACAAAATTTTATCATACTAAAAGCTACTTTCTCTGCATAACTTTCAATACCTTTTTGGTCTTCATTTAACTCAAACTCTAAACCTTCAGATTTTAATTCCTTTTCATACTTAGAGTATAACTTTATGATTTGTATACCTAGTTTTATTTCTAAATCTTTTTTAGATAATGATTTAAAATCAACTTCATTCAAATATTCACAAGTTTCCTTAGCTATTTTATCTAAAGTAGCCTCTTGAGCACTTAAAATAAGTGTAAAAAACACTACTCCTAGTAACAAGATTTTCTTTTTCATAACATTTTTATTGTCTTTTATAGATTGTTAGCTTCAGCAATAAGTTCAGCAATATCTTTAACAACAATTTGATCCTCTTTCAGATTAAACTTAACTCCATCTGTCATCATTGTATTACAATACGGACAACCTGTAGCTATAATCTCTGGATTTGTTTCTAAAGCATCTTTTGTACGTAAAAGATTAATATCCATATCACCTTTTTCAGGTTCTTTAAACATTTGTGCTCCACCAGCACCACAACATAAAGCTGTAGATTTATGACGCTTCATTTCTGTAGATTTAACACCTAACTGACGAATTAAATCTCGTGGAGTTTCATATACATCATTAGCACGACCTAAATAACAAGGATCATGATATGTTAATCTTTTATTTTTTAAGTTTTCTCCCTCAATAGATAACCTACCATCTGCAATTAACTTACTAATATATTGTGTATGGTGGTATACTTCATATTTCCCTCCTAAACTAGGATATTCATTTTTAAGTGTGTTAAAAGAGTGAGGATCACATGTAACAATAGTTTTTACTTCGTAAGCATTTAAAATTTCAATATTTGTCATTGCTTGCATCTGGAATAAAAACTCATTTCCTGCTCTTTTTGCAGCATCACCAGTAGAACTTTCTTCAGTACCTAATACTGCAAAATCAACATTAGCTTGGTGTAAAATCTTCACAAAAGACTTTGTGATTTTTTTAGCTCTATCATCATAACTTCCAGCTGCTCCGACCCAAAACAACACTTCTGGTTGCTTTCCTTGAGCCATCATATCTGCCATTGTTGGTACGTTCATAATATAATATTGTTTAAGTTTGATCTTTAATTTTCTTGTTTCTTCTTATTCTCTAGCATTAAATCCTGTTTGTATGTTTTAGCTTTTTCTAAAACAACCGAGGATAATATTTGATAAAATAGTGGCGAATCTGGATCGTAATTAATCATTACCCACTTATTTTTAGTTACCTTATCTTTAAGAACAATAGTCATTCTATTATTCATTAAAACATTCATTGCGTTATTGGAAATAAAAGTAACATCCATATCTTTAGATTTCATAACGCCTGCCATCACTTTTTTTGCTTCATCGTCAAAAGTTTGGTTATGAAAAGTCATTTTCATAGTCATATCATAAGTAATAAAAGCATATGATAGATTATTTTCACTCTCTTTGAATATTTTTGAGATTTTGAAATCAGGTGTTTCCTTTGGTATTTCAATAGAATATTCATTACCACCCTCAAAAGTACTTTTCAGGACAGTTTTCATTTGATCTTTAGAAATAATTTCAAAAACTTTGGGATGAGTCATTTCTAAAATAGCATCATAATCCCTACTATTCATATCTTCAAACATCTTGTTTGCTATCTGTCTTATTTCTCCTACTTCTTGAGCGAAAGCTGATGTAGAAAAAGATAAGAAACAAATAAGAAGACTAAAACAGTAATTTTTAATTAATCCTATTTTCATATTTGACATTTTAAGATTACTCATCTTTCCAGTTTAACCTATCCATTTGACTGTACTGCCAAGGCGCACCATTATTTTCGATGTTTGTCATCATCATGTTTAACTCTTGCGGTGCTGCAGATTCTTCCATTACTAAGTATCTTCTCATATCCATGATAATAGATAAAGGATCTATGTTTACTGGACATTCTTGTACACATGCATTACAGCTTGTACAAGCCCAAAGTTCTTCTCTAGTAATATAATCATCTAATAATTGCTTTCCATCAGACTTAAACACACCATCGTTAGCATCGATATTTTTCCCAACCTCTTCTAATCGATCACGAGTATCCATCATGATTTTACGAGGCGATAATTTTTTCCCTGTTAAATTCGCTGGACAAGATGAAGTACAACGTCCGCATTCAGTACATGTATATGCGTTCATTAACTGAACCCAGTTTAAATCTGTAACATCAGACGCTCCAAATTTTTCTGGTACTTCCTCATCTGCTCCATCTTCTGGCATTGCATAAGGATCTGCACTTGGATCCATCATCATTTTTACTTCGTTAGTTACAGACTCTAAGTTTGTAAATTCTCCTTTTGGTTTTAAGTTAGCAAAGAATGTGTTTGGGAAAGCCAATAAGATATGTAAATGCTTAGAGTAGTATAAATAGTTAAGGAAAATTAAAATTCCTACAATGTGTAACCACCAAGCTGTTTTTTCTATTGTATGTAAACTTTCAAGAGAAAAATCATTGAACCATGGTGCTATAAACTGAGAAATAATATTACCAGCTCCTGCCTCTTGAAAAGGTACATCTGTAGCATTCATTATTAAAAATAATGACATTAATACAACCTCAAAATACAGAATAATATTACCGTCTCTTTTTGGCCATCCTTTCATTTCTGCACTCCAGAAACGTTTGATTCTTTCAATATTTCTTCTGAACCAAAAGATAATTACTGCTACTAATACAAGTACAGATAGAATTTCAAAAGTTCCTATTAAGAACCCATAAATTCCATTTCCTAATGCTGGTTGAAATACACGATGAGTTCCAAATAATCCATCGATAACGATTTCGAGCACCTCTATATTAATAAGAATAAAACCTACATAGACCACTATATGTAGAACTCCTGATAATGGTCTAGTAACCATTTTGTATTGTCCTAAGGCAATTTTTGCCATATTTTTCCAACGTTCAGGTTTCCTATCCGTTCGATCTATATCCTTTCCTAATTTAATGTTACGAATTAACTTTCGAACATTCGTCACAAAATACCCTATACCTGCGATTAAAATAAATGCAAAAAAAATGTTTGGTACGTATTTCTCCATTTCCTTATTTGTTAGTTATTGATGTTTCCAATTATCTTCTTGAGAACTGTTAGGTGATAATCCTAAAATGTCTCCTTTTGTAGTTACTCCTAATCCTAAAACAGTTCTGTTCGCGTAATTAAAATAACTTACTACTTGATTTATTTCTAGAATTTCTGCATCAGAAATTCCATTTTCCTTAAGTTTATTTATGTCTTCTTCTTTGAGTTCTGAAGGATTTACAGTTAACTTTTCAGCATATTTTAATCCTTCAGCATAAGCAATTGATAACTCGTTAAAAGAATTTACTTTTAGTTCTTCTTTTATCTTACTTGCCTTGTTGTTATCATTTAATAATCGCTTTAGTCCTTCAAAATGGTGATCAATACAATATTCACAATGGTTTAGTATGCTTACGTAAACCCCAATAGTTTCTAAATACCACTTAGGTAAAGTATTATCGCTGTGATGTAATACTTTCTTGTAAATAGCCATATGACCTTCCATAGTATTTGATCTAAGACTATGAACCATCATAATATTATCTACATTATTATTTGGACCTGTTACGCGTTCGTAAAGTTTTTTTAGTTTTCCTTCTGCTTTTTCAAAAGGAATAATATTTATCCAACTCATTTATCATTTATCGTTACTCACATTCTTTTTGTTATTTTCTTCATTATATGGTTTTGGTTTTTTCCCAAATAATGAAAAATGAACAAAACGTTTAGGGTTTAATTTCATTTCCCTTAGCAACTCTTCCATTTCTTTTGTTGCATTAGCTAAGTTAGTGTATAGTTTATCATCAGAAACTAACTTACCTAAAGTACCTTTTCCTTCCTTCATTCCTAACAATAATCCGTTTGCATTATCGATAGTATTTTCTAACTTCTTAATTGTTTTTCCTAGTTCTGCTTTAGCTAAATCTTCGGTTATCTTAGAAACGTTTTCTGTAATTTTCTTTGTGTTATCTAGAGTAACACCAACCTTAACTTTATTGTCCTCAAGAAGTTTATTAATAGATCGCATTGTTTTGTTAAGGTTGTATACTGTTCCTTCAAAACCTAAAATACTTCTATTTAAACTATTTCTTGCTTCTTTATTAAGAGTTTGATTAAAACCAACAACTAAAGAATCAACATGCACAAGCACATTTTCTAATTTAGATTGAATTGGATTAAACTTTTCTCCAACTGCTGAGAATAAATCAGATTTAATTTCTCCTACAAGATAATCTCCTGAAACAGCCATTTCTCCTGTGTAATCTGGTATGATTGCTAAATTCTGTCCGCCCATTAATCCGGCAGGATAAATTTTAGCAATACTTTTATTAGAGAATTCAAAGTTATTTTGAAGTGAAAACTTTACAAGTAAGCTTCCCTTTTTTTCTGGATTAGTATTAAAAGTTATTTGATCTACTTTTCCAACTTGTAAACCATTAATAGTAACTATGCTTGCTTCACTAAGTCCGTTTATATTATCATATTCAACGAAAAAGTGACGAGCGCTACCTTTAAATACATCTTGTCTTTTTAAAAAATTATATCCCCAGATTCCTAAAGCTATAATTAATAAGGTTATTATCCCTGTTTTAAGTTCTTTTGACATAAGCAAAATTTACTACCGACGAAATTACTAATTATTTTTCGTAGAATAGAATAGATTTTTTCTAAATTACTGTTTTCTTAAGGCTTCTTTGACTGAAATCTTCTTTCCGTTTTCAAAAGCAACAATAAAGCAATCTTTATGTCCAGCTTTTCTAGCGACTTGAAAATTCTTTTTTACTTGCTTAAAACTTTGAGTGCTACCGAAATAATATTTATAATATTCATCGATCACTAGAACCTCAACATCTTCTAAACCTCTAAAATTAAAATTTTTGTTAGTTAAATATTCTCTTGAAGCTGCTATTTGAACTTTAAATTCTATGAGAGAAGGAACTGGTTCTTTTGGTTTTTCTGGTATTTGCTTTTCTTTTTCTTTAATTTTAGTTGACGTTTGAACCACCTCTTTTTCTTTTTTAGGTGTTTCTACTTTCTTTTTATCAGAATTAACTTTTACTGGTATTTTCTTAGTTTCTGTTTTAGCAACAACTACAGGTGTTTTCTTGCTTGTTTTAGAATTATCTTTAGCTGTATTTTTTACTCTTTCATAAGTTACTTTACGCTCTACAGTATTTTTTATTTTAGGATTATTTGTTTTTCCAGAAGATTTCACTTTTACTGTAGATTTTGTTTCTTCTCCAACAGTATTCAACTTTAATTGTTTGATATATCTTTCAATTGCATCTGTTATGGAATTAGCCATACGAGCTTGTCCCACTTGTGAATTTAAAAATCGTCCTTCGGCTTTGTTGGTTAAAAATCCAAGTTCTATTAACACACTTGGCATCACAGTTTCACGTAATACTAGAAAGTTATTTTGTTTTACACTTCGATCAAATCGTTTTGCATTTGAAAAATTATTCTGTACTAATTGAGCAAATGCTAAACTTTCATCTAAATTTTCTTCTTGTTGAATTGAAAGATTAATTACTGCTTCGGGTGAATCTGGATTATAATCATAATTCTTTTTATAATTCGCCTCTAATTTAATTACCGCATTCTCTCTTTTAGCTATTTCTAAGTTTTGTCGATTACCACTTAATCCTAATACAAAGGTACCTGCTCCAAATGCTTTAGCACTTCGATAGGAATCACAATGTATCGAAACAAATAAATCAGCCTTGCTTTCATTTGCTATCTTAGCTCTGTTATGTAATTCTACAAAGACATCTTTTTTCCTTGTGTAAATAACCTTAATATCTTTATTTTTTCTTTCCAAGGCTTTACCTACTAATAAAACAACTTTTAAAGCTATTTTTGATTCTTTATAACCATTACCTAAGTTCCCTGGATCTTTTCCTCCATGCCCTGCATCTAAGACAACAGTATACTTTTTCTGTGAATATGAATCATTTACATGAGCTACGAATACAAACAGAAAAGTTAGTAAATATGTATTAATATGATATTTGGTGAATTTTAAGAATTGCATCAATAAAATTTAACTATTTTTGGCTTCTGTTATTTGGCACTTCAAACATTGAGCCATACTTTTATTAAACACAAAAATAGCATTTATCGAATTGAAAGCAAATTCATTGTACATACTTTTAATTTTATCATTTTTTTGTTTGAAAATAAATTTTGCTCAAGAAATTGGAAAAGATAAAATTCCGAATCAACCAGTTGTAAAAAGAGACTCTGCTAAAGCTCTGGTAAAGAATTCAAAACTTAATATAAAAAAAGATAGTATTCCAACTATTAAGTCTGATTCCATTGTAAAAGATTCAATAATTAAACCTAAAGAAGTTATTGATCATATCATTACACATGATGCTGAAGACTACACCATACAGGATGCCAAAAATAAAACCGTTACATTATATAATAATGCACATTTAGTATATGGTGATATAGACTTGAAGGCTGGTAAGATTATTATTAGTTATAAGAACAATACAGTTTATGCTACTGGTATAAAAGATAGTACTGGATATGCACAACGTCCAGTTTTTAAACAAGGCGGACAAGAATCTGAACAAGACTCTATTCTTTTCAATTTTAAAACAAAAAAAGCCTTAGTTTATGGTGTAAAAACGGTGCAAGGTGAAATGATAACTTATGGTGAAAAAACCAAAAAGGTTAATGATTCTACCATATATATGAGTAGGCTTCGTTTCACCACTTCAAAAAAAGATAGACCAGATTATCATATTGCAACAAATAAGGCTAAGTTAGTGCCTGGTAAAAAAATTATCGTGGGAGGAAGTAATTTAGTAATCGCAGATGTTCCTACACCTTTATATTTACCTTTCGCTTATTTTCCTTTAACAGAGAAAAGATCTTCAGGATTTATTATTCCTTCTTGGGGAGAAAACAATCAGCAAGGTTTCTTTTTACAAAATGGAGGATATTATTTCGCTATTAACGATTATTTTGACTTAGAACTTACTAGTGACATATACTCTAATGGAAGTTGGGCATTAAATGCAAGTTCAAATTATAATTTACGTTATAAATTTTCTGGTGGTGTGAGTATTCGTTTTCAAAATCTAACCAATAGTATTAGAGGTTTTAGTGATTTTTCTAAATCGACAAACTTTAATATTACGTGGAATCATCAGCAAGATCCAAAATCGAGTCCAAATTCCAATCTTAGAGCGCGTGTAAATGTAAGTAGTAGTAGCCAATTTTTTAGACAATCTTTAAATCAAATTGATCAAAATCAAACCTTAAGAAACTCATTTGACTCATCTATAAGTTACTATAAAAAGTTTGTTGGTACTCCATTCAATATGAATGTTACTCTAACTCATAGTCAGAACTCAAATAATAATATTGTAAATCTTACACTACCTAGTTTACAGGTAAATATGGATAGAATTTATCCTTTTGCTGGTACTGGTGGTGTAAAGAAAAATGCGTTACAAAAAATAGGTGTTACGTATACTTTACAAGGAAGATATAGTATTAGTACTGAAGAAGATAATTTTTTCACTTCAAAAATGTTTGAAGATGCAAGAGCTGGTGTTCAACATGAAGTTCGAGCGAACACAAATATTAAAGCTTTTAAATATTTTACTTTATCTCCTAACTTTAATTACACCGACATTTGGAATTTTGCAACCATAAAAAAAAGATTTGATCCTGAACAAAACAGAGCTGTAAATGATACTATTAATGGTTTCAAACGCTTTAACAGATATAACTTTGGTGTAGGTTTAACTACTAATATATATGGTGATTTTAAATTTAAAGGAAGAATAAAAGCAATTCGTCATACTGTTCGACCAACAGTTTCTTGGAGTTATGCTCCAAACTTTGCTGCTCCTTTTCAGGAACGAGTTAGAGACAGATCTGGAATTATTACTTATACTCCTTTTGATGATAATATTGGAATTTTTGGGCAACCCAGTAGTGGTGTTTCTAACCTATTAAATTTTGGTATAAATAATGTAATAGAAGCTAAAGTGAAACCTGGTGAAGATGATGATTCTGAAGAGGATAAAAAAATAACAATCCTTAATAACTTAAATTTTAACACCAGTTATAATATGGCTGCAGACAGTTTACGATGGAGTAATGTAAACTTTTCTGCTGGAACACAATTGTTTAAAAATAAAATGTCTGTCAACTTATCTGGTAGTTTAGACCCTTATCAAGTTACCTCTCAAGGAGTTCGGATAGATAAATTTAATTCTTCTCTTTTTAGATTAAGTAGCGCTACATTAACTGCTAACTATAGTTTCTCTAGTAAAGATTTTGATAAGGATAATAAAGACAATAAAAATCAAAATAACAATCCTAATAATCCTCCTGATGTTTTTGGAATAAATGACAATCAAGCTATTAATGGATTTTCTACACAACAGCCTTCAAGACCTGGCGAAGTGAAGGAAAAAACAGCAGATTTATATCGTTCTAAAATACCTTGGAATTTAAGTTTTGTATATTCTACTAATTATTCTAACAACGGATTTAATAGAGCTGGTATTCAAAATCATACAGTAGGTTTTAACGGAAGTATAGATTTGACTCCTAAATGGAAAGTTAATTTTAGATCTTCTTATGATATTTTGAATGGTGCTTTTTCATTTACCACTTTAAATTTCTCTAGAGATTTAGATAGCTGGCGATTCAACTTTAACTGGGTTCCGTTTGGAAACTTTACTTCATATAACTTTTTTATTGGAGTTAAATCATCGATGTTAAGCGATTTGAAATGGGATAAACGTCAACCACCAGATAGAAGATTATTCTAAAACATAAACCAACTTTATTCTAATGAAAAAAATAATAAATACTAAAAACGCTCCAGCTCCGATAGGACCATACAATCAAGCAGTTTTAACTGGAAACACTTTATATACTTCTGGACAAATAGCTATTAACCCTGAAACTGGAGAATTAGTTTTAAATGATATTAAATCAGAAACTAAACAAGTTTTAGAAAACATGAAAGCTGTTTTAACTGAAGCAGGAATGACATTTGATAACGTAGTTAAAACTTCAATTTTTATTTCTGATATGCACAATTTCTCAGCTATAAACGAAGTTTACGCAACTTATTTTGATGAAAATACTGCTCCTGCTAGAGAAACTGTAGAAGTTGCAAACCTTCCGAAATTTGTGAATGTTGAGATCAGTATGATTGCCATAAAAAGCTAATTATTATTTTTTTCTTTTTTTTGTGTTAACTTTTGAAGTTTAGTTTATACTAACGTTTAGGAACATATAATTTAACACAAAATGAAAACATCACTAATTAAACTATTAATTGTACCAGTTTTAATTTTTTCTTGTTCAAATAACTCAGAGCTAGAAAATATAGATGAAACTATTACTTCTAATGAAAACAAAAAAGTTTTACTTATTAGAAGTGAAGAACCTAATCAGGATAATTCTTACTATGAAGAGGATTTGTATATTTTTTATTTAGAAAATACAATTGTAAAACAGCACAAATTAAAAGAAGATCTACTCCTTAAAATTGAACAAGGCGAAGAGGAATTGATTGAAAAACTAGAGGCGTTACAAAAAAGTATAGAAAAAAATCAGCAGACGCTTAAATTTTTCAGAATACGTCCAAGAGTACCAGGTTTACCTCCTCCACCAGTACCTTGTCCTAAAAAGATAACAAGTTGTAGAATACCTTTAAGTAGTTATAATTTTATCGTCACAAACAAAGATCTTAAAGGAATTTTAGTAAAAATTAAAACTAAAGAAGGAGAAGTTATTAGTTATAACAAAGAATTATTTCCTGCTGAAAATTTTGAAGGATTACCAACTATTAGATTGGAGAAAAAAGATTATTCTGGTGATGTAACATTAAGTATTACTAAGTTTTCACCAGTACATGAAAGAGAAATTACTTATGACATTAACGCAACTATAGATTAATAAAAATTCCTCTATTCATTAAATAATTAGTAGTTTAGCTTCATACCAAACTGGATTATGAGAGCTAAACTACTTTTTTTATTCCTCCTACTCTACTTTTTTTCTGAAGCGCAAAACGATTCTATAAACACTCTAAAATTTGAAAAACATACAGCTGATGCTTATCGCTATATATATTCTAATCAAGACAGCGCTTATTACTATTTTAACGAAGCTTTAAAGTTAGCGAATCAACAAAAATGGTATGATAGTAAAGCTAATGTATTGTCGTACATAATTTATGTTAGTGATTATCATTACAACTTGCCTGTTTTAAAAAGTAACTTAAATAACTTAGAAAAATTACTAAAGCAAAATAGAGATTCATTTCCTGCTGAAAACTATGATGGAATGTTATCACATCTTGAATTAAATAAAGGGAATTATTATTTTAAATTAGAAGATTACAAACGATCTAAACCTATTTTTTTAAAGTTATACAACACATTAAAATCGCAAACTAACTCTAAAGAAAATATTACAAATCTAAGTAGTATTTATTCTTTTTTAACCAGTATATACACAAGTGAAGGGAAATATAATTCTGCTATTAATTTTCACGATAAAGCCAATCTTCTTTTAGAAAAATATCCTGATTTTTTTGAAGATGTTGAATCTAGAAAAATGTTACTGAAAGGTTACATGGCTAAAATTTACAATTCCCGTAAGCAGTACGATAAAGGAATTAGTTTATTAAGAGAACTTCTACAGTTTTACAAACAAAAAAATTATACCAACTCACTTATCACTTCTTATCAAGCTTTAATAAACGCATACACACTTTCTAATAATACCGATGAAGCACTTCAACTCTTATCAAATTCAGAAAAAGTGTATCGAAAAAAAGATCCTTTTTACAAGATTCTTCTCGAATTATACGGTGATGTATACGCAAAAAAAGGTGCCCATGTAGATGCTTTGCATTACTATAACCAAAGTTTACAAGCCTACAAAATATATAGAAATAATAGTAAACATATTGACATCGCTTTAATTTTACATAAAATAGCCGATATTCATTATCGATCTGAAGATTATGAAAAAGCTTTAATCATTGTAAATAAAGCCATTGAAAATTTGACTTTTATAGGAGATAAAAACGATTCAGAAAATCTGTCTATTCAGCAAATTTTCACCAATGGTAATACTATTAAAATCCTACATTTAAAATCAAAAATACTCACTAAATTTTATGAGAACTCTATAAACGTTAGCTATTTAGAAAAAGCACTGACTACAAGTCTATTTACAATTAAGGTTCTCGATGAAATTAAACCTACTTTGGAACATAAAAATGATAAACAATTTCTAATTAATAATGTGTATCCAATTTTTGAAACTGCTTTAAATGAGTGTTTCTTGCTCTATAATAAAACACAAGAAATCTCTTACTTAAATCATGCTTTCTTTATATTAGAGAAGAGTAAATCCACACAACTCTTAGAGGTTTTAAACCTGACTAAAGCTATAATTTTCAATAATATCCCTCAGGAACTTATTGATAAAGAGCAACAATTACAAGCGAATATTTCTAAAATAGAAACCGATATTTATGTATCAAAAACTTCTAAAGAAAAACAAAAAGAACTCATTGAAGCCAGAGAGATATATAACAACTACTTAGATTCTATAAAAGTAACACAACCCAAATATCATAACTTAAAATATAATTATGAGGTTATTTCCTTAGATAAAATAAAATCTAACTTATCTAAATCTGAAGGTAAGATTTCTTTCTTGTATGGAAAAAAACATATTTATCAGTTCATAATTACTAAGAATAATATCGACTTTTTAAGATTTGAAAATAATGCAAAATTTCAAAAAGAAGTGTTGCTTTTTTATGAAATAGTTTCAAACTTTAAAAACAAATACCAGAATAAAAGTTCTTATGAGTTATACGATAAATTAATCCCTGATGTTATAAAAAACAAAGCTGACTTAACTATTTTACCAGATGGTTTTTTACACTATATTCCATTTGAAGCTTTATCAATTTCTCCTAAGGAAATTGACTATGTAGTTAATTCTAAAACGATAAGTTATGGTAACTCTTTTACTCTACAAGAAGAAATAAATCAGATTCAATACAATCATGACAACGCAAATAAAATATTGGCTGTAGCTCCTGAGTTTAACAATACCAACACTAATGCTGTTAGTAGAGCAGATTTTAGTCCGTTAATTTTTAACAAAAGAGAAGTCGAAAATATTGCTCGCATTTTTAAAACCGATACTATTATAGGTAAAGATGCAATACTCAATAATATTGAAAGTAAATTAAAAGACTATCAAATTTTACATTTTGCTACTCATGCTTCTGCTAACGATGAATTTCCTGATTTTTCATATTTAGCTTTTACCCCCAACAAAAAGCAAAGTAACTTATGGTATGTTAAAGATATTTATAATACAAAGCTAAATGCAGATTTGGTCACTTTAAGCGCTTGCCAAACAGGAATTGGAAAATTAGAAAATGGAGAAGGTAGTATCAGTTTAGCAAGAGCCTTTACCTTTGCAGGAGCAAAATCGCTAGTAAAGAGTTTATGGAAAGTAAATGATAAATCTTCAGCTGAAATAATGAGTACTTTTTACAGTGAGTTAAATAAAGGATCTAGTAAATCTAAAGCGCTACAAAATGCAAAAAAAGATTACTTACAGAAAAGTATTAAAGAACTAAAACATCCGTTTTTTTGGGCTGGCTTTGTTATAAATGGTAATACGGATGCAATAGTTAATACTAACTATTACTGGTTGTTTTATGTAATCCTTCCACTAGTTTTAATTCTTATTTTCAAAAAACGTTTTTCACAACTTTTCAAGTAAATCTTTAGCATCTTTATTTTTAAAACCTTGAGAAAGTCTTATCACTATACTAAGATGTTTTTTTGTGTGATTTTTTTTATTCAATGCTAAATTTCCTAGAGCTAGGTACCAATGCGCATGAGAAATATACTTTCCTTGTGTTGTTAAATATTCTTGCAATATTAAATTTGCTTTTTCAAACTCTTTAACGGCTAAATAAGAAATTCCTATATACAAGAACATTTCTTCATTATTTGTTTTATTATATACTTTTTTAAACCCTTCAATAGCTTTGAAAAACTCCTTATTTTCATAATAAATAAATGCCTCTTTCCCTAGACTATTCCTTAAATCATCTCTATTTAATGGATAAATTACATTTTCGAATATTGTAAAATTTTGGGTGTATAAATCTGTATGATAGTCATCTGAGGAAATAAAAAAAGATGCGCCTATACATGTTAAAATTGCTATTGATGCTGCCAATAACCATTTCAAAGAAAAACTGACTGAATTTTTCTTAAAATTTTCTCTTTCGATACCCTGTAAATACTTTTTAATGTTTTCTCTTTCTAAGATAGCAATTGCTGTTGCTACATTTTTTTGGAAATAAAATTCTTTATAGAAATCAGAATCATTTTTAAGTAATTTCTCTAAAATTAAACGTTCTTCTGATGACAATGAATTTTGAAAATATTTATCAATTAAGGAGGATTTATTCATTTACTATTCTGTTTAATATTTTATTCAAACAATGATTTAATAGGAGTATTGTTAAATATATTATTGAATATATTTTGATAATTAATGTATTAGCTCAAAAAAAGTAAACAAATTTCTTTATCAATTTTTATTTAAAGTAATTATGATTGTACATAGCTGCATCTAGCTTGATAAGAACTAAAAATTGAATTGACATTTCAATCTTATTTATCTGTAAATACTCCGTCAGCTTATAAAATTCAAAAAAAAGTTTCTTAAAATGTTTACCTCTTTCTTTTTTCATCATTAAAGGATGTAAAACAACAAATAATACGATGAAAAAATTAACATTTACTTTTTTATTTATGATGATTTCAATAGCAATGTTTTCACAAACAAAAGTTGGAATCCAAGCTGCATACGGAACTAGCGCTGAATTTGGAATTGGTGCTAAAGCTACGTTTAGAATAACTGATAAATTTCACGCTTCTCCATCATTCAATTATTTCTTTGGAGAAAGTACTCAAGGAGCTAGCTCTTCTTTAATTGGAATTAATGCAGATGCACATTACGTACTATCACAAAAAGATGGATTATCGTTATATCCATTGGCTGGTTTAAACGTAACTCGATCTAGTGCTTCCGCTTTTGGTTTTAGTGCTTCAGTCACTGAAATAGGATTTAACGTTGGTGGTGGTTTAAACTACAACTTATCTTCTTCTTTAACTGGTGTATTTGAAGCTAAATATGTTTTAAGTGCATTTGATCAAGCCTTATTTAGTATAGGTGTTATGTATAACTTATAAATAAAAACGACAAACAATAAAAAACAGAAACAATGAAAAATTTAAAAAACTTTTTAATCGCATTTAGTTTAGTAGCGCTAACAGCATGTAGTGATAGTGATGATGACACTAATCTTATAAATGATAGAGATCTTTCAGAAGTTAATGATAGTCTTGTAGAGGAAATTACTTCTATAGAATTACCTAGTAATTTAACCAGTAGTTCTAATACAGGAGCTCAACAAACTGTAGCCATATTTGGAACTTTTCAAGCATTAGGTACATCTTTCACTTCATTGTTTGCTATTCCTTCTAATGCAGTTGAGCAAAGAACAAATTTAGCTTCTAGAAATAGTAATGCTTCAAATTCTCAGACATATACTTGGTCAGATGGTATTACTACTGTAAACTACAACATTACTGAATTAGTAGATCGATTTACTTTTGTTTATAATGTGGAAGGTCCTGAATTTAATGGTAAATTCATGGATGGATATAATTTAAAAGACGGTAGCCTTGCTGAATTTAATATATACGATACTGAAAATGGAGGTGTTGCCTTAAATTTTAGATTATCTGTTACTGAAACTTCAGTTACTTGTGAGTTCACCGATAACCAAGGAAGTAGATTTGTATTAGTTTCTAATAGTGACAACTCTGGAAGTCTTGAAATTTTTGAAAATAATACACTTACAATCAAATCTTCTTGGAATGCTAATGGTAACGGTACCTTAACTGATTTTTCAACTGGTGAAACTTTCACTTGGTAAAAATAATTTGTTTTCATATTAATTATTTTAATTTTAAAAAGGCTCATTGGTCTTAATAAATGAAAAATGGGCCTTTAATCTTATTAAAACATCTCATATAATCCTTATAAAATAATACCCCATAAAAAAAGCACCTTAAATAAGGTGCTTTTTATTCATTTCAAATATTTCTAATTATAATGAAGCTGCATGCTCTAATAAGTCTACAATCTTAGTAGCATAGCCATATTCATTATCATACCAAGAAATCACTTTAAAGAAGTTCTCATTTAACTCGATACTTGCTCCAGCATCAACAATAGAAGTTCTAATATCAGAAACAAAATCTTGAGAAACCACTTCATCAGTTGTATAACCAATTACATTTTTTAATTCCCCTTTAGAAGCTTCTTCTAACTTAGCTAAAATTTCATTTAGTGATGTAGCTTCTTTTGTTCTGAAAGTTAAATCTACTAAAGATACATCTGCAGTAGGAACACGAACAGCCATACCTGTTAACTTTCCTTCTAAAGCAGGAATAACCTTAGTAACTGCAACAGCAGCTCCGGTAGAAGTAGGTATCATATTACGTAATACAGAACGACCTCTTCTCCACTTAGAATTTGGTCCATCTACAGCATCTTGACCAGAAGTTGCAGCATGTATTGTAGTCATTAATCCTTCTTCTAAACCAAAATTATCATGAATTACTTTAGCTAAAGGAGCTAAACAATTAGTTGTACAAGAAGCGTTAGATATTATAGTTTCATCTGCTGTTAATGTATCATGGTTAACTCCCATTACATACATGTTAGCATCTTTAGATGGTGCAGAAATTATTACTTTTTTTGCTCCACCTTTAATATGTAAATTAGCTTTTTCTTTAGTTAAAAAGAAACCTGTAGATTCAATAACATACTCAGCACCAACTTCATCCCACTTTAAGTTCTCTGGATTTCTGTCGGCAGTAATTCTAATTGTTTGTCCATTTACAACCAAATTACCATCTTTTACTTCTACAGTTCCATTGAAACGACCATGAACAGAATCATATCTTAATAAATAAGCTAAGTAATCTACATCTAATAAATCGTTAATTGCAACTATCTGAATATTGTCTCTTTGGATCGCAGAACGGAAAGCTAATCTTCCTATTCTTCCGAATCCATTAATTCCTATTTTAATCATTTTTATTGTTTGTTTTATTTGATTTATGTCGTCATGATATCCGACACTCTTAATAATTCTTTATCTATTGAGTTTTGTCCCTTGATTGCTTTTTCTAAATCAGTCGAAACAACTTCGTTATCCTTTAAACCTACCATTACATTAGATTTACCATCAATTAGTAGTTCGACAGCTCTAACACCTAATCTAGAAGCTAAAACGCGATCGAAACAGGTTGGTGAACCTCCTCTTTGCATGTGTCCTAAAACAGAAACTCTAACTTCGTACTCTGGCATATTCTCCTCTACATAATCTGCAAGTTGATAAACATTTTTACCTGATTTATCACCTTCTGCAACAACCACGATACTAGACGACTTTCCTGATCTTCTACTTTTCTTTAAAGATTCTAGCATACGTTCTAAACCTAAATCTTCTTCAGGAATTAAAATCTCTTCAGCTCCTGCTCCAACTCCAGTATTTAAAGCTATAAAACCTGCATCTCTTCCCATTACTTCAACAAAAAATAATCTGTTATGAGAAGAAGCTGTGTCTCTAATTTTATCTATAGCTTCCATTGCTGTATTCAAAGCTGTGTCGTAACCTAAAGTATGAGAAGTTCCATAAATATCGTTATCTATTGTCCCTGGAATACCAATTACAGGAAAATTATATTCACTATTAAAAACAACGCCTCCTGTAAAAGAACCATCACCTCCAATAATTACTAATCCTTCTATGCCTTCTTCTTTAAGGTTTTCATAAGCTTTCGCTCTACCTTCTTTAGTCATGAATTCTTTAGAACGAGCTGATTTTAAAATCGTTCCTCCTTTGTGAATTATATTGTTGACACTACGAGCTGACATTGGAGTGAAATCTCCTTCAATCATCCCTTGATATCCTCTATATATTCCGATACATTCTGTTCGATAATATGCTGCTGCCCTTACAACAGATCTTATTGCTGCATTCATCCCTGGAGAATCTCCTCCAGAAGTCATAACTGCTATCTTTTTTACTTTTTGTCCCATAAATGTTGATATCAAAGTTACTTATATTTTGCTGTTTTCTGAGATAAAAATGCGAAATCGTTTTCGATTTTTTACGTATTTCTTCCCTTTTTAAAATAATTATTTACATTAGCATAAACTTACTCAAATGAAGCTCACTTTTCTAGATTATTCAATAATTATAATTTTCTTTTTACTTTCTCTTTACATTGGAATAAGAGCATCTAAATCGGCGAAGAAAAGTAGTGCTGATTTTTTTCTTTCAGGCAGGAACATGCCTTGGTGGCTATTAGGTATTTCTATGGTTGCTACAACTTTTGCTGCTGATACTCCAGGCTTGGTTACTGAGCTTGTAAGAACTCATGGTGTATCTGGAAACTGGGTCTGGTGGGCTTTATTATTAACAGGAATGTTAACCGTATTTTTTTATGCTAAGCTTTGGAGAAAATCTGGAATAACCACAGATTTAGAATTTTACGAATTACGATATTCTGGTAAAACAGCTAGCTTTTTAAGAGGTTTTAGAGCTATTTATTTAGGAGTTATTTTCAATGTTATCACAATGGCTGGAGTGTGTTTGGCTGGAGCAAAAATTGCAACCATTTTACTAGACTTATCACGAACAGAAACATTATTATATTCTTCTATAGTTATTGTTATTTACTCTTCTTTAGGTGGCTTAAAAGGTGTTTTACTAACCGATTTTGTTCAATTTATTATTGCAATGGTTGGTTCTGTTTGGGCAACTATATATATAGTAAATCTTCCTGAGGTTGGTGGAATTCAAGAACTTTTAGCACATACTTCTGTTGAAAGCAAATTAAATTTATTACCTGACTTTTCAAATAAAGAAACTTTAATCACTTTATTTATTATTCCTTTTGCGGTTCAATGGTGGAGTACTTGGTATCCTGGTGCTGAACCTGGAGGCGGCGGATATATCGCACAACGAATGTTAGCTGCAAAAGATGAAAAAAATGCGACTTGGGCTACTTTATTTTTCAATTTTGCACATTACGCAATTAGACCTTGGCCATGGATTTTAGTTGGTTTAGCATCATTAGTTGTTTTTCCTGATTTAGTTAGTATTAACAATACTTTTCCTAATCTAACAGAAGAAATGAGAGGTGACGATGTAGCTTATGCTGCAATGATGACGTATTTGCCTGCTGGTTTATTAGGCTTGGTGTTAACTTCGTTAATTGCTGCTTTTATGAGTACTATTTCTACACAGTTAAACTGGGGAAGTTCTTATGTTGTAAATGATTTTTACAGTCGTTTTATCAATAAGGATGCTTCAGAAAAACAAAAAGTAATTGTAGGTAGAATTTCTACAGTTATATTAATGATTATGGCTGCTTCTTTCTCTTATTTTTTAGAATCAGCCAAAGATGTTTTTGATTTATTATTACAAATCGGAGCAGGAACTGGACTTTTATTCATTTTAAGGTGGTTTTGGCATAGAATAAATCCATATAGCGAAATTGCTGCTATGGCTGTATCTTTTTTAATCGCTATTTTCTTTTTTATAAATAACAAGATGGCGGAACCTCTTATAGAAAAAAATTATTGGCAACTAATTATAGGTGTTTTTCTTACTACTGCAGCATGGATAATTGTTACGTTAACAACTAAACCTACAGATAAAAACACTTTAGATAATTTTAATCAGTTGATTTTTGGTAATGAAAGTAAGTTTAAAAATATTGGCGCTAAAATTGTTGCTTTTTTCTGTAGCATAATAGGAATTTATGGTTTCTTATTTGCTACTGGAAATTGGATTTATGGTAAAACAGGAACTGCTTTGGTGCTTTCTGTGCTAACAATTATATCTGGAATAATTATCCAGCAATTATGGAAAAGAAAACTATTGGAGTAAACTAAAGTTTGTAATAAAACTCTGAGTTTCTTTGTCTTTATAAACAGAAGGAAATAAATCTTTAATCATTTCGTGATGGTCAAAGTCTATTTCTAGTGCTTTTCTTAAATGTAGAAAAGCATATTCATCTTTATGATTTATTTTGAACAAACCAAATAATCTATATTCTATCTCTGCAAAATCTTTGTATACTTTTTTTGCTTTCAAAAGGATATTTAGTGCATCTTCAAATTCTCCTAAAAACAGTAATACATCTGCTAATGCTAGATAAATTTCAATATCAATATCACCTAAATTCACACACATTTGAAAAGCTTTCACTGCTTCTTCATAAAAGTTAAGCTTGATATTTATATCTGCATATTTTCTCCAATAAACAGGATTTGAATCATCAATTTGTAACGCTTTGTTAATGTAGTAAACTGCTTTATTATAATTTCCTTCAGAGTAATAAATATTAGTTAATAACAACCAGCCTCTATCTAATAAAGGATCTTCATAAACAGCTTTTTTGTAGTAACTAATTGCTGTTTCTTTATTGTCTAGTTTATTGTAACATTCTCCTATTCTTGTATATGCATATGCTGTAGGATCATCTAGTTCTAGAGTAACTATATAATTTTCAATAGCCTCTTCATAACGTTGCAAATTTTCTAACACTTTTGCCTTTTCTAAATATCCACCAATAAAACTATCATCAATCAAAACTGCATATTCAAATGCCTGTAATGCATCTTCATATTTATTTAATTCATAATACTGTTTACCTAATTGATGCCAAGCGACCTCACTATATGGATTTTTTTCAATGTATGTTCTCAGGTAATTAATTGATTCTTCATAATTCTCTTCCATCTCAAAACAATACACAATATTGTAGAGTGAAGAATAATCTTCGAAGTCTACATCAATACACTTAGCAAAATTGAATCTTGCATTTTCATAATCATCTAAATACAAATATTCCATTCCTATCATAGCCCAAACATCTATAGGATCTTGAACAAACTCTAACGATTGTTTTAAAATCTCAATAGCTTCTTTATGTTTTTTATGCTTTGATAAGATTGTTGCTTTCTGAATAAAAACCTCGTCGTTGTGAGGTTCTATAGCTTCGATATCGGATAGCAAATTGACTGCTTTTTCAATTTCATTATCAAATATCAAGATTTCTACTCTTAATAATTTTAAATTAATTGATTCAGGGTGCTGTTCTAATCCTAACTGTAGAGCTTTCTTTGCTAAAGAATGTTTCCCAATATTTAAATAATGTTCCACTATATTTTCAAACTCAGAAGTATCGAAAAAGTATACTTCATTGGTTTTTAACATAGATTCAAATTTGGATAACGACATTAGTTATAAAATTGATATAATATAAAGCTACTACAAGATCATCTTCTTTTTACCTGTAGCCTTGTTTAGTTTTCAACAAAATAATTAACAAAAACACTCAATAAAATAAGGACAAGTCTTTTTCTCCGCCAACTATTTCAATTTGATTTACCTAATTATTTTTCTATATTTGGAATGATGTTGAAAAACAAAATAACTAATATTAAAAAATTATGAGCAAATTTGACGAAAAAGTGGAACTGTACACGAAATTTATGAATGATAAAAACTTAAGTTTTGATGCAGATTTATTAACCGCTGTTACCAAAGGTTTAGGACCTTCTATTTACAAAAGAGACGCTGAAACTGTTTCTGGTTCTGATCCTAAAGAACTTGAAACTGTTAAAAAGAACTTTTTAATAAAAAAATTAGGTTTAGCTGATGGTTCTGAGTTAGATGATGCAATCGCTGAGGTTGTAGAACAAATTGGTAAGTCAGAAAGAAATAAATATCGTGCAGTAGTTTACTACCTTTTAACTAAAAAGTTTGGTAAAGAGTCTGTATACGGAATGTAATTTTTACGTTTCTTTAACTTATAGAAAAACCTGTATTGAAATTCAATACAGGTTTTTTATTTTTGTTTTACAAACAACTGAAACTTATGTCACAATTCATTAGCGTTTTTGATATGCTAAAAGTAGGTGTAGGACCTTCGAGTTCACATACTTTAGGCCCATGGAGAGCTGCTCAACAATGGATTCAAAAAATAAAAAAAGAACAATTATTTGATGAAGTTCATTCCATTAAAGTTGATTTATACGGTTCATTATCATTAACAGGTAAAGGTCATGCCACAGATTTAGCTATTTTACTAGGTTTAAGTGGAACTGATCCTGAATTTATACCAATAGCATCAATTGATGCTATCATTCAAAAGATAAAAGATACTAATACTCTTTTTTTTAATCTTGAGAAAGAAATCGATTTCGTAAATGAAAGTATCGAATTTCACAGACAATTTTTGCCTTTTCATTCAAATGGATTAACATTCAAAGCCTTCAATGAAAAAAAAGAAGAAATTTCATTTGAAACTTATTATTCAATTGGTGGCGGTTTTGTAATACAAGAGGAAACAAATGAAATAGCTTCTGAAAATAACGAAATCTCTTTTCCTTATCCGATTAGTAAAGCTGTAGATTTAGATAAATATTGTAAAGAACAAGAAAAATCTATCTCTGAAATAGTACGAGCTAACGAAATTGTTTTACGTTCTGAACATGAAGTAAATGCTAAACTTGATACTATTTGGGATACCATGCTTGAATGTATGTATATTGGTTGTCATACTGAAGGAATTTTACCTGGAGGTCTTAATGTAAAGCGAAGAGCGTTTACTACACATGAAAAATTAATTAAAGGCAGTAAATACAATAACAAAGAAGAATGGATCTCTGCTATTCGAAATACTGAAGTTAAATTCAGGGAAATTTTAAAATGGGTAAGTTGTTTAGCATTGTCTGTTAATGAAGTAAATGCTTCTTTAGGACGTGTAGTAACGGCTCCAACTAATGGAAGTGCTGGAGTTATTCCTGCAGTACTTATGTATTATATGGTTATTGAAAACCATGATGCTACTATTGATCATGTTCGAAGATTTTTATTAGTTGCTGGAGAAATAGGAAGTATATTTAAGAAAAATGCAACTATTTCTGCTGCTATGGGAGGTTGTCAAGCTGAAATTGGAGTTTCCTCAGCCATGGCTGCAGCTGCCTTAACTGAATTACTTGGAGGTACACCTTCACAATGTTTAGAAGCTTCTGAAATAGCCATGGAACATCATCTAGGCTTAACATGCGATCCTATTGGTGGATTAGTACAAATTCCATGTATTGAAAGAAATGCAATGGGAGCTATAAAAGCAATTAATGCTGCAGAATTAGCTTTGGAAGGAAATCCGGAAGATGCGATTGTTCCTTTAGACAAGGTTATAGAAACGATGTGGGAAACGGCAAAAGACATGAATAAAAATTATAAAGAAACTTCTGAAGGTGGATTGGCCATTACTGTTGGTTTAGCAGACTGTTAATAAGAATTTCTTTACACATATATTATTTAGATAGCCTACAATCTTTTCTTTGTAGGCTATTTAGTTTCCTAACTATTCTTCCAACTCTTATAATGAAAAATAACTAACGAATATAAACTGTTAACTATCGATTATAGATTCTACATTAACAACAAAACTTACTTTATTTAGCTTTAGAGTAATATCAATAAATTAAATTTTTAAATTATGAAAAAAACACTCTCAAACTTAGGAAAAGAATTAAGTAAACAAGATCAACAATCTATTAATGGAGGTATTTTTAGTTTTGGATGTAGTAATGTTTGTAAAACTGCTAAACGAGGAACAAGATGCTTTCAAGATGGGTACTTAGCTGCTTGTGATGGAAGAGGTGGTTTTGTTTACTATTAAACTTTAGCAACTAATTAGATACAACATTATACTTTTTAGAAAGGTATCATGTTGTATCTTTTTATATAAATGAACTACAAGCAATATTATCTAACAAAAACCAATTCATTTTCTTTAGACATTTCTTCAGAAAACCCATAACCTTCTACATTAAATCCTTTAAGTTCTGCTATAGTTTCTACATCATTATCTATGATATAACGTACCATTAAACCTCTAGCTTTTTTAGCAAAAGTCATGATCGTTTTGTATTGCCCATTTTTAAAGTCTTTGAAAACAGGAGTAATCATTGGAACTTTCAATGTTTTTTTAGGTAAAGCTTTAAAATATTCGGCACTAGCAAGATTAACTAATAACTCTCCATCTTCAAGTTCTTCATTTAAAGAATTGGCAAGAGTATCTCCCCAAAACTGATATAAATTTTCTTTTCGTCCTACTTTTAATTTAGTACCCATTTCAAGTCGATATGGCTGTATTAAATCCAATGGCTTTAATAATCCGTATAAACCCGATAAAATTCTAAGCTTGTTTTGCATCTCAGGAATTTTAGCCTCACTTAAAGTATTTACATCTATACCTCTATAAACTTCACCTGTAAAACTAAATACAGCTTGCTTCGCATTATTTAAATCAAATGGTAAAGTCCAAGCTTGGTTTCTCTCATAATTTAAAGCGCTTAAATCATCAGATATTTTCATTAATTCTGATAATTTCTTTCTAGATAATGTCTTTAATTTTTTGTTTAGTTTTTCAGATTCATTTAAAAAATTAGAGGTAGAAAAATTTTCAGTTGTAGCTTTAGTTTCAAAATCTAAAGACTTCGCTGGTGAAATAATTATTTTCATGATTGCTTTAATTTTATTCGAAAAAGTAAAAATACAATCCTTTTGTTGATAAAACAATCTGCTAAATTACATTCCAGTTAATTTTAATTTTTGATTAAAAAGTATTGACTTTTTTAAAATTTGTATATATTTGCCCATCAATTAATTAATCAATAAAAACTTAAATTATGAGGGGGATATTTTATGTTTTTATATCTGCATTGTTATTATCTATAACTGGATGTAACAACAATGAAGATGTAAACGAACTTCCACAAGAGTCAAATTTACAAGAAACAACATTATTAGAAAGAACAGCTATTGAAATAGGCAATCAAGGCTTAACTGATGATGTACAGCAAACAATTGCTGAGGAACAAGGTCTAATTCTAGAACAAGATGAGTCTTTTATAGAAAGAAGAGAAAATGTTTTAGGTACTGATCAAATCGGAGAACTACAAAATGTAGTTACTGAAGTACAAGTAGAATTACCTGAAGAGATTAAATTAGCATCTAGAACAGCAGTTCCTGTTGGACCTGGAGGTAGATTTAACAAAACTGCTGATATTATTATCGGAAGAAATTATAAAGCAGGTAAGCTAACTATAACTTCAGATAGAGTTAACTTAATTGTTAAGTACGAAGCAAATCATTGCTGGTCTATTTGGGCTACAAATCTTTATGTTGGTGATAAAAGAGGAATTCCTTTAACAAGAAATGGATATCCTAACTATTATCAATTCCCATACAGAGATTATCACAAAAGAGTTAAAGAATTTACATACGAAATTCCACTTTCTGACTTAAGAGGTGTGGACTGTATTACTGTTGCGGCTCATTCTTTCCTTGGAATTTATTCAAGAAGAAGTAGAAGATGTTGGATTTTCTCAGCATGGGGAGATGGTGAACGCTTCGAAAACACAAGATGTCCTGCTACTTACATCCCACTTTGTGAGAGCACTGAACCACCAGTGGACACAAAATAAAAAATATTCTTTTGAAGAAAGCTCTGATTATTCAGAGCTTTTTTTATTTCATTAAACTCAATAATAAGAACCAAAAAATAGGAATGCCTTCTATCCAAAAAGAAGCGTAATATTTAGATTGTTTTGTCTTAGCTTTTTGTAAGAACAATAACAAAGTAAAGAATACGATCATAAATCCAAATTTTAAACTTGAATTTGGAGTTATAAAAAACTCAATCACAACAGTGATTAGCAATAGAATCGACCCGAACTTTTTAGCACGCTCCACTCCTATTATTTGTGGTATAGTTTGTAAATATTTTTTATCATATCGCATATCGCGAATATCAAAAGGTAATGTTAACACGACCACAAATAAAAAACGTTGTACACTAAAAAGTACTTCATGTACACCTAACTTATATTTGCTTGCTAAAGGAATTAGTGCAGTAACTCCAGACCATACTAATGCTATAACAAAAATTTTTAACGTTCCTATATTTCTTAGATTTTTAGTTACTCCTTTCAAAACAGGAACAGCATAAAAAAAAGTCAATAATGAAAAAGGAATAAAGTACAGCAGAACTTTTATGTTTAATAAAGTCAAATAAAAACACATCATTAAAAAACACAAAAGAGAAAATATCTGAATTAATCTCAAGTTTTTTGTCAAACTCATGTGATGTAATTTTGCAATACCAGCATACTTAACAAAATTATATCCTGTTATAGTTCCGTAGAAAATAAAATAATTTAAAGTTTCATTGTAGGGTAAATCAAAGTAAAACTCTGTAATTCTAAGTAATGCATAAACCGATAAAGCTACATGTAAACTCGAATTGATATAAAAATCAAAAATTATCTTCAAATATTTCACAGCGTAAATGTAATTATTTGTTTAGAACTATTATGGATAGTTAAAAACTTGTTAGCTAAGATTTAAAAGATTTTCAATAAATGGTTATTTTTGCACATCAAAATTAACAACACAACAATAATGAATACAAATTTATTTCAATTACGACATATTGGGCCTAGAGATCATGAAAAGGATATTATGTTGAAAGCAATTGGTGTAGATAGTATTGACCAATTAATTTACGAAACTATACCAGACGATATTCGTTTGCAAAATGAATTAGATTTGCCTGAAGCATTAAGTGAGTATGAATATTTACAACACATAAATGAGTTAGGTGCTAAAAACAAAATTTTCAAGAGTTATATTGGTCTTGGGTATCATGAAGCGATTACCCCAAGTGTAATTCAAAGAAATATTTTAGAAAACCCAGGATGGTATACAGCTTATACTCCTTACCAAGCAGAAATTGCTCAAGGTAGATTAGAAGCTTTGTTAAATTATCAAACTATGGTTTGTGATTTAACAGGAATGGAGTTAGCGAATGCGTCTTTATTAGATGAAGGTACAGCTGCTGCTGAAGCAATGGCTTTATTGTTTGATGTTAGAGAAAGAGCGAAAAAGAAAGCTGGTGCTAACAAATTCTTTGTTTCTGAAGAAATTTTACCACAAACATTATCGGTTTTAAAAACACGTGCTATTCCTATCGGAATAGAGTTAGTAATAGGTAATCATGAAAAATTCGATTTTTCTGATGATTTTTATGGTGCTATTCTTCAATACCCTGGAAAAAATGGTAGTGTAGTTGATTATTCTACTTTTGTAGCTAAAGCAAACGAGAATAATATTAAAGTTGCTGTAGCTGCAGATATTCTATCTCTTGCAGTTTTAAAAGCTCCAGGAGAATTTGGAGTTGATGTTGTCGTTGGAACTACACAAAGATTCGGTATTCCATTAGGATATGGAGGACCACATGCTGGGTATTTTGCTACTAAAGAAGCTTACAAACGTAGTATTCCAGGGCGTATTATTGGAGTTACAAAAGATAAAGATGGTGAGCCAGCTTTAAGAATGGCTTTACAAACTAGAGAGCAACACATAAAACGTGAAAGAGCAACTTCTAATATTTGTACAGCTCAAGTTTTATTGGCTGTTATGGCCGGAATGTATGCTGTTTATCATGGTAAAGAAGGAATTCAATTTATTGCAAATAGAGTTCATTCGGCTTCACAAACTTTAGCTGCTGCATTAAATCGCTTAGGATTTAAACAAAAAAACACAGCATATTTTGATACTATTTTGGTTGAAGTTGAGGCTGAAAAATTGAGAGCTACAGCAGAAGCTAACCAAGTTAACTTTAATTATGTTGATAAAAATCATGTTGCTATTTCTTTAAACGAAACTGTAGGTTTAAAAGAAATTAATGCAATTGTTGATTGTTTTGAGCAAGCTTTTAACATTCAAGATATTACAATTACGGAGTTTATTTCAGAAAATATTCTTCCAGAAAATATAAAAAGAAATACATCTTTCTTAGATCACGAAGTATTTAACACATATCATTCAGAAACTGATATGATGCGTTACATCAAGAAATTAGAAAGAAAAGATTTAGCTTTAAACCACTCGATGATTTCTTTAGGTTCATGTACAATGAAGCTTAATGCTGCTTCTGAAATGTTGCCTTTAAGTAATCCTCAATGGGGAAATATTCATCCTTTTGTTCCTTTAAATCAAGCAGAAGGTTATCAAATCGTGTTAAAAAACCTAGAACAACAATTAAACGTGGTTACTGGTTTTGCTGGAACATCATTACAACCTAACTCAGGAGCTCAAGGAGAATTTGCGGGGTTAATGGTTATTAGAGCTTATCACGAAGCAAACGGAGATACGCATAGAAATATCTGTTTAATTCCATCTTCTGCACACGGTACAAATCCAGCTTCTGCTGTTATGGCAGGAATGAAAGTAGTTGTTACTAAGACAGATGAAAAAGGAAATATAGATGTTGAAGATTTAAGAGCTAAAGCCGAATTACACAAAGATAACTTAGCTGCTTTGATGGTAACTTACCCTTCTACACATGGTGTATTTGAAAAAGCTATTAAAGAAATTACTTCTATAGTTCACGATAATGGCGGACAAGTATATATGGATGGTGCAAATATGAATGCACAGGTAGGATTAACAAATCCTGCAACTATTGGTGCTGATGTTTGTCACTTAAATTTACATAAAACTTTTGCTATTCCACATGGTGGTGGCGGACCTGGTGTTGGGCCAATTTGTGTAGCTCCACAACTTGTTCCATTTTTACCAACTAATCCTGTAATTACAACAGGTGGAGGGAATCCAATTACAGCAATTTCTGCTGCTCCTTGGGGATCTGCACTAGCTTGTTTGATTTCTTATGGATACATTACAATGTTAGGTTCAAAAGGTTTAACTGACTCTACTAAAATTGCAATCTTAAATGCAAATTATATGAAAGAGCGTTTACAACAACATTTCCAAACATTATACACTGGTGAAATGGGACGTGCTGCTCATGAGATGATTTTAGATTGTAGAGAATTTAAGCAAAAAGGAATCGAAGTAGTTGATATCGCTAAACGTTTAATGGATTACGGATTCCATGCTCCAACTGTTTCTTTCCCTGTGGCAGGTACAATTATGGTAGAACCTACAGAAAGTGAAAGTTTAGTTGAATTAGATCGTTTTTGTGATGCTTTAATTTCTATTAGAAAGGAAATAGATGCTACTTCTAAAGAAGATGAAAACAATGTATTAAAAAACGCTCCTCATACATTAGCTATGCTTACTAATGATGACTGGAGTTTCCCATATTCAAGACAAGAAGCTGCTTATCCTTTAGAATATATTATGGATAATAAATTTTGGCCATCTGTTAGAAGAGTTGATGACGCTTATGGAGACAGAAACTTAATTTGTTCATGTAACCCTATAGAAGATTATATGGAAGCCGAAGCATAAAATCAAAAAGCCTTGCTAGTTTAGCAAGGCTTTTTTTATTCTTTTACATAAACACTAATCAATATGCTTTCTTTATTACAATGAATGATATCTTTATCAAGATTCAACATTATTCCTTCTGATATATCTTCTTCATCTACTCTAACATTTCCAGTAACTACATAAACTAAACTTTCCTCTTTAGCTATATAAAGTTCGCCTTCAGATAAATAAACAACATCTATATGAGTAGAGTTTCTATCTCTAACTCCATACACATTTGTAATCAACCCCTTCTCTGCTCTATGAACTCTAAAACTTGATTTTTGCTCTATTTGTTCTGGTAACAACCAAAGTTGTAACATTCGAGTTGTTATACTTCCTTTATTTATTTCATTATGAAGAAAACCTTCTTTTCCAGATTTTTGTACTTGAAAATCTAAAGATTTTAAACTTATTCCATGTTTTAATGAACCTTCATGATCTAATCTTCCCTCAACTATAAAAGTTAAAACATCTATATATTGATGAGGATGTAAACCTGTCTCCACTCCTTCCTTAAACCAACTATCAGCAAAATACACAAGATTTCCTATACCTTCCCAAGTTCCTTTCTTTACTCCAGATTTAGGTCCAAACTTAGAATTAACAATTAACCGCTTCTGTAAAATACCATGAAAACCTCCTGTTTCAATAGTATTTCTATCTAATAATTGTAATGTATTCCCCATTATTTAACTATTTCTATAGGCTAATAGTCAAATCTTTGAAAGATTAATTACATTCATGAATGTTAAAATTTTTAAAAAAGAAACCGCAACTCAGAAGTTCTAAAATTATTGAGTTGCGGCAAAAATTGAACTGTTAGCTATAACACTACGATTTACCCCAAAAATGATTCGTGTTATATGAAGTTTTCAATTTTTTAGCTAAGTAATTTCTTGAATCAAACCAACCCTTAAGATTTAAATTCATGTAGCTTTTTAAAAAGTTTATCCTTAATAAACCCAAACTGTATAATCATAAATAATTGAAAGCTAAATAGCAATTACTTTCATAGCTGATATAAAAGTATTAATTCAATTCTTATTAGCATGTTAATGCATTACTAAAATTATCTTAATTTATAGTAGTTATCCATTAATAAAAAAGGAAACGATTTTATAAAATAAAATCATTTCCTTTTCCCAAGTGTTAATAATCTGTAATAATCCCTATTTAAATTTACACAAACAATAAAAACAACTCATTAATTTACAGATAAATACCTGAAAAAGCTTAGTTCAAATTAACATATGTTAAGATGAATGTTTTTTTATAATAATTCTATCAATTAAAAAGAATAAAATACTTTAGTATATTTATGTATATATAAATTGTATGAATAAACTAGAAAAAAATATTTCTGAAGAAGATCTTCAAAATTTAATTATTGCTAAGCGCTTATTAGAAAATCCTGGAATAGCAATAAAGCTCAGTAATATTATTGGTAATCCTATTCAAAAAGGATTAGATGCTTTACCAAAAAATTGGAATAGTAAATTAAACAATATTACCAAAACATCTCTTTTAAAAGCTGCTGAAGCTGCAATTTTCACAATTAAAGAAGAAAGTACAGATAAATCTTACGATTTAATGCATAAAGTAGCAGTTGGAGCTACGGGCACTATTGGAGGTTTATTTGGTTTGACTGGATTAGCTGTAGAGCTTCCTTTAACAACAACTATAATATTAAGATCTATAGCAGACATTGCTCGCTCAAATGGAGAACCTATAAAAGAAACTGATACTAAATTAGCTTGCTTAGAAGTCTTTGCTTTGGGCGGTAATAGTATTGAAGATGATAATGTAGAATCTAGTTATTATGCAACTAGAGCATTTCTTTCAAATTCTATAGTACAAACTAATAAATTTGTTGCTGAACATGGTGTTTTTCATGAAGGAACTACTGTATTTTTAAATATAATAGGTAAAATAGCAGAACGCTTTGGTATACAAGTAACTGAAAAAACAATTGCGCAATCTGTTCCAGTAATTGGTGCAGCAGGAGGCGCTTTAATAAATACTTTGTTTATTACACACTTTCAAGAAATGGCTAAAGGTCATTTTACAGTTAGGAAATTAGAACGTAAATATGGAAAAGAGTTGATAGAACAACTCTATAAACTTCATAAATAGTTTCGTTAAATTTTTATTTCTTAATATAAATTAAGATAAAAATCTAATTAACTAGCTTTTTTTATAACCGCACTAACTTTTTATTAACGCAATATTGGGATAAAAACAATACCTAAAGGATAGTTTTGAAATTAATAAAAACCAATAAAATTTATTAATTATGAAAAAACTACTATTCTTAAAACTCTTCATTTGCATTTTTGCTATGAATGCACAGGACAATGAGGGGAAACTTGCTATTGAAAAAGGAACATGGAATATTGGAGGACGATTTGCTATAAGCTCTAATAATAATACTAACACCGCAACTCCTAATGCCGAAGCCAATAATTTTGGTTTTAGTATAACACCTAGCGCTGCTTATTTTTTACATAACAACGTCTCAATAGGTCTAGCTCTAGGATACGGGTATTTTGAAAGTGAAAATATTTCTGGAACAAATGAAAGTCTCAATTTTAGAAATCAATATTCTATTGCTCCTACAATAAAAAAATTATTTCCTGTAAGTAAAAATTTTGCTTTCTCGTTACAAGGTGAATTAGGTTATAGTTATTCTGAAAGTAAAGCTTCAGCTTCTTCTTTAAAATTCAAAGAAAATAGTTATTCAATATCAATAAGACCTGGTATTGATTTTTTTGTTACCAAAAAATTAGCTTTACAAGCGAATATAGGTGCCTTACAATATTTAAATATCAATCGTAAAGCTGAAGATTCATCAAATGTAAATTTAAGTGAAGGCAATTCACAAAACTTTGATTTCAACTTAAATTCATCAACAATTTTATTTGGATTATCCTATTATTTATAATCAAAGTAAAAAACCCAATAAGGATTTCTTATTGGGTTTTCATTAATTCAAATAATTTTCTTCTTTTCAAGCCACACTAATAATTCTCTGTAATGGTATTAAAGTAGATTTTTTAAGAATTACAGCTTTATCTGTAACTCCCCAAACTGTGGTTTCTACTCTTTTGTACCCATCTTGATCTACAAAAACAATTTTTACTTTTTGTCGCTCTAGATTTCCAAGTGATAGCGCTCTGTTTAATTCTATCTTTCTATTAATTTGCTCATTTCGTTGCGCTAAAACTTCTGTTTTTGGGAACTTAAAATACTTTATTTGTTCTTTCTCAACATTTTGTACACTATTGTTTAATTTCATAAGGGATAGGGATTAAAATTAATTATAGAATAAAGTGTTAACAAACACGTTATTGCAATATAAGATTATTATTTTACATTTTTACAATAGAGTAGTCATAAAAAAAACAGTTAACTAACAAAACACCTTAATTATTTAGATAAATTTAACAAAAAGCATTTTTGATTAAAGTTTTAATAAAATAGATTTAAAACATCTTTCGCGAGAAGTAGACACAACCTTGAATGTCTTAAAAATCAAGGATTTTAAATTTAAATTATTTAATTATGAAAAAACAAATTTTAAATCTAGGTAAAGCTTTAAATAAAGCTGAACAAAAAGAAGTTAATGGAGGAATGTTAAGTCCAATAGTACAGTTATGCTTTGGTAGTGGAACTGGTGGAGTAAGTTCTGAAGGATACTCTGCAGCGTGTATTGGTAAACCGGTAGGAACTAAATGTACTATAAATGGTTATTTAGCTGCTTGTTCTAATAAAAAAGGTGGTTTTTGGTTCTACTAAAAAACCTATTATTTTGAACAGGATATAATTTCAAACTTTTTATTGGAGTTGACTACAGTTACTTCAGTAAAAAGTTTTTTCAAATGCACTTTATAATTCAAATGCTTGTTTGCTACTAAAACAAAACGACCTCGATCTTTTAAACAATCTTTAACTTGAGAAAATAAATTTAAACTGACTTCTATATTATTCTCATATTCAAAATGAAAAGGAGGATTACTCACCGCTAAATCAAAGTTATTTTTCTTTAATGTGAGTAAATTATTGTCACAAATAAATGTTGACTTTTCTTCTGGTAAATTAAATTTAGACGATGCTATGGCTAAATTAAAATCGTCAATAAGTGTAGGCTCGCAATTCTCATTCAACTTTAATAATTCACGAGCTATAATTCCATTTCCTGAAGCCACATCTAAAACCTTGATTTCATCTTTTGTAACTTCTAAATTCTCCAATAGAAACTGTGTTCCTATATCTATACTTTTAGATGAAAAAACACCATAATATTGATCTAATACCTCTCCTTTCCAAGAAACTTGATTGATAAACTTTTTTTCATTTATCAGTTCTTTTTTTGGTTTTTTTAAAATTAATAATCTAGCTTTTTTCCATGCTTTAGTCTGCTGAATGTCGCTAAAATAATTTTCAGCAATTTTAAGATAAGAAGCACTAAAATATTTGGTCATAAAACAACACACAACCTCTGTATTTTCTTTCGATGCTTTATGAATTTTAGCCAAAAAAAGTTCAAACAACTCCAGAGATTTAGGTATTTTAACCAAAGCACAATCTATAGTCCCGTATTCATCTAATGGATGAATAAATGATGAATCATCTACAACTATTCTATTAAACTGTAAATTCTTTTGAATAGCTTTTTTCTGGCTAGCGTAAGTCCAAATTGTTTTTACAGGTTTATTTTTTAGCAAACAATTCCAAACCCCAAAACGATCATTAAAGAGATGATAATGACTAAATTTTGCGTCCTCTAGATAATTTAAGGCTAAAAGCTCTGCGTTACTCCAAGCTTTTAAAGAATTATCTTTTGTATCTGGATACCTTTCTAAATGATATATCGTATTATTAAATTCTAAAGTTGTTTCCAAAAATATATTTGTAATACTAGTTTTCTGAAAAATAAATTTGCTCTAAAGAGGTTAAATCACCTGCCTTATTTCTCCTAAAAACATCTTTGGAAGTAATGTCATTAATAGAAGATTTCCCCATAGCAGAAACTAACTCCTTTAATGCTAAAATGGTCTTTGCATGATAATTTTTTACTCTTACATTTTTATCTTCTACAACCAAAGCTTCAACTAAATCTTCATCTTGAGTTGCTACACCAACAGGACAAGTATCTAAGTTACATTCACGAGCTTGAATACAACCTAAACTCAACATAAAACTTCTAGCCATTCCGATAGCATCTGCTCCTAAAGCTTTAAACTTTACAATATCGAAAGCGTCAATAGCTTTTCCGCTAGCTATAATTTTAATTTGATCTTTCAACTTATATTTAATCAGCATTTTGTTCACAAAAGCAAGTCCTTCTAACAATGGTGTTCCCACATAATTAGAAAATTCTAATGGTGCAGATCCCGTTCCTCCTTCTCCTCCATCTACAGCTATAAAATCTGGATAATTATTTGCATCAGCAAAAGCTTTTATCATTTGTTCTATTTCTTCATTATTTCCAACACAAAATTTAATACCAATAGGCTTCCCGTTACTTAACTCACGTACTTTTTGTAAAAAAGTAATCATTTCATTAAAGTTAGAAAAAGAAGAATGTGAAGGTGGAGAGTCTACTCTAGTGAAAGGCTCAACTGAACGTATTTTAGCAATCTCCTCTGTATTCTTTTTTGCTGGTAAAATTCCACCGTGACCGGGTTTTGCACCTTGAGATAATTTAATCTCAATCATTTTTACCTCTGGTCTTATTGCATTTTCTCTAAATATTTCATCATCAAAATAACGCTTACCGTCAATTGTTTTACCTGCTCCAAAATAACCTGTACCTACTTGAAAAATTAAATCTCCTCCTTGCAAGTGGTAAGGAGAAATTCCTCCTTCACCAGTATTATGAGCGAACGCTCCCATTTTAGCTCCTTGATTTAAAGCTTTAATTGCATTTTTACTTAAAGAACCGAATGACATTGCAGAAATATTTATGATAGAACTTTCATATTTCTGAGAGCATTTATCTGAACCAAAAACAATATTTTCTCCTTCTACTTTGTGGTGATCTGTAGGAAATAAAGAATGTTTTACAAATTCGTATCCTTTTTCATACACATTATGTTGTGTACCAAAAGGAACTGTTTCAACTTCTTTTTTAGCTCTTTGATACACAATACTTCTTTTCTCTCTATTGATTGGCGTACCATTTAAATCGTCTTCTATAAAATACTGTTGAATTTTCTCTCGTTCTTCTTCAAAAAACCAACGTAGTCTGGCTACAATTGGAAATGCTCTCATTAAAGAATGATTCTTTTGAATAAAAGCATCATAAAATGCGAGTAAAGTAATAGCTGACGCTATAGTTAATAAGATATAATTCCCAAGATCTGGAACAAAATATACTAATACTCCACATAATAAATTAATTATGATAACTACTGCTAAAATAGTATCTCTCATTTTATTGAATTTTGTTGGTTTATAGGCTAAGATACAAGATTTATACAATAAAAAAAGCACTAACAATGTTAGCGCTTTCCTATTTTTATGTTTGAAAAGTTTATTTCTTAAACTTCGCGTATTTGTTCTTGAACTTATCAATACGTCCTGCAGTATCTACTAACTTAGACTTACCTGTGTAAAATGGGTGAGATGTTCTAGAAATTTCCAATTTAACTAATGGATATTCAACTCCATCTACATCAAGAGTTTCTTTTGTGTTAGCAGTAGACCTTGTTAAAAATACATCTCCGTTAGACATATCTTTGAAAGCCACCATTCTATAATTTTCTGGGTGTATACCTTTTTTCATCTTTAAAACTTTTAATTTAGTGTGAATTTGTTTAAAATTGGTAAAGCTTTAAACGCCTTCAAGTAAAATCAAAAACCTGCAATGGCTATTTGAGGGTGCAAATTTAACCCTTTTTTTTAAATTCCAAACAAATAAATTGTTTTATTTGTAATATAAATAAAGAACTAATATACTCAACCCAATATTATATGAAAATCTCATGTTTTTCTGGTATTTTAATCGCTTTAGCTTTCACCTTAACTTCTTGTAGTGAAAACAATTATAAGTTTAAACTACAAAATAAAAAGAAAGTAGCTTTAGGAGAAAAAGTTCAGATAGATTTTAATGAATTAAATGGAAAAAAAGCAGATAGTGTAAAACTATACCTAGGAAAAAAACAATTAACTTTAAATGAAAACAAGACAACAGTGAATACTGCTGATTTTGGAATAGGAAAACATCCTATCACTGCGCTTGCTTTTGTTCCTGGAAAAGTTAAAAAAATACGCTCTTCTGTAGAAATATATTCTAACGTAACTCCAAAGGTTTACAGCTACAGAATTGTAAATACATTTCCTCATGATAAAACTTCATACACTCAAGGTTTAGAATATCATAATGGTCATTTATATGAAACTACAGGACGAAAAGGTAAATCTAGATTACGTAAATTAGATATTGAGACAGGTAAAGTTCTTCAACAATATGACTTAAGTGATAAATATTTTGGAGAAGGTATGACTATTTTTAATAATGAAATTTTCTGGTTAACCTGGCAAGCAAGAAAGGGGTTTGTTTTTGATTTAGAAACATTCAAACTTAAAAAAGAATTTCCTTATGAGAATAGTTTTGAAGGTTGGGGATTGTCTCATACAAACTC
The DNA here is from genome assembly GCF_900198195.1 of Tenacibaculum jejuense. NCBI lineage: Bacteria > Pseudomonadati > Bacteroidota > Flavobacteriia > Flavobacteriales > Flavobacteriaceae > Tenacibaculum > Tenacibaculum jejuense. Next base: position 1,409,505 of record NZ_LT899436.1, on the reverse strand, counting down.
TGAGTTAATCAAAACAGATGGAACTAACAAAATTTGGTTTTTAGATCCAGCTACTCAAAAAGAAAAAAGAAGTATACAAGTTTATGCATTAAAGAAACCTATAGATAAACTTAATGAGATAGAATATATTGACGGAAAAATTTATTCTAATTATTGGAAAACTGGTAAAGAAATAAAGCCTACTATAGCTATTATTAATGCAGAAAGTGGAATAGTTGAAGCTTTAGTAGATATGAAAAGCTTAAGACAAACCATTTTAAAAGAACAAAAATTAGAATCTGACGATGTATTAAATGGTATAGCTTACGATACTAAAAACAATCGTTTATTCGTTACAGGTAAACATTGGGGTAAATTATTTGAAATTGAAATTTTAAAAGAGTAAAACTATGACCAAGCTTATACAAACTGTATTAATTATCGCACTTATAACTATTGTTAGTTCTTGTAGAAAAGATTTTAGCACAGTGCCTAGCTTTGGTAGTTTAGAATTCTCTAGAGATACAGTTTTTTTAGATACAATTTTTACTAACATTGGATCTGCTACTTATAACTTAAGAGTTTACAATAGAAGTGATAAAGCTATTACTGTTCCTGATATCCGACTGGAAAATGGAGCCACTTCTAATTATAGATTAAATGTAGATGGTGTTCCTGGAAAAATGTTTCAAGATGTGGAGATTTTAGCAAAGGATAGCATTTTTATTTTTGTAGAAACTACAATAGACTTTAATGCTGTTCCTGATCCTTTGTATACTGATAAAATTCTCTTTGATAATGGTACGAATCAACAAGATGTAGATCTCGTAACCTTGGTTCAAGATGCTACATTTATTTTCCCAGATAGAGACCCAATATCTATGGTTATTGATAATCTTTCTTTGGATGGAGAATTAACTTCTATACAAGGTAGATTTTTAGAAGACAGTGAACTTACTTTTACCAAAGACAGACCTTATGTAATTTATGGTTATGCTGCAGTTCCTGCTAATAGAACTCTAACAATTGAAGCAGGAGCTAGAATTCATTTTCATGATAACTCAGGGTTAATTATAGATAAAGATGCAACATTAAAAGTTGAAGGAACTTTAGATGAAAAAGTTGTTTTTGAAGGAGATAGACTTGAAAATTCTTTTAGTCGTGTATCTGGACAATGGGGAACAATATGGATGCGAGCAGGAAGTAAAGACAACGAAGTAAATCATGCTCAGATCAAAAATGGTGTTATTGGTATTTTAGTAGATAGTATAGGTTCTAACTCTGCTCCTACTTTACGTTTAACCAACACAGAAATATACAATCAAACAAGTTTTGGAATATTAGGCAGACAAGCAAATATTGTTGGTGAAAATGTAGTGATAGGAAATGCTGGTCAAGCTTCTTTTGCAGGAACTGTTGGTGGAGCTTATAACTTTACCCACTCCACTTTTGCTAATTACTGGAATAGAAGTTTACGTTCTTTGCCAGCCGTATTGGTTAATAATTTTTTCACTTTTCAAGATGAAAATGGTCAAGAAATCATAGAAACAAGAGATTTAACAGCTGCGAACTTCACCAACTGTATTATAACTGGAAATAATAATATTGAGTTTATTCTAGATCGTGTACAAAGTGGAAGTGCTTTCAATTACTCAGTTCAAAACTGTTTAATTCAGTTTGATGATTTCAATAATAATTTTCAAAACAATAATGAATTAAACTTTAGCGATACTTCTCGCTATTTGAATATAATTTTAAATGGTAATCCTGATTTTAAAGATATTAGTCTTGAAGAATTCATTATAGGTAGCAATAGTGATGCTATTAATAGTGCTATTGCAACTCCAGTAACTTTAGATATTTTAGGTGTTAATAGAGCTTCAAACCCTGATTTAGGCGCTTATCAGCATATAACTTTCAACTAAACTAAATTTCGTGTTGATCTAAGGAAAATCTACCATTCATCGAAATAAAAACAAATCATTTAAGCTTTGAGCTATCTTTATATCAAAGTTTGTTTCATTATAAATTATTTATAGTAGTTAATTTGGTTTGTTAAGAAGAACTATTTATTACTGAAAAGAAGATGAATAGTTCTTTTTTATTTAAAAAAAGATAATAATTACAGAAGATATATAATCGGTTTACAGTTTCGGGGGGAATATGTAAACAAATAAAAAGAAGCCTTTAAGGCTTCTTTTTATTTGTTTATAAGATTTTGAACTCTCTCAATAAAAGTTACTTTATCATCTACTATAAGAGCTAAACTGTTACACTTCTTCTTTACTCCATAAAAATAATTATAACTGATTTCTTCCTTAAAATCTATAATTATATTGGCTCCTGTAAACGAGCCAATAAAAGATAAGTGATCAATATTTTCAGTATTGTAAGAAGCTGAACGCACACTTTTTATAGTTCTAAAATCAACCTCTACTTTTCCTAAAAAACCAAATCTTAGATATAATTTTTGATTTTCCTCATCTACAACGATTCTTCTACTTCTTATAGATTTTAAAATAGCTACTACCTGTATAAAGGTATAAATACTAAAACCACTAAAAATCCAAGCTGTAACTATACTCCATTCCGCTACTAACACATGCAATACAAACGTTTCAATTACAATCACTAGTAAAATTCCAAGTAATATACCTGTGTAAGTTCCTTCTTTATGATATGTAAATTCATTATTTCTAACAGTTGTAGATTTCCATTTGAAAAAAGCATAATAAAAAACTGTTATTTCTGTAGCTAAAAAGGAAGCTATTTTACTAGGAAAAATTTCTAAACTTGCTGTATGAATTGTCTCAAAAAAATCATGATTCTGTGTGTTGTTATTTTTATATCCTTGATATAATTTTCTAACTTTTAATAATATAGTAGAAAAAACTACTAACTCAAGAATTGGAATTATATATAATTTCGCTAACTCTAGTATGCCTTGATTTTCAATTGGAATTAAAAAACTAGAAAACAAAACACCTAAAATAAAAACAGAAACTACAGTGAATTTATGAATGTCTTTTTTTCGAATTAGCAAAAAATAAACTACGGGAATAGTAAATAAAAAGTCTATTATAAAATACGGAGCTATTTCTGGATTGGATTGAAAATTTAAGCTGAGTATGATTAATGATATCAATAATAATAGTGGTATAAAGATAAAATTATATCTACTTAAAAATGGGGTGATTTTAATCATAACTAAGTAATTTTTAATTTCACTTTATAAGTCTTTCTTTAGAGGAAATAGTTACATAAAATTTAAATTAATTATATAATAAAAAGGCTTTTACAAAAATGTAAAAGCCTTTTTTATAAACTCTTTTTATGTCTATTCATTCTTATAAACTTCTCCATTTTTCATAACAAAAACAACATTTTCAATTGTTTTTACATTCTTTAATGGATTTTCATTTACAGCGATAATATCAGCAAAGAAACCTTTTTCCACCTGTCCTACCTCACTCTCCATTTTTAAAATTTTTGCATTTGTTATTGTTGCAGATTGTATTGCTTCAATTTCAGGCATTCCTGCTTCAACCATATAACCAAACTCTTTTGCGTTTTTTCCATGCTTGAATACTCCTGCATCTGTTCCAAAAGCAATCCCTACTCCTCTTTTATATGCTTTTGCAAAAGTTCCTTGAATTTGTGGTCCAACTGCCAATGCTTTAGGTACAACAATAGCAGGATAATATCCTTCAATTTTTGCTTTTTCTTCCACTTCTTTACCAGCAGTTATCGTTGGAACTAAATAAGCATTATACTTTTTCATTAAATCCATCGTGGCTTCACTCATGTAAGTTCCATGTTCAATTGTTTTTACACCACCAATTACGGCACGTTGCATTCCTACATCTCCATGAGCATGAGCAGCTACATGCATTCCATAGTCTTTAGCTGTTTCACAAATAGCTTTTACTTCTTCAATGGTAAACTGCGGATTATCTCCACTTTTCGCTACACTTAACACACCTCCTGTAGCCGTAATTTTTATACAATCGGCTCCGTTTTTATAACGTTGACGCACTGCTTTTTTGGCATCATCAACACTATTAACAACGCCTTCTTTCGGTCCAGGATTTCCTATTAAGACTCTTCTACTTCCGTTTGTTGGATCTGCATGTCCGCCAGTAGATGCTATCATCTTACCTGCTGTTATTACTCTTGGACCAGGAATTTTTCCTTTATTAATTGCTTTACGAATAGATATATTAACACCTGTTCCTCCTAAATCTCTTACAGTCGTAAATCCTTTTAATAATGTTGTTTTGGCAAATCCTACAGAATTAAAAGCAATGTCAGCCTCGTCTAAAATATAACGATCTAAACGTGTTGTTGGTCCAAACTCATTTTCTATATGCACATGCATATCAATTAAACCCGGAAGTACATACTTGTTTTTTAAATCAATAGTTTTATCCTTTTTACTTTTTGGTTTGGTGTAACCAGAAACTACATCTACAATTTTATTTTTTTCAATGATAATGGTTTGTTTTGATAATAGTTTACCAGACTTTGTATCTAAAAGGTTTCCACAGAAAATGTATGTTTTTTGAGCAAAAACAGCACTCTGTAAAAACACTAGTACGTACAATAAAAAATATTTTCTCATTAGTATTTAGTTTTTTGGGAGTTAAATAATCAAAGTTATAGTAAAATTCTAAAAGTTGTATACTTTAAAATATTATTGCATTTTTACGTTGTATTATATAAGTTTCTATGGATTTTCTTAATCGTTTACAATCAGAAAAAAAGCGTTTTACATATTTTGGAAAAGGTGGTGAGTTTGCCGCTATTTTCTTTAAAAACCTATTCTTAACTCTTGTTAGTTTTGGTTTATATTATCCTTGGGCTAAAGTTGAGTTTTTAAAATATCATTATCAGTCAACAGAATTAGATAAGGCCAGATTCGCATTTCATGGAACGGGAAAGGAAGTTTTTAAAGGGTTTATTAAAGTATATGTTTTCTTACTTCTACTTTATGTTTTTTTGATCTACGGAGTTGTAAGTAATAACCCTACAACATTCGGTATTTCTATAGGAGTATTTTATCTTTTTATTATTTTATTGATTCCTTTTGCAATTCATGGAGCTATGCGTTACAGAACTTCTAGGAGTTCATGGAAAGGTATTTATTTTAAATACTTAGGGAATAGAATGGAGTTATTCTGGAAATTTTTAATCGGATTATTATTAACTATTTTAACTTTAGGTATTTATTCTCCTTGGTTTGCTGTAGATATACGTAAATATATTTTCAGCCACCTACGTTTGGGGAATTTATCTTTTGATTTTAAAGGTGAAGGAAGCACTTTATTTTGGATGAATCTTAAATTCTTTTTCTTGTTTTATCTTACTCTGGGAATTTATACATTTTGGTACTATAAAGAATTATTAGCTTATTATGCCAACAATACAGAAATTACACAAAATGGAAGAAAAGTAAAGTTTTCATTAGAAATGAAAGCTGGCGATGTCTTTGAATTAATTATAGTTAATTTTTTATTAATCATTTTTACTTTTGGAATTGCTACACCTTGGGTTATCATTAGAACATATAAAATTATATTTCGCTTTTTACAAATAGAAGAAGGTTTAGACACTAACGGAATTAAACAAGTACAATACGACAATTACGATAATGCTGCAGGTGACAATTTCTTAGATTTTTTAGATCTTGATTTAATATAAAATATCGTTTTCTATATCTTTTTTGATCAAACTTCTTCCTAATATGATGAAGTAAGGAATTAAGTAAATCAACTTGAATAGACAATTCTTTTTACACTTAAAGATGATCTACATGAATTTAAAAAAAGATATTATTTAGAAAAACCGACGTAATCAAAAAGTCAAAAGTGTGTACAAAAAACTTCCGTTCTTCTCCAATATTAGATAATCAGATTTAGCATTCACAGGAAATAGTAAACACGAAAAATAAAATCAGAAACAACTCTTTATTAAAAGAAAGTGAAATACTCTAAAACATCGCTTAGATTAAAACATAAAACACATGAGTAAACATATTGTTATTACAGGAACTAGTAGAGGAATTGGCTATGAATTAGCACTACAATTTGCAAATAACGGACACAAAGTTCTGGCGTTGTCTAGAAACACAAGTTCTTTAGCTAAAGTAAGTCATGAAAACATAACGACTATTGCTACGGATATTTCTAAGGAAGACGATATTTTGAATGCAGCTGATTTCGTGAAAAATCAATGGAATTCTACTGTAGATATTTTGGTGAATAATGCTGGTATGTTAATAAATAAACCTTTTCATGAATTAACAACTGATGATTTCTTAAAAGTATATCAAGTTAATGTGTTTGGAGTGGCTTCTCTTACTAAAAGCTTACTTCCATTTATGAAATCTGGAAGTCATGTGGTAACAATAAGTAGTATGGGAGGAATACAAGGTAGTATGAAATTCCCTGGTTTAGCAGCATATAGTTCTGCAAAAGGAGCTGTTATTACGTTATCAGAATTACTTGCTGAAGAATACAAAGAACAACAAGTAGCTTTTAACGTACTTGCTATAGGTGCAGTTCAAACTGAAATGTTGGAAGAAGCTTTTCCTGGTTATCAAGCTCCATTATCTCCAACTGAAATGGCTGACTATATTTATAACTTTTCACTAACTGGAAATAAATTTTATAATGGAAAGGTTCTTCAAGTTTCTAGCTCTACACCTTAAATAGAAACTAAAATCATATTTAACATATAATTATTACTGTAATCGCAGAGCTAAATATATTATTGTAATGAATTACAAATACAATTGTATGAATTATACTGCTTTTTTGAAATATTACATTGATATTAATTTTCTAAATCTTGTATTTTCTCTAGTAATAGGTTTATTTTCAAATGCATTATGGGGTGTCCTTAACTTTGCGTCATTTGGTATATTCGTTGGCTATTGGGGTTTTCATCTTTTTAAAGAGAACGAATATTATATATATCATAATTTGGGATTTACTAAGAAAAACTTAGTTTTCAATGTATTTCTTATCAATAGTATTGTCTCATTATTAGTTTCTATTTTACTTTTTCTTTTTTAATATGAAACTAAAAGCTTCCAACATAAACATTTATTTTCGTGACAAACAAATATTAAACAACGTTGCTATTGAATGTAATACAGGAGATATTATTGGTGTTTTTGGAAGAAATGGTTCAGGTAAATCAACACTTTTAAAAGCTTTGTTTGGCACACTTCAAGTTAGTCGTATTTCCATTAAAATTAATAATGAAATCATTACACAAAAAGACATCATAAAACGTCGACTGATTGGATATTTACCTCAAAACACATTTTTACCCAAAGAGAAAAAAGTAAGAACTATAATTCCTTTATTTTTTTCGAAACCAGAAGATCAAGAAAAGGTTTTTTATGATCAGAAAATTGCAAGTTTTGAAAATCAAAAGATTGGTACATTGTCCATTGGAGAACTACGTTACTTAGAAATAGTATTAATTGGTCAGTTAAATCATCCGTTTTTATTGTTAGATGAACCTTTTTCGATGGTAGAACCTAACTACATAAAAATCATATCTGATTTACTCATGAAGCTGAAAGAAAAGAAGGGAATTATTATCACAGACCATTATTATAATGATGTTTTAAAAATCACTAATATAAATTACATTATTAAAAATGGAGAAAAGCACTTGGTAAAAAATCAATCTGACTTGGTGAAATATAATTACCTATCAAAAAAATAATTTATAGCTTATTTTTACTCAAAAATCACCATAACAACTTTAATAAGAAATGAATTCTAAGAAGTATTTTATCTTATTTTCAAGTGTATATATTTTCTTAAAATAATAATTCATTTTCTTTAAAATGAAAGTAGTAAAAATTTCAATGATTTTTTTCATTTTAATAGTCTAAAACTAGTATAAAGTTAATTTTTATTATAGTTTTAGAATTTTATAATTCACGCTAAAGTGAACTTATAACTTTTTCTTATCTAAGAACTTAATACAATTGAGAGCAACACTTATCCCATACATACCAGAAAATTCTTTTCCTTTAGTAGAATATTTAATTAAGAAGTATGCGATTAATCTTAAAATTGTAAACGAACGACAAACTAAGCATGGTGATTTTAGAACATTTGCTAATGGTAAAACTCAGATTACTGTAAATAATAATTTAAATAAATATCAATTTTTACTTACGCTTGTTCACGAAATTGCTCATCATGTAACCTATAAAAAATTTGGTAGAGTGCAACCTCATGGTAAAGAATGGAAAACTGTTTTTCAGCATTTAATGCTTCCTTTTTTACGTCCTGATATTTATCCAAATCACATACTCCCATTACTTGCAAACCATTTTAAAAACCCCAAAGCAAGCACTGATTCTGATCCAAAACTAGCTTTAGCTTTAAAAGGAAATACCGCTAAAACTGGAAAGAACTTTGTTTTTGAAATCCCTGAAGGAGCTTTTTTTCAATACAAGAAAAACACCTATAAAATGGGAAAAAGGCGTAGAACTCGATATGAATGCTTAAATTTAAAAAACAAACAAGTATATCTCTTTAATCAAAATATAGAAGTTTCAATTGTTGAATTGACATAAAAACACACCCACTATGACTAAAAATTATTACGCTATTATAATGGCCGGAGGAGTTGGCTCAAGGTTCTGGCCTGTAAGTACACAAAAATTCCCTAAACAATTTCATGACATGTTGGGAACTGGTCAATCTTTAATTCAAAGAACTTTTGAACGTATTAATGAACTTGTACCTACCAGTAATATTTTAATTGCAACAAACACTAATTATGAAAAATTAGTGCTACAACAATTACCTCAACTTGGTAACAGACAACTCTTATTAGAACCTGTAATGCGTAATACAGCACCTTGTATATTGTATGCTGCTTTAAAAATTTATAATCAAAATCCTGACGCAGTAATGTTAGTTGCTCCTTCTGATCATTGGATAAAAGATGAAGGTGAGTTTTTACGAAACATTAAAACTTCTTTTGAAGCATGTTCTAAAGAAGACATTTTGATGACTTTAGGAATTCAGCCAGATCATCCTAATACAGGTTATGGTTATATTCGTTACGAAAGAAACTCTACAGAGATAAAAAAAGTAACTCGATTTACAGAAAAACCTGATTTAGAAACCGCTCAACAATTTTTAGAAAGTGGAGATTACTTATGGAATGCAGGGATTTTCATTTGGTCTGCTAAAAGTATTATAGAAGCATTTAAAACATACTTACCTGAAATGGTTGATGTTCTTGATGATAACAACAAGGCTTATAACACAGATTTTGAAGATGATTTTATTCAAAACAATTATGGAAAATGTGAAAATATTTCGATAGATTTTGCTGTTATGGAAAGAGCCAATAATGTTCATGTGCTTCCTGTTGATTTTGGCTGGAATGATCTAGGAACTTGGGGATCTTTATATGGAAAACTGAAAAAAGACGAACAAGAAAATGCAGTTGTAGGGGCCAACGTTATTTTTAGAGATGCTAAAGGAAACATGATTCGTACACAAAACGGAAAACGAGTTGTTGTTCAAGGATTACAAGACTTTATTGTTGTTGAGAAAAAAGATGTTATTATGATTTGTCCAAGAAAAGATGATCAAGATATCAAAAAAATCATGGCAGAAGCAAGAGAATCTTTTGGTAAAAAATATGTTTAATTAAAAAACTAAACAACAGTATAAAATGTCATTTTGATTCTTATTCAAGATGACATTTTATTTGTATTGACTGACTATTTTTTCAAAGAAGGGAAAATAGTATTCTGGTAAATAAGCCCCATTTTTTCTTCCTAACACTTCACCTTTAGCATCAACCAATATTATAGTAGGAAAAGAACTTTGATCATACCTGTGAATTAGTTCTTTGTTTATTTTTCTATTTTCTTTGCTTACTAAATCTCTGTTTCTAGGAAAATCTGCTGTATATAAAGCTAGATTTTCAGTAGCAAACTCTTCAAATTTTTCTGTATGAAATAAATTTTTGTCTAAATTAATACATGGTCCACACCAATCTGAACCTGTGAAATAAATTAAAATAGGCTTATTTTCTGTAGTTGCTTTTTCAATTGCGGCTTTCATTGTAGGCGACCAAATACTTTTTTCAGCATCGGTTTTTACTTCATTTTCCTGTTGAGCATGTAAACCTAATGTTACTGAAAAAACTAATAATAAAGTGTAAATTATTCTTCCCATTGAATTCATTTTATATATGCTCGGGAGCAAAAACAATGCCAATATACAAATTTAACCTTTTATAAAATCTACAATATCAGATGTAAAAAGCTTTTCTTCAGCTAAAAACCTAGTTTCAATAGAAATGTATACTAAGTTGGAGATTTTATCTTGTAATCTCATATAATCTTTTTCTGTAGTTAAGATTAATTTCTTTTCAGAAACAATTGAATTTAAAGTTTTTTCTATTTTAGAAATATCTGAGTCTGTAAAATTATGATGATCAGGATAGTTGATATGAGTAAACCTTAGTTCGTTCTTTTTTAAATATGCCAATAATGGATCTGGATTTGCAATTCCTGTAACTAATACCAAATCTTTATCTTGTAATTCTTCAAGAGTTATATTTTCTGATCCTTTTAATTGTTTGTTGTAACCTATTGTGGAAAAATATACTTTTTGATTATCACCTACCTTTAATTTCTTTCGAATAGTCGTCATTTCAGCTTCAGAAAGATGTTCAGGACATTTGGTTACGATAATACTATTTGCTCTTTTACTTCCTCTTCTACTCTCTCTTAAATTTCCTGTTGGTAGTATAAAATCATCACAATACAACTCATTAAATTTTGTGAGCAATATATAATAACCTGCTTTTACTTTTCTGTGTTGAAAAGCATCATCTAGTAAAATCACTTCCGGATTAACTGTAGATATCAGTTGTTGTATGCCATTAGTTCTGTCAGCATCCACCGCAACAGTCACATCTTCTTTAAACTTTGAAAAAAATTGTAAAGGCTCATCTCCCACATCTTCTGCATTATGACGATCATTTAATACAATAAACCCTTTAGTTCTTCTCTTATAGCCTCTACTTAAAACCGCAACTTTATAATCATCTTTCAACAAACGAATTAAATATTCTATTTGCGGAGATTTTCCAGTTCCTCCTGTGCTTAAATTTCCAACAGCGATAACTGGTAAATCAAATTCTGTAGATTTAAATATTCCTTTATCATAAAATAAATTACGGAGAGTAGTTATAAAATCATAAATAATTGCAAAAGGAAATAATAGATATCTAATGGCTTTCATTAGAGCGAAAATACATTAAAAATATTAACTTTACCCTTAGGAAAACAGATACTATGATCGTAAGAGATATTACAAATTATATAGAAGAATTAGCTCCTTTAGCTTATGCTGAGGACTTTGATAACGTAGGATTATTAGTTGGAAACTACAATACTAAAGTAACTGGTGTATTGGTAACTTTAGATACTTTAGAAAAAACCGTAGATGAAGCCATTGCAAAGAATTGTAATTTAATTGTAAGCTTTCATCCTATTATTTTTGGTGGTTTAAAGAAATTGAATGGGAATAATTATGTAGAACGTGTGGTTTTAAAAGCCATTAAAAATGATATTGCTATTTATGCTACTCATACCGCTTTAGATAATTCTAACAATGGTGTTTCTGCAAAAATGTGCGAAGTTTTAGGTTTAGAAAACACTAAAGTTCTAATTCCTAAAAAGAAACAAATAAAAAAGCTAACAACTTATGTGCCTAACAACAATGCTGATGAATTAAGAAATGCTTTATTTGAAGTTGGTGCTGGGAACATTGGAAATTATGATCAATGCTCTTTTAATATTGAAGGAAAAGGTAGTTACAGAGGAAACGAAAACTCAAATCCTACAATTGGACAAAAAGGAACATTGCATTTTGAAGAAGAAACTTGTATAAGTGTTACCTATGAAAATCATGTAGAAGGAAAAATTTTAAATGCATTACATAAGAATCATCCATATGAAGAAGTAGCTTATGAAATTATCACTTTAGATAATAAAAATCAATTAGTAGGAATGGGAATGATTGGCGAGTTTAGTTCTCCTATGCAAGAAAATGAATTTTTAAAATTTGTAAAATCTACTTTCAAAACTGGTTGTGTTAGACACTCAGAACTCTTAAATAAACCTATACAAAAAGTAGCCGTTTTAGGAGGTTCTGGTAGTTTTGCAATTTCTAATGCCATACGAGAAAAAGCAGATGCATACATTAGTGCAGATTTCAAATATCATGAATTCTATAAGGCTGAACATAAGATTTTACTTACAGATATTGGACATTATGAAAGTGAACAGTATACAAAAAACCTTTTAGTTGATTATCTTACGAAAAAATTTACTAATTTTGCAATTATTTTAAGCGAAGAAAATACGAATCCAATACATTATATTTAAAGATGGCAAAAAAAGAAGTAACGGTAGAACAAAAGCTAAGAGCGTTATACGACTTACAGTTAATCGATTCTAGAATTGATGAAATTAGAAATGTTCGCGGAGAATTACCTTTAGAAGTAGAAGATTTAGAAGATGATGTTGCCGGATTAAATACCAGACTTTCTAACTTAGCACAAGATATTTCTAACTTAGATACTGACATTAGTAACAAAAAGTTAGTTATTGAAGAGGCTAAATCTCTAATTAAGAAATATCAAGAACAACAAAAAAATGTTCGTAACAATAGAGAGTTTGATTCTTTAAGCAAAGAAACTGAATATCAAGAGTTAGAAATTCAATTAGCTGAAAAAAGAATTAAAGAGTTTAAGGCTAAAATTTCTCAGAAGAAACAAGTAGTTGAAAACACCAAAGAAAAATTAGCTCAACAAGAAGGACACTTAAATGCTAAGAAATCTGAGTTAGACGCTATTTTAAAAGAAACTGAAAAAGAAGAAAAATTATTACAGGAAAAGTCTGTAGAATTTTCAGAATCTATAGACAGACATTTATTAACAGCTTACAAAAGAATTCGTAATAAAGTTAAAAATGGATTAGCTGTAGTTTCTATTGAGCGTGGAGCTGCTGGTGGGTCTTTCTTTACTATTCCTCCACAAGTACAATTAGAAATAGCTAATAGAAAAAAGATTACAATAGATGAGCACAGTGGTAGAATCTTAGTTGACGCTGCTTTAGCTGCTGAAGAGAAAGAAAAAATTGATAATTTATTCTCTTAATATCTAGAAACATATATTAAAAACCTCGAAGTCTATTCGAGGTTTTTCTTTTAATGATAAATCAAGGAGCTAATACACTACTTTAACTTGAACACAAATCCCAACAGTCTAAAGAACACTCAATATCTTCCAATATATCACCTGAACCTCCCGCAATGCAAGCCGCATCACATGTCCAAAAACATGCATTATCACCATTACCTCCGTTAATTTGCTTTAAACTTTTCTTGTTTAATACTTTTACCCCATCTAAATTTAAAATTGTTTTCTTCATAAAAATTGAATTTATATTATCATTTTACTTTACATTAATGCTAAATAAAAATAGAATTACTACAAACCAATAGTCATTCGTACCTTAAGCATGTGATATAAAAATGTAAAATAAGTACTGATTAAAAATTATATAAACTTAATCCCAGTAATAATTGGGACCAATTTGTACTTATTTGGGATAAAAATTAATAATATTCGTAAATGAGGAAGTAGTATGAGAATCTATTATAATATAGGTCAAAGTGGGACCTCTACTCTTAAGAATCACAAAACTTTATTGCCGAAGCATTAACGGAACGTAAAGAGTTTCCTATATATACTGATTAAGAAAGAAACTGTCTAAAAGATTATTTTTTCGTCAAACTGAACTTGATTCAGTTTCTCATCATAACTGATAATCAGAAAAATGGGATTCCAAAATAAATTTAGAATCCCATTTTCAACTACTTTTCAAGCAGCCTGTTTTTATTATATTTATTCAATGTTAGAACTTACTAATAATCTAACTTTTTTAAATAATCTAACTTCATTTGCCAGATATCTAATTCGTCTTTAAATCCTTGAATTCCTTTTCTTACATTTTGGACTAAAGGATTGTCTTCAGTTGCATTAGAAATAAAACTTAAATTATTCTCTAATTGTTGCATTTCTCTCACAGTTTCAGTAATCTTCTTACGAATAAAGAATTGCTCACTATCTAATTTTCTATAATCTTCTTGAGCTAAATATCCATCAACAACATTTTTGAACTTCATTAGTTCAATTTCTTCTCTACCTAAATTTAATTTAGCTAAGCTTTCGTCAACTGCTTTGTTAAATTTTCCATCTAAATGTCGAGCATTTCTAGGTAAAGGGCCTAAAGCTCTCCATTTTTGGATGTATTCTTGAACTTGTTCAATAGTTAATCCTTCTAAAGCTTTAAAATCATCTAAGAATTTCTTCTTTTCTGAAACTATTGCTTCTTGCTCTTGACTTACACCATCTCTATGCGCATTTAAACGATCAAAATATGCATTACAAGCAGCTTTAAAACGATTCCAAATTTCGTCAGAATACTTTCGAGGAACATGACCAATCTTTTTCCAATCTGCTTGAATACGCTTCATTGTATTGGTTGTAGTTTCCCAATCGTCACTATCTTTTAAACTTTCAGCTAGCTCTACCAACTCCATTTTCTTCTTTAAGTTATCTGTTTGAGAAGATTTTTCTTGCTTGTAGAATTTATTTTTTGCTGTATTGAAACGTTTTGTAGCTTCTTTTAACTTTTGCCAAACTACTTCGCTTTTATTGTATGGTAACTTACCTGCATCGAAATATTCCTTACGTAAAGCTTCTACTTCACGGATACTTTTCTGCCAGTCTTTATGTGTTTGATTTTGTGTGAAATCATAGTTATTGATTTTATCTACAATAACTAACTTGGCATCTATAATTTCTTGATGTTTAGAGCGTAAATCTTTATAGTAGTCATGACGCTTATCATGTAATTTTTTAGTTACATCACTAAAACGATTCCAAACGTCTTCTCTAAATTCTCTGTTTACAGGTCCTACATCTTCTTTCCAAATACGATGTAATTCTTGTAACTCTTTAAAGGCAACATTTACATCTTCTACTTCCAGCAAAGCTTCTGCTCTAGCGATTAACTTTTGCTTTTCTTCTAAGTTATGCTTAAAATCTAGTTCTCTAAAATCTTTGTTTAAGTGTAATAAATCATAGAAACGCTCTACATGATGATGGTAAATTTTCCATGTATCGTTGTAACGATCTCTTGGAACTGCTCCTATATTTTTCCAACGCTCCTGAATTTTTTGAAATTCATTATACATTGTCTTTGGATTTGCATTTTCTATTAAAGATTTTAATTCATCTATAATAGTATTACGTTTTTCTAAATTACCTTTAAGCTGATCTTCAACTTGTTTGTAGTATGCGTCTCTTTTTACTTTGTATTCTCTTAAGAGACCGTTGTATTCAACTTTTACTGGACTAGAAAACTGAAAATCTATCGAATTCCCTCCTTCTGCTAAGAATTGTTCTTTCTTTTCTGATAAAAGTTTACCAAATTTTACATTAAATGCATTCTTAATTTCATCTGCATTATTTTTAATTAGGTGAACTGGATGATTTTTCAATAGTTTTTTCAACTCTACTACAAGTTGATCTAATTCCATTGCATTGTAATCTAGCATAGGAATTTCTTCCTTCTTCTCTTCCTTTTCGGAATTTTCTGCTACAATATTTTCAACTTCATTAACTGCAGACTGAGTAGCCTCAGAAACTGTTTCGTTATTAGTTAATGCATCAGCTGAATTGTCATCAGTACTTTTATCTTTGTTTTCTAACATATTAAAAATGTTTATAGTTCCATTTGATTTCGAACATAAAGATAAGGAATATTGAATATATCTTGATTCTAAATAAGGCAATCCTTTTATTTAGACATAAAAAAATATTAGTTCCAGATATCCCAAGCCTTTTCAGCTTGTAACTCTAGCATTTGTAATCCGTTTTTAATTGTAGCTCCGTTATCTTTTCCAGATTTTAAAAATGCTGTTTCAGCAGGATTATAAATTAAATCATAAAGTATATGATCTTTTGCTATAAATTCATAAGGAATGTTAGGCTTTTCTGAAATGTTTGGTGAAGTTCCTAAAGGAGTACAATTGACAATTATTAAATGATCTTCAATTATTGACTGATTTAAATCATCATAAGTAAGCATCGTTTCATCTTTTGCCTTTCTAGTAACATAGGTATATTCTATATCTAATTTTTTTAATGCATAAGCAACTGCTTTTGATGCTCCTCCAGTACCCAGAATTAAAGCTTTTTTGTGCTTCTTTTTTAACAACGGTTTTAATGAATTTTTAAAACCATAATAATCAGTATTATATCCTTTTAATTTTCCTTTCTTAGTAATTTTAACGGTATTTACGGCTCCTATCTTTTTAGCTTTTTTATCAACCTTATCTAAAAAAGGAAGTATTTCTTCTTTATAAGGTATGGTAACATTCATTCCTTTTAAACTAGAATCGTGTTCTTTTAAAACATCATCTAACTCATTGATAACAGTAAGGTCAAAATTTACATACTCATGATCTTGTAAATTTAATTTCTGAAATTTTTCTGCAAAATATCCTCTGGAAAACGAATAGGAAATGTTTTTTCCTACTAATCCGAATAATTTTTTATTTCTTTTTTCTGCCATAAAAATCAATAATTAAAATAAGTAGTACTCCAGCTGCAATAAAACCTATAGTAATCCATGTATCTAACTCTCCTATATTTGGTATGAATCTCTCATAATTTTCTACTATTTCATTCCCTTTACTATCTAATAAGAGTTTACCATCTTCTTGTTTATAAATAGTTTTTTTCCAAGGCCAAACAATACCTAAGGAACCGCTTATAAACCCAATAATAACAGCTGTTACAATATTTTTATAATGTTTTAATACATATCCTAAAAGATGGGAAATTGAAACTAAGCCAAAGGCCGAACCCAAAGTAAATACAGATATAATTTTCAAATATCTTACTTTTACTGCGTCTTTAAATGCTGAAAAATCTCCAGATAAAGCACTGGCAATTACTCCTCCAAAAACATTTACGCTATCGACTAAAAGCAACACATAATTTCCCAATAAAATAAGAATAAATGAACCTGATAAACCTGGGAGAGTCATTCCGGAAACACCTATAATTCCACACACGAAAACGAACCATAAATTATCATTCTCCTTTGCAGGAGTCATAAAACTTATGGCTAATCCAATGCTAGCTCCAATAATTAAGGAAAGTATACTTTTATAATTCCAATTGCCAAAATCTTTAGAAATGTAGTAGATAGAACCTATAATCATTCCGAAAAACCATGCCCAAACGTAAAGTTCATAATTCTTAAGAAAATAATCGAGTATTAGAGAAACACTAAAATAACTACACATGCTTCCCAACATAACCCAAACTAAAAACTGAAAGTTTGTATACTTTGAAAAACTTCTAAATTTGCCTCTGATTAATAGTTTAAAAGCTGTTTTATTTACTCTTTGAAAAGTATAAATCAATTCTTCATAGAAGCCCATAACAAAAGCTACCATTCCTCCAGATACTCCAGGAACTTTATTGGCTCCTCCCATGGTTAAACCTTTTAAAAAAAGATTTAATTTTTCAAGAAATGTTCGCTCTTTATACATACCTCTAAGGTATCAATAATTACTCTTTAACTGCTAATTTTTCTAAAAGAATAATTAAGCTAAAACCAATGATTGATAAAATTACTGCATAAGTTAATTGCGGATCACCATCAAAAGAAAAAGGGGATACTGATAATTCGTTAAAAGCTTCTTTTTCTCCATGAGAATTAGTTCTGTAGGTTAAAACCTTTTTCCAAGGCCAGATCTTGTTTAATGAACCGATAATAAAACCTGTTAATGCTGCTAACGTATAGTTTTTATAATTTGCAAATAACCATTTTAATACTCTTGAAAATGATAACAATCCAACTATAGATCCTAATGCAACAAAAGCAATAGTTACAAAATCTCTAGAACTTACCGCATTTAATATTGGCTTGTAAGCTCCTAACAGGACCAAAATAAAAGACCCTGAAATTCCAGGTAAAATCATAGCGCAAATTGCTATCGCACCAGAAAGAAATAAAAATATATTTGATGAGCTTTCAGAAACTAATGGAGGTAAAGTTGTTATTATATAAGCTGTTACAGCAGCTGAAACTATTAAAATGAATGATAATATATTCCATTGTTTGATTTGTCTTCCAACATAAATAACACTTGCTAAAACTAAGCCAAAGAAAAAAGACCATACTAAAATTGGTTTGGTTTCTAATAACCAAGAAATGATTTTAGCTAGTGACAAAACACTTATAAGAATACCTGAAAATAGTGCTAGTAAAAAATTCCCATTTAGTTGCTGCCAAGCTGTTTTCAACCCTTCTTTTTTTAGGGTTTTAAACAAACTTAAATTTATATTACTTATAGATTGTAGTAATTCTTCGTAAATTCCTGAAATAAATGCTATTGTTCCTCCTGATACTCCTGGCACAACGTCTGCTGCCCCCATTGCCATTCCTTTTAAAGCTAAAACTATATAGTTTTTAGTTGTTCGGCTCATTCTTTTATTTTTGTAGTGTCTTGTTTTTTTTTGAATTTTATCAAACTTCTCTTTACAATAATACTATCTTTTTTTACTTCTTTTTTCTTTTTTTGCTTCTTTTTCTTTAGCCCTAGCTTCTCACCTAATTCTCCTAAAGTATTGAAATTTACTTGATAAGACAAACCTAAACCTTGGGTATATCCTTCATTATCAATATCAAATTGAATATCATTAGGTTTATTAAAGAATGTTCCTCTTAAAGTACCTTCTTCATTTAACAATACTTCTACCTTTACATCTACTACGCTTGTTTGTGTATTTGTTCCAATAGGAACACCTAAAGCTCCATTTACTAAAACACGATCTGAAATTTGAGTTGAAAAGGATAAATCGACCTGATCGTCTATATTATTTTGAAGTTGTTCAACATTTGTTCTATCTCCTTGTGTGTACGCAACTCCTATTTTAAATTTACTATCTTCTTTATTTATTACACTTGATAAAATATTTGAAGCCACTTGAGCTGCAGTACCTGTTAATCCGTTTGAGGCACTATTTCCTATATTTTCTTCATTATAAAACGTACCAAAAGCCATTAAAAAAGTAAAATGCTGCATTTTGGTATTGATATCATTTTCGTTTAATTTAAATTCAAGTTCTGAAGCTACTGTAGAATTTGCGTTAGGAATTCTTATATCAAATTCTTGTTTAGAGTCAAATAATCCTCCTGTGATATGTGTGTAAAGATCGATAGGTATTTTTCTTGTCGAATTTATATTATCTAATAATTGAGCAGGATTGGCCTTGGTTTGATAAATCGCTGTTAAATCGAGCTGTGCTTTTAAAGGATCTCCAGTCCACGAAATTGTACCTCCACGTTGTACTTGAAAAGGTTTACTAATAATTCCTCCGTATTTAAAATTATAAACTCCATTATCAATCGTAATAGCACCATCCATAATAAATTTACCACGTGTATCAATTTCTATATGCAAATTTCCATTTCCACTACCTTTTAAATCACTTCCAGAAACTTTATCAATTACAACTTGGGCAATAGCATCTTTAGTAACATCTAAATCAAATTTAAGATTCACTCCTTTGATTTTTTCAATACTTATTTCTTCTTGATTTACTTCTTCATTTGTTTTAAAACGAATTAATTTGTAGTTATCAATTGTAGTAACATCATTTAAAGGAATAACAAATAAAGTTCCTTTTTCTGTTCTTCCATTAACATTTATACTTAAATTACTTGTTAAACCTCGTATTCTAGCATTTCCTCTAATAAACCCTTTTCCGTAGTATGGAATATCTTCAGCTTCTTTTGTATCTAAGACTAATAAATTAGGCGTATCTAGATCAAGTTTTAAATACCATTGTTCGAAATTACTGTGTGTAATTGTTCCGTTTAAATACCCTTTAGTATCATACTTGGTATCTTTTATTATGATATTACCAATATAGAATGTTTGATTTTCTAGTTTAATTTTAGTGTTTTCAATAAGGTCAAAGTCAATATTTAAATATGGAAACGTTAAACCAGCATCATCAAGTTGTAATTCTCCTTTAAAATCAGGATTATAAGCTAATCCTTTAGCTGTAAAATCTCCAGATAAACGTCCTCTTATATTCGAAATTACTTCACCACCAAAATCAGTAAAACCATTTAATTCATATTCTTTAAAGTTAACTTTAAAATCAATTTGAGGCTTTTTGGTATTTGTAAAATCTATACCACCTTTTACTTTTACGTTATCAAAATTATAATCACGTAAAGAGATATCAACATTATACTTATTTAATGAGTTTTCTCCTTCAATTTTTGCCTTCAGAGTACCTTGTGAAAAATCATTCACTAAAACATCATTGATAACAATATCTGCTTTAGGTTCTATTTTTCCTCCTTTTTCTTTAAGTGCAACATTACCATTTAATGCTCCTCCTAAAGTTAACCCTTCCATTTCTGGAAGAAAACTTAATAATTCTACCTGTTTAAAACTGGCTTTAATATCTTTTTCGTGCTCTCCTATTAAAGTTCCTTCTAAATCTATTTTTTGTTCTCCTGATATTAGTTGTAATGGACTGAGTTTATAAACATTTTGTTTTAAGTTAAAAGCTAACTTATTGTTTTTATCTGCTTTTGGGTTAATTATCCAATCAAAATTATTGTGATTGAATGTCGATTTTTGTAAACCGACAACAGATTCATGAGCTGGATTTATAGTATAGAAGAAATTCAAGTCATAACTCTCTTTCTCTTTTTTTCCTCCCTTAAATGTAGACTTAAAAAATAATGTATCGTTTGCTGTTCTATTTACTAAATTAAGTTTGCTAATATCATAATATTTATTAGCTATTTTCTGTGCAGTTAAATGTGTGTTGTATAGTTTGTTTTTATTATCTACTCTTAATACTACATCTTTAACGTCGTTCTCGTAGGCTTTTATATTCGGTGAAGAAAATGTGAGTTTAACCGCATTTTTATCTGAATTAATTCTTCCTTTTATTCTAGTATTTTTTCCAATAGATATATCGGGTAAAAATACACCTACAATTTGATTATAAATTGTAAAATCAAAATTTAAGAACTGATGTTTATCAATTGGTATAGCTTCATAGTTAGTGTAAACACTACCTAAAGCATTTTGAAATACTGGTAATATATCATTAAAGTAGAATTTCCCTTCTAACTTTCCTTTTACAATATCAGACGAATTCACTTCAATAGTTTTAATGCTATCTTTTACTGATGATTTAATATTGAAGTTTTTAAATGAAAAAGTTTTCTTTTCATTTTTGTAAATAAGATTTTCAAAAGTTGCTTTTCCGATAATATCATCAAAAGTATTTCCGACAAGATCTAATTGAATTTTTCCTTTTAACTCAGAGATACTATCACGATCAAAAAAATTGGTTTTCTTTAAATCTAGTTTATCAATATCTGCAATAAAATCGAACTTATGAGTTTCAGAAGAAAAATCAGCTAGTCCTTTAAAATCCAGTTTAAAATTTTCGTCACTTGATTGTAGATATCCGTCAAACTTTCTATTTTGAAACTGACCATTTACATTAAGATCTTGATATGTATATCCTCTAAAATCTAATCGAGTAACTTTTCCTATAATAGATGAATTGATATTATCTACGTTGAATCCACTTCCTTGTACATCGGCTTTAAGTGAAACTTTTTTTAAATCTTTACTTTCTGCAAATTTTCCAATATCAAAATCAACAAATTCAATAACTCCATCGTAAGTTGCTTCGTCTATCGCATCTATATTTGTAAATAATAAATCTGAAACTGTACTTCCTAACTCAGAATCTAAACTTAGTGTAGCATCCATTTGATCTGGAGTTAAACTTAATAAACCTGATAAAGAGAAGTTACCTATTCTTTTGAAATTACTTGGTAATGTTTTCCCTAATACATTTGGTAAAATACTCTTTAACTGATTATAATTTGAAGACACTTTTACTATATCTGCATCAAATAAAAAACCTCTATCTGTATTAAATGCATTGACAAAATCCATATCTCCACGGATGATCATTCCGTTCTTTGAGTACATATTAATATTTCTTGCGCTAAAGTTATTCAACGTTCCAGCTACATAACCAGTAAAAATTAATTTATCATTCCCTCTAAGTTCTCCATAGAATTTGTTTGCATCTTTAACAGCAAGTGTACTTTTCTTAAAGTTTGCTTTAATTTTTACTTTGTCTGTAAAACTGGCTAAATCTTTTCGTTTGTAATCGAAAATAATGTCTGCTTTTAAAAATGTTCCATTATTAGTCTTAATGGTCGTATTTTTAAAATCCATTTCAGTTTTACTGTAAAAAAAATCGGTTGTTAAATTTGTAATATGTAAACCTCTATCATCAGTTAAATATAACCCTCTTATATTGGCATATACATCTGGACCTATGAGTTTAAAATCTTGAATACTTCCACCTGCATTATATGCTGCATATTGTAAAGGACTCCTCCTATTATCATCTGAGATTTTATAATTTAAATCTTCTAAGTAAATGTTTTTTGCATTTAAAGTAAAAGGAGTATCACTTTTTTTATCATCACTTCCATCTTCAAAGCTTTTTATAAAAACTGCTAAATTATCTTCTTTTTCATCTTTATAAATCTTCATATAAAAGTGAACTCCAGATAAACTAACATCTCCTAAATTTACTTTATTGTCTACAACTTTTTTGGCATTTTGAAGTGAAGTTTTAAGGTTTTTTACGAAAATTAGGGTATCGTTATGGTGGTCTCTAATTTCAACATCTTTCAACTGAACATTACCTAAAAAAGATAAATCAATTTTTTTAATGATAATATTTGTATTGAAATCTTCGTTTATACGTTTTGTAGCGATTTTAGCTAATTTACTTTGAACAGCTGGAATAGATAATACTATTACTAAAAGTAATAAAAGAGCTGCCAATACTGCTAAAACTCTAAACGTTATTTTTCTTATTCTTCTAATGATACCGAACTCCTAATTTTTCAGAAAGAAACTACAAAAATTTTGCCTTATTGCAAAGAAACGCCAATTTTAACGAATATCTAACGTATTATGAATATTTTTGCATTGATAAAATTCAAACAGTTTTGAGCGAAAAATCTATTTATATTTTAGGTATAGAAAGTTCTTGTGACGATACTAGTGCTGCTGTAATTCACAATGGTAAAGTTTTGAGTAATGTTGTAGCAAACCAAGAAGTTCATGCTAAGTATGGTGGTGTAGTTCCTGAATTAGCTTCGAGAGCTCACCAACAACATATTGTTCCCGTGGTTCAACAGGCGATAGCACAAGCTGGAATTACAAAATCTGATTTAAGAGGAATTGCTTTTACAAGAGGTCCTGGTTTAATGGGTTCACTTCTTGTGGGAACATCTTTTGCCAAATCTTTAGCTCTTGGTTTAAATATTCCTTTATTGGATGTAAACCATATGCAAGGTCATGTTTTAGCACATTTTATAGAAGAAGAAGGCAGTAAAATTCCTCCTTTCCCTTTTATTTGTTTAACCATTAGTGGTGGACATACACAGATTGTGAAAATTTCGAATCATTTTGAAATGGAAGTTCTTGGAGAAACCATAGATGACGCTGTTGGAGAAGCTTTTGATAAATCTGCAAAAATTTTAGGTTTACCTTATCCAGGCGGACCTTTAATTGACAAATACGCCAAAGAAGGAAATCCTAAAGCATTTGCTTTTACACAACCAAAAGTTGGTGATTTAGAGTTTAGTTTTAGTGGTTTAAAAACTCAGATTTTATATTTTGTTCAGAAAAATGTAAAAGAGAATCCGAATTTTATAGAAGAAAACTTAGTTGATATTTGTGCCTCTATACAACATACAATTGTAGAAATATTAATGAAGAAATTAAAAAACACTGTAAAACAAACAGGCATAAAACATATTGCTATTGCTGGTGGTGTTTCTGCAAATTCTGAAATTAGAAAACGACTACAATTAGCAGAGAAACATTGGGGATGGACAACTTACATTCCAAAGTTTCAATATACAACTGATAATGCTGCTATGATTGCTATAGTTGGTTATTTAAAATATTTAAACAATGATTTTGCAGATTTTTCTGTTTCTGCAAAAGCTCGTTTAAAAGTAACAGAATAAAAAAACTACTTTACATTCTCTGTAAAGTAGTTTTCATTGTTATCATATTATTTTTTTACTCTTTATTTTGTTTCCAAGTTTGTAATGCTTTTACAGCTTCATCAGTGTAATCAGTAAATAATCCATCTACACCTGCATTGAAAAACAAATGATATTCAGTTTCTGGGTTTCCTCCACTCCACTGTGTGTTTTCATTTCTAAATGTGTAAGGATGTACTTGTAAATCGTAATCATGAGCTAATTCAATGAAGTTTGTTGGCTCTAAAACTGTAATATTATTTGCATCTGTCTTGTAAGAAATAATAAAAGGTTTCCATGGCCCAATTCCATCGGCATAACTAGCTGTAAATTCCATTCCTTCTTTGGTTGTAAAAAACTCATATGTTCTTTGATCTCCGTTTATAAAAAAATCATAAGGAGAACCATAAGAAATGAAATCTCCGTCTGGAACATTAAAATCTAGAGATCCATCTTGATTAATATTATAAGTAGAAATCAACTGTACTAACTTCACAGGTGATTTTGTATTGATATATTGTAATGGTTCAACTTCAAAACACTGAACAAAAATTGCAGATTCAATTGTATTGTAATCATTCTCTTTTAAAACTTTGATTAATTCATCTTCCATATAATGCGCACCAAAAACTTCGTTATGGAAATACGGATGTTTAATTTCTGGATAAATTCCAATAGTTCTACCTGTAGTTTGTGTTTGTGTTTTTGCTAAAGTAATTACCTCTTCAAATGTTGGAATATCAAACTGATTATCAAAATTAGTTGGTCTTCCTGCATAAGCTTGTTTTGCTTTTAATTGTTTGATTTGTGCTAAGGTAAAATCTATAGCAAACCAATCGGTTACCATTTTACCATCTAAGTTTTTTGTTGTTTTTAAATTTGCGAATGCTTCTACATCTGCTACGTTAGTTGTTCCAGATAACATAGGCTCATGCCTAACGATTAAATGACCGTCTTTAGTTAAAACTAAATCTGGTTCAATAAAATCTGCTTCTAATTCAATTGCTTTTGTGAAACCTTCAATCGTATGCTCTGGTAAAATAGATTGTGCTCCTCTGTGAGCAATAATTAATGGTCTTTTTTCGCTGTCATTATCATTGTTATCATTATCATCTGAACAAGATGTAAACATGCTAATAGCTAGAACAGCTAAGGGAATAAATTTAAATAGATTCATTTTGGGACTAATTTTTTAATTCGTCCAAATAACAAAATCTAGCATTCATTCAAGTTAAGATAAAATCACCCTATTTCAATAAAAAGTTAAAGAGAATATTATGAAGTTTATAAGATTGTTAAGTCATATTTTTAGAAAATTAAGAAATAAAAAATCCCACACATTTCGTGTGGGATTGATTTATAAAATTATAATTTCTAAATAATTTTTATTTCTTTGTTTTAATAGAGCATCCGATAGCTTTAGTTTCAGTTTTTGTAGGCATATCACCATCTATTAAACTTAAAATTGCTTCTTCTACATACTTAACGCTGGCATTACTCGCATCCCTTGCATTGTTATCAATGGCTCCAATGTAAGATAAAATAAAGTCTTTCTTTTTTCTCTTTAGAATAAAAGTATGAGGTGTTTTTGTAGCACCAAATTTTGGATATACTTTTTGCCCTTCATCGAATAAATATGGAAAAGTAAATCCTTTTTCTTTAGCTCTTACTTTCATAGATTCATAATCATCTCCTTGAGAAACACTAGGATCATTTGGGTTTATTGCTACAACTGGGAACCCCATGTCCTTATATGTCTTATCTAAAGCTATAATTCTATCTTCATACATTTTAGAATACGGACAATGATTACATGTGAATATGACTACTACTCCACTAACATTGTTATAGTCACTTAAAGAAACCATTTTACCGTCGATATTTTTAAGCATAAAATTATCTACTTTATCGCCAATTTTATAAGCTCCTTTATCTTTAACTGTAAAAGCTACACTAGCTACTAATACTAGTAATACAAATACTGATTTAAAAATTTTCATAATATTTAGTTTAAAAATTGTTGTAATTCTTTATTTAATAAATCATAATTAAATGATTGCTCGTAAAAAGCTCTCTTACCATTCTTATAAATGATAGTTGCAGGAATTGCTCCAGACCATTCTGTAGAAATACCATTAATCCATTTATCTTGATCTGGATCATCTAAAACCACAACTTCTGGTTTTAATTCGTGCTCTTTTATAAATGGTAATAATTCACTCTGAATTTGATTAGGAAAGTCTAAACTTACAAGTAATAATTCTACATTTTTATCCTTGTATTCTTCATTCAATTTTTCAAATGCAGGTAACTCTTCTACACATGGCTTACACCAAGTAGCCCAAAAATTAACTACATGAACTTTATCATCTTGCTGTTCTAATAAGGGTTTTAATTGATCGTAATTTAAGATTCTTATAGCTCCATCTGTCACTTTTAAATCTGCTGAAGTTGTTTTCTTGTTTTTCGTATTACAAGAAGCAATAAAAGTTGAAGCTAATACCAATAAAATTAATCTGAATTTCATCTTTTAAAATTAAGTAATCTCATAAAATATCGAAAAAGTATTAACGCTTTTTAACTAAAAAAAATCCTCTTTTTCTTCACTTTTTACTCTATTCCATGAATTCACTCTTCAATATACCATTTTATCTATCTCTAAAGCACTTTATTTCAAAAGTTTGCAAATTCAAAAAAAATAATATATCTTTATGATATCAAAATAATATCATTATAAATTAAAACTTATGAAATCAGAAAAAATCATCAAACCAGCTAGTGGATATTTAATGCTGTTAGTATTCTTTATTTTGTTTATTGGAAGTATAGTTGCTATGATAAAATTAGAAAGTCCTCTTTTTATAATTTCATTATTAGCTTCTATTATTATGTTATTCGGATTTATTCTAGTGAATCCAAATACTTCTAAAGTTGTTTTACTTTTTGGAAAATACATTGGAACTATAAAACAAAACGGATTGTATTGGGCTAATCCTTTCTATACAAAAAAGAAAATTTCTTTACGTGCTAGTAATTTTGATAGTGAACGATTAAAGGTTAACGATAAGCTAGGAAATCCAGTAATGATTAGTACCATTTTAGTATGGCGTGTTACAGATACTTACAAGGCTGCATTCGATGTAGACAATTATGAAAACTTTGTTCGTGTACAAACTGATGCTGCAGTAAGAAAGTTAGCTAGTATGTATCCTTATGATAATTTTGCCGATGAAGGTCATGAAGAAGATATTACTTTACGTTCGAGTGTAAACGAAGTAAGTGAAACTTTAGAAAAAGAATTGGAAGAGCGTTTAGCTATTGCTGGAATAGAAGTTTTAGAAGCTCGAATTGGTTACTTAGCTTATGCGCAAGAAATCGCCAATGCCATGTTAAAAAGACAACAAGCTACTGCTATTGTAGCTGCAAGACATAAAATTGTTGAAGGTGCCGTAAGTATGGTAGAAATGGCTCTTGAAGAATTAAACAAAAAAGAAATTATTGAACTGGATGAAGAACGTAAAGCTGCAATGGTTAGTAATTTAATGATTGTACTTTGTGGTGATAAAGATGCTTCTCCGGTAGTGAATACAGGAACATTAAATCATTAAAAAATAAAATTATGAAAGAATATAAAGTTGTTAAACCAAAACTGGGATTACATAATAGATATCAAAAAATGGAAGATTTGTTGAATCAATACGCACGAGAAGGTTGGGTTGTTAAACATATCGCTGAAAGTTGGATTCATATAGTCTTAGAAAGAGATAAAAACAGATAGTTATGAGGATATTTAAAGAAGAGCAACGTTTTACACAACAATGGCTAATTGCACTTTTAGTAATTGGTCTTATTGTGCCTATTATCATTCTTTCTAAGGCATACGCTGAAGAAAAAATGGAATTAATTGATTTTATTATTGCTATGTGCTTAATTATTATTCCTACAGGTGCAATACTCTTTTTTAAATTAAAAACTCGAATTGATGAACATGGAATTCATTATCGATTTATTCCTTTTCATTTTAAAAATCAAACTATTCATTGGAACGATATTGAAAAAATTCACATCCGAAAATATGATGCAATTACTGAATATGGAGGATGGGGAATGAAAGGTGGTTTATTCTGGAAGAAAAAAAACGGAACAGCTTATAATGTATCAGGTGATATTGGAATTCAAATCGAATTAAAAAACGGAAAACGTATTTTAATAGGTACACAATTGCAAGAGCAAGTTAACACAACAATTAATCATTATAACAATCAAGAGATATGATACGCTTATTATTACTTTTACTATTGTATTTCATTACAATTTTTTGGTCTTTTGTACTTATATAAAATTGTTGAAAAATTAATAATTTAAAATTCTTATGGCTAAAAAGAAAGCATTTGCGTTACGAATAAATGAAGACATGCTTAAGGCTGTTGAAAAATGGGCTGCAGATGAGTTTCGTTCTACAAACGGACAAATAGAATGGATGCTTATGAAAGCCTTAAAAGAAGCAAAAAGAGAACCTAAGAAAAAAGAAGAGGAGTAAAATTACTCCTCTTTTTTTATTTTTTTATTGGTACTATAATTTTACTGGGATACTTCTTGTTATGAAATAACTTAATTATTGCTGTTTTAGCTTTTTGTGCTATTTGTGATGCTGGATCTTCTTTGTAATTAAAATTCTTTTGAACATTCGGATTATCAATAGTTGAAAAAATCAAACGCAACCTACTTCCTTTTTTCACAACTCTACTAAACATGTTTTCTCCTTCAAACAGATATTTATTAATTGTATTTCTTTTAGGAAAATCAACTTTTTTTAGTCCATTTCTATAACGTGCTCTTAGTTGATCGGTTTGTAAAAAAATCGATTCATTATCTTTAGTAATTTCATATACTGAAACTTCAAAATCTGTATCATCTACATCCAATTCAATATAAGCTTCAAAAGCAATTTTTCCATTAATGTTTAAATCTTCTTTTAAAGGTGCAGAATGGTAAATCAAAACTTCTTTATCATTCACATAACTCTGATCTTTATAAAAATCTTTGTTATCACTAGTATAACTTGGATTATCAATCCCATTATTCGCTAGAGGATTATAAACAATTTCGTCTGGATTTTTATCTGAATCCTCAGGTGATTCTATCAATTTACCAGAGTTAAATATACTTTTAGCATCTGTATTTGTAGAACTTAAATAAAATTCTTTCTTCGCGTTCGCTATGTTTTTAAAATCAGAAGTATAATTCCAAACGTTTGTACCCATGGTATAATACGCTACTCTATCTTTTAAAAACTCAGGTTTCTTTCCTTTCTTTAACGTCCAATCAAACCAATTTAAATGTAAAGCATTCATATTTAAAACAGCATTTTCTTTAAACTGAAAACCTCCCAACTCTTTTGCAGGCCTTCTAGTTCCTCCATGACTCCAAGGACCGACAATTAAATAATGATTTAATCTGGCTTGATTGTTTCCATCTTTCATATGGTCTGTGTAATATTTCATTGCGCCAGGTTGATCAGAATCAAAATGACCTGTAATACTTAAAATTGGAATATTTATTTGCTTAGATTCTTCTGGTTTAAAATAATATTGCTGCCAAAATTCATCATGACTAGGATGGGAAATCCAGTTTTGAAAAACTTCTTTCGGATATCCAACTATATCATCATAACTATTAAACTTTGCATTTTTCTTATATAATTCTTCCTGTTTTTGTGTCCAAAAATCAGCTCCAAATAATTTCTGATTGATAGTTTTTTCACTCGTTAACATTAACCAACGCATTACATATGGATAGAAAATATTATTGTATTTCGGAAAATCTAAACCTGGTCCAACTGAAGCAGTAGGAATAATTGTTTTTAAATACTTTGGAAATTCTTTTAATACGAACCATTGATTCATTCCTCTGTAAGAACCTCCCATCATTCCAACTTTTCCGTTACTCCATGGTTGCTCACCAATCCAATTAACTACTTCTGCCCCATCTTTAGCATCATCTTGAAAAGGAATAAATTTACCTTCAGAATTACCTCTACCTCTACAATCTACTGTAATAAATACATAACCATTACGAGAAAAAAACAAACCTCTTTCATGATTTTCATCTGAAACATAAGGTGTAATTACAAGAATTGTTGGATACTTTTTTTGATTGGTATAATCTTCAGGAAGATAAATGTTAGATGATAATTTGGTTCCATCTGAAAGCTTTATTTTTTGATAAAACTTAATTTTTATGTTCAAAGAATCTGAGGAATTTTCAGCTTTAGCAATGAGACTATAAAAAAATATACATAGCAATATTAAAAATTTAGAGTGTTTCATAGTTTATCTGATTTATGTCAAAAATAATTTTCCTTTTTAGCCATACAAAACTAAACAAAGTCATTAACAGTTTTTTAAGAAATTACAAATCATTAAGCTGTATTTTTAGCTTTCTTAATCAACTAATTCATTTTTCGATGAAAAAAATTATTATACCTCTACTTTTATTCATCTCATGTTTTGTTACCGCACAGGAACTTTCTATGGATGTTTTAAAAAATATGAAGCCAAGAAATATTGGTCCTGGTGGAATGAGTGGAAGAGTTACATCTATTGATGTCGTACATAAAAACCCAGATGTTATGTACGTAGGAACTGCCTCTGGTGGTTTATGGAAATCTACTTCTGGTGGAATTAAATGGGAACCTATTTTTGAAAAAGAAGTTACTGCATCTATTGGTGCTGTAGCTATTCAACAATCAAATCCAAGTGTAATTTGGGTTGGAACAGGAGAAGGAAATCCAAGAAACAGTTTAAATGGCGGATATGGAATTTACAAGTCTTTAGACGGTGGTAAAACTTGGAAATCTATGGGGTTAGAAAAAACTCGTCATATTCACAGAGTAATTATCGATCCTACAAATCCTGATATTGTTTATGCTGCTGCTATTGGATCTCCTTGGGGAGAACATCCTGAAAGAGGAGTTTTTAAAACTGTAGACGGAGGTAAAACTTGGAAAAAAGTTTTATACAGTAACAATAAAACTGGTGCTGCTGATTTAGTTATGGATCCTTCAAACCCTAACAAATTAATTGCTGCGATGTGGGAACACAAGCGTGATCCTTGGTTTTTTAAATCTGGAGGAAAAGGAAGTGGATTATACATTACTTATGATGGTGGAGAAAACTGGAAAAAAGTAACTGATAAAGAAGGTTTTCCTAAAGGAGACTTAGGAAGAATTGGTGTTGCTATTTCTAGAAGTAATCCAAATACAATTTACGCTTTAGTAGAATCTAAAAAGAATGCTTTATATAAAAGTGAAGATGGTGGATTTAAATGGAAAAAAATAAATCATAAACCAGGAATTGGTAACCGTCCTTTCTATTATTCAGAAATTTATGCTGATCCTCAGAATGAAAACAGGTTATATTCAATTTTCACTTATGTAAATGTTTCTCAAGATGGAGGAAAAAGTTTCAAGCAATTAATGCCTGCATATGGAGCAAATAATGGCGTACACCCAGATCACCACGCTTGGTGGATTCATCCAGAGAATGGAAAATTCATGATCGATGGAAATGATGGTGGTTTAAATATTACCCGTGATGGTGGTAAAACTTGGCGTTTTATAGGAAACTTACCAGTAGCACAATTTTACCATATAAATGTAGATAATGAATATCCGTATAATGTTTATGGAGGAATGCAAGACAACGGTTCTTGGAGAGGACCAGCTTATGTATGGAAAGCTCAAGGAATTCGTAATTCATACTGGCAAGAAATTAGTTTTGGAGACGGTTTTGATGTAGTTCCAGATAGAGACGATTCTCGTTACGGATGGTCGATGAGTCAGCAAGGTTTTGTTTCTCGTTACGATTACAAAACTGGAAACAATTATACTGTAAAACCAACACATCCTGACCCAGAAGTAAAATTACGTTTCAACTGGAATTCAGCAATTAACATAGATCCTTTTGATAATTCAACTATTTACTTCGGAAGTCAATTTGTACATAAATCAACAGATAAAGGTTTAACTTGGGAAGTAATTTCTCCAGATTTAACTACTAATGATAAAAGTAAACAAAAACAACACGAAAGTGGTGGATTAACAATTGATGCTACTGGTGCTGAAAATCACTGTACTGTTTTAGTTATTGAGCCTTCTCCTGTTGAAAAAAACATGCTTTGGGCTGCTACAGATGATGGACGAGTTCACGTAACTCAAAACGGTGGTTCAACTTGGACAGATGTTTCTAAAAACATTAAAGGTTTACCAGCAAATAGTTGGATTGTTCAAATTAAAGCTTCAAACAAAAATAAAGGAGAAGCTTTATTAATTGCGAACGATTATCGTCGTTTTAACTATACTCCTTATGCGTATAGAACTAAAAACTATGGAAAGACTTGGGAACGCATTGTTGATGAAAATGATGTAAAAAGTTACACGTTAAGTATTGTTGAAGATCCTGTAGAATCTAACTTATTATTCTTAGGTACAGACGATGGATTATATGTTTCTGTAGATGCTGGTAAAAAATGGACAAAATGGACGGCGGGATTCCCTACTGTTTCTGTAAAAGATTTAGTGATTCATCCAAGAGAACACGATTTGGTGATTGGTACTTTTGGTAGAGCTGCTTGGGTATTAGATGATATTCGTCCTTTACGTGCTATTGCTTCAAATAAAAATATCTTAACTAAAAAATTCGATGTATTTACGCCACCAACTGCATATCAAGCGAGTTACCAACAACCAACAGGAAGTCGTTTTGGTGCAGATGCTTTATACAATGGTGAAAACAGACCTTTTGGAGCTCGAATCAAGTTCTATATGAACAAGCCTAAAATGGCTAAAAAACCAGTAAAGAAATCTAAAGAAGATCTTAAGAAAAAAGACGAAGACAAAAAGAAAATTAAATGGGACTCTATTAAGTTTGAAATTTATGATGGAACTCGTTTAATAAGAACTTTAAAAAGAAAAGCACCAAAAGAAAATGGAATTCATACTCAAACTTGGTTTATGAATGAAAAAGGTGTGGCTCGTCCTTCAAGAAGAATTAGAAAATCTAAATCTGAACCAAGTGGAGTTCCTGTTAAACCTGGAACTTATAAAATTAAAGCAACGTTTGGTGATCAAACTGCAGAAACAAATATCACTGTAAAATACGATCCGAGATTAGAAATATCTCAAGCTGCAATTGATGAAAAATACAACACTTCTAAAACACTTCAAAAACATCAAAAAGTTATAGCTGATGCCGTAAAACAACTGGTAGAAAGTAAAAAAATAGCAGAAGATTATCAAAAAGAGCTGTCTACTAAAGATAAAAAGAAGTACGAAGCTCAAATAAAATCTTCAAAAGAGATTATCAAAAAGATTGATACTTTATTAAATACATTCTTAGGAAAAGTTGATAAACGTCAAGGAATTATTAGAAGCCCAGAAGTAAATGTAGTTCAACGTTTAGGAACAGCTAACTGGTATTCTAGCAGCAGATTTGGTAAACAAACTGCAACTGAAAAAAGGTTAATCGAACAGTTTAAAACATCATTAAATAAAGTTTTAACTAAAACCAATACATTCTTTAACAAGGAATGGCCTACTTATAAAAATGAAGTAGAAAAAATTACTATTTCTCCTTTTAAGGAAACTAAAATTTTCTCTATTAATTAAGTAAATCACATACTTTTAAAATCCGTTTATTCTTTGAATAGACGGATTTTTTTATTCAAAAAAACTTGATAAAAATCAACAATATTAAAAACTGTATTTTTATCACTTTATTCTAAACAAACAACCTGTAAATTTATATGAAAAAATATATTCTAATAGCCATTGTAATTTGGGGCGTGAATATAAACGCACAAACAACATTGCCTAATCCTGTAGAAGAATTAGGAGTTTGGTATATGTATAATGGTTCGCATCGAGTATCTGAAAAATTTAGTATTAAATCTATGGCGCATTTTCGCTTTTTTGAATTTGGTGAAGATATGCAACAGTTTATTGGCCGTTTTGGGGCAAATTATAAAATAAATAAAACATTTGGTGCTACTTTAGGATATGCATATTTAAATACAGACACATCTTACGAAGTAGACGAAGGAACTTTTGGGGATCATAGGATTTATGAAGATTTATTAGCAAATCATAAAATAGGGGCTTTAAAATTTGCACATCGTTTACGTGCTGAACAGCGATTTTTCAGATCTCAAACTGGACATTTCATTCGATATCAATTAGGTTTAAGTTACCCATTGAGCAATAAATGGTCTACGTATTTATATGATGAGGTTTTCTTTGATTTTACAGGACAATCATACAATCAAAACTGGTTAGGTGCTGGAGTGAAATATCAATTATCTAAAGTTGTGAAATTACAATTAGGCTATATGAGCATTAATACAGATGCTAGTCAGAATTTTGATAGAATTCAAATAGGAATTGCTATAAGTACAGATCACAGAAAGAAAGAAAAAAATTAATCCTTTTAAATTTAAAAAATGAAAATTTCTGAAATTAATAATGACATTCCTGTATTCCATAATGATACAGTTATATTCGGAATGCTAATGATAACACTTGCTGTTATATTTTTTTCATCTGAATTAAAATCATTCAAAAAGTTTTATCAAGTAGTTCCTACCCTACTTTTGTGTTACTTTTTACCTTCTATTCTTACTTCTTTAGGTTTAATAGCCGATAAATGGATAGATGTGCAAGCCACTATCGATCATTTAAGTAGTACTTATAACTTAAACAATGTAAATTCTCTTGAAAGCTTAAAAGTTTTTATTGCAGATAACAACATTGATCAATCTGAATATCAAAAATTTATGGGTGGTAGTAAATTGTATTATATCGCTTCAAGATTTTTACTTCCAGCTTCTCTAATATTTTTAACGCTAAGTATAGATTTAAAAGGAATAATTAAACTAGGACCTAAAGCTTTAATTATGTTCTTAACAGCTACTATAGGAGTTATCATTGGAGGACCATTAGCTATTTTATTCTTTAAATTCGTTTACCCTGATTTAATTACAAATATTGAAGGAACAGAATTATGGAGAGGTTTGTCTACTGTTGCTGGTAGTTGGATTGGTGGTGGTGCTAATCAATTAGCCATGAAAGAA
Organism: Tenacibaculum jejuense; assembly: GCF_900198195.1. NCBI lineage: Bacteria > Pseudomonadati > Bacteroidota > Flavobacteriia > Flavobacteriales > Flavobacteriaceae > Tenacibaculum > Tenacibaculum jejuense. Next base: position 1,374,119 of record NZ_LT899436.1, on the reverse strand, counting down.
CAATGGAATGTTAGCGATAATTTATTTAGTATTATGGTTGTTGTAGACGTTTTAGTTGCTGAAGTTTGGATGGCTTTTTTACTGATAGGAATTGCTAAATCAAAAAAAATAGATTCATTTTTTAAAGCTGACAATTCATCTATAGAAATTTTAAAACAAAAAATGGAGAAGTTTACTTTAGAGACTTCAAGAATTCCAACTTTTAATGAATTAATCATATTATTAGGAATTGGATTTGGTTTTACTTCTCTAAGTCATTTTTTTGGCGATAATCTTAGTCAATTTATTAAAGAAAACATACCTTCTTTAGTTAATTTTGGATTAGGAAGTTCTTTCTTCTGGTTGATCATTCTAGCGACTAGTTTTGGCGTTTTATTATCATTTTCTAAAGCAAAAAATTATGAAGGTGCCGGAGCTAGTAAAATTGGAAGTGTATTTATCTACATTCTTGTAGCCACTATAGGAATGAAAATGAATATCAATGCTATTATAGATAACTTAGGCTTATTTGCTTTAGGTTTTGTGTGGATGATTATTCATGTAGGATTATTATTCGTAGTGGCCAAATTAATTAAAGCTCCTTATTTCTTTTTAGCTGTAGGCTCTAAAGCTAATATTGGTGGAGCTGCAAGTGCGCCAGTAGTTGCAGGAGCCTTTCATCCTTCTTTGGCTCCAGTTGGTGTTTTATTAGCTGTTTTAGGATATGCACTCGGAACTTATGGTGCATTTGCATGTGCATTACTAATGAAATGGGTAAGTTAATACGGTTTTTTTTAGCATATTTGCATTCGAAAATAACGATCCAATGAAAAAAATTATCATAGCTTGTATTGTTTCTCTAATAGCTTTTTCTTGTAGTAGCAAGAAGAAAGGAAACATGGTAGTGAAAGGTGAAATAAAAGGTATAAAAAAAGGTACCTTATACTTACAAAAAATGATTGATACGGTTTTAGTTTCTGCTGATTCTATACAATTATTTGGAGACAATAAATTTGAACTATCAGACAATGTAGACTCTCCAGTAATGTATTATTTGACCTTTAAAAGTGGTGATAATGAACCTAAAAAATTAATGTTCTTTGGTGAAAAAGGTGAAATTATTATTAATGATGAGATTGAAAAATTTGGTTTTAAACCTTCTATAACAGGATCAGAAAATCAAAAAGTAATGGATGAATTTAATAAGATTAATCATCAATTTAAAATGAGACGCCTAGATTTTATTGCAAAAGATATTGAAGCTAGAGCAAAAAAAGATTCTGTAGTTATAGATAGTTTAGAAAAGGCTTATAAGAAAATGGTTCGTAGACGTTTTTTATATACTACAAATTTTGCTGTGTCTAATGCAGATTCTGAAGCAGCTCCTTACATTGCTCTTTCAGAACTTTTTGACGCTAACATTTATTTACTAGATACCATTAATAATAGTTTAACTGGTAACGTAAAAAAATCTGATTACGGTAAACGATTGCAAAAATTCATTGATGATATTAAAAAATCTGAAAATGAAACTCAGAAAAAATAAAATAAGACTTAAAAAGTCTCTTAAAAAAGTTCAATATTATTAAATATTGAACTTTTTTTTATTTTTGTGCCTTCCAAAAAACCATTTAAAACTATATAAACTATGAAAAGGTATACACTTTTATACATTTCAGTATTGTTATTTACCAACATTTTATTTGCACAATCAAAAAAAGCAATCTCTAGAGATTGGACTTCTTTTGGTCAAAGCATTGAAATTACTTCTAATACTGAAAAAAAATTCAAATTAGTTGGACATTTAAAAACTGAACCAAAAGACAAATCTGCTTGGTCTGGCCTGTGGGCTAGAGTTGATACTAAAAACGACGAACCTGGCTTTTTCGACAATATGAGAAATCGACCAGTAAAAACTAATACTTGGAAAGAATATACTATCGAAGGTGTTATTAATAAAAATTCTAAAACATTAAATTTTGGAGGATTATGTTTAAACAACGGTAAATTTTACTTTGATAATATCAAACTTTTTATTGAAGATAAAAACGGAAAATTTCAAGAAATGCCTTTCCTAAACAGTGATTTTGAAGATACTATTAAAGATAATACCGTTAAAAATTGGTTCGAATCTACAAGAAATAAAACTACAGTTAGAGTAAAAGAATTTACACTAGAAGGAAGTAATGATGCTGTATCTGGAAAACAATCTTTATTAATTACTGGATCTGGAATAAAAGTTTCAGAATACGAATTAGGTAAAATAGGAAAAGAGAATGCAGAAAACCCTCAAATCGATAACATGATTGCTATGTTAGAAGATTTGAAAGGTAGACTTGAAAGTATTGTTAAAAATTTACCTCAAGAACATGTGGATCATTTACATGACGATAAAGCAAACCGTTTTGGTGCTTTAGTTATGCATTTAGCAGCTGCAGAAGTATACTATCAAAAATATACTTTTGGTTCTTCTACTTTTGATGAAGAAAATCCGGAAATGTGGAAAGTTGGTTTAGATTTAGGTGATAAAGCTAGAGAAATGTTTAAAGATAAACCTATGAGTTATTATTTAGATCTATTTGATAAAGTTAGAGCTAAAACTATTGAAGAATTACGTAAAAGAGATGATAAATGGTTTAAGCAAGTAAATGCAGGAAACAGTATATCTAATCAATATTCTTGGTTTCATGTAATGGAACATCAGTCTAGTCATTTAGGTCAGATTTTATTTTTACGTAAAAGACTTCCTCCTTTAAATGAAGAAGTAAAACTTAAAAAAGAAATTAAAAACTAAAATATAAATCCTGCTAATCAGCAGGATTTTTTAATTTTAGAGAACTAAAAACATATAATTGCTATCTAATTTTTCAGAAAAACTTTCTAAAAAATTAAGCTTAACTAAAAATATTATGGATCAGAATCAATTACCAACAGCCATTGTTTTACCTAGTTTAGATATCAACATAGAAGATCAATGGGAAAAAACAAGAGGAATAGCTACACCTCGTTTTTCAACAGTTTCAGAAATATATCCAAATCAAAACTTCCAAATTATTATAGTACTTGGAAAGTATAAAATAGTAGACAATAAAATTCGAGTTAATATTACCTGTGATGTTGAAAGTACTGATGGAAAAACTACTTTACCTAGTGACTTTAATATTACGTTAGAAGCCAATTTAGAGAAGTTTATCGGTTTAATTCTTTTGCCTAAGCTTCCTGTTTTTACATTTAATTCTACTTATCCTGAAGGTGAATATAAAGTAATTGTAAAAGTAAACGATACACAAACAGAAGAAGATGTAGAAGTTATTGAAAACACTGTTACACTTCGTAAAGATTTTCCAAATAAACCTCTAGAATTAAAAGATGAATTAGAAACATGGAGACAGAACTATTATTTAGATCCGAAACCGAATGAGTTGCTTCACGCCTATTTTAAATCTTTAGATGAAATCGGAATTAACAATGATGCAAGTATTCTGTTTTATGTAGAAGCTTTAAATAATTCTTTATTTCTTGCTGATGATATTAATAGACTTTTAGCTGATGAAAATTTACCCCAACTACATCGAAACGGATTAAATATTTTACTGGCAAGATCAAATTATAAAAATGTAGACCTAGAAAACTTCTCTGATCAAGAATTAAAGATACTTCATGAAATTCGTGAAGAAGGTTTTTACAATCCTTTATTGTTAGAAGAAACTGTATCACATCCAAGAGGATTAGATATGCTTTGGAGTTTATTCTTCGCCAATGGTAAATATGAAAATATTGAAAAAATTATTGATGCATTAGCGCTTACTGAAGGAAAAGATCCTGAAAATTTAAAAGATTTACCACAAGAAGAAGCTATTGCTTTCGCCATTGGATCGGCAAGTTTTTGGTCGTTAGGTGTAAATGGGAAACATCATCCTTTAGTTAAAACCTTTATGATTTACAAAGTAAATCAACCGAATATTCCTGAATATGTAAAAGATTCATTAATCTCTATTCTGACAGAAATGGACGCAGAAGAAAACTAAAATTAAAACAAAAAAAATCCCACAGATTTGTGGGATTTTTTTATTGTAGCTTATTCTTAAATATTTTCTAAAGCTTTTCTTATTTCAGAAATCTCAGCTCTTTTTGTGTAATCTTCTTTTACAAAAGCATATTGGATTACATGATCATTATCTATTACATAAGTAGCTGCCATAGGTAACTCTCCAGTTGTATTTTGATTATGCTTTTCTAAATCGATTTTAAATTCGTTACTATAGATATTTTCTAATTCTTCATCTAGTTTAAAAACTAATCCAAGCTCTTTTCCTAATTTATTATCTATATCGCTTAACACTTCAAAAGTTAGTTCGTTCTTCTCTTCTGTAGTTAAAGAACTATCTGGTGTTTCAGGAGAAATTGCTACTAAATTTGCTCCTAAATTTTTAAACTCTGGTAATGCTTGTTGAAGTGCTTGTAACTCTAAATTACAATACGGACACCAACCGCCTCTATAAAAAGAAATCACTGTAGCCTTCTCTCCTTTTACGGTATTTAGACTAACTTCTTGAGACTTTACGTTAGGCAATTCAAAAGAAGGAAAAGTATCTCCAACTTTAAATGCTTGGGCTGATATTTCTTGTGTAATTAAATCGTTGGTTGTTTTATCCATCACCTCTAAAATAGAGGTTGGTATTTTCTTTCTTCCTAAAGCTACTCGTGCTTCTAAAGCTTCTGTTAAACTCATATTATTTAGATTTATCTTATGGTATTATAGTCTTAAAATCTCAGAAAAGATTACAAAAAAATCCATCGAATTAAGTCGACGGATTTTAATTTTATAAATAGTATAAATTACTTTTCTGAAGAAATATAATTATCTACTAAGTTTTCTAAAACATTTAATGGTAATGGACCGTTGGTTAATACTACATCATGGAATTTTCTAATATCAAATTTATCGCCTAAAGCCTTTTTTGCTTTTTCACGCAATTCTATAATTTTTATCATTCCAATTTTATATGCTGTAGCTTGACTTGGCATCACAATATGACGTTCTACCATTTTAATAGCGTCTGATTCTGCATTTGGTGTATTATCTGTATAATATTTGATTCCTTCTTCACGAGTCCATTTTTTAGCATGAATTCCCGTATCTACCACTAAACGACAAGCTCTCCATAATTCCATTGCTAAACGACCAAAATCTGAATATGGATCTGAATAGAATCCCATTTCCTTAGGAATAAACTCAGAGTATAATCCCCAACCTTCAACATAAGCTGTATAACGACCTAATTTTCTAAACATTGGAATATCTTTTAATTCTTGAGCGATAGCGATTTGCATATGATGTCCTGGAATTCCTTCATGATATGCTAATGCTTCCATTTGATAAGAAGGCATACTTGCCATATCGTACATATTTGCATAATATGTTCCTGGTCGAGAACCATCTAAAGCAGGTTGCTGATAAAATGCTTTTCCTGCAGATTTTTCTCTAAATGCTTCTACAGCTTTTACCTGTAAATCAGCTTTTGGTTTTGTAATAAATAATTCATCTAAACGAGTTTTCATGCTATCGATGATAAACTCAGCTTTATCCATATATTCTTTTCTACCTTTATCGCTATCTGCAAAGTAAAACTGTTGATCTGTTTTCATGAATTTGAAAAAGTCTTGTAAACTTCCTTTAAAACCAACTTTTTCTTTAATAATATTCATTTCATTATGAATTCTAGCAACCTCTTTTAATCCGATTTCATGAATTTCATCTGCTGTTAAATTTGTTGTTGTTGTTCTTTTTAGTGCATTGTTATAAAAAGCAGCTCCGTTAGGAAACTTCCAAACGCCATCTTCTGTACTTGCAACCTTTTCTTGTGCTTCTAATGTTTTGATTAAATTCATGTATCCGGCAAAAACATTCTCTTTTAATGCTTTTTTTGCATCTGTAATTAAAGTTGATTTTTCTGCTGGATCAATTTTTAATTTAGAAACTTTATTTTCAAAATCGTTTAATAAAGTACTCTTCTCTTTAGAAGTATCGAAAGGCTGACCTTTGATTAAGTTTTTTGAATCATCTAAAACACGAGCAAAAACAAACTTAGGAATCATAATTCCTGCTTCTTGTCTTTTCTTTAATCCTTTAACTAATTCAGCAAACATTGGTTCTATTCCTCTTAATCTACTGATATAGTTTTCTGCATCTTTCTTCGATCTAATTTGATGCATATTGATTAAAAATGCTGGAATTTCTGCTTGAGAACCATGCATTTGGTTTACAGGATACGTGTATAATCTATATTTATCATCTTCAATTGTTTCCTCTAAACTTTGTTTAAAAAGATCGTAGCTCAACTTCGTCGGCTCATCTAAAGCTTTTACGTTTACAGAATCAGTAATCCATTGTAAAGCTTGTTTTGTAAATTCTAATTCCTTGTCTTGAAATTCTTCTGAAATATCATCCCACTTATCTGCATCTTTACTCGATCCTAAATACGTTTGATACATTGGATGACGATCTTGATTCGCTGTAAATTGCTTTTGAAAGAAGTCATTTACTTTTTTTGATTCTTTCTGAATGGCTTCTTGGGAGAAAACTATTTCTTTTTCTTCGTTGGTTTTACACGATCCGAAAAGAAATAGAGAAGCAACTACTAAAGTTGATTTACTATAATTTAATCTCATTATTATAAATTGAATTGATTTTTAACGTAAATATAGCTAATAAAAAAAGCACTCCTAAACGAAGTGCTTTTTCAAGTTATCAAACATGTATCTATTTATTGGTTACTCGAGGTGACATTTTTTCCTCCACTAACTATATAAAAGTACGATCTTCTATTTCGTTGATGTTCTTCTTTAGAACAACGTTTTTGATTGGCGTCATTACAGTGATTTAATAATTGATCTTCTCCATATCCTATAGCACTTTCTATTCTATTAGATGCAATTCCTCGTGATATTAAATAAGCTCTTGTGGACTTTGCTCTGTTGGTAGATAAAGTTCTGTTGTAAGCTTTGGTTCCTCTACTATCGGTATGAGATTCTATTTTGATCACCATATCTGGATGGTTTTTCATTACGGTTACAATATGTTCTAACTCGTACTCGGCATCTTCTCTGATGTTATATAAATCAAAATCAAAGTAAATAGGATTGATTACTATTTGTGGCTGCTCTTTCGGCGTTTCTACGATTAATGATTCTAAAACTAAATCTGCCTGAATTGTTTTTTTATCAATATCTTCTGTAGCTGTATCTTTTTTATCGTTTCTGTAGTCGTCTTTTGAAGCAGTTACTGTATAGTTATTTTCACAAGCTATGTCTTTAAAAGTATATCGACCATCGGCTATAGTAACTTGTTTGCTAATTGGCTCTCCTTTTTCATTTATTAAACGAACTGTAGCTCCTGATATAGGCACTCCTGTTCTTGAGTCGGTAACAACACCTGTAATGTCTTCTTTACATCTGTAAATTACAAAACTATAAATATCATCATCACCTTTTCCTCCTGTTCTATTTGATGAAAAATAACCGTATGATTTATCTTCACTTATAACAAAACTAAAATCATCTAAAGGACTATTTACTGGGGAACCTAAATTTACTGGAGCTGTAAACTTATTATCTGAAATTTTTGATTCGAAAACATCTAAAGCTCCTAAACCTAAATGACCATCTGAAGCAAAATATATGGTGTTTTCATTGTCGACATAAGGAAACATTTCTCTACTTTCTGTATTAATTGGTCTTCCTAAATTTACTGGACTTCCATAGGTTCCATCATTTCTAATCTTAACTGAATAAATATCTGTTGCTCCGTAACCACCGGGCATATCTGAAACGAAATATAAAGTTTTACCATCTGGACTTAAAGCTGGATGTCCACAGGAATATAAATCACTATTAAATGGCAATTCTTCAAGGTTTTTCCATTCGCCATCTATATTTTCTGCTTTATAAATTTTTAAATGGGTAACTTTATCGTCGTCTCCTCTTAATTTGTCTCCATCGTAATTATCTCTAGTAAAATATAATGTATTTCCGTCGCTAGTCAATATTGCATTGGATTCATGATATCTTGTATTTACATCAGAAAATCGAGTAGCATTTGAAACCTGTAAACCCTGTTCTACATTTCCTATTTCTTCATCGGCAGTATATATATTCAAAAAAGGTTGATCGTTCCATTTATAAATTTTTTTATCATATTTAGTACCTTCTGGTTTTGTTGAAGCAAAGTATAGTTTATCTCCATATATAAATCCTCCGAAATCTGAATATTTAGTATTTGTTGATAGGTTTTTTACATTAACAAACGTTTTTTTTCTGTTGGAATATTCCACAAAATAATTTCTATTTTTCTCTAACTCAAGTGCTCTTGAATCGTCTTTATTGACTTCTTTAAGTTTTTCTAACCAACGATCAGATTCTTTTATTTTCCCATTACTCTTTAGTGTTTGAGCATATCTAAATAAATATTCTGGTGTAACTTCGTTTGCATATTTATCCATTAACAATGAATACCATTTTTCGGCTTTTTCAGATTCTGTATTGTAATAATATGAATCTCCTAATCTACTTATGACTAATTGAGAATCATCACCTTTATCGTATATAGTTTTATATAACTCAGCTGATTTTTTGTAAGCAAACTCATTAAAATAACGGTCTGCTGCATACTTGCGTTGTCCTAAAGCTATTATGCTTATAAACAATGTATAGAATAAAATAACTTTTTTCATAATTAACATGTTTAAAAGAATCTAGGTGATTTCATTATACGCTGTCTGAAAATATCCCATCGTAGCATTAATTCATAAGTACCTGAATTATAATTACTATAATTTGAAGTTGTTAAGTCGTAAGCGAAACCTATATTAAAGTTTTCTGTTGCTTGAAAACCTAGTAGCGCACTAATTGAGTCATCCCATCTCCAAGCCAAACCTGCAGCAAATTTATTATTGAACAAGAAGTTTGCAGATAGATCTACTGATATTGGAGCTCCGTTTACCACTTTAGCTAATGCAGCTGGCTTAAATTTAAGTGTTTCACTTAAGTCAAAAACATAACCTAAAATTCCGAAGAAGTGTAAACGTTCTTCTGCTACATCTCCAAAACCAGATGTACTAGTCGCAATAGTATCATCGTAATGTTCGGTTCTTAGAAAGTTTGGTATGGCTACTCCTACGTACCAATTAGATTCGTAGTAATAAATACCAGCTCCTATGGTAGGTAAAAAACGACTTACTGTACCTTCAAAAATACGTTCTTGTTGTAATGCTGTACCTTTACTCCAATCTATAGAAAGATGTCTACCTCCTAATTTTAAACCAAAAGCTAAGTTTCCATCATCGCTAGTTCGTACCGTGTACGATATATTAGCATCTAAATAAATTTCATTAGAAGGACCGATTCGGTCATTTGTTAAATTTATTCCCAATCCAACTCCAGTGTAACCTAATACGGTATCATAACTTAATGTTTGAGAGTCTGGTGCTCCATCTAATCCAACCCACTGAGTTCTACCCAGTGCGGTGATTACTGTATGACCATTAGATCCTGCATAGGCTGGATTTACACTCATTGTATTATACATATATTGAGTATATTGAGGATCTTGTTGACTAAAAATTATATCAACTGATAATAAAACCAAAATAGGTAATACTCTTTTTAAATATACTATCGTATTCATATTTTTAATAATAATTTCAATTATCGATTTATATATAACCATCCTGCTTTTGGCTTTTTATTTTCGTCTCCATAATCAATTACATAATAGTAAGTACCTACAGGTAATTTAGAATCTACACTTATTGTTACCCTACCATTTGAAACTCCTCTAAAGGCAACCGTTTCGTTATTATATCCACTAGCTTTATATACTGTGTTCCCCCATCTGTTAAATATCTCTACAGTATTATTTGGGAAATTTTCTATACCAGCTATAAAGAATACTCCATTAGTATTATTTCCATCATCAGAAACTAAATTAAATACATCATTCTCTGGACCATTAACCGTTATAGTAACTGTAGCTGTTTTACAATTTGGCGGAACATCATCATCACAAATCTGATATACAAATGTGTCTGTACCAGTAAAACCTGGATTTGGAGTATAAATAATTGTATCATCACTAGGGTCATCTGGAGTACCTCCATCGTCTATAGTCACAGTACCATTTGAAGGATCACTAGTAATAGTCGTATCGCCTGTACTAGGAACATTAGTATCATTATTTGTAATATCCACTTCGATTGGTGTATCAAACTCGGTAACATCTGAATCATCATTTAAAATAAAATCAGAGTTTATAATTGTAATTGTTGCTGAATCACTGTTACCTTCAGCATCTTCAATATTGTATGTAATTGGTGTTGGATCACCCATAAAGCCTGGATCTGGTGTAAATACAACTTCTCCTGTACTTGGGTCAACACTCCAAACTCCTTCGCCTGGAACTGTTACTTCTATACAATCACCTTCTGCATCTGTAGCCGTACAACTTGAACCGGCTGGTAAACCTGTAGTGTCTAAACTAACGGTGCTTGGATCAACTGGATCGCCACTAGTATCATTTCCTGCAACATTAATTGGATCACTTGGACTTCCTGGTGTGTAATCTCCTGTGTCATCGGTAGCAACTGGTAAAGGATCTGCAACTACTGTAATCGTCCCTGAATCACTGTTACCTTCAGCATCTTCAATATCGTATGTAATTGGTGTTGGATCACCCATATAACCTGTCTCTGGTGTAAATACGACTTCGCCTGTACTTGGATCAACACTCCAAACTCCTTCGCCTGGAACTGTTACTTCTATACAATCACCTTCTGCATCGGTAGCTGTACAACTTGAACCGGCTGGTAAACCTGTAATGTCTAAACTAACAGTACTTGGGTCAACTGTATCTCCACTTATATCATTTCCTGCAACATCAATTGGATCACTTGGACTTCCTGGGGTATAATCTCCTGTGTCATCGGTAGCAACTGGTAATGGATCTGAACTTAATGTTATTGTCGCTTCATTTGAAATATTACCTTCTGCGTCTTCAACTGTATAACTGACTACTGTTGGAGTACCTGTGAAACTTCCATCTGGTGTGAAGATTACATTACCACTACTATCAACTGTCCAAACTCCTTCGCCTGGAACTGTTAACGTCTTACCGTCTGGACTTACACTTGAACCAGCTGGTAAGCCTGTTGTCGTAAATACAACTGTGCTTGGATCAACCGTATCTCCTGTTGTGTCATTATTCGTAACATTAATTGGGTTACTTGTTGTTCCCGGAGTATAAACTCCTGTGTCATTTGTCGCTATTGGTAATGGATCTGCAACTACTGTAATTGTTCCTGAATCACTGTTACCTTCAGCATCTTCAATATCATATGTAATTGGTGTTGGGTCACCTGTAAAACTTAGATCTGGTGTAAATACAACTTCTCCTGTACTTGGGTCAACACTCCAAACTCCTTCGCCTGGAACTGTTACTTCTATACAATCACCTTCTACATCTGTAGCCGTACAACTTGAACCGGCTGGTAAACCTGTAGTGTCTAAACTAACGGTGCTTGGATCAACTGGATCGCCACTAGTATCATTTCCTGCAACATTAATTGGATCACTAGGACTTCCTGGTGTGTAATCTCCTGTGTCATCGGTAGCAACTGGTAAAGGATCTGCAACTACTGTAATCGTCCCTGAATCACTGTTACCTTCAGCATCTTCAATATCGTATGTAATTGGTGTTGGATCACCCATATAACCTGTCTCTGGTGTAAATACGACTTCGCCTGTACTTGGATCAACACTCCAAACTCCTTCGCCTGGAACTGTTACTTCTATACAATCACCTTCTGCATCGGTAGCTGTACAACTTGAACCGGCTGGTAAACCTGTAATGTCTAAACTAACAGTACTTGGGTCAACTGTATCTCCACTTATATCATTTCCTGCAACATCAATTGGATCACTTGGACTTCCTGGGGTATAATCTCCTGTGTCATCGGTAGCAACTGGTAATGGATCTGAACTTAATGTTATTGTCGCTTCATTTGAAATATTACCTTCTGCGTCTTCAACTGTATAACTGACTACTGTTGGAGTACCTGTGAAACTTCCATCTGGTGTGAAGATTACATTACCACTACTATCAACTGTCCAAACTCCTTCGCCTGGAACTGTTAACGTCTTACCGTCTGGACTTACACTTGAACCAGCTGGTAAGCCTGTTGTCGTAAATACAACTGTGCTTGGATCAACCGTATCTCCTGTTGTGTCATTATTCGTAACATTAATTAGGTTACTTGTTGTTCCCGGAGTATAAACTCCTGTGTCATTTGTCGCTATTGGTAATGGATCTGCAACTACTGTAATTGTTCCTGAATCACTGTTACCTTCAGCATCTTCAATATCATATGTAATTGGTGTTGGATCACCCATAAAGCTTAGATCTGGTGTAAATACAACTTCTCCTGTACTTGGGTCAACACTCCAAACTCCTTCGCCTGGAACTGTTACTTCTATACAATCACCTTCTGCATCTGTAGCCGTACAACTTGAACCGGCTGGTAAACCTGTAGTGTCTAAACTAACGGTGCTTGGATCAACTGGATCGCCACTAGTATCATTTCCTGCAACATTAATTGGATCACTAGGACTTCCTGGTGTATAACCTCCTGTGTCATCGGTAGCAACTGGTAAAGGATCTGCAACTACTGTAATCGTCCCTGAATCACTGTTACCTTCAGCATCTTCAATATCGTATGTAATTGGTGTTGGATCACCCATATAACCTGTCTCTGGTGTAAATACGACTTCGCCTGTACTTGGATCAACACTCCAAACTCCTTCGCCTGGAACTGTTACTTCTATACAATCACCTTCTGCATCGGTAGCTGTACAACTTGAACCGGCTGGTAAACCTGTAATGTCTAAACTAACAGTACTTGGGTCAACTGTATCTCCACTTATATCATTTCCTGCAACATCAATTGGATCACTTGGACTTCCTGGGGTATAATCTCCTGTGTCATCGGTAGCAACTGGTAATGGATCTGAACTTAATGTTATTGTCGCTTCATTTGAAATATTACCTTCTGCGTCTTCAACTGTATAACTGACTACTGTTGGAGTACCTGTGAAACTTCCATCTGGTGTGAAGATTACATTACCACTACTATCAACTGTCCAAACTCCTTCGCCTGGAACTGTTAACGTCTTACCGTCTGGACTTACACTTGAACCAGCTGGTAAGCCTGTTGTCGTAAATACAACTGTGCTTGGATCAACCGTATCTCCTGTTGTGTCATTATTTGTAACATTAATTGGGTTACTTGTTGTTCCCGGAGTATAAACTCCTGTGTCATTTGTCGCTATTGGTAATGGATCTGCAACTACTGTAATTGTTCCTGAATCACTGTTACCTTCAGCATCTTCAATATCATATGTAATTGGTGTTGGGTCACCTGTAAAGCTTAGATCTGGTGTAAATACGACTTCGCCTGTACTTGGATCAACACTCCAAACTCCTTCGCCTGGAACTGTTACTTCTATACAATCACCTTCTGCATCGGTAGCTGTACAACTTGAACCGGCTGGTAAACCTGTAATGTCTAAACTAACAGTACTTGGGTCAACTGTATCTCCACTTATATCATTTCCTGCAACATTAATTGGATCACTAGGACTTCCTGGTGTGTAATCTCCTGTATCATCGGTAGCAACTGGTAAAGGATCTGCAACTACTGTAATTATTCCTGAATCACTGTTACCTTCAGCATCTTCAATATCGTATGTAATTGAAGTTGGATCACCCATAAAGCCTGGATCTGGGGTAAATACGACTTCTCCTGTACTTGGGTCAACACTCCAAACTCCTTCGCCTGGAACTGTAACTTCTATACAATCACCTTCTGCATCTGTAGTTGTACAACTTGAACCGGCTGGTAAACCTATAGTGTCTAAACTAACTGTACTTGGATCAACTGTATCGCCACTAGTATCATTTCCTGCAACATTAATTGGATCACTTGGACTTCCTGGTGTGTAATCTCCTGTATCATCGGTAGCAACTGGTAAAGGATCTGCAACTACTGTAATTGTTCCTGAATCACTATTACCTTCAGCGTCTTCAATATCGTATGCAATTGGTGTTGGATCACCCATATAACCTGTCTCTGGTGTAAATATAACTTCTCCTGTACTTGGATCAACAGTCCAAACTCCTTCACCTGGAACTGTAACTTCTATGCAATCACCTTCTGCATCTGTAGCTGTACAACTTGAACCGGCTGGTAAACCTGTAGTGTCTAAACTAACGGTGCTTGGGTCAACTGTGTCTCCTGTGGTATCATTTCCTGCAACATCAATTGGATCACTTGGACTTCCTGGGGTATAATCGCCTGTATCATCTGTGGCGATTGGATCAGCATCTAATGTGATTGTAGCTTCGTTTGAAACATTACCTTCTGCATCTTCAACTGTATAACTTGCTGGGGTTGGATCGCCTGTGAAACTTCCGTCTGGTGTAAAGATCACATTGCCGCTTCCATCAACATTCCAAGTTCCTTCACCTGGAACTGTTAAGGTCTTACCATCAGGGCTTACACTTGAACCTGCTGGTAAACCTGTAGTGGTAAATACAACTGTACTTGGATCAACTGTGTCGCCTGTGGTATCATTACTTGTAACATTTAATGCCATACTTGGACTTCCTGGAGTGTAAACCCCGCTATCATTGCTTGCGATTGGATCGGCATCTAATGTGATTGTAGCTTCATTTGAAACATTACCTTCGGCATCTTCAACTGTATAACTCGCTGGTGTTGGATCTCCTGTGAAACTTCCATCTGGTGTAAAGATCACATTACCACTTCCATCAACACTCCAAGTTCCTTCACCTGGAACTGTTAATGTCTTGCCATCAGGGCTTACACTTGAACCAGCTGGTAAACCTGTAGTGGTAAATACAACCGTGCTTGGATCAACTGTGTCTCCTGTAGTATCATTACTTGTAACATTTAATACCATACTTGGGCTTCCTGGTGTGTAAACTCCACTATCATTGCTCGCTATTGGATCGGCATCTAATGTGATTGTAGCTTCATTTGAAACATTTCCTTCTGCATCTTCAACTGTATAACTTGCTGGTGTTGGATCTCCTGTGAAACTTCCGTCCGGTGTGAAGATCACATTACCACTTCCATCAACATTCCAAGTTCCTTCACCTGGAACTGTTAAGGTCTTGCCATCAGGACTTACACTTGAACCCGCTGGTAAACCTGTAGTGGTAAATACAACTGTACTTGGATCAACTGTGTCTCCTGTGGTATCATTACTCGTAACATTTAGTGCCATACTTGGACTTCCTGGAGTGTAAACTCCACTATCATTGCTTGCTATTGGATCGGCATCTAATGTGATTGTAGCTTCATTTGAAACATTACCCTCGGTATCTTCAACTGTATAACTTGCTGGTGTTGGATCGCCTGTGAAACTTCCGTCTGGTGTAAAGATCACATTACCACTTCCATCAACATTCCAAGTTCCTTCACCTGGAACTGTTAAGGTCTTGCCATCAGGGCTTACACTTGAACCCGCTGGTAAGCCTGTAGTGGTAAATACAACTGTACTTGGATCAACTGTGTCGCCTGTAGTATCATTACTTGTAACATTTAATGCCATACTTGGACTTCCTGGAGTGTAAACTCCACTATCATTACTTGCTATTGGATCAGCATCTAATGTGATTGTAGCTTCATTTGAAACATTACCTTCTGCATCCTCAACTGTATAACTTGCTGGTGTTGGATCACCTGTGAAACTTCCATCTGGTGTGAAGATCACATTACCACTTCCATCAACATTCCAAGTTCCTTCACCTGGAACTGTTAAGGTCTTGCCATCAGGACTTACACTTGAACCCGCTGGTAAACCTGTAGTGGTAAATACAACTGTACTTGGATCAACTGTGTCGCCTGTAGTATCATTACTTGTAACATTTAATGCCATACTTGGGCTTCCTGGTGTGTAAACTCCACTATCATTGCTCGCTATTGGATCGGCATCTAATGTGATTGTAGCTTCGTTTGAAACATTTCCTTCTGCATCTTCAACTGTATAACTCGCTGGTGTTGGATCTCCTGTGAAACTTCCGTCCGGTGTGAAGATCACATTACCACTTCCATCAACATTCCAAGTTC
This sequence comes from Tenacibaculum jejuense, assembly GCF_900198195.1. Lineage (NCBI taxonomy): Bacteria > Pseudomonadati > Bacteroidota > Flavobacteriia > Flavobacteriales > Flavobacteriaceae > Tenacibaculum > Tenacibaculum jejuense. The sequence continues at coordinate 1,357,935 of NZ_LT899436.1, read as the reverse complement.
CTTCACCTGGAACTGTTAAGGTCTTGCCATCAGGACTTACACTTGAACCCGCTGGTAAACCTGTAGTGGTAAATACAACTGTACTTGGATCAACTGTGTCGCCTGTAGTATCATTACTTGTAACATTTAATGCCATACTTGGACTTCCTGGAGTGTAAACTCCACTATCATTGCTTGCTATTGGATCGGCATCTAATGTGATTGTAGCTTCGTTTGAAACATTTCCTTCTGCATCTTCAACTGTATAACTCGCTGGTGTTGGATCGCCTGTGAAACTTCCGTCTGGTGTAAAGATCACATTGCCGCTTCCATCAACATTCCAAGTTCCTTCACCTGGAACTGTTAAGGTCTTACCATCAGGGCTTACACTTGAACCTGCTGGTAAACCTGTAGTGGTAAATACAACTGTACTTGGATCAACTGTGTCGCCTGTGGTATCATTACTTGTAACATTTAATGCCATACTTGGACTTCCTGGAGTGTAAACCCCGCTATCATTGCTTGCGATTGGATCGGCATCTAATGTGATTGTAGCTTCATTTGAAACATTACCTTCGGCATCTTCAACTGTATAACTCGCTGGTGTTGGATCTCCTGTGAAACTTCCATCTGGTGTAAAGATCACATTACCACTTCCATCAACACTCCAAGTTCCTTCACCTGGAACTGTTAATGTCTTGCCATCAGGGCTTACACTTGAACCAGCTGGTAAACCTGTAGTGGTAAATACAACCGTGCTTGGATCAACTGTGTCTCCTGTAGTATCATTACTTGTAACATTTAATACCATACTTGGACTTCCTGGAGTGTAAACCCCGCTATCATTGCTCGCTATTGGATCGGCATCTAATGTGATTGTAGCTTCATTTGAAACATTTCCTTCTGCATCTTCAACTGTATAACTTGCTGGTGTTGGATCTCCTGTGAAACTTCCGTCCGGTGTGAAGATCACATTACCACTTCCATCAACATTCCAAGTTCCTTCACCTGGAACTGTTAAGGTCTTACCATCAAGACTTACACTTGAACCAGCTGGTAAACCTGTAGTGGTAAATACAACTGTACTTGGATCAACTGTGTCTCCTGTGGTATCATTACTCGTAACATTTAGTGCCATACTTGGACTTCCTGGAGTGTAAACTCCACTATCATTGCTTGCTATTGGATCGGCATCTAATGTGATTGTAGCTTCATTTGAAACATTACCCTCGGTATCTTCAACTGTATAACTTGCTGGTGTTGGATCGCCTGTGAAACTTCCGTCTGGTGTAAAGATCACATTACCACTTCCATCAACATTCCAAGTTCCTTCACCTGGAACTGTTAAGGTCTTGCCATCAGGGCTTACACTTGAACCCGCTGGTAAGCCTGTAGTGGTAAATACAACTGTACTTGGATCAACTGTGTCGCCTGTAGTATCATTACTTGTAACATTTAATGCCATACTTGGACTTCCTGGTGTGTAAACTCCACTATCATTACTTGCTATTGGATCGGCATCTAATGTGATTGTAGCTTCATTTGAAACATTACCCTCGGTATCTTCAACTGTATAACTTGCTGGTGTTGGATCGCCTGTGAAACTTCCGTCTGGTGTAAAGATCACATTACCACTTCCATCAACATTCCAAGTTCCTTCACCTGGAACTGTTAAGGTCTTGCCATCAGGGCTTACACTTGAACCCGCTGGTAAGCCTGTAGTGGTAAATACAACTGTACTTGGATCAACTGTGTCGCCTGTAGTATCATTACTTGTAACATTTAATGCCATACTTGGACTTCCTGGTGTGTAAACTCCACTATCATTACTTGCTATTGGATCAGCATCTAATGTGATTGTAGCTTCATTTGAAACATTACCTTCTGCATCCTCAACTGTATAACTTGCTGGTGTTGGATCACCTGTGAAACTTCCATCTGGTGTGAAGATCACATTACCACTTCCATCAACATTCCAAGTTCCTTCACCTGGAACTGTTAAGGTCTTACCATCAAGACTTACACTTGAACCAGCTGGTAAACCTGTAGTGGTAAATACAACCGTGCTTGGATCAACTGTGTCTCCTGTAGTATCATTACTTGTAACATTTAGTGCCATACTTGGACTTCCTGGTGTGTAAACTCCACTATCATTACTTGCTATTGGTAGTTGATCTATGGTTATTGTAAATGTATCTGTACCACTACAACCATTTGAATCTATATATGTGATAACTCCGTTATATGTATTTGCTGATGCACCGCCTGGAATAACATAAGTTGCGCCTGTTAAACTTGTGGCACTACTAACGTCTACAAATCCTGCTGCTTCTGCTGCTGCATCATAATCTATTGTATAATCAACTGGACTTCCACTGGTAGCGGTAACTGTTAAAGCTGATGAAGTTGTACCTGGTACAACAGTAACATCATTTACTGTAGCTACTGGATTTGCATTGATTGTAACTGTAAATGTATCTGTACCACTACAACCATTTGAATCTATATATGTGATAACTCCGTTATATGTATTCACTGATGCACCGCCTGGAATCACATAAGTTGCGCCTGTTAAACTTGTGGCACTACTAACGTCTACAAATCCTGCTGCTTCTGCTGCTACATCATAATCTATTGTATAATCAACTGGACTTCCACTGGTAGCGGTAACTGTTAAAGCTGATGATGTGTCTCCAGAACAAACCTCTGCATCATTTACTGTAGCTACTGGATTTGCATTGATTGTAACTGTAAATGTATCTGTACCACTACAACCATTTGAATCTATATAGGTAATAACTCCGTTATATGTATTCGCTGCTGCACCGCCTGGAATCACATAAGTTGCGCCTGATAAACTTGTAGCACTACTAACATCTACAAATCCCACTGCCTCTGCTGCTGCATCATAATCTATTGTATAATTAACCGGACTTCCACTAGTAGCGGTAACTGTTAAAGCTGATGATGTGTCTCCAGAACAAACCTCTGCATCATTTACTGTAGCTACTGGATTTGCATTGATTGTAACTGTAAATGCATCTGTACCACTACAACCATTTGAATCTATATAGGTGATAACTCCGTTATATGTATTCGCTGATGCTCCGCCTGGAATCACATAAGTTGCCCCTGTTAAACTTGTGGCACTACTAACATCCACAAATCCCGCTGCCTCTGCTGCTGCATCATAATCTATTGTATAATTAACCGGACTTCCACTAGTAGCGGTAACTGTTAAAGCTGATGATGTGTCTCCAGAACAAACCTCTGCATCATTTACTGTAGCTACTGGATTTGCATTGATTGTAACTGTAAATGCATCGGTACCACTACAACCATTTGAATCTATATATGTAATAACTCCGTTATATGTATTCGCTGATGCTCCGCCTGGAATCACATAAGTTGCGCCTGATAAACTTGTGGCACTACTAACATCTACAAATCCCACTGCCTCTGCTGCTGCATCATAATCTATTGTATAATTAACCGGACTTCCACTAGTAGCGGTAACTGTTAATGAAGATGAAGTTGTACCCATACATACTTCTGGATCATTTACTGTAGCTACTGGATTTGCATTGATTGTAACTGTAAATGCATCGGTACCACTACAACCATTTGAATCTATATATGTAATAACTCCGTTATATGTATTCGCTGATGCTCCGCCTGGAATCACATAAGTTGCGCCTGTTAAACTTGTGGCACTACTAACATCCACAAATCCCGCTGCCTCTGCTGCTGCATCATAATCTATTGTATAATTAACCGGACTTCCACTAGTAGCGGTAACTGTTAATGAAGATGAAGTTGTACCCATACATACTTCTGGATCATTTACTGTAGCTACTGGATTTGCATTGATTGTAACTGTAAATGCATCGGTACCACTACAACCATTTGAATCTATATATGTAATAACTCCGTTATATGTATTCGCTGATGCTCCGCCTGGAATCACATAAGTTGCGCCTGTTAAACTTGTGGCACTACTAACATCCACAAATCCCGCTGCCTCTGCTGCTGCATCATAATCTATTGTATAATTAACCGGACTTCCACTAGTAGCGGTAACTGTTAATGAAGATGAAGTTGTACCCATACATACTTCTGGATCATTTACTGTAGCTACTGGATTTGCATTGATTGTAACTGTAAATGCATCTGTACCACTACAACCATTTGAATCTATATATGTAATAACTCCGTTATATGTATTCGCTGATGCACCGCCTGGAATCACATAAGTTGCCCCTGATAAACTTGTGGCGCTACTAACATCTACAAATCCTGCTGCCTCTGCTGCTGCATCATAATCTATTGTATAATTTATTGGTGTTCCTGTAGTCGCTGTAACTGTTAAAGCTGATGATGTATCTCCTGAACAAACCTCTGCATCATTTACTGTAGCTACTGGATTTGCATTGATTGTAACTGTAAATGCATCGGTACCACTACATCCATTTGAATCTATATATGTAATAACTCCGTTATATGTATTCGCTGATGCACCGCCTGGAATCACATAAGTTGCGCCTGATAAACTTGTAGCACTACTAACATCTACAAATCCTGCTGCCTCTGCTGCTGCATCATAATCTATTGTATAATTTATTGGTGTTCCTGTAGTCGCTATAACTGTTAATGAAGATGAAGTTGTACCCATACATACTTCTGGATCATTTACTGTAGCTACTGGATTTGCATTGATTGTAACTGTAAATGCATCGGTACCACTACATCCATTTGAATCTATATAGGTGATAACTCCGTTATATGTATTCGCTGATGCTCCGCCTGGAATCACATAAGTTGCGCCTGATAAACTTGTGGCGCTACTAACATCTACAAATCCCGCTGCCTCTGCTGCTGCATCATAATCTATTGTATAATTTATTGGTGTTCCTGTAGTCGCTGTAACTGTTAGTGAAGACGAAGTTGTCCCCATACATACTTCTGGATCATTTACTGTAGCTACTGGATTTGGGTTTACAGTAGTTAATGTTACTGTATCAACTTCAGGGCACGAATTTCCTGTAGTTGTTACCTCTACTCTATACATATTTCCTGCTAATGCACTTGTTGCTGTTACTGTTAACATAGAAGTATTGGTCCCTGAATAAGGTGCTCCATCTGTTAATGGAGTTGTGCTAGCACCCAAAAACCATCTGTAAGTATAATCTCCTGCTGGAATTGGCACAGTAGTGTCATCTGTTGTAGCACCAGTTGTACCAAAATCTGTAACCCTTACACCTGTTGCTGTTGCTGTAAAAACAATATCTGAACCTTCGCAGGCTTCACCTGAAGTTGGTGAGGCTGATACTGAAAAAGTATCACTTGCTGTTTCTGTACCGTTAACTCCATCATAACCTCCAACAGAACTTCCGTTAGTTACTTGTCCTGATGTTGGACTTCCTAAAGCACCTACTGTAGGATGTCCATTTAATCTTCCATCATCGTTATCATCTGTTCCTCCAGACTCTACCACATCATTACATCCATCATTATCACTATCTATATCTAAGTAATCTGGAGTCCCATCCATATCTGTATCTAAAGGATCACATAAAACAGATTGAAATGCAACATTATCAATAGTTATAGAGCCTGCATTTGCTGGTGGATTGTTATATAAGAAAATTCTTATTGTGTATTTTGTTATTGGCTGTAAATCAACATTATTTGTAGCTGGTACTCTAAATGTAGAAGCTGCAACTGTAGCTTCATCGAATAATACTGTACTAGTTGCAAAATTATCATCAGAAATTTCTACTTGATAGCTATATCCTGTTCTGTAATCTACAGCTGGTATACCTACTGGTTCTCCGAAGAAAAATAGTTGTACTATTCTATATCCTTCATCTCCTGTAATAAAATTATATTCTACATAATCGTTATCTGCTTTTGCACCTGCTAAATCTGCTTGATCAACACCTTGTAAATCTACATAACCTCCACTTGTATTATTTGCATCATTACTGTAATTAACTCCAGATCCAAATAACTGGTTAGATAATGCATTTGGAGTAAAGAAATCTCCATCTACGGTAGTAGGTGTTTGTAAACCTCCTGTATTATCATAAAGTACCATTAATTTTCTTGAAGAGTTAACGATTCTACAAAACGATTCATTTGTATCTAATATTCCATCGTTGTCATCATCTAAATCACATATGTCACTTATTCCATCTGAATCAGCATCGTCTCCATTAATCGTAATTACAAAACTATCAGTTCCTTCACAACCATTAGCATCAGTAAAAGAAATTACACCATTATATGTAGCTGCACCTGTTGACGCTGCTGCTGGAATTATAAAAGTTGCTCCTGTTAAACTCGTTGCGCTTGTAACATCTGTAAATCCGGCTCCTTCTGCTGCTGCATCATAATCTATTGTGTAGGTAACTGGATCTAAACCTGATCTAGTACTTAGTAACAACTCTGCAGAAGTTCTACCCATACACACTTCTGGATCATTAACAACTGCTACTGGATTTGCATTCACAGTCACTGTAAAAGCATCTGTACCGCTACAACCGTTTGCATCTATGTAAGTAATAATACCATTATATATAGCTTCTGGCGCTGCTGCTGGAATTACAAAAGTCGCTCCTGTTAAACTTGATGCGCTTGTAACATCTGTAAATCCTGCTCCTTCTGCTGCTGCATCATAATCTATTGTATAATTTATTGGTGTTCCTGTAGTCGCTGTAACTGTTAATGAAGATGAAGTTGTACCCATACATACTTCTGGATCATTTACTGTAGCTACTGGATTTTCGTTAATTTCAATAGTAAAAGCATCGGTTCCACTACAACCATTAGCATCTATATATGTAATTACCCCATTATATGTATTTGCAGCTGCACCTCCTGGAATAACAAAAGTTGCTCCAGATAAACTTGTGGCACTACTAACATCTGTAAAACCTACAGCTTCTGCTGCTGCGTCATAATCTATTGTATAATTTGTTGGTGTTCCTGTAGTCGCTGTAACTGTTAATGAAGATGAAGTTGTACCCATACATACTTCTGGATCATTTACTGTAGCCACTGGATTTGGATTTACAGTAGTTAATGTTCCTGTATCTTCTTGAGGACACGAATTACCTGTAGTTGTTACTTCAACTCTATATGCATTTCCAGCTAAGGCACTTGTTGCTGTAATTGTTAGCATAGATGTATTAGTTCCTGAATATGGTGCTCCATCTGTTAACGGAGTAGTACTTGCTCCTAAAAACCATCGATAAGTATAATCTCCTGCCGGAATTGGAATCGTAGTATCGTCTGTTGTAGCTCCTGATGCTCCAAAATCTGTAACTCTTGTGCCTGTTGCCGTTGCTGTAAATACAATATCGGAACCTTCGCAGGCTTCACCTGAAGTTGGTGTAACTGATACTGAAAAATTATCGCTAACTATTTCTGTTCCATTAGCTCCGTCATATCCCCCAACAGTACTTCCATTAGTTACTTGACCTGATGTAGCTGTACCGGCAGCATCTACCGTAGGATGTCCGTTTAATCTTCCATCATTATTATCATCTGTACCTCCGGATTCTACAACATCATTACATCCGTCATTATCACTATCTAAATCTAAATAATCAGGAGTTCCATCCATATCAGTGTCACGTGCAAAACAATAACTAAATTCTGTGAATTGCATAGTTACATTTGATAAATCTCCATTTCTTTTACCAGCTACAATTACAAATGTGTCTACTGCTCCTAAAGAGTTTACTGATACTACATTATTTGGTGCATTTGCTCCTGGTGATGTACTCAATACTGACTGTGGACCATCTGGTTGGGAAAAATTTGCTCCTGGTATATTTACATTTGTAATTTCAATTGGTACATTTACTCCACCTAAAGTAGCTGAAAAGTCTACTCTATCGCTATTGTCTATTCCTCCCCATTTAAATTCTGAAACATGTATAGGATTATCGAAAGTAAAAGTATAAACTGCTACATCAATAGTTGCTGCATCTGCAGGATAAGAAGTTCCTGCTGGAAAATTTGTGTTTCGTGGTTGCACATTGATATAATTCCCGTCGACACCAGCTGTTGGACCTTGGCTTCTGACTCCTGAGCTCCAAACTGCATTATTTAACACTTCAAAACTAAATGTTCCGGTGACTCCATTTTCACTGTATACATTATTAACAGTACCTGAAGCATTACCACCTGTCGTTGTTCCTGTACTAGCTTGAGTAAATGTTTGACCTAAAGGAACAAAAGTTCCTGAAGGACAGTCAAATTCTTCTGTATCTAAAATACCATCATTATCATCATCTAAATCTGCTAGATCAGAAATTCCATCTAAATCAGAATCTGTTCCTGATCCATTTATGGTGATCGTTAAATTAGCATCATCTGTATTAAAACCATCAAACAGTGTATAATTAAATACTTCTGTAAGACTTTGTCCTGTTAAAAGATTTTGTACTGCTGGATTTGTATTATCTAACGTATAGGTATAACCACCATCGGAATTCATTACGATACTTCCATATGTTCCTGCATATGAAACTCCCAAATTACCAGCATTACCATCTACTTGAGTTACTTCAATTGAAGCTTCTCCTTGCCAAAATATATCAGATACACCTGCTATTTGTAAACCTTTATCAAAGTCAGTAGCATCTGGTCCATAATTATAATTTAGAACTAATTGATCTATTGGCTGATCGAAGAATATATTGACATTTCCTGTAGCATCTTCTGGAACAGCATTTCCAGTTCCATAAAAAGTTCCTGTACTCGGATTTACTACTCCACCAGTTGTTATAAAATTGAATGGAACAGAAGTACCTGACAAAGAACCTTGAATATTAATTTGATCTTGCCACGTAGTACCTTGTGAATAATCTATATCTACAACTAGGAAACCTAAATTAAATACAGGTTTTGTAAAATCGATCGTAAGTGATACATCAGCTGTTGGGCTTGTACTAGGATCTATTGAGTAACGAAAATATCCTTCATGTCCACCATTCAATCCATTTGGATTTCCTCGATAAACTACAAAATTTCTATCAGGAATACCAACATTATCTGGATCTGATGTTGTAAAATTCAATGTAACATCGTTAGGAGCTGTACCTATTGTTCTTGATTGCCCGTTTACAGGACCTGAAACATCTAAAAAAACGGGTTGATCTGTAAATTCATTTTCCCAAACTAGCGTATTTAATCCTCTATCAATTGCATCAACTGCTCCACCTGGACCTGGATCTGTTATAACGTTTCCTGTAGCATTAGGATCTACAAAAGCTGTCATTGAATCTGTATTATCTACAGCATTAGGTAATTCATCTACACCATTAATAGTTATGGTTATATATGCATAATCTAAATCATTATCTGGAACAGACCTTTCTACAGTGTAAGAAATAATATCATCTATACTTTCTCCATTTCTTAAACCTGTAACGGCTGGATTTGTTTCATCTACATCATAAGTATAACTACCATCTGAATTTATAGTTATAGAACCAAATAATGTTGTATAACTGTTACCAACAGCAGCTGGATATACATCAACTTCTGTTACACTTAAAGTACCATTCCTTGGAGTGGTTTCATTAGTTAGTACATTACCACTAATTGTTCCTGTATTATTTGCTGCTACAGAATTAGTATCGTTAACAGCAACTATATCATCAAAAGCTCTAATCGTTGTTTGTGCACTTGCTGTATCTGTATTAGTATCTGTTATAGTGATAGACATGGTTCTTATACCTTCTGTAAAAGGATCAACTAAGTCTCCATAAAAAAGTAACTCTAAGAAATCTTCAAAATCTGCATTAGGGATTGCACCTCCAAACTGTCTGGTTACAGAAAATGTAGTGTCTGTTAATTGTGTTACTAAAACTGTAGTAGTTCCTACTGTATAGGTAAATGTATCGTAAGGTGTATTGAAAAAATATAAATCGAAACCTGGTGCATTATTATTTATAGCTAATAATTCTTGATCTGGTGTATCGAGTATACCTGTAAAACTGATTGTAGCACTCACGATTCCTGCATCGGATGTAACCACAGGTGCATTTACAACAGGAAATACGTTACCTGTAGTTGGTTGCACAGTAATATCATTATCATTACCAGCTGTAAAGCCGTTTAAGTCTATAGTAGGTAAGGCAAATAATGAAAGTGGATTTGTGAAAATATTATCTCTTTTCTTATTGAGAAATACTTTTTTATTTTCATGTACATAATAATGCCCACCGTGAAATACCTTCTTTGTATTATTAACCTTTGATTTGTTAGGATTCTTTTTATAGTTAATCGTATTATCATCAGCATAACTGAAAACAAAACTAAACACTAACAATAAAAAAATGAGAAAATCTTTTTCTCTGTTTTCAAATCTTTTTTTTTGATGAAACAAAGCATTTAATTGGGATTGATTATTATCTCCGTAGAAATTTTCATCAAAAAATACTTTGTTCGCTTTATTGTAAACCTTAATTTTGAAATCTTTCAGTTTACAAAATAATATAGGTATTACCTTACTAAAATAAATAATCATAATGATCAGTTTATTAATTGATTGTTATATTCATGCCCTACTTTTGTTTCCGCTCGCCAAAGTGTAACAATTGTGGGGTTTTATTTTTATATCATACCACAGCCATAACATGTAACTCTAGTGAGCTACATATAGCTTGCCAATAAATTTTATAGTAATTGTTTGGTAAAGTGAATCTTTTCTACAATAGAAACTTACATGAATTATTGATATGTGAAAAGACGACTGAGATTTGTTTTTCTAAGGTATTTTTTTGCATAGATTCGGGGGGTTAGGTATTGTAAATTTTTATACTAATATAATTAATCAAAGTTTATTTAACAAATTAAATTTTGCTTTAAAACACTTTAAATGAAGTACTAAATACTTCAAATAAATAGACATCAAATTAATATAATTATTTAGGGGAGCTAGTTTGTTGTATTGTGATTTTTATGTCATCACACTACTAATATAATATTTTTTTTAACATACATTAACTTTTTTTCAAAAAAAAATCAAAATTTAATATATGCGCATAAAAAAAGCATGCACTATGCATGCTTTTTTATTATTCTGTCTCTCTTTATTTATTGATTATTTGTTTTTACGTTTTTTCCGCCTTTAACAATATAGAAATATGATCTTCTATTTCGTTGATGTTCTTCTTTAGAACAACGTTTTTGATTGGCGTCATTACAGTGATTTAATAATTGATCTTCTCCATATCCTATAGCACTTTCTATTCTATTAGATGCAATTCCTCGTGATATTAAATAAGCTCTTGTGGACTTTGCTCTATTGGTAGATAAAGTTCTGTTGTAAGCTTTGGTTCCTCTACTATCAGTATGAGATTCTATTTTGATCACCATATCTGGATGGTTTTTCATTACGGTTACGATATGTTCTAATTCGTACTCGGCATCTTCTCTGATGTTATATAAATCAAAATCAAAGTAAATCGGATTGATTACTATTTGTGATTGTTCTTTTGGTGTTTCTACGATGAGTGACTCTAAAACTAAATCTGCCTGAATTGCTTTTTTATCAATATCTTCTGTAGCTGTATCTTTTTTATCGTTTCTGTAGTCGTCTTTTGAAGCAGTTACTGTATAGTTATTTTCACAGGCTATATCTTTAAATGTATATCGACCATCAGCTAAAGTAACCTGTTTGCTAATTGGCTCACCTTTTTCATCTATTAAACGAACTGTAGCTCCTGATATAGGCACTCCTGTTCTAGAATCGGTAACAACACCTGTAATGTCTTCTTTACATCTATAAATTACAAAACTATAAATATCATCATCACCTTTTCCTCCTGTTCTATTTGATGAAAAATAACCGTATGATTTATCTTCACTTATTACAAAACTAAAATCATCTAAAGGACTATTTACTGGAGAACCTAAATTTACTGGAGTTGTAAATTTATTATCTGAAATTTTTGATTCGAAAACATCTAAAGCTCCTAAACCTAAATGACCATCTGAAGCAAAGTATATGGTGTTTTCATTGTCAACATAAGGAAACATTTCTCTTCCTTCTGTATTGATTTCTTTTCCTAAGTTAAAAGGAGTTCCATAAGTTCCATCTGGATTTATGGCCACACCATATATATCTGTTGCTCCTGCACCACCAGGCATATCTGAAACAAAATATAAAGTTTTACCATCTGTACTAAGAGCTGGATGGCCACAGGAATATAAATCACTATTAAAGGGCAATTCCTCAAGGTTTTTCCATTCGCCATCTATATTTTCTGCTTTATAAATTTTTAAATGGGTTACTTTTTCTTTATCACCTCTTAATTTATCTCCATCGTAATTATCTCTCGTAAAATATAATGTATTTCCATCGGCAGTTAATAAAGCGTTAGATTCATGATATCTAGTACTTATTTCTTCAAACTTACTTACATTACCTAATTCTAACCCTTCAGCGATATCACTAAACTCTTCTTCTGCAGTATATACGTTTAGGAAAGGTTGATTATTCCATTTATATTTTCTACGATCAAATTTTGTTCCGCTAGGTTTTGTTGATGCGTAGTATAACTTGTTACCATAAATAAAGCCTCCGAAATCTGAAAACTCTGTATTAATAGATAAGTTTTTTACGTTGACAAATGTTTTTTTTCTGTTAGAGTATTCGACAAAATAATTTCTATTCTTTGTTAATTCTATAGCACGAGAATCGTTTTTATCTAACTCTTTGAGTTTTTCTAACCATAAATCAGACTCTTTAACTTTACCATTACTTTTAAGCGCTTGTGCATATCTAAATAAATATTCTGGTAAAACTTTATCTTGGTACTTTTCCATTAGAAGTTTATACCACTTTTCTGCTTCTTCAGATTCTGTATTATAATAATATGAATCCCCTAGTCTACTTATGACCAATTGAGAATCATCACCTTTATCATATAAAATTTTATATAATTCTGCTGACTTTTTGTATGCAAATTCATTAAAATAACGATCTGCAGCATATCTACGTTGTGTGTAAGCAAAAGCTGTTACAAACAATAAATAGAATAAAATGACTCTTTTCATTAGATACTTAAGTTTAAATTTTAAAAGCTTTGTAAACCTTTAAAAATTGATATAATTTCTCTCTATTAATATTTTATTACATTATACAATGTTACTCTCATTAAGCTATATAATGGATAACATGCTCATTAATTTAAATATGAACTTAATTAAAATATTTTCAATCTTCTTATACTTTTAAGAGGGGGGAAAGAATATCAAAAACAATGTAGTAATAGTTTGATTTTATCAGAAGTTAATACTATTAAATCATATAGAATAGATTTACTTCATAGGGCAAATATAATTTTTTTACATAAAAAACGAAAATTATATAAAGTTTTAAGTTAAAGTAGTGTATTTATTAAAATAAAAAAACCGAGATAAATCTCGATTTTTTTATGTTAAGCTTCTCCAGTAGTACCTCCAAAATTCATTGGTATTGGTGGTTGCTCGTATTCTTTAATTTCACCATGTACTTGCTCGAACTTACGAACATTATCTGCTAATGCTTTTGTTAAGCGTTTGGCGTGTTGTGGTGTTAATATTATTCTTGACTTAACTTTTGCCTTTGGAACACCTGGCATGATATTAATAAAGTCAACAATAAACTCAGAAACTGAGTGATTAATTATAGCTAAGTTACTATAGGTTCCTTCTGCTACTTCTTGATCTAACTCAATATTAATTTGTGGGTCGTTATTTTTATCTTCCATATTTGTGTAATAAAAAAAGACCTCTTAGTTAAGAGGTCTTTATAGTTTTATAAACTCTGTTGGATTTCGTCTTTTGGTCCAACTATGATTTGTTCATAATTTCTTAGACCTGTTCCTGCTGGTATACGTTTACCAACAATCACATTTTCTTTTAATCCTTCTAGGTTATCAATCTTTCCATTTACAGCTGCTTCATTTAATACTTTTGTAGTTTCTTGGAAAGAAGCTGCAGAAATAAATGATTTAGTCTGTAATGAAGCTCTTGTTATACCTTGTAGTACTTGTTCTGCAGTAGCAGGCTGAGCATCTCTAGCCTCTACTAAGTTCTTATCATTTCTTCGTAAAATAGAATTTTCATCTCTTAATTCACGAGCAGTGATTAACTGACCTGCTTTTAAGTTATCAGAATCTCCAGAATCTTCAACTACTTTCATACCGTAAATCTTATCGTTTTCTTCGATAAAATCGTTTTTATGAACTAATTGGTTTTCTAAGAATAATGTATCTCCTGAATCAATAATTTTTACTTTACGCATCATCTGACGAACAACAACTTCAAAGTGCTTGTCGTTAATCTTCACCCCTTGTAAACGATATACTTCTTGGATCTCATTTACAAGATATTCTTGAACTGCAGAAGGTCCTTTAATTCTTAAAATATCTGCTGGAGTTGTAGCTCCATCTGATAATGGCATTCCTGCTTTGATAAAATCGTTCTCTTGAACTAAAATCTGGTTCGATAGCTTTACTAAGTATTTCTTAATCTCTCCTGTCTTAGACTCAACTATGATTTCTCTGTTACCACGTTTGATTTTTCCGAATGCAACAACTCCGTCAATTTCAGCAACTACAGCTGGATTCGAAGGATTTCTTGCTTCAAATAATTCAGTTACACGAGGAAGACCTCCTGTAATATCTCCTGCTTTACCAGATTTACGAGGAATCTTAACTAAAGTTTTACCAGATTCTACAGCATCTCCGTTTTCTACCATTAAGTGTGCTCCTACTGGTAAACTGTATGAACGTAAAGCGTTACCATCAGCATCTTCAATGATTAAAGAAGGAATAATCTTCTTATTCTTAGAATCAGTAATTACTTTTTCTTGTTTTCCAGTTTGCTCATCAACTTCAACAGAGTAGTTAATACCTTGCTCTAAGTTATCGAACTTAACTTTTCCTCCAAATTCAGAAACTATGATTCCGTTAAATGGATCCCATTGACAAATTGTATCACCTTTACTGATTGATTTTCTATCCAAATCAAAGATAGTTGAACCATAAGGAATATTATTTGCACTTAATGTAATTCCAGTCTTCTTATCTAAAATTTTAATTTCAGCAGTACGAGAAATAACGATATCTATATCTTGTCCTTCGTTATCTATACCTTTAACGGTACGTAAATCTTCTATTTTTACATTACCATCAAATTTAGCTATTAACTTGTTGTCTTCTGAAATGTTTCCTGCTACCCCTCCAACGTGGAAAGTACGAAGTGTTAACTGTGTACCAGGCTCTCCAATAGACTGTGCTGCGATAACTCCAACTGCTTCTCCTTTTTGTACTTTTTTGGCAGTAGATAAACTCTTACCATAACATTGTGCACAAATTCCTCTCTTAGATTCACAAGTTAGTGGAGAACGTACTTCAACTCTATCAATTCCAGATTCTTGTATCAAAGAAGCCGATTGATATGTAATTAATTCTCCTGCTGTTACTAAAATTTCATCAGTTGTTGGGTGATAAACATCATGTAACGAAACTCTACCTTCTATTCTATCAGCTAAAGATTCTACGATTTCATCATTCTTCTTTAAAGGCATTACCTCTAAACCTCTTAACGTACCACAATCTTCTTCATTTACGATTACATCCTGAGATACATCTACTAAACGACGTGTTAAATATCCTGCATCGGCAGTTTTTAATGCTGTATCGGCTAATCCTTTACGAGCACCGTGAGTAGAGATAAAATATTCTAAAATTGAAAGTCCTTCTTTAAAGTTAGAAAGAATCGGGTTTTCAATAATTTCTCCACCACCTGCTGTAGATTTTTTAGGTTTTGCCATTAATCCACGCATACCAGTTAACTGACGAATTTGCTCTTTAGATCCACGAGCTCCAGAATCTAACATCATAAATACAGAGTTGAATCCTTGTTGATCTTCACGTAAACGCTTCATCGATAACTCTGTTAATTGATTGTTAGTTCTACCCCAAATATCAATTACTTTATTGTAACGTTCTTTTTGGGTTAATAATCCCATGTTATAGTTCATTACAATTTCATCAACTTTCTGGTTAGCCGTAGAAATCATTGTATGCTTTTCCTCTGGAATAATGATATCACCTAATGAAAATGATAAACCTCCTTGGAATGCGAACATATATCCCATGTTCTTAATTTCATCTAAGAATCTTCCTACAGACGGTATATCAGTAACTTTTAAAATACCACCAATAATTCCACGTAATGATTTCTTAGTTAAAACTTGATTTATATATCCAGCAGCTTCAGGTACAACTTCATTAAATAAAACTCTACCAACTGTTGTTTTAATTATTTTAGTAACTACTTTTCCGTCTTCTACATCTTTAGTACGAACGCTTATTCCTGCATTTAAATCAACTCTCTTCTCGTTGAAAGCGATAGTAACTTCTTCTGGTGAATAGAAAGTTAAACCTTCTCCTTTGATTTCTAATTCAGGAGTAGATTTACGCTCTTTAGTCATATAGTAAAGACCTAATACCATATCCTGAGAAGGTACTGTAATTGGAGCACCATTTGCAGGGTTTAAGATATTATGAGAAGCTAACATTAATAATTGTGCTTCTAAAATAGCTTCTGGTCCTAAAGGTAAGTGAACCGCCATCTGATCTCCATCGAAATCGGCATTGAAGGCCGTACATACTAATGGGTGTAAACGAATTGCTTTACCTTCTATTAATTTAGGTTGAAATGCTTGAATACCTAAACGGTGTAATGTAGGGGCACGGTTTAATAAAACTGGATGACCTTTAATTACATTTTCAAGAATATCCCAAACTACAGGTTCTTTTCTATCTATTATTTTCTTTGCAGATTTAACTGTCTTTACAATACCTCTTTCAATTAATTTACGAATTACAAAAGGTTTGTATAATTCAGCAGCCATATCTTTTGGCAATCCACATTCGTATAATTTTAATTCTGGTCCAACAACAATTACAGAACGAGCAGAATAATCAACACGTTTTCCTAATAAATTCTGACGGAAACGTCCTTGTTTACCTTTTAACGAATCAGATAACGATTTTAAAGGTCTGTTAGATTCTGTTTTAACTGCTGATGACTTACGTGTATTATCAAATAATGAATCTACAGATTCTTGTAACATACGCTTTTCGTTTCTTAAGATTACTTCTGGAGCTTTAATCTCCATTAATCTTTTTAAACGATTGTTACGAATAATTACACGACGATATAAATCATTTAAATCTGAAGTTGCAAAACGACCTCCATCTAACGGTACTAATGGACGTAATTCTGGTGGAATTACAGGAACCACTTTCATGATCATCCACTCTGGCTTATTCTCTCTATTTTTTTGAGATTCTCTAAAGGCCTCAACAACGTTTAAACGCTTTAATGCTTCATTTTTACGTTGTTTAGATGTTTCTGTATTCGCTTTGTGTCTTAATTGATAAGATAATTCATCTAAATCAATACGAGCTAATAATTCAATTAAACACTCAGCTCCCATCTTAGCGATAAACTTATTAGGATCTGAATCCTCTAGATATTGATTGTCTTGAGGTAATGAATCAGCTATATCTAAATATTCTTCTTCAGTTAAGAAGTCTAATTTTTGTAATGGCTCACCTTCAGCATTTTTTGCTATACCTGGTTGTATAACTACATAACGCTCATAATAAATGATCATATCTAACTTCTTAGATGGTAAACCTAATAAATATCCCATCTTGTTAGGTAATGATCTGAAGTACCATATATGAGCAACTGGTACTACTAAATTAATGTGACCAACTCTATCTCTACGAACTTTTTTCTCAGTTACTTCTACTCCACATCGATCACAAACGATTCCTTTATATCGGATTCTTTTATATTTACCACAAGCACACTCGTAATCTTTAACAGGACCAAAAATTCTTTCACAGAAAAGTCCATCTCTTTCAGGTTTGTGTGTACGGTAATTTATTGTTTCTGGCTTTAAAACTTCCCCTTTAGATGCTTCTAAAATAGATTCAGGAGATGCTAAACCAATTGAAATTTTGTTAAATTTCTTAACAGTGTATTTTTCGTTTTTTCTTGCCATAATAGTTTGCAAAATGCTTTAAGCTATATGCTTAAATTATAAATTATATTAACACTGAAACCAAGATTGCATTACTGCAATCTTGATTATCTTTTTTACTCTTCTAACTTAACGTCTAATCCTAAACCTTTAAGTTCGTGCATTAATACGTTAAATGATTCTGGTAATCCAGGTTCTGGCATAGCTTCACCTTTTACTATACTTTCGTAAGCTTTAGCTCTACCTAATACATCATCTGATTTTACAGTTAAGATCTCACGTAAGATACTTGATGCTCCATATGCTTCAAGAGCCCATACCTCCATTTCTCCAAAACGCTGACCTCCAAATTGAGCTTTACCTCCTAATGGCTGCTGTGTAATTAAAGAGTATGGTCCGATAGAACGTGCATGCATCTTATCTTCAATCATGTGACCTAACTTAATCATATAAATTACTCCAACTGTTGCTGGCTGATCAAAGCGTTGTCCTGTTCCTCCATCATATAAATAAGTATGACCGAATCTTGGAATTCCAGCTTCATCAGTTAATTTATTGATCTCATCTAAAGAAGCACCGTCGAAAATTGGAGTTGCGTATTTCTGACCTAATTTTTGTCCTGCCCATCCAAGAACAGTTTCATAAATCTGACCGATGTTCATACGAGATGGTACCCCTAACGGATTTAATACGATATCTACTGGTGTTCCATCTTCTAAGAAAGGCATATCTTCTTGACGTACAATACGAGCAACAATACCTTTGTTACCGTGACGTCCTGCCATCTTATCTCCTACTTTCAGTTTACGCTTTTTAGCGATATAAATCTTAGCTAACTTCAGAATACCTGCTGGTAATTCGTCTCCTACAGAAATTGTAAACTTCTCACGACGTAAAACTCCTTGTAAATCGTTAACTTTAATTTTATAGTTATGAATTAATTCTACAACTAAAGCATTTAATTCTTTGTCTGTAGTCCAAACTCCACTTAAGTGTGTAAAATCATCAACAGAATTTAACATCTTTTGAGTGAATTTTTTACCTTTTGGTAATACTTCTTCACCTAAATCATTAAATATTCCTTGAGATGTTTTTCCACTGATTAAATGGAATAATTTTTCAATTAAGCGATCTTTTAAATCTTCAAATTTAGAAACAAAAGAAGCTTCTAAAGTAGCTACAGCTTCTTTATCTCTAGCTCTCTTATTTTTATCTTTTACCGCTCTCTTGAATAATTTCTTATTGATTACAATACCTTTTAAAGAAGGAGAAGCTTTTAAAGAAGCATCTTTAACATCTCCTGCTTTATCACCAAAGATAGCTCTTAATAACTTTTCTTCAGGTGTTGGATCACTTTCTCCTTTTGGTGTAATCTTACCAATTAAAATATCCCCAGGTTTAACTTCTGCTCCTATACGGATCATTCCGTTTTCATCTAGATCTTTTGTAGCTTCTTCAGAAACATTTGGAATATCATTTGTTAATTCTTCAGCTCCTAACTTTGTGTCACGAACATCTAAAGAATATTCATCAATATGAATTGATGTAAAGATATCTTCACGAACAACTTTTTCTGAAATTACAATTGCATCCTCAAAGTTATATCCTTTCCAAGGCATGAAGGCAACCTTCATATTTCTACCAAGAGCTAATTCTCCTTGTTGTGTAGCATAACCTTCACAAAGTACTTGACCTTTTTCAACTCTATCACCTTTTCTTACGATTGGTTTTAAGTTAATGTTAGTCCCCTGATTCGTTTTTCTAAACTTAATTAGATCGTATGATTTGTCATCTGTATCAAAGCTAACTAAACGCTCATCATCTGTTCTATCGTATTTGATAGTAACTGTATTAGCATCTACATATTCAACAACACCATTACCTTCTGCATTGATTAAGATTCTTGAATCTTTTGCTACTCTTCTTTCTAATCCTGTTCCAACAATTGGTGCATCTGGTCTTAATAATGGAACTGCCTGACGCATCATGTTAGATCCCATTAAGGCACGGTTTGCATCATCATGTTCTAAGAAAGGAATTAAAGATGCAGAAATTGAAGCGATTTGGTTAGGAGCTACGTCCATGTAGTTCACTACATTAGGAGTAACTACAGGGAAATCTCCTTCCTCTCTTGCAATAACCTTATCTTTATCAATTGCTCCCTCTTCATTAACTTCGATATTTGACTGCGCAAACTTCATTCCTTCTTCTTCTTCAGCACTCAAATAGATAGGTCCTTCGTCTAAAACTTTACCTTCAGTTACCTTTTTGTATGGTGTTTCAATGAATCCCATTGGGTTTACTTTAGCGTATACGGCTAAAGAAGAAATAAGACCAATATTTGGACCTTCAGGTGTTTCAATCGGACATAAACGACCGTAATGTGTATAGTGAACATCACGAACCTCAAATCCAGCTCTTTCTCTAGATAATCCTCCAGGTCCTAAAGCAGATAAACGACGTTTGTGTGTAATTTCAGCAAGTGGATTCGTTTGATCCATAAACTGAGATAACTGATTCGTTCCGAAGAATGAATTTATTACAGAAGAAAGAGTTTTTGCATTTATTAAATCAATTGGCGTGAATACTTCGTTATCACGAACATTCATTCTTTCACGAATAGTACGAGCCATACGAGCTAAACCTACACCAAACTGACCTGCTAATTGTTCACCTACCGTACGAACACGACGATTAGATAAGTGATCAATATCATCTACTTCTGCTTTTGAGTTAATTAACTCGATTAAGTATTTAACAATTGTGATAATATCATTCTTTGTTAATACTTTTTGATCTATATCTTCGTTTAGTTGAAGTTTAGTGTTCATTCTAAAACGACCAACTTCTCCTAAGTTATATCTTTGCTCTGAGAAGAATAATTTATCTATGATACCTCTTGCTGTTTCCTCATCTGGTGGTTCAGCATTACGTAATTGGCGATAAATATGTTCTACAGCTTCTTTTTCAGAGTTCGTAGGATCTTTTTGTAATGTATTATGAATAATAGCATAATCTGCCATATCATTATCTTCTTTGTGTAATAATATGGTTTTAGCACCTGCTTCAATTATTTCATCTACATGTTCCTTCTCTAAGATAGTATCACGATCGAAAATAATCTCATTACGCTCGATAGAAACTACCTCTCCTGTATCCTCATCTACGAAATCTTCGTGCCAAGTTTTTAAAACTCTTGCAGCTAATTTTCTTCCTAAGACTTTTTTTAATCCAGCTTTAGAAACTTTTACTTCCTCTGCTAAATCAAAAATCTCTAAGATATCTTTATCTCTTTCGTAACCTATTGCTCTGAATAATGTAGTTACAGGTAATTTTTTCTTTCTATCAATATAAGCATACATTACCTGATTAATATCCGTAGCAAATTCAATCCAAGAACCTTTAAAAGGTATTACCCTTGCTGAATATAATTTTGTTCCATTTGCATGGAAAGACTGACCAAAGAAAACTCCAGGAGATCTGTGTAATTGGGATACAACAACTCTCTCTGCTCCATTTATGATGAATGTTCCTGATCCACTCATATAAGGTATAGTACCTAAGTACACATCTTGAACAATGGTTTCGAAATCTTCATGTTCAGGGTCTGTACAATATAACTTTAACCTTGCTTTAAGAGGTACACTGTAAGTTAAACCTCTTTCGATACATTCTTGTATACTGTATCTTGGTGGGTCAACAAAATAATCTAAAAATTCTAATACGAATTGATTTCTTGTATCTGTGATTGGGAAGTTATCCATGAAGGTTTTGTATAAACCTTCTTCTCCTCTTTCTTCAGCTTTTGTTTGTAATTGGAAAAAATCTTGGAAAGATTTAATTTGAATATCCAAAAAATCTGGATAATCTGCTCCAATGCGTGAAGATGCGAAGTTGATTCTTTCAGTAGTTTTTGTCGTTGCCAAAAGAGAAACTATTTTTGAATTAAAAATATCTTATTAAACTAATAAAGTTTTTTTCTAATAGTTTACAACTAAATTTAAGAATTAACGATTTGATAATTAAAAATTAAAAGTTGTAAAAAAACACAAACGAATTGAATGTGATTTTAAGAACAAATATATACACAAAATGGTTTAGGTCTAGAACTTTTGTTCTAGAACCTAAACCTATATTTTGTTTTCCCACTTTATTGTGGGGAGTAAGCTTACTTTAACTCTACTTCAGCTCCTGCTTCTTCTAAAGACTTCTTAAGACCTTCAGCCTCATCTTTAGATACTCCTTCTTTTACTGGAGCTGGTGCGCTATCAACGATTCCTTTAGCTTCTTTTAATCCTAAACCAGTTAATTCCTTAACTAATTTAACAACTGCTAATTTAGAACCTCCTGCTGCTTTTAAGATTACGTCGAACTCAGACTTCTCTTCAGCTGCTTCACCACCACCACCTGGTCCAGCTGCTACTGCTACTGCTGCTGCTGCAGGCTCGATACCATACTCTTCTTTTAAGATATCTGCTAATTCATTAACTTCTTTTACTGTTAAGTTAACTAATTGTTCTGCGAATTCTTTTAAATCTGCCATTTTAATTGTTTTAATTTTTTATTATTAGTTTATTAGTGCGCGTATTTATTTTTCTGATAATGTCTTTAAGATACCAGATAATTTACTACCTCCTGATTGTAACGCTGATACAACATTCTTAGCAGGCGATTGTAATAATGTGATAATATCACCGATAAGCTCTTCACGTGACTTAATGTTTACAAGAGCGTCTAATTGATCATCTCCAACGTAAACTGCCTCTTCTACATAAGCACCTTTTAATAAAGGCTTATCTGATTTTTTTCTAAACTCTTTGATAACTTTAGCAGGAGCATTAGCAGCTTCTGCAATCATCATTGAAGTGTTTCCTTTTAAAACTTCTGGTAATTCACCAAAATCTTTATCTGAAACTTCCATTGCTTTTTCTAGCAATGTATTTTTAACAACAGCCAATGTAACGTTAGCTTTAAAACAAGCTCTACGTAAGTTAGATGTAGTTACAGCATCTAATCCAGAAATATCTGCTAAATAGATTGTACTTGTATCTGCTAATTGCGCTGTTAAATCTTGTATTACTTGTGATTTTTCCTCTCTAGTCATGATATATAGATTTTAACTGCCTATGAAACAGATTTCACATCTACAGGAACACTAGGACTCATTGTTGATGACATAAAAATGCTCTTAATGTAAGTGCCTTTTGCTGCTGTTGGCTTTAATTTTAAAAGTGTTTGAACTAATTCATTTGCATTTTCGGCAATTTTCTCAGCATCGAAAGATGCTTTACCGATTGCAGCATGTACGATACCAGTTTTATCAACTTTAAAATCGATTTTACCAGCTTTTACCTCTTTCACTGCTTTTGCAACATCCATAGTAACTGTACCTGTCTTAGGGTTTGGCATTAAACCTCTTGGTCCTAATATACGACCTAAAGGACCTAATTTACCCATTACGCTAGGCATAGTAATGATGACATCTACGTCTGTCCAACCTCCTTTGATTTTCTGAAGGTATTCGTCTAATCCAACATAATCAGCACCCGCTGCTTGAGCTTCTGCTTCTTTATCTGGAGTAACTAAAGCTAAAACTTTCACATCTTTACCTGTTCCGTGTGGTAATGTTACAACTCCACGAACCATTTGATTAGCTTTTCTAGGATCTACTCCTAAACGTACAGCTAAATCTACAGATGCATCAAACTTTACATTAGTAATATTTTTTATTAAGGCTGATGCTTCATTTAAGTCATAAACTTTAGAGCTGTCAATCTTAGCACGAGCTTCTTTTTGCTTTCTTGTTAATCTTGCCATTATAATTCTCTTTTAGTTTAAGCAGGTGCATCACCTGTTACTGTTAATCCCATAGAGCGAGCTGTTCCTGCGATCATTCTCATTGCTGATTCGATTTCGAAAGCATTTAAATCTGCCATCTTATCTTCAGCAATAGTTTTTACTTGATCCCAAGTAACACTTGCTACTTTTTTTCTATTAGGCTCTCCTGAACCTTTCTTAATTTTGGCCGCTTCTAGTAATTGCACTGCAGCTGGTGGAGTTTTAACAACAAATTCGAATGATTTATCAGTATATACTGTAATCACAACAGGTAAAACTTTACCTTGTTTGTCCTGCGTACGAGCATTAAACTGCTTACAGAACTCCATGATGTTAACTCCGGCAGCACCTAAAGCGGGTCCAACTGGTGGCGACGGATTCGCAGCACCTCCCCTAACTTGTAGTTTAACTAATTTACTTACTTCTTTTGCCATTGTTTAAGTTTTAATGATATATCTATGGAAGCGATATATCAAATAAAATATATATTAATTGTTATATTTTCTCTACTTGCATGTAACTTAATTCTAATGGTGTTTTTCTACCGAAAATTTTCACCATTACCTCAAGTTTACGTTTTTCCTCATTTACATTTTCAACTATTCCATCGAAACCATTAAAAGGACCGTCAACAACCTTCACAGTTTCACCTACTGTATAAGGAATAGCAACGTTTTCTTCGTTAACTGAAAGTTCATCAACTTTACCAAGCATTCTGTTAACTTCTGACTTACGCATAGGAACTGGATCTCCTCCTTTAGTTTCACCTAAAAAACCAATTACACCTGTAACCGATTTTATTACGTGAGGAACTTCCCCAGCTAAATTTGCTTCAACCATTATATAGCCTGGAAAGTAAACTCTTTCTCTGTTTATTTTCTTACCATTTCTGATTTGAACAACTTTCTCTGTAGGAACGATAACTTGGCTTACGTAGTCTGATAATCCATGCCTAGCTATCTCAGTTTCGATATAAGACTTGACTTTATTCTCCTGTCCACCTATCGCTCTCACGACATACCATTTCATAACTGAATCAGCCATCCTTAAAATAAATTAAAAAATTTATCTAAACTAGTTTGAAAAACTTTATCAATAACTGCAACAGCTAATGCAAAAACTATTGTAAAAACTGCCACTACAACTGTTGATTTCTGTGCTTCTTCGCGTGAAATCCAAGTCATATTTGTGCTTAATTCTTCGAAAGAATCTTTAATGTATTGTATAAAGTTGTTCATCACTTTTAAAATTTGCACGGGTTGAGAGGCTCGAACTCCCGACACCTGGTTTTGGAGACCAGTGCTCTACCAACTGAGCTAAACCCGTATTATAAAGACGTCCCGGCTGGGACGCCTCTAATTTATTCACTAATTAATTATTAGTCTAAAATTTCAGTTACCTGACCAGCACCTACTGTTCTACCTCCTTCACGGATAGCGAACTGTAAACCGATGTTTAATGCAATTGGTTGGATTAAATCAACATTGATTGTTAAGTTATCACCAGGCATTACCATTTCTACTCCATCAGGTAAACCAATGTTACCAGTTACGTCAGTTGTACGTACGTAGAATTGTGGACGGTAGTTATTATGGAAAGGAGTGTGACGACCACCTTCTTCTTTCTTTAAGATATATACCTCAGCTTTAAACTTAGCATGTGGAGTAACAGATCCAGGCTTAGTAATCACCATACCTCTTTTGATATCTGTCTTGTCAATACCTCTTAATAAGATACCTGCGTTATCTCCAGCTTCACCTCTATCTAAGATTTGACGGAACATTTCGATTCCAGTCACTGTAGAAGTTAACTTCTCAGAACCCATACCGATGATCTCTACAGGATCTCCAGAGTTGATGATACCAGTTTCAATACGACCAGTAGCAACAGTACCACGACCTGTAATAGAGAATACATCTTCAATCGGCATTAAGAAATCTTTCTCAGTATCTCTTGGCGGCTCCTCAATCCAAGTATCAACAGCTTCCATTAATTCTAATACTGTATCAACCCACTTTTGCTCTCCATTTAAAGCTCCTAAAGCAGAACCTTGGATTACAGGACTATTATCTCCATCATACTCATAGAAAGATAATAACTCTCTAACTTCCATCTCAACTAACTCTAATAACTCCTCATCATCAACCATATCAACTTTGTTTAAGAAAACAACGATACGTGGAATACCAACCTGACGACCTAATAAGATGTGCTCACGAGTTTGAGGCATTGGTCCATCTGTAGCAGCAACTACTAAGATAGCACCATCCATTTGTGCAGCACCAGTTACCATGTTCTTTACATAATCGGCGTGACCTGGACAATCAACGTGTGCGTAGTGACGGTTTGCAGTAGCATACTCTACGTGAGAAGAGTTAATTGTAATACCTCTTTCTTTCTCTTCAGGAGCATTATCGATTTGATCAAATGCTCTTTGCTCTGAATATCCTGCATCAGCTAATACTTTAGTAATAGCAGCAGTTAATGTAGTTTTACCGTGATCTACGTGACCGATTGTACCTACGTTTAAGTGCGGTTTCGAACGATCGTAAGTTCCTTTTGCCATGATTATTAATTTTAATTCTTAGTTAAATATATTTAGTGTTATCGTAAACTCTATTTTATTTGAGCCAATGACGGGACTTGAACCCGTGACCTCATCCCTACCAAGGATGCGCTCTACCAGCTGAGCTACACCGGCGTCACATTTACTATTATTTTGTTTTGACACTCAACTTCAAAAACCAAACAGTAAATGATTTTGAGCGGGAGACCGGGTTCGAACCGGCGACATTCAGCTTGGAAGGCTGACGCTCTACCAACTGAGCTACTCCCGCATTAATTTTAAGATTAGTGGGGAGAGCAGGATTCGAACCTGCGAAGTCGAAAGACAACGGAGTTACAGTCCGTCCCATTTGGCCGCTCTGGAATCTCCCCTTTAAATCTTAAATTTAATATTTTAATGAACTTTTGTTTTTTGAGCCGATAGAGGGACTCGAACCCACGACCTGCTGATTACAAATCAGCTGCTCTAGCCAGCTGAGCTATATCGGCTTTTTGTTATAAAAAAACAATCCGTTATTTCTAACGGACTGCAAATTTATAAAGTAATTTTGAATTTATAAAACTTTTTGCATTTTTTTTATAAACTTTTATAGTACCAAAGATACTCTTTTTTTTTCTTTTGACTTTCTTAATTGTCTTTTTAATGATTCAACCCCAAGACTCACGCCTTCTTCGAAGGTTTTGTTCATTTTTTTAACAATTAATTCATTTCCTGGAATATTTATTTTAATCTCTGTAAATTTATTTTCTTTATCACTAGTTTTTTGAACTTTTAAGAAAACTTCCGCATCAACTATCTTATCGTGGAACTTTTCTAAACCTCCCACTTTCTTCTCAATGAAATTAACTAAATCTCCATCTACTTTAAAATTTACCGATTGTGTGAATACCTTCATAATCTTCAGTCTTTTTTTTTGCTCCTAGGATGAGCTTTGTTAAACACTTGTTTTAATTGTTCCAAGTTATTGTGAGTGTAAACTTGGGTTGAGGCTAAACTAGAATGTCCTAGTAATTCTTTAACCGAATTTAAATCCGCACCTTGATTGAGTAATTGGGTAGCAAAAGTGTGCCTAAGAATATGCGGACTTTTTTTTGTCTTTGTCGAGACCTTACTAAAGTAACGATTTATAATTCGATAAACAAGTGTTTCATAAATTTTATTTCCTTTCTCTGTTATAAATAAGTATTCATTATTTTCAACTATTTCATTTCTACTGGTTATGTATTTCTTCAGAGTTTGGGTTACAGCAAATATCAAAGGAACTATTCTTTCTTTATTTCTTTTCCCTAATATTTTCACTGTATTAGAACTTAAATCTACATCAGATAACTTAATGTTAATTAGCTCTATTCTTCTCATTCCTGTAGAATAAAACAACTCTACAATTAATCTGTTTCTTAAAGAAACAAAATCATCCTCATTTAAATCTTTAAAGACATTTTCCATTTCTTTTATAGAAAACGGAATTTCATTTTTCTTCTGTGTTTTTAATGCCTTATGTTTAGAGAGCGGATTAGCAGTAATCACTTCTATTTTTTGAAGAAATTTATAAAAGGTCTTTAAACTACTTACTTTTCTATTTATGGTTCTATTTGATATCCCTTGATCTACTAAAGTAACTATCCAACTTCTAATTTGATTATAATTGATAGATTCTAAATCAACTTGATCGAATTCGACCTCACAATAATCTTTAAAAGCAATTAAATCTGTTTTATATGCTAACACAGTATGTGCTGAATATTTTTTTTCAAGAGATAAATAATCTAAAAAAGCATCAATAAACATAAACCAACTTCAATTTTGAATAATATTAATAAAAAAATAAGCCCACACAAAATGTATGGGCTTAATTCTTATTGTAAAAAATTGGTTTAACCAATTTCTTCTTGTGTTCTTAATCTTTGGATATAAGAAGCTTTAATTTTCTGAGCTCTTTTTGCTACAGATGGTTTTGTGTACTGCTTACGAGCACGTAAGTTTCTCATAGTTTTCGTACGATCGAATTTACGCTTGTAACGTTTTAAAGCTCTATCGATATTCTCACCTTCTTTAACTGGAATAATTAACATGTTTTTGCACCTCCTCTCATACGTATCTTCTATATTTTTGTTTCAAAATCAGAAAGTTATCTAATTTTAAAAATTATTATCTTATTTTTTGGGACTGCAAAGATACATATTATATTATATAATCCAATTAATCAATAATTTATTTTGGTGACCAAACTGTATAACTTTTAGGTGGCGCTTGAACTTTAACCCATTTTCCTCCTTGAGTTACAGGTTGCCAGTTTGAATTTCCTGTATAATCTTTTATTCTTGTATTAGACCAGTTCGTTTCAATCCATCTTTCTTTCCAAGAATTAGAATTATTTATATAAACTACTAAACCAGCATTATTGTGTCCATTTCTTCTTGCTACATACTCATCGTTATCTACATGAAGGATAGATGTACTTCCACCTGCAAGATTATTATGAATCCAAATTAAATTCTTCAATTTTGTTTTACTTAGCCATTCTTCGTAATCTCTATAAAAAATAGTTGGATACCCTTCATGAGTTAAAATGTAAGCATAAGCTAATAATTTTCCATTATAAATTTCATCTGTGTCATGATTTGCTACGAATGTAACTGCTTTTCTAGAATTTCTCTTCCAAAGCATATCTCCTTTTAATTTATTTAAATCATTGCCTTGAAAAGCATCTCTCATTCTGTAATAACACGCAAAATCAAAAGCTGAAACTTGTGCTTCACCTGACCACCAATCTAAAGTACTTGCATTACCATCCCAATACTCTCCTACTGAAAATCCGCCTACTGCATTTTTCCATTCTCTTACTACCCATGGTTCAAAACCTTTTACATAGTCGAATCTCCAACCATCGAATCCCATAACATTCTTATAATATTTAGCTACACTGTTAGATCTCTTCCATAGCCAATCTTGCACATAGGGTTGACAATGACTTAAATCTGGAAAACCTCCAAATACCCCTGAATCACTATTACAATTTGCATTTGGATGAAAATCACTGTTAGTTCTAAAAAACTTTCCTGATTTCGGATTAAAATCTGTATAATATGGTGTACCAGTATATGGATTGTCTTCTAATTCTCCTCCACTATTGTGATTGATTACGATATCTGCAATTACACTTAATTTTGCATTGTGCGCTTTATTAATTAAACTTTCTAGTTCAGTTTTCGAACCAAAACGTGTTTCCACACTTCCCATTTGATTGTACTGACCAAAATCATAATAATCAAAAGGATCATATCCCATTGAAAAAGCTCCGTTTTGTGCTTTTGATACTGGTGGTAGCCAAATAGCATCGATTCCAGCATCACTCCAACTTTGAACTTTGCTTTCTACTTTTTCCCACCAAGTACCACCTGCTGGAACATCCCAATAAAAAGCTTGCATCATAACACCTGTACCGATAGGTTTTAAACCTTGTCTGGCTTTCAGTTTTTTTTCTGAACTATTTTGTGATGAAGTTTCATCTATAACTGAATCTACCCCTGCTTCATTATTTGAGCAAGAATAATTGATAAATAATAGTATTATCAAAAATTTAAAAAGAGTTTTCATTTTAATAAGATTTATTTGTTTTTCTCAAGTTATTTAATGAGAAGTAAACTACGAAATCGGTGTAGAAGCGAAATCGATTTCGTGTTAATAAATTAAACAAATCGTAATAAAAACAACCTCTAAATTTTGTTTTAATAAATTATAAGACAAAAAAAAGAGAATACCTCGGTATTCTCTTTTTTATAAAATTGTTTCCACCTACTGTTTTTAAGTTGCAGACTTATATTCCTTTTTGTCAATTATCATTTTTGCAATGTAGAGATACATTTTTGCAAAAAGAAATTGACATAAATTATGTTGCTGGCTTGTACTCTTTTTTGTCAATTATCATTTTTGCAATAATCTCTTTCAAGATTTCAGATGTTCCTCCTCCAATAGGTCCTAACCTACTATCTCTAAACATACGAGCTAAAGGATAATCTTCCATATAACCATAACCTCCTAATAATTGCAAAGCATCATAAATTACTTCGTCTGCAATTTTAGTAGATAAGAATTTACTCATACTAGCTTCTTTAACTACATAAGTACCATCGTTTAGTCTTTTTGTAATAGAATAGTTATATTCTTTACACATATCAACTTTAGAAGCCATTTCAGCCACCTTATGTCTTAATGCTTGGAATTCATTTATTTTTTTACCAAAAGCTTCACGCTCGTTCATATAGTCTATGGCATACTCTAAAGCATACTCTGCCCTAGCATGCGCATTAACTCCCATGATTAATCTCTCTAAAGCAAAATGTTGCATAATGTAAGGAAAACCTTTTCCTTCTTCGCCCATTAAGTTTTCTTTAGGGATTACAACATTATCAAAAGCTATTTCTCCTGTATCAGAAGCTCTCCATCCTAATTTATTTAATTTTGTAGAAGAAACACCTTCTGTTTCTCTATCAACAAGGAAAATACTCATCCCTTTATATTTATCGTTAGGATCTGTTTTAGCAGCCACGATTAAATAATCAGAGTATACTCCATTAGTAATAAATGTTTTAGAACCATTTATTACATAATTATCACCTTGTTTAACTGCTGTAGTTCTCATACCAGCAACGTCACTACCACCAAAAGGTTCTGTAATACACAAGCAACCTATCTTTTTTCCTTCTATACTAGGAGTAAGATACTCTGTTTTTATTCTGTGATCTCCTTCTTTTTTAAGGTGTGTCATTGCTAAATATGCATGTGCCCACATAGCAGCAGCAAAACCTCCTGAGTTAATCCTTTGTAATTCTTCTAAAAATATTATTGTGTAAAATAAATCAAGATTTAATCCACCATATTCTTCTGGTTGGTATAAACCAAAGTACCCCATTTCTCCAAATTTCTCCCAAATAAAGCGATCTATGGTACCAGTTTCCTCCCATTTTTCAATATGAGGAACTACTTCTTTCTGTAAAAAGTCTCTAAAACTTTTACGAAATGATTCATGTTCTTCAGTAAAGTACATACTGTAAATAAGTTTTAATTAAGTTTGTTGTTTGTTATTTTGCATTCAAATATAATACTATTCTGTCGTATTTGTTTTGAGGAAAATCTTTAATATTTCTTAATTCTTTTATATCTTGAAGTTCGGCTACCTCATCTCGATATTCAAAAATCTTCTTACATAAATTATAATCTATGTAGGGTAAATTCAATATTTCCTTAAATGAAGCTGTATTTACATTGATTTTTTCAATGTAAGGTTTTTCTTGAATCTCAAAGGTTTTTAATATTTCATTTGCGAGTCCTTTCTCTAAACCCCAGACTTCATAAAGTTGATCTTTAAAACTAAATCCCTTTAATTTAGAACGATACTTAATAATTCTAGTTGAAATTACTTCTCCTACTCCACTCACAACAGTAAAATCGTTTACACTAGCTTTATTGATATCGTTTGTAGAAACTGTTTTTTTAATAGAAACATCTGAATCGTCGATTACAGATTTATTGATAGTTTGTTCTGATTTATACTTCTGTTTCTTAGTAACCCAATCTGGAAATTTAAAATATGGAGAAATTACATTTAATAAGCTATCAGAAACCTGAGTAACTCTTTGAAATTCTGATGCAGAATTCACAAACTTATTTTGTTTACGAAAAGCATGTAATCTATCAATTTCCTCTAAAGACATTCCTAGTTTTTCTCCTTTGTAATCTGTAATGTAATTTGGATTAAACGAATATATTTTATTAAGCTTTTCTTCTTTTACTTTTCTAAGGCTATCTATTTCCGATTGTAATGTTACTATTTCATCTGTATTGACAGGAATTTCATTTTCAGG
This sequence comes from Tenacibaculum jejuense, assembly GCF_900198195.1. Lineage (NCBI taxonomy): Bacteria > Pseudomonadati > Bacteroidota > Flavobacteriia > Flavobacteriales > Flavobacteriaceae > Tenacibaculum > Tenacibaculum jejuense. The sequence continues at coordinate 1,325,618 of NZ_LT899436.1, read as the reverse complement.
AGAGACATCAATAAAAAAGTATACCAATTGAAATATTATAATTAGTAAAGCCAAAAATAAAATCCCATTTCTTTGGCTTTTAGAATACCAGAAATGGGATTTGAAATTTTTCATATTTATGATAATTAACTATCTTTTGATAGCATCTAAATATCTTCTTAATTGTTTTTTTACAACTGGCATTAAGAAATATAATCCTACCATATTTGGAAACACCATTGCAAAGATCATTGCATCAGAGAAAGCCCAAATAGACCCCATACTTGCCGCAGCTCCAATTACAACAAAAGTTAAGAATAAAACCTTATAAGTTAAATCAGCTTTTTTACCTCTACCGAATAAGAATTTCCAAGATTGTAATCCGTAGTAAGACCAAGAAATCATTGTTGAAACAGCAAATAATACTACTGCAATAGTTAAGAAAACATCTGAATAAGGAATGTAAGCAGCAAAAGCTTTAGAAGTAATTCCTGCTCCTTCATATGCTACACCATCAATTAATACAGCTCCTGTTCCGTCTCCACCATATTCAAAAACTCCTCCTGTATTAAATATAATAATTACTAAAGCAGTCATTGTACAAATCACTACTGTATCAATAAAAGGTTCTAATAATGCTACTAAACCTTCAGAAGCTGAATATTTCGTTTTTACAGCTGAGTGTGCAATTGAAGCAGAACCAGCTCCGGCTTCATTTGAGAAAGCTGCTCTTTTAAATCCTTGTAATAAAACACCTATAAAACCACCTACAGCAATAGATCTAGGACTAAAAGCTTCACTAAAAATTAATCCAAATGCATCATCTACTAAAGAGAAATTACTAAAAATAATATATAAACATGCAAGAATATAAACTACAGCCATAAGAGGAACTACTTTTTCTGTTACTGTAGCGATACGCTTAATACCACCTATAATAATAATACCAACGATTAATGCTAATACTAAACCGATAATTGCTCCTGCGCTAGTGCTTTGAATTCCTAATAAATCTTTAATTACTACAGTTGCTTGATTTGACTGAGCTGCATTACCTCCACCAAAAGATCCTCCAATACAGAAAATTGCAAATAAAACAGCCGCAATTTTACCTAGCATTTCGAAACCTCTTTCCTTTAAACCTTTAGACAAGTAATACATTGGACCACCATAAACAGTACCTTCTTCATCTACATCTCTATATTGAACTCCTAAAGTACATTCAACAAATTTTGTTGACATTCCTAACAAACCACAAATAATCATCCAAAATGTAGCACCTGGACCACCTAAAGCAATTGCTAAGGCAACACCTGCAATATTTCCGTTACCAACAGTACCAGATACTGCTGTTGCTAAAGCTTGAAAGTGAGTTACCTCTCCTTCTTTACTTTCATCTCTAATAGTTTCTATTGAATCTCCACCTGGAGTAGAATCTCCATAAGCTGGCTCTACTACAGCTTTATCTAAATCGTCATATTTTCCTCTTACTACATTTATAGAAGTTAAAAAATGACGGATATTTGGAAATCCAAAATAAATTGTAAAAAAAGCAGCACTGAATACTAACAGTACTAAAACGAATGGAATATTTGGGTCTTTCCAAACTGGAAAGAAAATTACTTCACTAAAAAAATTTGAAATTGGTTGAAATGCTTCATCTATTTTTTGATCTAAACCTTTCTCCTGGGCGAAAGTTAACATCGGCAATAACCCCAATAGTAATGCCGTTAGTTTTTTATTCATCATGTGTAAATAATAGTTTTGTTGAATTAGTAGCTCGCAATATCTTAAAAAACTGAACTTTTAACAAGTTTTTCTCGTTAAAACTACTTTTTAATCACCTAAACTATTAGAAACTCTGTAATGGTTAAAACAAAATTAATTTTTCTGATTTGTGTTTATAAATTAAAACAACTCTCTCAACTTATCAATTTGTTCTGGTCTTCCTAAAACAATTAAATTTCCGTTAGTTTCTAACTTTAAAGAAGCATCTGGATTAATTATATATTCATTGTTTAAAGTTTTGTAACCTATTACAGTACAACCTGTTTTTTTTCTTAAATCTAAATCTAAGATTGTTTTATTTAAATACTCTTTAGGTAAATCATTAATAGCAACTTCTTCTAAATTTGCTGTTGTGTCGCCTTCAATTGTTAATCGATCTACAAATTCAATAACATCAGGAGTTACGACTAAAGATGCCATATGTGCTCCACCAAGTTTATCTGGCATTATTACATTATGAGCTCCTGCAATTTTCAGCTTACTATATGTAGTCTCTTTAGAAGCTCTACTAATAATCTTACATTTCTTATTTAATTGACTTGCTGTTAAAACCACAAATAAATTATCTGCATCTGAAGGTAATGCTGTGATTAAATACTTCGCTTTTTCGATTCCTGCTTTAAGTAAGGTTTCATCTGAAGTTGCATCTCCTTCTACATTTAGAACACGGTTTTCATCTAAATGTTTAATTAACTCTTTATCTTTTTCAATAATAACAACCTCTCTTTTGTAACTTTTTAGTTTTGCTAAAGCTTGCTTTCCATTTCTTCCAAAACCACATACAATAGTGTGTCCTTCTAGTTGTTCAATTTGTTTTTGCACTCGTTTTATTTTTAGTTGTTGAAAAAAATCGCCGCTTATTAAATATTCAGAAAAGGAAGATACAGCATATCCAAAAGTAAATAAACTCGATAATATTAAAAATGTAGTAAATACTTTCTCTTCAGTAGAAAATGGATGAACTTCTCCAAAACCAACAGTAGTAACTGTAATAACAGTCATGTAAAAAGCATCAATTAGGGAATAATCAAAAAAAAGTAAATACCCTAAAACTCCTATAGAAAATATTAACCCTGTAAAAAAGAAAGCTTTGTAAAGACGAGATTTTAAAACTATTCGAATCATAAATCAAAAACAGAAGTTCTTTTAGTGTAAATTTTATCCTTTAGTTTTAAAATAAAAGCTAAAATTAAATATAATCCGAAAGATAAACCGACGGTTACAAATGAAAAGTAAATAAAAAATAAACGCACATTTACCACTCGCATTCCTAGTCTATCTCCTAATCTAGAAGATACATCAAAACCATTTCGTTCAAAAAAATGTCGTATTGAATCAACCATTACATTTATAATTTAACGCAAGATACATCGAATTTTAATTGTTATCAATATCAATTTAAAAATCAGAATGTATTCAGTAAATTTGCTTTTTGTCAAATATATTACTTTGAAAGAACAAGAATTCATTGAAGTTTACGGAGCAAGAGCTCATAACTTAAAGAATATAGATATTAAAATTCCTCGTGAAAAACTAGTTGTAATCACTGGTTTAAGCGGAAGTGGAAAATCTTCATTAGCTTTTGATACCATTTACGCTGAAGGGCAACGTAGATATATTGAAACATTTTCTGCTTATGCACGACAATTTTTAGGCGGATTAGAACGACCAGATGTTGATAAAATTAATGGTTTATCTCCTGTAATTTCCATTGAACAAAAGACCACTAATAAAAGTCCACGTTCTACCGTTGGAACAATTACAGAAATTTATGATTTCTTACGTCTTTTATTCTCTAGAGCTTCAGATGCTTACTCTTATAATACAGGGGAGAAAATGGTTAGTTATTCTGATGATCAAATCAAGGAATTAATTCTAAAAGATTTTGAGAATAAACGAATTGCCGTTCTTGCTCCTTTAATTAAATCTAGAAAAGGACATTATCGTGAATTGTTTGAACAAATATCTAAACAAGGTTTTGTTAGAGTTCGTGTTGATGGAGAAATTAGAGAAATAGAAAAAGGCATGAAACTCGATCGTTATAAAACTCACGATATAGAAGTGGTTATAGATCGACTTGTTGTTAACAATGAAGCTGAAAAAAGATTAGAAGAAACCATTAAAACTGCTCTTTACACAGGAAACAATATTTTAATGGTTATTGATGTTGATGATGTAAAGCCACGATATTTTAGTAGAGAATTGATGTGTCCTACTACTGGAATTGCATATCCAAATCCAGAACCAAATACTTTTTCTTTTAACTCTCCAAAAGGAGCTTGTGAGAAATGTAACGGACTTGGTATTAACAACGAAGTTAATCTTAAAAAAGTAATACCTGACGATTCTGTTTCCATTAAAAATGGAGGAATTGTTCCATTAGGTGAACAAAAAAACAGTTGGATTTTTAAACAACTTCAGAATATTGCGGAACGCTATAAGTTTAAACTTACAGATCCTATTAATAAAATTCCAGAAGAAGCATTAGATGTAATTTTAAATGGAGGAAAAGAGAGTTTTAAAATTCAATCTAAAACAGCTGGAGTTACACGTAGTTACGATATCGACTTTGAAGGAATTATTTCATTCATTACAAATCAATATAAAAATTCCGACAGTTCATCTATCAAAAGATGGGCGAAAGGATTTATGGATGAAGTAAAATGTACAAGTTGTGAAGGAAAACGATTAAAAAAAGAAGCTTTAAACTTTAAAATCACAGATAAAAACATCAGTGATTTAGCACAAATGGATGTTAGTGAATTAGCTAATTGGTTTGCTAATATTGAAGAAAAATTAAGTGCTAAACAATTAAAAATCGCTTCAGAGATTTTAAAAGAAATTCGTACTCGGATTCAGTTTTTATTAGATGTTGGTTTAGATTATTTAACCTTAGATCGAACTTCAAAATCTTTATCTGGTGGTGAAGCACAACGTATTCGTTTGGCAACTCAAATCGGATCCCAACTAGTAGGTGTACTTTATATTTTAGATGAACCGAGCATTGGTTTACACCAACGTGATAACCAGAAGTTAATTGATTCTTTGATAAAACTTAGAGATGTTGGCAACTCAGTTTTAGTTGTAGAACATGATGAAGACATGATAAAACATGCAGATTATGTTTTAGATATTGGTCCGGGTGCAGGTAGACATGGTGGAGAAATTGTAAGTAAAGGATCTTTTGAAGATTTGACCCAACAACAAACACTAACTGCAGATTATATAGCCAAGCGAAAAGCCATTGAAGTTCCTAAGCAACGTAGAAAAGGAAACGGAAAAAAGATAAAGTTAACAGGTGCTTCTGGAAACAACTTAAAAAATGTTTCTGTAGAATTCCCTTTAGGGAAAATGATTTGTGTTACAGGAGTTTCAGGAAGTGGAAAGTCTACCTTAATTAACGAAACGCTATATCCTATTTTAAATGCACACATTTACAGAGGCGTAAAAAAACCGATGCCTTACAAAAGCATTAAAGGATTAGAACATGTAGATAAAGTGATTGATATCGATCAATCTCCGATTGGTAGAACGCCACGTTCAAATCCAGCAACCTACACAGGAGTATTTAGTGAAATTCGTAGTTTATTTGCTAAAACACCAGAGGCTTCAATTCGTGGTTATAAACCAGGCCGTTTCAGTTTTAATGTAAAAGGTGGAAGATGCGAAACTTGTCAAGGAGGTGGTTTACGTGTAATTGAAATGAACTTTTTACCCGATGTTCATGTAGAATGTGAAACTTGTCAAGGAAAACGTTTCAATAGAGAAACTTTAGAAATTCGTTATAAAGGAAAATCAATTTCTGATGTGTTAGAAATGACGATCAATGAAGCAGTTGCATTTTTTGAACACATTCCAAAAATTTATAGAAAGTTAAAAACCATTCAAGATGTTGGTCTTGGTTATATAACTCTCGGACAACAATCTACTACATTATCTGGTGGAGAAGCACAGCGTATTAAACTAGCTTCTGAACTTTCTAAACGAGATACTGGAAACACCTTTTATATCTTAGATGAACCAACTACTGGTTTACATTTTGAAGACATTCGTGTTTTAATGGAAGTTTTAAATAAACTTGTAGAGAAAGGAAATACTGTTTTAATCATCGAACATAATTTAGACGTTATAAAATTAGCCGATCATATTATAGATGTTGGTATGGAAGGCGGAAAAGGTGGCGGACAAATTCTTGTTACTGGAACTCCGGAAAAAGTAGCAAAACACAAAGAAAGTTATACTGCTAAATTCTTGAAAAAAGAGTTATAACTGTAATAATAAAGTCCATCAAAAAAAATTAAAAAACCATTAATGAAAACAATGTCATTAATGGTTTTATTGTTATATTTACTTTATATGAAAAAGTAAAAAATTGTACTTGCTATGCAATCTTTTTATTTAATATCATTTTATACTAAACAAGATAGTCTTAACGAATATCTTCTATAATATTTTTCGCGAAGAAAGACACAAACCTTGAGTGTCTATAAATGTTCAAGGATTTAATCATTTTTAAATCTTAATTATTATGAAAAAATCAATCTTAAATCTAGGTAAAACTTTAAATAAAAACCAACAAAAATCTATTAACGGTGGTAATACTTGTGCTTCTTACCCTATTTGTTACGGAATAACAAGTTTCGGATCGCCTCAATGTGCTCCTTGTGAAGATTATAAAAACTTACCTGTACACTGCCAAAACCAAGTATTTACAACTTGCCCTTTTTAATATTCTATATATTATAGAAACTATGTAATTAATTAGATATTTTCTTTAGTCTTTGTACAAACAAAATTCTAAGCCAAACGTATACTTGATACATATCAAGTTTTATATGACGTTTAGCTTAACTATTAATGGAAATAATATAAAACTAATAGTTTTTATTACTAGAGTGTTTCTTAATATACATGTGAAGTAAGGTGTTTTTAAATTACATTAATCCTAAAATATTATAAAACATTTTTCGCGAAGAAAGACACAAACCTTGAGTGTCTATAAATGTTCAAGGATTAATAATTTTTAAATCTTAATTATGAAAAAATCAATTTTAAATCTAGGTAAAGCTTTAAACAAAGTAGAGCAAAAAAATGTAAACGGTGGTACTCGTTATTTTTGTCCAGGTGGCTATAACCCTCCTGGTGTTATATTACCAAGATGTCCAGCTTTCTGTTTTCAAGGAAACTGTCTTTTTTAAATGACTTCTAAAGATAAGGGTATTAGTAAATACCCTTATTGAATAAATTTTATCTAAAACTTATTATTCAAAAAAATGAAAAAATCAATTTTAAACTTAGGACTTACTTTAAATAAAACGGCACAAAAACAAATTAAAGGTGGATATTATTTAGGAAGATGTTTAGACAGTTGTGCGGAAAGACACACTGGTGATGATGTCTTCGAATGTGAAGAAACATGTTATTTAGCCCATGGAGGTACTTTTTAAAAACACTCAAATAATCTTAAAGTATAAATCATGAAAAAATCAATTTTAAATCTAGGTAAAGTTTTAAATAAAACAAAACAACAAGAAATTGTTGGAGGTATTAATTCGGCTGTTCCACAATTAATAGGATGCGAATGTGAAGAAGTTCCAGATCCTACTAGCCTTATTGGTGTTCGATATGTTATCACAAATTTCCCATGTGATATGAGTGCAACACCATTGAAGTGCTTTGGTATATTTCCACAATAGAATTATTTTTTAGATTGTAGTTTACAATTTAAACTATACAGGTATTAGAAAAGGAGAGTTTTAAACTCTCCTTTTCTTATATTTTATCTAAAATTTTTTCTGCTTTATCTTTATTAAACAGTTTTTCCTTTACTATTTTTTTAAATACTTCCTTAGCTTCTTTTTTATTGTTAGATTTTAAATACAAAAGACCTAAATACCAATATCCTTTTTCTGCATCAATGAAATCACTATTAGTTAGTGTTTTCAAAGTTCGCTTGGCGTTATCAAACTTATTCAATTCAACTTCAGAAAGTGCTTTATAAATAAATATGTTACTATTTTTATTTTCTTCCAATTCGATAGAAAAAATAGCCAATGCATCTTCATATCTTTTAGCTTTGAATAGTTTTTCTGCATCGACGAGTTTTACATCAGTTGTTTGACTTCTAGTAACAAAAGATGGTAATTTTTCTAATTGAATATTATCTGCATATAAAACCTGTGCATCTACAGTTTCCTTTAAGAAAATATTAGAAGCTAGTACCAATACAATTGCCGCTGCAAAACCTGAAATAAATGCAATAACTTTTCTGTTTTTACTTTTTGTTTTTACTCTAGAGGCATCTTTAATTGCTTCTTTAATTGCTATTACTTCTGGACTATTATACAACTGTTCGTATTCTTTGACTTCGATATCATCTGTGTTTTCAACAAAACTCCAACTGTCGTCGTTTAAAGATTCGAATAACTGTTTTTCTAGATGATAGTTTTCTTTAAAATCAGAATCATCTTCTAAACGTTTTAAGAAATCTGACTGTTCTTCATCAGTCAATTCATTTCTTAAAAAACGTTCAATTAATATGTCGTCTTCTAAATTCATAATTCTTGTAACGAAAGATATCTTTTATCTCCCCTAATTAAGTCGGTTAATTTCTTTTTACACTTAAACACTCGCTGTCTTACAACAGTTTCAGAATTGTACTCAGTACTTTCTACAATCTCAGCATATGGTACTTTGGCAAAGAAAAGTGATAGTATTTTTTTACAATTATCTGAAACCATATTTAGCTTTTCTAAGAACAATTCGTGTCTTTTTTGTTCTACTAAAGCATTTGCATTTTCTTTAGCTTCACTAACCAGTTCAATAACCTCCTGATTTGTTACCCTATTTTTTTTACTATTTAATTCTCTTCTCCATAAATTCTTACATACTGTGAATAAATAAGCATCAAAACTACTTTTAATTGCTATACCTTCCTTTTTATGACGAACTGCGATTTGTAATAACGCTTTTTGAAAAACATCTTCTGCATCTACTACTCCACCTTTATTTTGAAGTATAAATCTTTTTACTTGAGAAAAATTAGTACTGTAAATTTTTGAGATGATTCTTGAATTTCCTTCAACTAGCGCATTTAAATATAAACTACTATCCATTTTTTCTATCTGATACACAAAAATAAAATTTTATACTTTTGCGAGGGTAACATTTTAAAGTTTTATAAACTAGGGGACAACGAATATATATAAAAACAAAATATTATGAAATTATTTCAATTAGTTAATCCAACAATTTTAGGACTATTAGTACTTGTTTGTTTTAGTTTTGCTGGAGGAAGCATAGACAAAAGTATTACTCAAAGATTTAAAAGTTTAAATCAAACAGAATATTATATTATGCATATATTTCCTAATTCAAATGATAGCTCCGAAGAAATCAGAAAATGTCTTAGTGAAAGATATGTTTTTATAAATTTAATTTATAAACCAAATACAATAGGTGAAACTTGGAAAGTAAAATTTCGTTTACAAAACACAACAGGTGTTACATCTAATGATACAGAAGAGGCAGATTTCCCTTGTTTTTACCCCTATTTTCTGAGTCCATACACAAATACAAATATATTTTCTGGACCTCCTTCACTAAGCACATTCAATTAAAAACACTAATGATTAAAATTAATTGGGATGATTTTATATGTAAATTTATTAACTAATAAAGTAATAATCATCCTATTTACTTTATTTACATTTAACTATTGTTTTTCTCAAAAAGTTTTGTCTATTAAAGATATTGAAAAACTTAGTTCTAAAATAGAAATCAATAGTCAATTGATAGATTCTTTAGCTAACAAGCTAAATAGTTTAGAAAGTAAGAAGGAGCTATACCATAATTTTTCTAGATTCTTCAGGATATATGGAGATAATAAGTCAGCCTTGAAATATGGGAATATTGAATTAACGTATTTTGATAAATTGAATTTAAAAGATAAAAAATACCATATAGCTTTACATCTAGTAGGCTGTTACTATCATGATAACAATCAATTTTTAAAAGCTATAGAAATATTAAAAAAATCTGCTAGATTAGATATTTATCCTAAAAAAGCTGCTCAGTCACTATGTATGCTAGGAAGTTGTTATAGAGCTAAAGGTGATATAAAAAAATCAATAAATTATTATAAGAAAGGTATTAGTTCTTTAAAAAAGTTAAATAATAAAAAGAGTATAGTTGCACACTCCATCAATCTAGCTTTAACTGCTAATTTTAGTAATAATATATCAGATATACAAGATGCAATTAACTATCTATTCAAAGTAGATTCGATTATAAAAAACAAATCATATCCAAATTTTTTTTTAGATGTTTTTAATATTAATAACTCATTAGGTAACCTATATAGCAAAAAAGAAACATTTGATATAAAAAAATCTAAATACCACTACCTTAAATGCTTAAGACTTTCAAAACAAGAAAACAAATATTTTTTCCTCTCTCTAGCTAGTATGAATTATGGAGAGTTACTACTTAAAATCAAAAGCGATAGTTCAATATATTATTTAAATAAAAGCTTAATAAAAAACACAAATAAGAAACATCAAAATTATAATCTCTTAAAAGCTGAAAGTCATCGAAATATTGCTAATTACTACTTCTGGAAAAAAAACTTAAAAAAAGCTTTAAAAAGTATAAATATTTCTTTGAAAACTAGTTTCAATTTAGAAATAGAAGATATGAGTCCTACTAAATTTCAATTACATAAGACTAGTGAGAGATTAAATATTTCCAAAGCATTAAACACTAAGATCCAAATTTTAAATCAATTGTATTTAAAAACTGATGATTCTAAATATTTAAATCAAATTATTGAAACAGTAAATATTAGTGATCAACTAGTAGAAATCATTTTGGAAGATAGTACAGAATCTAGTACTCAATTTTCTTGGCGTAACAATATTTCTAAAATTTATAAGTATGGAATTTACGCAGCTAGATTATTAGGTAGCGAAAATCTACAATTTCAGTATCTAGAGAAAAACAAAGCTTTTTTGCTCACCCAAAGTATAAATGACAATAACTATTCTTTAAACTTACCAAATCATATTGTTGATGAAGAGTTAGGGTATAAAAAACAGATATTACAATTAGAGGATCAAACTTTAACTTCTGATTCTAAAAAATTAAAAGATTCCTTATTTGATATCAAATTTGCTTATCAAAGCTTTAAAGATTCTATACAAAAAATTTATCCTGAACATTTTGAAAGTAAGAAAAAAGTTGAACTAACTTCTTTACAAGATGTAAAACAACAAATAGACAACAATACTATTGTTATTTCTTATGCTTTACATGATGAAACAACAACTTTTAACGCTTCTACTGGTTTGTTGATTTCAAAAAATAAATCTATCCCTTTTTCAATTTCAAACATCGAAAAATTGAAAACAGATTTAAACATCTATCGTCAACTGCTAGCTAGACCTTTGAGTAATAAAAACAAAATTAAGCAATACAACACTGCCGCTAATTCTTTATATAACAGCTTATTTCCTACTGATGAAATCAAAGATTTAATTCAAAATAAAAAAGTTGTTATTATTCCAGATGATAATCTTCAAAATATTCCTTTTGAAGCATTTATTACAGATACTACTTCTAACAAATACCTGATAGAAAATACTGATATCAGTTATGCGTATTCTATGTCGTTTTTAAATGTGAATAATAAAATCTCCAGAACTCCTGAAAAAGACTTTGCTGGTTTTGCTCCTGTCGAATTTGAAAATGAAAAATTAGCTACACTACAACATTCCGCTGAAGAGATTTATTCAATAAATAACAATTTAAACGGAATAACTTTAACAGGTGAAAATGTAACTAAAGACAGTTTTTTAACTAATGCTTCAGATGCTAAAATCATTCATTTGGCTACACATGCTGATATTTCTAGAAAACCTGTAATTCATTTTAGCAAAGACTCTTTAAATCTTCATGAATTATATACTTATAAAAATAATGCAGATTTAGTGGTTTTAAGTGCTTGTGAAACCAATGTTGGAGAACTAAAAAAAGGAGAGGGAATCTTAAACTTAGCCCGCGGATTCTTTTATTCTGGTTCTAAATCTGTAGTATCATCTTTGTGGAAAGTAAATGACGTGGCAACTACAGAATTGATGACTGATTTTTACACTAACTTAAAAGATCATCAATCAAAATCGGAAGCTTTAAATAACGCAAAAAGAAAATATTTAAAAAATCATTCACTATCTGAAAAATCTCCCTATTACTGGGCTTCTTTTATCTTAATTGGTGATACTAATCCTACTTTTGAAAGCAACTCTTTAATATATTGGATTTTGGGTGGAATATTTATCGTGTTTCTCTTCTTTTTTTCTTATAACAAACTAATTAACAAGAGAAAATAAAATTTTATACTTTTGCTCGGGTAACATTTTTAAGTTTAAAAAACATAGAAGATGTATATAAAAATAAAACACAATGAAATTATTTAATTATTTAAAATTAGCTGTAGTATTTTCTATTTTAATATTTGCTTTTAGCTGTAGTGATAATGAAAATTTAGACGAAGTTATTGAACCAGAACTCGAGTTGATGGGTAGAGGAAATGCTTTTACGGAAGATGGAATAATTGTAAAGAATGATTTGAGTAGTGACGATGACAACCAAGAAAATGATGATAACTTTCTTGATTTTAATTATCAGAGAGAGTTTTGTTTCATAGAAGGTTTAAGTATTTCTCAAAAACAAGAAGCTATAAATTGTTACATTTTCCCTTTTAATACTATAAGTAGAGTTTCAATCAATGGCAACTGTGAAGTATGGCTTATTCGTGGAGAACATGGTGACCCTGTTGATGATGAAGATGAAGATGAAGATGAAGACTTAATTCTTAAAAAGTCTTCAATTATAGAAGATTTTCATAGTCAAACTAAAGGAATATGTAATGGTATTTTATCTACAAGAATTATTTTAAAGGATTAACATAAAACAAAATACAAAAATAATTTATGGAACCTATTAATTTTAAAGTTCCAATTCTGATAATATTTATTGCTCTTTTTTCTATTAAGATTGAAGGGCAATCTTTATTTAAGGATATTAAATTAGACGAAATTGTAAATTTTAATGAAAAGAAAGCTGATAGTATTCTCGATACTGTAATTAACGAAGAAGAAAAAGCAAAAATTTATTCTATTTTTTTTAGATTTTTTTACAAAAAGAAAAAAATTAATATAGCTATAAAATACTTAAAACAGGAAATAAAAATATTAGATAATCAAAAAAAAAATTCATATTACCAACATCTAATATTACAATTGGGTTATCTATATTTAAGAAAAAATGATTTATTAAAAGCTGAAAGATTCTTAGTTATTGCTTCAAAAGCAAGCTATAGTAAAAAGAGAAAAGGACAAGCTTTATGTTTATTAGGCAAATGTTTTTTTTTAAGAGGGGATTACAATAAATCTTTTAACTATTATCACAAGGGAATTAACATCTTAAAGATACACGGAAAACCAACCAGTATAATAACATATTCTTTAGATATTGCGAAAAACTCATACTTTACTGAAGACAAAAATCATTTAAAAAACACGATTAATTTTTTAAAGTTTTCTGATGCTTTATTAAAGAGATATAGGAATAGTTTGAAAAATCAAAAATTAGCTACTAGAATTAATCTAAATTTAGCTAATGCACACTCTCAAAAAATAATGGAAAGCTTTGATAAAGCTAATTTTTATTATAAAAAAGCCCTTAAAGAAGCTAAAAAAATTAACAATAACAATCTAATTACCTCAATTATCAGAAACCAAGGTCAACATTATTTAACTCATCAAAAAGATAGTGCATTTTATTTTTTAAATAAAAGCCTTAATTATTGTAATCAAATTGATGGCCTTGAATTAATCAAAGCTAATGCTTATTTAAACTTAAGTGAGTTTTTTTACAAGAAGAAAAATTACTTAAAAGCCTTAAAAAACTCATACTTAGCTTTTGACTTTTTCTATACCTCAAACAACAAGAAGTTCAGTGAAATATATCCAGAAGTTTTACATCAAAATAATAATAGAAAAAATAGTTCCTTAATTACCTATAAGTTCAATTTAAAAGCATTAATAGCTTTAATTGAAAAGTCATCAAAACTAAAAGAAAAATATATAGATGACGCTATTGTTAGTATCCAAAACTTTGACAACTTAATTTCAGTTATTTTAGACAATGATACTAATTCAGAATCTCAATTTCGATGGAGAAAAGATGCTTCAGAAATTTATAATTACGCAGCTTATATTTATTACTTAAAAAAAGATTATAAATCTAGCTTCAGGTATTTAGAAAAAAACAAAGCCTTTTTATTAGCACAAAATATAGATAACGACAATATAAATAGAGAGCTTCCAAAAGCTATTTTAGACAAGGATAAACAATATAAAAAAAAGATATTAGATTTAGAGTATAAAATTACCAATAAAGAAACTAAAACTGTAAAAGATTCTTTATTTGATTTTAGATTTTCTTATCAGCAATTTAAAGATTCTATTCGAACTGTTTTTCCTAAGTATTTTCAATTAAAAAGTAAAACAGATTTAATTTCTCTTCAGGAAGTTCAACAAAATTTAGATGATGATACTGTAGTTGTTTCTTATTCTATTCAAAATAATAATGAAGAAAACTTCATAGATACATCTATTGGTTTATGTATCAGTAAAAATAATATTCTCCCCTTCACTTTAAATAGCTACACAATAAAAAATGAAATACAAACTTTTACAAAATTTATTGCAAAACCTTTAAACAATAAAAACGAAATTAAACAATACAATACCGTAGCAAATTCTCTATATAATAGCTTATTTCCTACTGATGAAATCAAAGATTTAATTCAAAATAAAAAAGTTGTTATTATTCCTGATGATAATCTTCAAAACATTCCTTTTGAAGCTTTTGTTACTGACACGACTTCAAATAGATTTTTAATAGAAAATACTGATATCAGTTATGCATATTCTATGTCGTTTTTAAATGTGAATAATAATATCTCTAGAACTTCTGAAAAAGAATTTGCGGGCTTTGCTCCTGTCGAATTTGAAAATAAAAAATTAACTACACTACAACATTCCGCTGAAGAAATTAATTCAATAAATAACAATTTAAACGGAATAACTTTAACAGGTGAAAATGTAACTAAAGACAGTTTTTTAACTAATGCTTCAAATGCTAAAATTATTCACTTGGCTACACATGCTAATGTTTCAAGAAAACCTGTAATTCATTTTAGTAAAGATTCTCTTAATCTACATGAATTATATACTTATAAAAATAATGCAGATTTAGTGGTTTTAAGTGCTTGTGAAACCAATGTTGGAGAACTAAAAAGAGGAGAAGGAATCTTAAACTTAGCTCGTGGGTTCTTTTATTCTGGTTCTAAATCTGTGGTATCATCTTTATGGAAAGTAAATGACGTAGCAACTACAGAATTAATGACTGATTTTTACACTAACTTAAAAGATCATCAATCAAAATCGGAAGCTTTAAATAATGCAAAAAGAAAGTATTTAAAAAATCATTCTCTTTCTCAAAAATCACCTTATTATTGGGCCTCTTTTATTTTAATTGGTGACACTAATCCTACTTTTGAATCAAACTATACAATACACTATATCATAGCAATTTCAACACTATTTTTATTCTTTTTTATTTTTTTAAAAAAAGAGGGTAACAAATCTAAACAAGATGAACATAAGGGTGTAAATAACAAATTTTGAGAGTTATTTCTCATAATTCATATTTGTTAGGTTTAATCATTTTTTGCTTGAAAAAGAAGCAAAATTGTTATGAAAAGAAGAACGTAAAAAGGTTAGTATTGAAAAAGAAATCTTTTTACAAAACACAAAGGAGAAACTAATGTTTCTCCTTTGCTTGTTTATATATAAATAATTTCTTTGAAATAATGGTAATAATCAAACAACAGAAAGAGAGATATGACTATTTAAGATTAACACGTAATTAGTGTAATTCCATTATTAAAAAATAATTTCAAAAAAAATGGGTAACGTTTTGCACACTAAAGAACATAAAGGTGTAAGTAACTAATTTTTAAGAGTTATTTCTCATAACATATACATTTTTGTTTGATTAAGTAAAATTGCTAGAAAAGGAAAATAAATTGTTGTGAAATGTTATTCGCGGAAATTACACTGTAAAAAAGTTATGGAAAAGAAAACGTAAAAAAGCTAGTACTGAAAAAAAAATCTTTTTTACAAAACAAAAGGGGAAACGTTAGTTTCTCCTTTGTTTGTTTTTATAAATTTTTATTCCTTCATTAAAAGATTATTCTTCCTAAGCTTTTGTATATCAAACTACATCAAAAAAATACGATATTCTTTCTATATTTTTAATGAAAAGTAGTTAACATTTCACTTATTTCAGGAACACTCTAATACAACTATAACTATCATAAAATAATAAAACACACATTATGATTCTATTATTCTATTTCGGTTTTGGAATAATTATCACTGATAAATTGCTATTTAATTTAATTACTCAATAATATTTTTTCGCGAAAATAGACATATACCTTGAATGTCTTTAAAATGATCAAGGATTTAATCATTTAAATCACAAAAACTAAAATGAAAAATTCAATCTTAAACTTAGGAAAAGAACTAAAAAAAACAGAACAACAAAAAGTTAATGGAGGAAGCCTAAGACGTTGTACAGAATTAGAATGTAGAGAACAACCAAATTGGTTAATTATACGTTGCTATTGTGAAGAATAAGATTTTCATGCTTTCAACTTATTAAAATTTTAAACCCAGTATTATTACTGGGTTTTTTGCATAAAATCTCCAACTAACCAACCCGCAAATAAAACACTAAAAATCAAAAACATAACTAGTTTCCCTTTGATTAAATCTGAACTTTCATTCTATTATTTTCTTATTTTTCAAAAAAAGAGGGTAACAATCATCTAAATCGAGAACGTATAAGTGTAATAAGAAATTTCAAAAGTTATTTCTCTTTATATTTTCGTTTATTAGGTTTGACAATAATTGCTAGAAAAAGAAAATAAATTGCTAAGAAACGTCTTAACGGGGAAATTGCGACGGGAAAAAGTTATGAAAGGGAGGTGTAAAAAAGTTAGTCATGAAAAAGAAATCTTTTTTACAAAACAAAAGGGGAAACATTAGTTTCTCCTTTGTTTGTTTTTACTAGTAGATAAAAGCTTATTGCATACTTCGCTATTTTATTTTTTCGAAAAATAGATTAACATTTTATTTATCCTAGGAACGTATTAATAAAAAGTAGAATTAACCTAACTATTTAAAAGATTAAAGAAAAAATAAATAAAAACTAAAACTGCTAATTAACTAGAAATAGTATCAAAAAAATTGTTTAATAAAATCACTCTTACACTAACAATACTTTTTTCGCGAAAAATAGACATACACCTTGAATGTCTCTAAATGCTCAAGGATTTAATTATTTAAATCATACAAAAATTATGAAAAAATCAATTTTAGACTTTGGAAAACCATTAGAAAAAAAACAACAAAGAAATATTACAGGTGGTATGCCTATATGTTTAGTAGACAATAGCCTGCCTGAATGTGATGATGATGAAAGAGTAAGAGTCGTTTAGTAAAATAAAGACTATCTGGAAACCAATTCCAGATAGTCTTTTGTTGATTCTCTTAAGTAAATTAAAAATTGTCGTTGGTTTCTATTTGACTGGTAACTTTTTTGAAATTAAGATTAACATTTTATGAGTTTCAAGAACGTATTAAAAAAGACAGACATATTTATATCTGATAAAAGAAATCATAATTAACAAATTGCTTAAGAAAATAAAACCTATTATAATTTTTAAAACAACAGACATGTTCCTTAGATGTCTTTAAATAACCTAGGGTTTTAAATATTTAAATCACACAAAAATTATGAAAAAATCAATTTTAAGTTTTGGAAAAACATTAAATAAAAGTGATCAAAAGAAAATTAGTGGAGGCAACCATTCATTTTTTGATTTAACAGGAGGAACATCAACAGGATCAAACCCTGTTAATAATTGTGTATGTGATTACGCTACAGGAACATGGAATAGTCCGCATTGTGGATCTGGTAGTTGTTATGAAATTGAAGTTCCTGACGAGCCTACTAGACTTTAGTAAAAAAGTTAAGAAGACAAAAACAAGTCTTATAAATAAAGCAGAAAAAACTTAAACATAAGTTAATTCATTAAAGGATATACCTAATTTCTTTCTAGTTTTTTTTAGGGAACCCTGTATGAAAGGTTGAAGGGAAGCTTTTCTGTTTGCAAAAAGGAGAAACAATATTTGTTTCTCCTTTGTTTATTTAAAAGCATTTTTAATCTAAAAAAAAGCACTAAATTAGCAAGTCCTTTAAAAATTGATAAAATGACAAACGACGATAGAAAAATCCGTGAGAAACTTCAACAAAAGACATGGAATGAGATAAAAACTAACGATTCTTGGGCTATTTTTAAAATTATGGCCGAGTTTGTAGATGGATATGAAAGGTTGAGTAAAATCGGACCTTGTGTTTCTATCTTTGGTTCTGCGAGAACTAAACCAGACCATAAATATTATAAATTAGCTGAAGAAGTTGCTTATCAACTAACTCAAAGTGGATTTGGTGTAATTACAGGTGGAGGACCTGGTATTATGGAAGCAGGTAATAAAGGAGCTAATAGAGGAAAAGGAACATCTGTTGGTTTAAATATTGAATTACCTTTCGAACAACACGATAACCCTTGGATTGATCCAGGTAAAAGTTTAGACTTTGATTATTTCTTTGTTCGTAAAGTAATGTTTGTAAAATACTCTCAAGGTTTTGTAGTAATGCCTGGTGGTTTTGGAACTATGGATGAACTTTTTGAAGCTATTACTTTAATTCAAACTCATAAAATTGGACGTTTCCCAATCGTTTTAGTTGGTAAAAAATTCTGGAGTGGTTTATTAGATTGGATTGAAAACACACTTTTAGAAGAAGGAAATATTAGTCCTGGTGATTTAAAATTATTTAGAGTTGTAGATACAGCTGAAGAAGCAGTTGAACACTTCAATAAATTCTATGCTAAATATCAATTAAAACCAAATTTCTAATCTGAATTTCTGTTAAAAAAACAGAACCGATTTTAAATTAAAAAATAAACTTTATCTTCAACTCGTTGTTTATAGCAACGAGTTTTTATTTGTATGTAATTGATCAAAAAAACACTACATATTATCCTTTTTTTATTTTCTTGTTCAATATTAGCTCAAGAAAATTCTATACATATTTCTGCTAGTTTAGATACAATTCACCATACTCTCTCTATTCAACAAGAAATTACTTATATAAACACTACTCATGAAGATTTAAACAAAATTTACTTGCATAATTGGGGAAATAGCTTTAAAAATAATTATACTCCATTAGGAAAAAGATTAGTAAAAGATTATAAGAAAGATTTTTATTTCTCTGAAGAGAATGAACGTGGTTTTTCAAATGTTGAGAAGATTACTTCTAACCATGAAGAGTTAGATTATCAAGAAGTCCCTAAAAGAAATGACATTATTGAAATTCAGCTAAATAAAATACTACCGCCTCAAGATACAATTACTTTATCAGCAAAATATACTGTAAAACTTCCCAAAGCAAAATATACTGGATATGGTAGAACTGGAGATGGATATCATCTGCGGTTTTGGTATTTAGTTCCTGCTGTGTATCATAATGGCTGGGAATTAATGAGTAACTTAAACATGGATGATTTATATGAAGATGTTGCAAACTATTCTCTAGAAATCGATATTCCTAAAAAATTAAACTTAGAAAGTAACTTATACCAATACAAAACTGAAAAAGAAAAATTAAATCACTATTACTTAGTTGGTAACAAAAAAAAAGACATCATACTCAGTATAAGTAAACGAAAGAAATTTCGTGTATTTAAAACAAAAACTTCACAAATTAAAACTGATATTTTTGATAAACGTATAGATTTAATTTTAGCTAATGAAATTGTAAATAAACAAATTGCTTTTATTGAAGAATTTATAGGTACACATCCACATACTGAAATTTTAGTAGATGGTAATACTGTAAACAAAAACTCACTAAGAGATATTTATGGAATACCTAACTGGTTACGTCCCTATCCTGAAAACTTTAAATGGGAAATACGTTTTTTTAAAGCTTTAACTAGTAAATACATAGAAGATGTACTTATTTTAAATAATCGAAAAGATTATTGGTTAACAGACGGCATAGAAACATATTTAATGATGGAATATATTAATAAGTATTATCCAGATATTACTGTTTTTGGTCGTTTTTCAAAAATATGGGGTTTCAAAAAGTATAATCTTGCCAAACTAAAACAAAATGATAAACAAGCTTTCTTTTACCAGTTTAGTGCTAGACGTTTTTTTGATCAAGCATTAACAACGAGAGCTGATTCTTTATCTAATTTTAATCGAAAAGTAGTAAATCCATACAAAGCTGGCTTAGGATTTAAATATTTACAAGATTTTCTTAATAAAGATATTTTAAAAAATTCATTAAAAGAATTTTATAAAGATCAATCATTACAGTTAACAAATTCTAAAGCGTTTGAGAAAATACTACAACGTAATTCAGATAAAGATTTAGATTGGTTTTTTGGTGATTATATTAGAACAAATAAAAAAATTGATTATAAAATCAAAAGGATCAAACAACTGAAATCTGAAGATTCTTTAGCTGTTACCATAAAAAATAAGCGTAATATAAGTGCTCCTGTTTCCTTATACGGAATTAAAAATGATTCTATAAAATTTAAAACTTGGATTACAGATGTAGATAGTACGAAAACTATTAAAATTAAAGACAATGATTTTGATAAGTTGGCTTTAAATTACGAACAAATTTATCCTGAATACAACTCACTAAATAATTACAAGAAACCTAATAATGCTATAATTAGTAAGCCTATACAATTTCGATTTTTAAAAGACATTGAAGACCCAAATTTCAATCAAATTTTCTTCAATCCTAATGTTAAATTTAACTTATACGATGGAGTTATTTTAGGTGTTAATTTTAATAATAGAGCGATAATTCGTCATAATTTCGATTTCAATATCACACCAAATTATGCATTCCGAAGTAAAAACATAACAGGCTCTTTTTCTTTAGGTTATGATCATTTCTTTGAGAAATCAAAAATTTACAAGATTCGTTATGGAATTAGAGGTAGTAATTTTCATTATGCTCCAGAATTAAGTTATAATATTTTTTCTCCTTTTGTAAACATCCAATTTAGACGAAACACGTTAAGAGATGTTGGGACTAAATTCTTGTTATCTAGGATAATATATGTAGATCGGGAAATAAACCCTGTCGATACTGAAATAGAAAGTGATAAATATAGAATTCTAAATTTCAGATATGTATACAGTAAGCCTGATGTTATTCGTAGATTTCAATATGCCGTAAATGGTGAATTTGGAGATAACTTCACAAAGTTTTCTACAGATATTCGTTATTTAAAATTTTTCACAGAAAAGAGAAGTTTCAATTTAAGATTCTTTGGTGGCTTTTTCTTGTATAATAATTCTGATGGTAACTTTTTTAGTTTTGGTTTAAATCGTAGCTCAGATTATTTATTCGAACAAAATTTATTTGGAAGATCAGAAAGCTCGGGATTATTTAGTCAACAATTTGTGGTTTCAGACGGAGGTTTTAAATCCTTTTTTAAAGAACGATCTTTTGCTAATCAGTTAATGATGTCTGCTAACACAAGTGTTAGTGTGTGGAGATGGGCAGAAGTTTATAATGATTTTGCTATGCTGAAAAGTAAAAACTCAAAAGCTCGATTTTTCTATGAAAACGGAATTCGTTTAAACTTTGTCCCAAATATTTTTGAATTCTACTTCCCTATTTACACTAACGAAGGTTTTGAAATTAATCAAAGAGCATATCCTACTAAGATTCGTTTTGTGATCACTACTAGTTTAGATCGTATTTATAACTTTTTACGCCGTGGTTTATTATAGATAATTCAACAAAACACATCTTTTTTTACTTTTTTTACGATTAATTCAAACTCTAAGGCCGATTTTTAAATTTCATTTAAAAAATGTATCTTTGCAGCAATAGCCAAAACAAAACTTTTTATTTATGACTGTAAAAGTAGCTGTACCAAACTCACAACAGATATCATTCGAAGATTTTAAAAAAGAAGTATTAAATGATTATCGAATCGCCAAAATGAGTCGAGAATGCAGTTTACTCGGTCGACGAGAAGTATTAACCGGAAAAGCTAAATTCGGAATTTTTGGTGATGGTAAAGAAGTACCTCAACTTGCTCTAGCTAAAGCTTTTAAAAATGGAGATTTTAGATCGGGGTATTATCGTGATCAAACTTTCATGATGGCCATTGGAGAATTAAGCGCTCAACAATTTTTTGCTGGTTTATACGCTCATACAGATATTGTTCAAGAACCAATGTCTGCTGGTCGTCAAATGGGTGGACACTTTGCTACGCATTCTATAGATGAAAATGGAAAGTGGAAAAACTTAACACAACAAAAAAATTCATCTTCAGATATTTCTCCAACTGCAGGACAAATGCCTAGATTATTAGGATTGGCACAAGCTTCGAAAATTTATAGAAATGTAAAAGGACTTGAAGGATTTACTAATTTTTCTAATGAAGGAAATGAAGTAGCATGGGGAACAATAGGTAATGCAAGTACCAGTGAAGGTTTATTCTTTGAAGCAATTAATGCTGCTGGAGTTTTACAAGTACCAATGGTAATGAGTGTTTGGGATGATGAATATGGAATTTCTGTTCACGCTAAACATCAAACAACTAAAGAAAGTATCTCTGAAATTTTAAAAGGTTTCCAAAGAGAAAATGAAAGTAACGGATATGAAATTTTCGTTGTTAATGGTTGGGATTATGTAAAGTTGGTAGATGTATACAACAAAGCTGGAGAAATTGCTAGAGAAAAGCACGTTCCTGTTTTAATACATGTAAAAGAGTTAACACAACCTCAAGGACATTCTACTTCTGGTTCTCACGAAAGATATAAATCCAAAGAACGTTTGCAATGGGAACAAGAATTCGATTGTATTGCTAAAATGAGAGCTTGGATATTAGACTTTGAACTTACAGACGAGTCTGGTAATGTCTTACGTTTTGTTGAAAATGAAGAAGAACTTACTAGTTTAGATAAAGAAATTAAAAGAGAAGTAAGTACAGCTAAGCGTAATGCTTGGAGTGCTTTTGTAAATGAAATAAAAGCTGAATTAAGTAACGCTACTAAAATTTTAGAAAGGGTTGCAGCTAAAAGTAAAAATGGTTCTTTTATTACTAAATATAAAAATGATTTAGAAGCTTTAATTGAGCCAATTAGAAAAGATATTTTAGTTGCTTGTAGAAAAACACTACAACTAATTGTTGACGAAAATTTCCCTGAAAAAGTTGAATTACAAAACTTTATTAAGGAAAGAATTGACGATGCAGCAAACAAATATTCTACACACTTATACAGTGAAACTGAAAAATCTACAGTTAAAGTTAAGAAAGTTGAACCAACTTACGACGCTGAAAAGAAAATGGTAGATGCACGTATTATTATGCGTGATAATTTTGAAGCTATTTTTAATAAATATCCAGAAACTTTAGTGTTTGGTGAAGACTCAGGATATATCGGAGATGTAAATCAAGGTTTAGAAGGTTTACAAGAAAAATTCGGTGAATTAAGAGTATCTGATACTGGAATTAGAGAAGCTACAATATTAGGTCAAGGAATTGGAATGGCAATGCGTGGATTACGTCCTATTGCTGAAATTCAATACTTAGATTATTTATTGTATGCTTTACAAATAATGAGTGACGATTTAGCAACACTTCGTTACAGAACTTACGGAAAGCAAAAAGCTCCTTTAATTATTAGAACTCGTGGTCACCGTTTAGAAGGTATTTGGCATGCTGGTTCTCCGATGGGAGGAATTATTAATAATGTTCGTGGTATTCATGTATTAGTTCCTAGAAATATGACTAAAGCTGCTGGTTTCTATAACACTGCTTTAGAAGGAGATGATCCTACTTTAATCATAGAATGTCTAAATGGATATCGTTTAAAAGAAGCGTTACCAAATAACTTAGGTGAGTTTAAAACTCCAATTGGTGTTGTGGAAACAATTAAAGAAGGAACAGATATGACTGTTATTTCTTATGGTTCTACGTTAAGATTGGTAGAAGAAGCTGCTAAAGATTTAGCTCAAGTTGGTATTAGTATTGAAATTATTGATGCACAGAGTTTACTACCTTTTGATATTAATCATGATACTGTAAAATCTCTAGCGAAAACAAATCGTTTATTAGTTGTAGACGAAGATGTTCCTGGTGGTGCTTCTGCTTATTTACTACAAGAAATTGTAGAAAACCAAAACGGGTATGTACACTTAGATAGTAAACCTCAAACGTTAACAGCTAAGGCACATAGACCAGCTTATGGTACAGATGGAGATTACTTCTCTAAACCTTCAGTAGAAGATATCTTCGAAAAGGTTTATGAAATTATGCATGAAGCAAACCCTACAAAATTTAAAAGTTTATACTAATAAATTTTATATATAAGATTAAAAACCGATGAGATTTCATCGGTTTTTTTACTCTCAAATTTTACTAAAATTTCAGTATTAACAAACTATTACGTATGTTTTTAATAATTTAGTTCCCTTATCAACTAATTTTTAAAAAACCATGCGAAAAGTAGTATTGCTTCTACTCTTAATGAGTTTAGGTATTCCTAGCCAATTAGAAGCACAAAGAAAAAAAGCTAAAAGCAATAAAAAAGAAATTGCTAAAAAAACTTCCAAAAAAAAGAAACCTAAATACAGTGACTTTGTAACTAAAAAAACTAAAACAGATGAAGGGTTATTTAAAGTCCATGAAACTAATGGTAAATATTACTATGAAATTCCTAAGTTTTTATTAGGAAAAGAAATGTTATTAGTTAGTAGAATAAAAGCATTACCTTCTGGTTTTGGAGGTGGGTTTATGAACGCCGGTTCTAAAACTAACGAACAAGTTGTTGTTTGGGAGCATTACAAAAAGAAAATTTTATTAAAAATAAAATCCTACCAAGCTACAGCTAACGATTCTCTTCCTATCTACAAATCTGTAAAATCAAACAATTTAGAACCTGTTATCCATGCATTTGATATTAAAGTTCATAATAATGACTCAACTGCTGTTCTGATTGATGTTTCTAAGTTTTTCACTTCAGATATAAAAGCTATTAGCGGAATTGGTGCTAGAGCAAGAAGACAATATAAAGTAAGAAGATTAGATCCTAAACGTAGTTTTATCAACGCTATTAAAAGTTATCCAAAAAATATAGAAGTTATTCAAGACTTTACTTATGATGCTGCTACTCCTCCATCACAAAGAGCTGCCGGAAGTATTAGTATTAGAATGAATCAATCTATGATTTTACTTCCTGAAAAGCCTATGATGCCTCGTATATTTGACAAACGTGTGGGTTATTTTTCAGTTGGAACAGTAGATTATGGTTCTGAAGCTTTAAAAGCAGACTATAAAACATATATCAGAAGATGGAGATTAGAACCTAAAGATAAAGCTGCGTATAACAGAGGGGAATTAGTAGAACCTATAAAACCAATTGTTTATTACTTAGATCCTGCTACTCCCAAAAAACTAAGAAAATACATTAAACAAGGTGTTGAAGATTGGCAACAAGCTTTTGAAACCGCTGGATTTAAAAATGCAATCATAGCCAAAGATCCGCCTACCAAAGAAGAAGATCCTGAATTTAGTATGGAAGATATTCGTTATTCTTCTATTCGATATGTAGCTAGTACCACAAGAAATGCAATGGGGCCAAGTGTTTCCGATCCTCGTTCTGGTGAAATTATAGAAAGTGATATTGTGTGGTATCATAATCATTTACGTTCCTACAGAAATAGATATTTATTAGAAACTGGAGCTGCTAATCCTTCAGCTAGAACTTTAAATACTCCAGACGAAGAAATTGGAGAAATGATGCGAATGGTTATTGCACATGAAATTGGTCATGCTTTAGGATTACCTCATAATATGGCCGCAAGTTATGCTTACCCTGTAGATTCATTACGTTCAGGAAAGTTTACTCAAAAATATGGTATTGCTGCTACTATTATGGATTATGCTCGTTATAATTATGTAGCGCAACCTGGTGACAAGAATATTCGTTTTATTCGTCAAATTGGTCCATACGATCATTATTCTATTAATTGGGGATATCGTTATTTACCTTTTACTGGTAAACCTGAAGATGAAGTAAAAACTTTAGATAAGTGGATTACTGATAAAGCTAAAGATCCTATTTATAAATTCGGAATTCAGCGTTTTAATGGTTTTGATCCCGCTTCTCAAACTGAAGGTATAGGAAATGATCAAGTAAAAGCTAGTACTTACGGAATTAAAAACTTAAAAATAGTTGCTAAAAACTTACAAAAATGGACTTCTGATCAAACTAATAATTATGATGATTTAAATGAATTATATCGTGAATTACTTGGTGTTTGGAGTCGATATTCTGGTCATGTTGTTGGTAATGTAGGTGGTGTTTTTGAAGATAATAAAAAACCTGAACAAACAGGAAATGTATATACTGTACTTTCAAAAGCAAAACAGAAAGAATCCTTAAACTGGCTACTTAAAAATGTATTTGCTACTCAAAATTGGCTGTTAGATAAAAATACTCTGGCAAAAATTAATCATACAAAATATACTAACACAATGCTTTCTTTACAAAATAGACAACTTTCTAGTTTACTAAATACAAGCAGATTAGAACGTGTGATTAACACCGAAGTAATTAGCTCTGATTTCTACAGTGCTTCAGAATTTATAAGAGATTTAAGAAAAGGTTTATTTTCTGAAACAAACGCTTTAAGAAATGTTGATGTTTACCGAAGAAATTTACAGAAGAGTTTTATTAGTAGAATGGAAAAGTTATTAAGAAATGATAGAATTACTAATACAGATATTCCTTCTATAGTTAGAGGAGAACTTAATTCATTAAAGTATCAAGTGAATTTAGCCAGTAAAAGAGCTACAAATAGAATTACAAAATATCATTACAAAGATTGTTTAGAAAGGATTAATTCAATTTTAAATCCTAAAAAATAACAATAAAAAATCCCGATGAAATTCATCGGGATTTTTGTATTCATTATTAAAAGGATATTATTCATCTACTTTTACATCTTGTACATCTACTGGCACATTTTTAGACTCATAATCTCTAATCTTATCTTTAATTAAACTAATAAAAGTAGATTCTGAAAGATCAGAATTTCCTACCACTTCTTGTAAAGCTTTTATTCTATCAGTCATTGTTGGTTTAGCCATTGCTATTCCTGCATATTTTGCAGTTGCAATATCTATTGAATTATTTGAAATATTATTTGATTTTATCCAAACTTCTTCAATATACTTTCCTGTAGCTCTTTTTCCCTTTACTTGAACCCAATCGTCTTGTTCTCCAACAACAGCGATAATATCCATTGGACTAAACTCTTCTCCTGTTTTAGTTAACAAATCTGGTCTTTTATATGTGTTTGTTTTCTTAAGCATTACTCCTACTTTACCATTTACAGCTAAAAATGGAGCTCTAGACCAACCTTCTTTACCATCGATTAATTTTACTTTAAAATAATCTTTCTTAGTTACAGAATCAATATGTTTTTCTCCTGTAAAATATACTTTTTCACCAAGACTCATAGAGGTAATCCACTTCCCTTTAGCTGTTGGAGTTTCTCTAACAGATAATTTATCTAATAAACAAATGGCATCACCGGAACCATCATCAGTATTAGATGAAGTTGTTTTTTCTTCAGAATTGTTAGCTTCTACTGTAGTGTTGTTATTTGAACTTCCATTTTCAGTCTTACATCCAACTACTAAAAAAGAAATTGAAACAACAGCAATAAATATTTTTCTCATTTTATTTGATTTTGATTACAAAGATATAATTATAACTAACATTATCTTTTTTAAGTTATTGTAAAATACAATTCAGTGCATTTTCGCTAGTAATGAAACTATTTTAGTGATAACTTTTTAAATACTCATAAATTTTATGTTGAGCACTTTCTAAATAGTTTTCATTTTTTTGAACATAATTGTTTTCTTGATTTTCATCTATAACTCTAGCCTTAGCAACATCATTTAATTGTAAATTCATAATCTGTTTAATTTTAGATTGAATCTCTTTATCTGTAATTGGAGTTATCACTTCTATTCTATGATCTAAATTCCTTGTCATGTAATCTGCTGAACCAATATATGTTTTCTCTTTTCCTTTATTTGAAAAGATAAAGACACGCGCATGTTCTAAAAAACGATCAACAATACTTATAACTTCTATGTTTTCACTTTGTAATTTTATTCCAGGAACTAAACAACAAATACCTCTACAAATAATTTTAATTTGTACTCCTTTGTTACTGGCTTTATATAATTGTGTAATTAATTTTTCATCTTGTAAACTATTCAATTTTAAAATAATGCTAGCTTCATCGCCTGACTCTACAGCTTCAATTTCATTTTGAATTAATTCTGTAAAGCCACTACGCGTTGTATATGGCGAAACTAAAATCTTTTCTGTTTTAGGTATAATTAAATTTCCTTCTAACACCAAAAATACATGGGCAACATCTGTTGTGATTTTCTTTTTTGAAGTTAATAGCCCGAAATCTGTATAAATTTCAGCAGTTTTTTCATTAAAATTCCCAGTACCGATATAAGCAAAGTTTTGTTCTTCTCCTTCTATGATTCTTTTCACATACAGAATTTTAGAATGCACTTTTATCTCAGGATAACTGTAATGAACCTTCACTCCTTTTGCTTCTAAAATTTTTCCCCATTTAATATTATTCTCTTCATCAAACCTGGCTTTTGTTTCAATAAAAATTGTCACTTTAATACCATTTTCTACAGCTTTTATTAATGCTTGAGCAACTTTAGAATCACTAGACATACGATATAATGTCATTTTGATCTCAGTGACTGTAAGATCTGAAGCGGCTTCATTTACGAATCTTAAAAAACTATCAAACGATTCATAAGGATAAGAGAAAAGTCGATCTTTCTCTAAAACAGCTTCAAACATAGAATTATAATGATCAAATTCTTTTATTTGAATAGGTGGTAAATCAACAAAACTTAAATCTTGATCTGTAGGATTTGGAAATGAAAAGAAGTCTTTAAAGTTATGATACTTTCCTCCTACTACAATATCAGTTTCATTTACATCTAAACTTTTTTTGAGTTGTTCTAAATACGTTTCAGGAATAACTTCGTCAACTAAAATTCTAGTCACTTGTCCAACATCTCTGTTAGATAAAGATTGTTGTATTTTTTCCAGTAAATTTCCAGAAACCTCATTATCTATATATAACTCAGCATCTCGAGAAACTTTAACTTCATAAAAATTCACTTCAAACTGTTTCTGAAGATTCCAACGAATAATATCATCAACAAACATAATATAGTGCTGATTATCTTCTTCTTTTGGAAGGACTACAAATCTTGAAACTCCATCGATTTTAACCCATAATTCTTTTTCTTCTTTTACAGCAAATAAGTATAATTTTTCATTCTCTACAAAAACCTCTTCTTTAATTTCTACTTGTTTATTTTCTAGAAGTTTTCTGTAAAAATTCACACAAAATTTTTCTTGAGAAGAAGTTAAGTTTTTTTCATCTATTAAATGAATTTGATGATTTTTCAACTCAGGTAAAATTTGATTCCTAAATATTTTACCAAACTTATTTTGTTGCTTATCTACTTCTTTTTTTATCTGCTTTAATAACTTATTAGGCTTAGAGATTAGCTTTTTTCTTAGCGACTTATCTAATTTTTTTATTTGTCTAATATGAGAAACCCTAACTTTAAAAAACTCATCTAGATTCGATGAATATATTGCTAAGAATTTTATCCTCTCATACAAAGGATTTCTAGTATCCTGTGCTTCTTGTAATACTCTATGATTAAATCGTAACCAAGATAAATCTCTATTGTAATATTGTTTAGTAATTAAGCTCAATGAATAAATTTTTAGTTAAGATGATTACCTATTTAAAAGGCAAATATTATATAAATGTATACGATATTACAAATTACTATTTTTTTAACTAATTGTAAACTTTACATTATTTCAACTTCTCAATATTGTATTCCCGAAACTACAGGATAAACATTTTTTATGATTACAATAGTTTGTTTTTAGCTGAAGTAAAGCTTGACTCTCTAAAGCATTTTTTGAACTAATTTTTAACGATTCAAATTTTTGAATAATAGTATTTTTCTCTGGCTGAATACTCTCTAGTAATTTGAAAAAGTTAGTTTCTTCAAATTCGTCTCTATGCTTTAAGTACACAAATTTTAATGGTAAAATAGTATTGATTAAAAGTAAATCTATAAATGACTTTGTTAATTGTTTTTTATTCTTCTTTGATGATTTCAAAAACGTATAATGTTCTTCCCAAAATTCATTTACACCCGTAGAAAGTAGTTCATAAAAATCATCTATATTCTCTAAATGAATCAGTTTAGAAAATAAACTCCTGTAACTCGAATACAAAGTAGCTATTTGTGCCAATCGTATTGTTGGGAAATTATTAGGTCGCATTCTAAAAAATTGAAATTCATTTTTACCTAATGAATTCAGTTGATATTTATGTTTTAAATATTCATATTCTTTTTTAAGTTTATTTTGATATTCACTTTCCTCTATTTCATTTAAAAAACCTGCTTGACCGAATAACAAAGCTGATAATTGAAATTCATTTGCTCCAATTTTTCGAATCAAAGAAAAATCGAATGAGGTTGCTAATTTTAAGAAAGTATCTCCATTAACTTTAAGTCCGAAATTTTTGACTAACAATTGAAACAACACAGCTTCAAAATCATAATTCGTATTCTCTAGTAAAGTGAAAATAAACTTAGATTTACTTTCTAATCGTTCTAAATACAGTCGTTCTGTAAAGTTTTGATATATGAAACTATTAATCGTGTGAATTTCTTTTTCGCAAGAAATCCAATTTGTTTGTTGTTGAAATATTGATGCATATTTTTCTGTAATAGAGCTATCGATAAAATCTTTTAACTCTAAAGTGGAAATTTGTTTGTTTCCTTTCATGTAAATATCTACATCATGTTCATAAACAACATGTAAAATTACGGCATCATAATTTTTATCTTCCTCATGTTGATGCTGATACCAATCTGATGATTTCACGTGAATTTCTATATGACCATACCACAAAATTTTGTCAATAATTGCTTTGGCATTGAAAAAATCTGGACCAGAATTTTTATTAGATAATCCAGAATGTAATATTTGAAGTGATTCTCCTGATATCAGTTTTAAGTTGAGTTTGTTAAATAACTTGTACTGCCATACATAATGAAGGAAATTTTCTTTCATAGCTTGTAATTTCTTTTTCTTTTTTCGACAATAAATTTATGAAAAATCTACTTAAGTCAATTTTTATAAGTGCATTACCTGTTTTTGCTTTAATCATTTTTGTAAAAACACTTATACAGTTCGATAATAATCTTACTAATGTTGGACTTTTACTTAATGCGTTACCCATTATAATTTTCTTTAGCTCTTTATTTATAAAACCTGTAGCAAGAACAAGTACAACATTAACTTCTTTTACCGTTCCAGTAATAATTGGAACAGCTGTGACTTTATTTACATTAAATTTAAATGCAATCGTAATTAGTGTAGCATTAGCTTTAGGATGGTTTTTATATTTGACTTGGTATTCTAAATTTGAAAAGAGAGATCAAAATACCATTCAAGTTGGAAAAAAATTACCTCCACTAACTTTTGAAAATATTCAGAAACAAAAAGTGAATCTTACCGAATTTGACAGTGATTATAAAGTTTTGCTTTTTTTCAGAGGAAATTGGTGTCCGCTTTGTATGGCACAAATCAAAGAAATAGCAAATGAATATCAAGAATTAGCTAAAAGAAATACAGAAATCTTTTTAATTAGTTCTCAACCTCACAAGTTTACCGAAAGTTTGGCTAAAAAATATAATGTTCCTTTTCATTATTTAACTGATAAAAACAACGAAAACGCTAGACGTTTAAATATTCTTCATGAAAATGGATTACCGATGGGATTTCAAGTTTTTGGATATGAATCTGATGTTATTATGCCCACTGTAATTATAACAAATAAAATGAATGAAGTTATTTTTGCAGATCTTACAGATAATTATAGAGTAAGACCAGAACCAGCTACTTTCCTGAAAATCATAGATAAAAAAACACTATAAAATTCTTCGCTTTTACTATAGTTTTTTTCAATGCTCATTTTCATATTCATGCAGAAGTTAGTTGTAATTTTGAATTGTATTTATAAAACAAAATAATGAGTACAACTATTGACAGCTTAAAATGGCGTTATGCTGTAAAAAAATTTGACGACAATAAATATCTGTCAGAAGAACAGATACAAACTATAAAAGAAGCTTTTAATTTAACTGCAACTTCTTACGGTTTACAACCAGTAAGTTTAGTAGTTATTAAAAATAAAGAATTACAAAAACAGTTAGTTGAACATTCATGGAATCAACAACAAGTAGCTCAAGCTTCGCATGTTTTAGTTTTATGTGTACCGAAAGAACATACTGCTAAAGATGTTGAAAATTATTTCAAATTAGTAAAAGAAATTAGAAATACACCAGATGAAATTTTAAATCCTTTTAGAGATTTTTTAATGGATTCTTTTTCAAAGAAAACTCAAGAAGAATTATTAGCATGGAATAAAAACCAAGCTTATATTTCTCTCGGTAACTTACTAACAGTTTGTGCTTTAGAAAAAATAGACTCATGTCCTATGGAAGGTTTCATTCCAGAAAAATATGATGAGATTTTAAAGTTAAATGAAAAAAACTTACAATCTGTGTTAGTTTTACCGTTAGGTTTTAGAGCTGAAGACGACTACATGAAAGATTTAAAGAAGGTCCGCAAGAATATTAGCCAAGTTACCTTGGATATCAACTAACTAGAAAGATTTTTAATTGGGGACTATTTTTTAAAAGTGCTGGCAATTTTTATAATTGTTGGCACTTTTTATTTATTCCTATCTTAGTCTCCAAATAACTTTAGAGTAATGCAGCCAATACATATTGTACTTTTAATTGTATCTTATTTTAGTGTACTTATACTAATTGCCTATTTAACAGGAAAATCCGCAAACAATCAAACATTTTTTAAGGCAAATAATTCCTCGCCTTGGTATTTAGTTGCTTTCGGAATGATTGGAGCTTCTTTATCTGGAGTAACATTTATTTCTGTTCCTGGTTGGGTCGAAAATCAACAAATGGGATATATGCAAATGGTTCTAGGCTATATATTAGGCTATACCATAATTGGCCTAATTTTATTACCTCTGTATTATAAACTCAATTTAACTTCTATTTATACGTATTTAGAAGAACGTTTTGGAAAATTGAGTTATAAAACTGGAGCTTCATTCTTTTTAATCTCTAGAACTGTAGGAGCTGCTTTCCGATTATTTTTAGTTGCTAATGTTTTACAATTAATTTTATTTGATGCTTACGGAATCCCTTTTTGGGTAACTGTTACCATTACCATTTTATTAATTTGGTTGTACACTTTTAAAGGAGGAATAAAAACTATTGTTTGGACAGATACTTTACAGACCTTATTTATGTTGATTGCTGTTGGTGTGTGTATTATTGCAATAAAAGACGCTTTACAAATTGAAAGTTTATTAAGTTATGTAAATGAGAATAAACTCTCTAAAATTTTCTTTTTCGATGATGTAAAAGCTGGAAATTACTTTTGGAAACAATTCTTTTCAGGAGCTTTTATAGCTGTTGTAATGACTGGTCTTGACCAAGATATGATGCAGAAAAATCTTACTTGTAGAAGTTTAAAAGATGCACAAAAAAACATGTTTTGGTTTACTTTAGTTTTAGTTATTGTGAACTTCTTTTTCCTTGCCTTAGGAATTTTACTTACAGATTTTGCAACTCAAAATGGTATCGATGCTCATAAAGATCAGTTATTTCCAACTATTGCAATGAGTGGTAAATTAGGAATTGCTGCTTCTTTATTCTTTTTATTAGGTTTAATTGCTGCAGCATATTCTAGTGCAGATAGCGCTTTAACCTCTTTAACTACATCATTTAGTATCGATATTTTAGAAATTGACAAGAAAGAAGATGAAGCTGAAAAAGAAAAAACTAGAAAAAAAATTCATGTCTTATTTTCTTTTATTCTAGTGATTACTATTTTAATTTTTAAATATTTTATTGCTGATGAAAGTGTCATTGCTAAAATATTTCAATTTGCAGGATATACATATGGTCCGCTTTTAGGTTTATATGCTTTCGGATTATTCACCAAACTTAAAGTAAAAGACAAATTAGTTCCATATATCTGTATTTTATCTCCATTTTTAACCTTTGGAATTAGTTATTACACGAAACATAATTTAGATTTTGATTTTGGATTTTTCATCCTAATTTTAAACGGATTATTAACTTTCTTAGGATTATTAGCTATAAAAACTAAACACTATGCCTAAAAAAGGAAAAGCTAAAAACACAGTAAATAAGGCTAAACATAGTCGATTAATGAAGCAAAAAGAAAACAAGCTTCGACTAGAAAAGCAAAGAACTAAAGAACGTTTAAAAGCAATTATAAAAAAAGCAAACGAAGCTAAAGCAGAAGAAAACAATGACAGCACAACAGATAGTTAATAAATTTGGCCTTACACAACATCCTGAAGGAGGTTATTTTAAGGAAACTTATAGAAGTAACGGAATTATAAAAAATGAGAATTTATCAGAAATTTTTATTGGTGATAGAAATTACAGTACTGGTATTTATTTCTTATTAACTTCAGAGAGTTTTTCTGCATTTCACAAAATAAATCAAGATGAAATGTGGCATTTCTATTTAGGTACAACCTTAAAACTACATATGATCTCTCCTGATGGTGAATATTCTTTTGTTCGTATTGGGAATGATATTGTAAATAATGAAGTTCCACAATTTGTAGTTCCTGCTCAATATTGGTTTGCTGCCGAAGTTGTCAATGAAAACAGTTTTTCATTTACTGGATGTACTGTTGCTCCTGGTTTTGACTTTAATGATTTTGTATTACCTGAACGAAAGGTATTAATCGAATTATTTCCACAACACGAAAAAATTATTACACGACTTACACATCATTAGAAATGAAAAAAGTGTTCTTAGTTTTAATTTTAATCTCTTGTACTTTTATCGATTGTTCTTACAAGAAAAAAGAACAAAAAACACAACAAAAATCTCTTGAAATTACAATTGAACGTGGAGCTTTTCATTACGATACTTTTATTTTAAAAGACACTTTACTTTCATTTAACCCAGAAAAACTAGATAATAATGTTCTTGGAAATGAATCGGAACTAGCTAAATATTATCAAAAATCAGAACAAAAAATTTCTCAGCAACAATTAAAACAGTTAATTCAGAAAATAGAAGACAGTAATATCTGGAGACTGAATAATCAATACGGTTGTGATCGATCTTGTACCAGCAACTTAAAAGTTACAATCCAACTAGGTGAAAAGAAAAAAATTATCTCTTGTGATGATTATAAATGTGGATGTCCAGAAATACTTCAATATTTAGAAAATGAATTGATAAAACTCCAAGGAAAAGATTTAAAAAGAATTGATTTACCCGGCTAAAGAGAGCATTGTTAAATCTCAAAATTCTATATGATTGGTATGTTTTTTGATCAAATAAAAAGCTAAACTTAACTTTTTAAAAACCTACGACTATGATCAAGAAACTAACTATTACATTCTTCTTATGGCTTATTTTCAATTTTACTTATGCTCAAAAAATAAAGTTATTTAACGGTAACGTTTATCTGGACGATAAAGTAATTTTAAAATATGAAAAAAGAACATTTAATTCAGAATTAAAACTTTATACTATAGACTCTAACGAAGAAATTGGTGATTTTGTTGAATATTCTAGCCGACAATACATAAACGGAGGATTCAAGAAATTATATTTCACTAAAGAGAATTTTAAAATTGAATCTACTCGACTTAAAGCTAGAGGTTGGAAACATACAATTGCTGTACTTGTAGAAGAAAAAGTAATTAATGCTGATGGAAAAATTGTAAAAGAAAATTTAGAAAATTTTGCTCATAAATATCACGAAAATTTAAAAGATATGATTAATTACCCAATACAAAGAAACTGCAATTAACAAGATTTAAATTCATCATAAAACACTTATAATTTTCATAAAGCTTTATATTTATTAGTAGATATATTTCAGAATAATATTCCTGCTAAAACACGTATGAAATGGAGCTACTTAAAAATTGTATTAATAATCATATTAATGTAACTAACGAAACTCTAAATACTATTACCAACGAGTTTGAATCTGTTACACTAAAAAAAGGAACATACTTTTTAAAATCTG
The DNA here is from genome assembly GCF_900198195.1 of Tenacibaculum jejuense. Classification (NCBI taxonomy): domain Bacteria; kingdom Pseudomonadati; phylum Bacteroidota; class Flavobacteriia; order Flavobacteriales; family Flavobacteriaceae; genus Tenacibaculum; species Tenacibaculum jejuense. The sequence continues at coordinate 1,289,312 of NZ_LT899436.1, read as the reverse complement.
GAGTTATATGTCAGAAAATGGCTTTTATTCAATCTGGTTATATTAGAATGTTTAGCATTGCCGATGGAAAAGAAATTACACTTTGGATTGGCAGTGCTGGAAGGTTCATCACTTCTGTTGCTAGCTTTGTTTTTCAAACTAGTAATTTTTGGAATATTCAAGCAATAACAGATTGTACACTACAAGTTATATCAAGAGAAAAGCATTTTAGTTTATGTAAAAAAGAAATGAAATGGTTAGAGTTCGATAACCTTTTACTAGCACATTCTTTTGCTTTGTTAGAAAAAAATATGTTTTCTCAATTACACACTACAGCTCAAGAACGCTACAATTTATTAATGAAAGAAGAACCAAATTTATTTAAAGATGTACCATTGCAATATATAGCTTCTATGATTGGAGTTACTCCAGAATCTTTAAGTAGACTTCGAAAAAATGTAAGTTAATTAGATTTCTTACCATTTGTCAAGAGAGAAATGAAATAAATGAGCAAATTTTGTGTAAATCAAAATTTTACACAATGAATCGTCTTCAAAAATCTCTTTTAACAAATGCAGTATTCTCTGGAGTTTCTGGCTTTATATTAATCTTATTCTATAACTCAACATCAAAAGTTTTTCAACTAAATAACAATAATGTTTTTTGGATTATCGGACTTATTCTACTCTATTTCATGGTAACTATTTTTTATGAAATAAAAAAGCAAAGAAAGATTGCTGTTTTATGGATTATTATTCAGGATTTTCTATGGGTGATAGGTAGCTCTGTACTTTTAATTTTTAATCCGTTTCAAATTTCAAATGCAGGACTTACTATTATTGGAGTTATAGCCTTAATTGTTCTTTTTATGGGAATAAATCAATTAATTGCACTAAAAAAAAGTTGCTAATATTTTTATAAACGCAACCTTTTGGGTTTTTAAATATCTATAGAGTATAAACTTTATATACATATGAAAAAACAAATTAGAACTATCGTATCGATTACTTTTTTAACTCTTTTAATTGGCCTTACAAGTTGCTCAAAAGATGAAGACAATAACATTCAACCTAATACAATAGAAGGAAGTTGGAAAGTTACACACTATATCCAAGACGGAAATAAAATTACTAAAGCTGAAAAACCAACATGGCCTGATATTAATGATGGTGAAATCACCTTATTATTAGCAGCTGAAAATGAAGAAGGAGAAAGATCAGCTTCCGGAAAAACGGTTACCAATAATTTCTTTGGAGAGTATAATATAGATACGGATAAAAAAATCTCTTTTTCTGTGTTTACAACTTTTATTAGTGAACCAGAATGGACTCAACTATTTGCTCTAAATAAAGTAAACCGTTATGATATTATTAATAATAATCTAATTTTATATTATGAAGATGTATCAATAGTTTTGGAAAAGCAATAATTATATACTAAATAAAAAAATCCTAAGCTTAGGCTTAGGATTTCTATTTATCTATTGAACCCAAAACTCGCTTCATAAAGTTATTTAAAGCTTCTTTCTTTGGAGTTCCTTCTTTTATCATTTTATCAACTTCAATCGCTCCATACATATTAGAGATTAATTCTCCAATAACATCTAATTCTTCATCTTTTAATGATGGAACTTCAGTTAAAGCTTCTAAAGTTTCAATTGTTTCAATAACATAATCCTGATCATTCTCTTCGATAAACGAAGTCAAATGTTTAATTACTGGTAACTTCATAATTATATTACTTCTTCTACTAATTCTTTCAATACTTCAAACTTATTTGTTTGAACTTGATTTACGAATTTACCATCAACAAAAGTAGCAAATGTAGGTAAGTTATCTACAGTAGCTAATTGTCTACTTTCAGGGAATTTCTCAGCATCAGCAATTACAAAAGAAACGTTTTCATTCTCTCTTGCTAATTTTTTAAATTTTGGTTTCATAATTCTACAGTTACCACACCAAGTAGCTGAGTATTTTACTACTACAGTTTTATTCTCTGAAACGATATTTGTTAAATTATCGCTATTTAATTCTTGTACCATATTTTTAATTATGATTTATAAATGAAGAATTACGAATTATGAATTGAAAATTAGCAATCCATAATTCGTAATTAATATTTTATTAGTTTACAGCTAAGTATTCAGCAGTAGCTTTAGCATTTGGTTGCATAGCCGCTTTTCCTTCTTCCCAGTTAGCTGGACAAACCTCACCTTTTTCTTGTACGTGAGTGTAAGCATCGATTAAACGTAAATATTCGTTTACATTTCTACCGATTGGCATGTGATTTACACCTTCGTGTACAACAGTTCCTTCTTCATCGATAATATATGTAGCTCTATAAGTTACGTTATCTCCTTCTACTTGTACAGTTCCTGTAGCTTCGTCATATACTTCGTTAGTAATATCTAAAATTCCTAATATAGAAGATAAGTTACGGTTGCTATCTGCTAATAATGGGTAAGTAACACCTTCAATTCCTCCGTTATCTTTAGATTGGTTTAACCAAGCGAAGTGTACTTCAGGAGTATCACAAGAAGCTCCAATTACGATAGTATTTCTTTTCTCAAACTCTGGTAAAGCAGCTTGGAAAGCATGTAATTCAGTAGGACACACAAAAGTAAAATCTTTTGGATACCAAAATAATACTACTTTCTTTTTATTATTTACTGCTTCATCTAAAACGTTTAATTTGAACGTGTCTCCCATTTCGTTCATTGCATCTACGTTTAAGTTTGGGAACTTTTTTCCAACTAATGTTGCCATTCTATTATTTTTAAAATTGAATTATTATTTGCATTGTTTTTCAAAAACAGGTGCAAAATTAAACTCTTATTAGCCCCAAACAAATCAAATTCTAAATGAAAATCTTATTCAATCATAAGAAAATTCAATACTAACCAAATCTCTTTTATCGTATCTTTATAAGACACTATAAAACAAACAAATAAACAATAAAATAGCTAAATCTTATTTTAATATAAAATTTATAGATAAAAATAATACTTAATTTTATTGTAGCTTTGAATTCGAACTAACTTAAAAAAGTCTTATAATAATGAACGATAGTAACAAACACTCTGGAGACATCTCAAAATGCCCATTTCATAGCGCTCAAAAAAAGCCTGCTGGGGAAGGCACCACCAATAGAGATTGGTGGCCAAATGAATTAAAATTAAACATATTACGTCAAAATGCGACAAAGTCCAATCCTATGGGAGAAGATTTTGATTATGCTGAAGCATTTAATAGCTTAGATTTTGCCGCTTTAAAACAAGATGTAATTGATTTAATGACTGATTCTCAAGATTGGTGGCCTGCTGATTATGGACATTATGGAGGATTTATGATTCGTATGGCTTGGCATAGTGCAGGAACCTATCGTGTTGGTGATGGACGAGGTGGTGCTTCTTCTGGAACACAACGATTTGCACCTTTAAATAGCTGGCCAGATAATGGAAATTTAGATAAAGCGCGCTTATTACTTTGGCCTATAAAAAAGAAATATGGAAATAAGATTTCTTGGGCAGATTTAATGATTTTAGCTGGAAACTGTGCATTAGAATCTATGGGATTCAAAACTTTCGGTTTTGCCGGAGGAAGAGAAGATGTTTGGGAGCCAGAGAAAGATATTTATTGGGGAAGTGAAACAGCATGGGGAGATAATGAAGAACGTTATAAAGATGGAGAGTTAGAAGGTCCACTTGGCGCAGTAATGATGGGATGGATTTATGTAAACCCAGAAGGACCAAATGGTAACCCTGATCCTTTAGGTTCTGCTGCAAATGTTAGAGAAACTTTTGGTAGAATGGCAATGAACGATGAAGAAACAGTTGCTTTAGTTGCTGGAGGTCATACTTTTGGAAAAGCACATGGTGCTGCTAATCCAGATAAATATGTTGGTGCTGAACCTCACAGAGCTTCAATAGATCAAATGAGTACAGGTTGGAAAAACTCTTATGGAACAGGAGTATTAGACGATACAATTACAAGTGGTATTGAAGGAGCTTGGACACCAAATCCTACACAATGGGATCATGACTATTTTGATGTTTTACTAAATTATGACTGGGAATTAACAAAAAGTCCAGCGGGTGCCCATCAATGGACTCCAACAGCAGCTTCTAATGCTAGAATGGCTCCAAAAGCAGGAAATGCAAATGAAAAGCAAGCATTAATGATGACAACTGCTGATATTGCTTTAAAAACTGATCCAGAATATCTTAAAATATCACAACGTTTTCATAAAGATCACGCAGCTTTTGAAGATGCTTTTGCTCGTGCTTGGTATAAGTTAACACACCGCGACATGGGACCAGTTGATCGCTATTTAGGTCCTGAGGTTCCTTCTGAAGAATTAATTTGGCAAGATCCAATACCTAAAGTTGATTATACATTAACTGGAGAAGATATCGCTTCTCTTAAGAAAATGATTTTAGCTTCAGAATTATCAATTTCTGAATTAGTAAAAACGGCTTGGGCTTCGGCTTCAACATATAGAGGTTCAGATAAGCGTGGTGGTGCTAACGGAGCAAGAATCCGTTTAGAGCCTCAAAGGAACTGGGAAGTAAATAATCCTGAAGAGTTAAATAAAGTATTATCAGTTTTAGAAGGAATTCAAAAAGAATTTAATGGAACAATTTCTATAGCCGATTTAATTGTCTTAGCTGGTAATACTGGTGTAGAAGAAGCTGCTAAGAATGCAGGACACGAAGTGAGTGTTCCTTTTTCTCAAGGAAGAGGTGACGCTACTCAAGAGCAAACAGATTTAGAATCTTTCAGTCATTTAGAACCTTTAGCAGACGGATTTAGAAACTATGTAAATCCTAAATTGAAAAAAGTTGCAGATGAAGATTTACTAATCGATCGTGCTAATCTGTTAACACTTTCTATTCCTGAAATGACAGTTTTAGTTGGAGGTTTACGTGTATTAGGCGCAAATTATGATAACTCTAAACATGGAGTATTTACTGATACCGTAGGGAGTTTAACTAATGATTTTTTCGCAAACATTTTAGATTTTGCTCTAACTTGGAAAGCTACCTCTTCTGATGATAAAGAATTTACTGGTAGTGATCGTAGGACTGGTGTTACAAAATTTACAGGTACTAGAGCTGATTTAATTTTTGGTTCAAATACAGAATTAAGAGCTATTTGTGAAGTTTACGGGGCTGATGATGGACAAGAAAAATTTGTTACTGACTTTGTAAAAGCATGGACTAAAGTAATGGATTTAGATCGTTTTGATCTCTAGTTATCTATAATATTTATTACCAAAAAAAGATCAGAATTAATTCTGGTCTTTTTTTATACCAGTTTTTAACACTTCACATTATTTAGAATAATTTAAAATTACATTATATTTGCAACTTTGATGCAATAAACCCTCAAATTGAAAAAACTCAAAAGCATAACAAGTTTATTTTTGTCTTGCGTTATACTCCTAACGCACTTTATAGTTTTTTTTCATACAATCAAACACAACTATCATTCTTCAAGTGATAAAGAAATAGATGAAGTTATTGTAAAAATTGAATTCAGAAAGAGTAATCATACTGATGAAGAATGTTTAATCTGTGATACTTACCTAGATTTAGATATTAAAAAAAGTTTTTCAAAATTAGTTTCATCATTTTCAATTCATTTCTTTTCAAAAGAGATATTTCTACTAGAAAACAGTCTAGATTCAATAATACTTTATCTTAAACAATCTAGATCGCCACCTAATTTCATACAATACATTTAAGCTCAGTATTTGAATTAAATAATTGTTTTTTTTCAATATTGTTAAGTGTATTACACCATACATCTAGCAAATTATCTGCTAAAAATGTTCTTAATTCTTAAGGACTCATTTTTCATATTTAAATACAATTATTATGTTACAAGCTAAAAAACTTAGCATGCGCTATAATGAAAAAATAGCGTTAAAAGATTTAAGTTTTTCTGTAGCTCCCGGAGAAATTTTTTGTCTACTCGGACAAAATGGAGCCGGTAAAACTACTACAATCAATATTTTTTTAGGCTTATTAGAACCTTCATCTGGTGAAGCTCTTATTGATGAAATCCCTGTCAATAAAAATAATAACTCAACAAAAAACGCCATCGCATACATTCCTGAAATTGTTCAATTATATGGGAATTTAACAGGACTAGAAAACCTTGATTTCTTCAGTAGATTAGCTGGTTTTTCTTATAGTGAAGAAGAATTAAAACAATACTTAACTAAAGCCAATCTAGAACCGGAAGCCTTCAAGAAAAAACTAAAAAAGTATTCTAAAGGAATGCGACAAAAAGTTGGAATTGCTATAGCCTTAGCAAAAAATGCTTCTTATATTTTAATGGATGAACCTACATCTGGTTTAGATCCTAAAGCTTCTGTTGAATTTGCAAATACTTGTAAAGAGCTATCAGCTAATGGAGTTGGAATATTAATGGCCACTCACGATATATTTAACGCTGTTAATATATGTGCCCGAATAGGAATAATGAAAGAAGGTACATTAGTTCATATCGAAGAAACAGAAAATATTTCAGCTCAGCAATTGCAAGAACTATATATCAAAACAATTTAAACCAATATAAATACACAATAATGAAATTTAGAAAGTTAGTACTAGGAATCTTTATATTTCTGGTACATGTAAGTTTTTCACAATCTAGAATTACGGGGACAGTTTTAGATACGGATAACACCCCTATTTTTGGTGCTAATGTTATTTTAACAAAAGCATCTAAAAACATCAGAGGAGTTGTAACAGATTATGATGGTAAATTCATATTAGAGGCTAGTAAAAATGATGATTATTTAATTCGTATCTCATTTGTTGGTTTTGAAACACAAACTAAAGCTGTAACTATAGCTGACAATAATATCGATTTAGGTAACATAATTTTGAAAGAGTCTGCAGAATTACTTCAATCTGTAGAAATTATAGGTAGAAAACGAGATGATTATAATAGTGATTATTCTTTTTCAGCAACAAAAATTGCTATAAAAAATAAAGAATTACCACAAGCTGTTTCTACTGTAACAAAAGAATTAATTGCAGATCGTCAAGCATTTCAATTAACAGAAGCCGTAAAAACTGTAAGTAATGTTTCTATTACAGGTTTATACAATCATTATAATATTCGAGGTATTACCCAAGCAGACGATGGTCAAGTAGTGAATGGTATGCGTACGCGTCAATTTTATTTTATTCAGCCAATTACCTCACATTTAGAACGTGTAGAAGTAATCAAAGGACCTTCTTCTGTTACTTTCTCTAGTGCAGACCCTGGAGGTACTGTAAACATGGTAACTAAAAAGCCTTTAAAAGAAAAACGCAGCGAGATTTCTATTGCTGCTGGTAGTTTCGGAACCTTAAGAACTACTGCAGATTTTACAGGTCCTTTAAATGAAGAAAAAACTTTATTATATCGTTTTAATGCCGCATACCAAGAAGCAGATTCGTTTAGAGATATTGTTAATAATAATACCTTTTTAGTATCACCGTCTATTAGTTATATCCCAAATGAAAGCACTGCTCTTAATGTAGAAATGATCTATAATCTTGCTGATGGTAACTTAGATAGAGGACAACCTATTTTTACTCCAGTTGGAGCAGATTACGATCCTAACAGTACTCCTATCAGTTTAAATCCTGGTGCTTTAAATGACTTTTACAATACCAAAGAAGTAATGTTTATGGCTAGTTTTAGTAAAAAATTTACTGAAAACTTTGGGTTTAATGCTCAATACATGAAACAAACTTGGGATGAAGATTTAAAAGAACATAGGGCAGATGCTTTCCGTGGTGCTTATGACATTAATGGAGATATAGTTCCTAATCTTATTGCCATGCGATACAATGAAAGACAGCAAGCTTGGAACACTAACAATGTAAGTACTTTTTTTAACTATGACATTAAAAATGATAATTTCACCAATAAAATTTTAGTTGGATATGACGCCACACGTTGGGAAAGAGGTGTTTATGGCACTAATACTGCTAGAGATTATTTATTACTAGACGGTAGCACCAAAAGATTTAGACCTTCTGGTGCAAACGCTACTGATCCTGCTGATTTTCAACAAGCAAATGGATTATTAGTACCTGCTGTTCCACATTTAGATTTAACAAATCCTTTTAACGGTATTAGAAATACGAGTAGTTATGCACTTACACAAACTGAAATCCCAGCAAACTTTACAACATCTGACGGAATTTATCTTCAAAATCAATTTAAAATAGGTAAATTCTCTGCTTTAGTAAACTTAAGGTATGAATGGTTTTCAGATATTTTTGATTACAACGGAACTAATGAACAAAAATTTAGACAAGAATCTTTTATTCCAAGACTAGGTTTAACTTATGAAATTACCGATGATATTAGTGCGTATGGTACTTATTTAGAAGGTTTCCAACCACATACAAATACTGTGTCTTTGTCTCCTAGTGCAGAAGGTTTCTTCGGACAAGCTTCTCCAGGAAGATTTGATCCACTTGAAAGTCGTTTACTAGAATTTGGAGCAAAAGGATATTTCTTAAATGGAAAATTAAATGCAAACTTTGCTTTATTTGAAGTTACTCAGAAAAATATTTTAGTAGGTGATGTTTTTGTTAGAGAAGATTTAACAACTATAGGTAAGCAACGAAGTAGAGGTTTTGAAATGGATATTTCTGGTTACTTAACACCTGATTTCCAAATTACTGCATCGTATGGTTTTAATGACGCTAAAATTATAGAAGATTCTGTACAAGATTTAGTTGGTGAACGCATTGGAGGTGCTCCAAAACACAATTTTAATTTTTGGGGACGTTATGATTTTACTACTAAAACATTAAAAGATATTGGAATTGGTTTTGGTGCTCAGTATGTAGATGAAAGGTTTACATGGTATACACCAAGTTATCTTCCAGATAGAGTATTATTACCTGAATATACCGTATTTGACGCTGCTTTATATTACAAACCAGCAAATACTGGTATTCAATTAACACTTAAAGCGAATAATGTATTCGATAAAAAATATTGGCTAGGTGGTCTTTTCCCTTCAAGATTAGCTCCTGGTGCACCAAGCAATGTTTTACTAAACGTTACTTATAAATTTTAATAGATGAAAAAATCTGTTGTTTTTTTAATAGCAAAACAGTTCTTTAAAAAGACCTTTAATTCTAAAGGTCTTTTGGCTCTATTAATAATTTTCTTATTTATACTTGTTTATGTAACTGTAGATGGTTGGAATGCTTTTGAAGCAAATCATCATACCATAGAACATCATCAAGATAAAGCTAGAAAAAGTTGGGAAGATAATCCAGACAAACATCCACATCGTATGGCACATTTCGGAACTTTCGCGTTCCGAACTCAACATCCGTTACGAATTTTTGATTCTGGAATTGAAAGCTATACTGGTAATTCTATTTTTTTAGAAGCCCACAGGCAAAATACAGCAAATTTCTCAGAAGCAAGTTTATCAACCGGATTAGTTCGTTTTGGAGATTTAAACATAGCTATGCTACTACAGTTAATTTTACCTTTAATAATTTTCTTTATTGGTTATGCAGCTATTTCTTCTGAAAAAGAAAGCGGAACTCTAAAAATTTATTACACCCAAGGTGTATCCATGAAAGAATTATTATTTGGAAAATCTTTAGGACTATTTCTTATTGCTACTTTATTTTTTATTCCTGCTTTATTAGCACTTTGGAGTATCGCTTTGGTAGATGATTTTCATCTTGAAAATAATGCCGTAGTAGTACGTATAATTTTAATAAGCATATGTTACATCTTATTTTATGCCATATTATGTTGCCTTACCATAATTATTTCCGGGCGAAGTGCCAATTCAAATAAAGCCTTATTAACTTTATTAGGCGGTTGGTTATTATTCTTTGTTATCATTCCAAAAACTTCACAAGTATTAGGTAACTCTATTTACCCAAACTTATCTAAAATTGAATTTAGAGCTGAAGTTGAAGAAGAGGTTTCTAAAAAAGGAGATAGTCACGATCCTAACGATCCTCATTTTAATAGACTTAGAGATTCAATTTTAAAAGTCCACAATGTTACCGACGTTAAAGACTTACCATTCAATTATAGCGGATTCTTAATGAGTAAAGGAGAAGAACAAACAGCTTTAATTTACAATCAAGAACAAGATAAATTAATTCAATCATACAAAAATCAGAATAGTATAACCAATGGTTTGGTGATCTTCAATCCTTATTTAGCTATTAAAAACTTATCTATGAGTTTATCTGGAACAGATTTCACTACCTATGTAGGTTTCTTGAATCAGACTGAAAAGTACAGATATAAACAATCTCAATACATGAATGAACTTCAAATGAAGTTTATAAGTAATAAAGCAACAAGTAGCGAAGGAAAAGTTCATGTTGTTGGACAAGAATACTGGAAATCTGCTCCAAAATTTGAATACAAATTTTTATCCGTAAGTAAAACGATAAAAAATCAACTTTTGGCTTTCATCAGTCTTTTTGTTTGGTTAATCTCCTCTTTTATAATTATGATAAAATTTTCTAACCGTTTTAAAATTATCTAAAGTGTATACATTATTAATAAAACAGTTTTTTAGATCGAAAACCGTACTACTTGCCTTTGGAATTTTAATACTTTTGGGAATTCTAGGAATTAGTACAGGAAAACAGTTTCTTAATCAGAAGCAAACTGCAATAGAAAAAACGACAGAACAACAACGAAAACATATAGAAAATCAAGTTCATTTACATAAAGATGATATTGGTTTATTATTGTATTATTTAAAATTTTCGTTCATCAATAATTTACAACCTACTGCTGGAATAGCGATTGGACAAAGCGATGTAAATTCTCATATTCAAAATGTCAAGATTTTAAATCTTGAAGGTCAGAAATATGATACAGATTTAGTGAACCCAATGCGTTTGCAAGTCGGAAATTTAGATTTAAGTTTCCTTATTATCTTTCTATTTCCTTTAGTTATTATTGCTTTAAATTTCAATATTCTATCGGAAGAAGAAGAAAATGGAACTTGGAAAATGGTGACACTACAAGGAAAGTCTACTTTTCAATATTTAATAATGAAATTATCTATTCGATTAGTATTCGTTTCTATTGTTTTAGCTGTACTATTCATTCTAGCAAAAATAGTATTAAACATTCCTTTTTCTAGTGACTTTATAAACATGATTATCATAAGTTACATTTATATCTTTTTTTGGTTTGCGCTTTGTTTCTTTGTTATCATTTTAAGAAATTCATCAAATACAAATGCAATTACACTTTTAACAAGTTGGCTCGTATTGGTTGTATTTTTGCCAGTATTGGTAAATAATTATATCACTAATAAATACCCAGTTGACGAAGCTTTAAGCATGACGATTAAACAACGTGATGAATATCATAAAAGATGGGATACTGACAAGCAAGAAACTATGAAGAAGTTTTACGCACATTATCCTCAATTTTCTAAATATAAAGTTGAAGACAAAGGTTTTTCGTGGGTTTGGTATTATGCAATGCAACAAATGGGAGATGATGAATCGAAACTAGAACGTTCTAAGATGTATAACAAAATTGAAAAAAGAGCTGAATTGAGTAAACAAATAGCTCAATTTTTTCCTCCTTTACAAATTCAATTATCGATGAACACTATAGCCAACACAAGTTTAGTACAACATGTAAAATTTTTAAACGCTACTTCTGATTTTCATGAAAGAAAACGTTTGGATTTCTATCCTAGAATTTTTGAAAATGAAAGTGTGAATTCTGTATATTGGAAAAACTATAAGCCAGAGTTTTTTAAAGCAGAAAACAACTTTAGTTTAATTAAAACAATTATTCCAATCCTTTTATTAACCTTAATTTTACTAGGCTCAAGCCTTTTGATACACTTTAGAAAATAATTTAAGATGAAATATTTAATTGGTATTCTGTGTTTTTTACTTGCAAATGCATCTTTTAGTCAATTTTCCTTTCAAGGAGAAACTATAGCGGCAGGAACAAAAAAACATTTTAAAGTTCCTATTTCTGATAAAAACCATACAACCTTTATTCCTGTAACTGTTTTCTGTGGTATCGAAAAAGGACCCACTTTAGGAATTACTGCTGGTGTTCACGGTTATGAATATCCACCAATTATGGCAGGACAACGTTTAATTAAAAGTATTAATCCTAAAAGATTAAAAGGTGTAGTTATTTTAGTTCAAATTGCTAATGTTGGAAGTTTTTCAAACAGATCTCCATTTGTAAATGCTTTAGATGGAAAGAACTTAAACAGAACTTTCCCTGGAAATCCTAACGGAACAGTTACCGCAAAAATCGCAGATTTTATTACCAATTCTATAATTGCAAAATCAGATTTTTTTCTTGATGTACATGCTGGTGATGCTCCTGAAGATTTAATGCCCTATGCTGCATATTATTCAAATGTGGCTATGGCTTCTGCTTCTTCAAAAGGTCGAAAAATGGCAGAGGCTTTACTTTTTGATCATATCGTTATTTTTAAAACAGAAGGAAAAGATTATGTAAAAAAAGATAAACCAAGTTTATACTGCTCTGCTGAAGCTTTTAAAAGAAATATTCCTTCTGTAGACATTGAATGTGGTCGATTAGGAATGGTTGAAAATGAAGCTGTTCTTAAAATAGAAGAAGGGATATTAAATATGCTAATTCATTTAAATATGAAAATTAGTTTGGAAAAAGCTATTCAAAAAAACGCTTACTTATTCATAGAAAATCGAACTTACCAAAGTAGTTCTTTTGATGGTATTTATTATCCTTTCAAAAAATCTGGAGATTATATTACTAAAGGAATGAAAGTTGGCGAAATCACAGATTACTTTGGCAAAACACTAGAAACTGTTTATGCCAAAGCTGATGGAATTATACTTTTCACTATTGGAACTCCTCCAATAAAAAAAGGAGAAACACTACTAGTAATTGGAGATGTTCTTAAGAAATAACTCATGAAGAAAAGCTTTAGTCAACTAAGGCTTTTCTTATTTTTAAGCTACTCTTTTGTATAATTTTTTCGACTAAAAATATCGAAATCTCAAAAATTAAAGTGGTTTAAATTAACCTAAATACACTTAACACAGCTAAAATTATTTTCAACACTAGAATCTAAAGTATTAAAGAAAATATTCACTCAACTTTCTGATTAACTCGTTTAAAAATGGGTAATTGAGTCAACAATTATAGTTTTTGAGTTAAGATCAAACATGTTAGTCGTATAATTTTGTAATTGAATTTATTAACAATTAAAAAACGAAATAATATGGATAACAATAATATTGCAGGAGTATTACTAGGAGTTGTAGCTGGAGCCGGATTAGGAATTCTATTTGCTCCTGATAAAGGAAGTAAAACCAGAAAAAAGATAAAAGAAGGTGCTGTTTCTGCTAAAGACACACTAGTTAACGAAGCTAATACAATAAGTAACGAAATTGTAAACAAAGCGGAAAACCTTTCTGATAATATTTCTGAAGTTATAAATTCAAAGAAAAACACTTTGGAAGACAAATTAGAAAGTATTGTAAGTGATGCTAGTTATAAAACAGATGATATTATCACTAACTTGGAAGAAAAGTTAAAGATTTTAAAAGCTAAGAATAAAAAATTACAAACAAAGTAATGTCTGTTTTTGAATCTTTAGATACCACATCAGAAAAAGCAGTGGATAAAGCGGAAGAGTTTTTAAAATATTCTAAAAAATATTACGAATTAAAAATTTTTCAGATTTTAACCTCATCTATTAGTCTAATTTTTAGGTTTGCTATTGTTGGTGTTTTCTTACTTATTTCATTAATATTTATGGCTGCATTTGCTTCATCTGCAATCGGCAGTTATTTTAACAATGATACTTTAGGTTACATTACCGTTGCACTTATTTTCATTTTGTTTGCTTTTTTAGGATATCTAACAAAAGACTTAATAGAAAATAAAGTAATACAAAGTTTATCTAAAAAATATTTTGATGATGAAGAAATCTTATAAAAATCAAGAAGAAATAAGCCAAGAATTAAAACGATTAAAATTAAAACGAAATATCGCAATTGAAGAAATAAAACTAGTTAAGCATGAGTTTAATGAAAGTTTATCTATTCATAAATGGATTGTCTCTGCTATTAAAACAGCAACAAGAATTGGATTTTACGGATTAGCTAGAAAAATTATTAAATAAAAAGAAGAGTTTAAAACTCTTCTTTTTTTGTTGATTCTATTCTTTCTTCTACAAGAAATTAAATTCCTAGTAAAGCTTATATCATTTAACTCTTATTTACTTGCAAATAATTTGATATCGTTTGCTGATACTGTTTTTTCTCCAAGAATAATTAAACGCTCAACTACATTTCGTAACTCGCGAATATTACCTGTCCAATCGTATTCTTGTAATAATTTAATCGCTTCTTTAGCAAACTCTTTCTTAGGTGTACCTTGTTCATTTGCAATTTTATTTGCAAAAAACTCTACCAATGAAGGAATATCTTCTCTCCTATCGTTTAATGCTGGAACCTTAATTAAAATTACAGCTAATCGGTGATATAAATCTTCTCGAAAACGTCCTTCTGCGATTTCCTTTTTTAAATCTTTATTGGTTGCTGCTAATACTCGTACATTAACTTTTATGTCTTTATCTGACCCAACTCTTGAAATTCTATTTTCCTGTAAAGCTCTTAATACTTTTGCTTGGGCAGACAAACTCATATCTCCAATCTCATCTAAAAAAATAGTTCCTCCATTTGCAGCTTCGAATTTACCTGCTCTATCTTTATTTGCTCCAGTAAAACTTCCTTTTACATGTCCAAATAATTCACTTTCTATCAATTCAGATGGAATAGCCGCGCAATTTACCTCTATCATTGGAGCCTTAGCTCTATCTGATTTTTCGTGAAGCCAATGCGCAACTAATTCTTTTCCTGTTCCATTCGGACCAGTAATTAAAACACGTGCATCTGTAGCGGCTACTTTTTCAATGATATCTTTAATATGGGTAATTGCATCACTCTCCCCTATCATTTCATAATTTTTACTCACCTTTTTCTTTAAACGCTTGTTTTCTACAACAAGTTCTTTTCTGTCTAGAGCATTACGAACTGTATTTAACAAACGATTTAAATCTGGTGGCTTTGAGATATAATCGAAAGCACCTAAACGCATTGTATTTACGGCTGTATCCAGATCTCCATGACCAGAGATCATTACCATTGGAATTTCTGGTTTAATCTTTTTTGCTTTCTCTAATACCTCTACTCCATCCATCTTTGGCATTTTAATATCACAAAGTACAAGATCGTAATCGTTGTTTTTAATTAGCTCAATTCCTGCTAAACCGTCTTCTGCTTCTTCTACTTGATAACTATCATTTTCTTCTGAAATAATTTTTTTCAATACTCGACGAATTGCTGCTTCGTCTTCTATGATTAATATTTTAGACATATGGTATGTTTTTATTCAACACGTTTAAAATCTCTGTTTTGTTTTCTTGAAAATACGACTCTTCGTACTTAACAAAAAGAAATTTATCATTTTTCTTTGTAAACCTAATCAAAGACTGTTCCTCAATTAATGTATAAGTTTTAAAATCTTCCCAAAGATAATCTTCAAAGTAATTTCCTTTAGTAACCAAACCTTGTTTTGTATAATAAAAAATGCGATTATCATTTATTACTAAACTAATAAGGTAGGTTAAAGAAATTATATAGTAAGCAAAATGATTGGCTTTAGGATCAAAAAAGAAATTGACAAAAGTATTAGGTTTAAGCTCTAATAAATAGTCATATCTTATGGTTAAATACAATAGAAATATTGCTATGATAGAAATTAAGTAGTCCCAAAATTTTGATCTAAATAATTCAATTCTACCTAGTGATTTTCTATAGTTACTTCTGAAATAAATCATGAGTAATTCGTTTAGTTTCACTACTACTAAAGCAATAATAAAGAATACAACAATTTCAATAGATAATTGAACATCAACTATGCTAAATAAAAAGAATAATCCGAAACAAATAAACAATAATCCCTTTAGAACTTTTCTTATTTTCATTAATTTTTTAGCAATTAACATTTAATAGTTAGTCATTTCTAACGTCTTATTTTCTCCTTCTTTAAGTTCAAAATGTCTCATAATTCCTCCTCCACCATCAAAAATCATGAAAGCTACTATATAGTATTTCCCTGATGGTAAATTAGAATACTCAAATGTTCCATCAGCATTACAAGTTACTTTTATTGTATCATGATATCCTTTAGGGTCAGGAGTAAACTTTGGTACTCCGTCTGCTGCAAATACAAAATCTGCTTTTTTGTCTTTATAAATATGAGATAACCGTTCTTCTGAATAAGCAGTGTAAGGCATTAATTCAACAGAAAATTCTTCGCCAAAACGTATATTTCCTTTTTTAGACTTAAACCTTGCTACACCTTTTATTGTAGCTGTTCCTTTATTTTTAAACCACTTAACTTCTTCTTCTTTAAAGATATTTTTAATCTCGATTATTTCTGTTTTCACCTCTTCTTTTTCTTCTTTTTTTATCTGATTACATCCTATAATAAAAATTGAAAAAATTAAAAGGTAAAATTGAAATTTCATCTTAATAGAGTTTGAAGTTTAATGACTATTCATTTTTTTGAATAATATGAACATCTCGTTGTGGAAAAGGAATACTAATTTGATGCTCTCTGAATAATTCATCTATTCGAAAACGTAAGTCACTCTGTATAATAGCCAATTGAAAGCTATTATGAATTGAGAAAACAAGCTCAAAATCTAAAGAACTATCTCCAAAGTTTTTAAATAAAACAATTGGTTCAGGTGTTTTCAAGATTTGTTTGTGCTCATCGGCAGTTTGAAGTAATATTTTTTTCACCAACTGAACATCTGTTCCATAAGCAACTCCAACTTGTACTGAACTTTTAGTTTTACTTCCGTTTTGTGTCCAATTGTATAAGCTGTTTTTTAAATACAAGTGATTAGGTATCACAAGCACTTTATTTTCGATAGTTACAGCTCTTGTAGTTCGTAATTTGATATCAACAACTCTACCTACTTTACCATCAATTTCAATATAATCTCCTACATGAACACTTTGATCCATAATAATGAAGATTCCAGAAATAATATCCTGAAAGAAAGTCTGGAGTGCCAAACCAACACCAATTAATAAGGCTGTAGACGCTGCAAAAACTGCTGTAATCTGAACTCCAGAACTTTGTAATGTGATTAAGAAAATAATAATGTATAACAACCACTTTCCGAAAGAAAAAACAGTATCGAACTTGTTTTTATCTTGAGCTTGTAATTTACCTTTTACATATCTTTTAAATAACTTTAAAAGAAAAGAAGCTAACATAATTACAGCTATCAGTATTAATATTGATTTTACACTGATGCTAATATGATCGTTGTAATGAAAAGTATAGTTTAATACGTTATTTATTTCCTCCATTATTTTTTATTATGAACTATAACGAATCCACTTCCATAAATCTTTATAGTTCGGTTTCTTTCCGTACATTAAAATACCAACTCTATATATTTTAGCAGCTATCCAAACAGCACTCATAAAAGTAAGAATTAATATTAATAACGAAATTACAATTTCCCACCAAGCTACACCAAATGGGATACGCATTAACATAACAATTGGCGATGTAAATGGTATATATGAAAATATCACCGAAATTGGTCCGTGAGGATCATTTATTACTGTAAAGAACCCAACATAAACTCCCAATATTAAAGGTAGCATTATTGGAGTCATAAATTGCTGTGAATCTGTCTCGTTGTCTACTGCTGCTCCTATAGCTGCAAATAAAGAACTATATAACATGTAACCTCCAAAGAAATAAAAGATAAATAAAATAAACATTTGAAGTAATGGTAAATCTAAAACACCTCTAATGATTTTTTCAAATTTCCCCATATCAGCTGCTTGTTTTATTGTTTCCATTTGTTCTGCGGAAACTTGAGCAGTTTGCATTTCAGAAATACTTACACCAAATATTGCTGGTAAAATCATACTTAAAGCAAATAATATAATCCCCCAAATAAAGAACTGTAATAAACCTGCAGATGCATTACCTATAATTTTACCTAACATTAGCTGAAAAGGTTTTACTGAAGAAACAATTACTTCGATAATTCTACTTGTTTTTTCTTCGATAACACTACGCATTACAGAAGTTCCGTAAATTAAAACAAACATAAACAGTAGATAACCTGCAGCACCTCCAGCAATTATACTCGCTACATTCTTGGCCTTAGATGATTCTTCTCCAGAGAAATTATACATTTTTACATCTGAAGAAATTTTAGAAGCTTTAATTTTTGCTAAATCTATTCCAAAATCAGTTAACTTAAGGTTTCGTAAACGCGCATCTATCTTTCTTTCAATGTCATCCATTACAGTTAATCCTGGAGAGTCTTTAGAATAAAACTCTATTGATTTTGCTAGAATTTCTAAACTATCTTTTTTAGGTAGGTATAATGCTCCGTAGTAATCTCCTTCTTCTACTTTTTTCTTAGTTTCCTCTATACCTAATTTTGTATAATCTTCAAATTGTAATGTTTTAGAATCTTTAAATACATCTTTAGAAAAGATTCCAGATTCATCAACAAAAACTATTTTTTTCACTTTCTCTTTATTTTTCTTAGTTAAGAAAAATACTAAAGCTCCCATACCAACCATTAATAATGGACTTAAAAAAGTCATTATTATAAATGATTTATTTTTAACCTTTGCAATAAACTCGCGTTGTATAATTAACTTTAACTTGTTCATCTTAAATTGTTTTGTTTATTGATTGAATAAAAATATCGTTTGCACTAGGCACTAATTCTACAAAATGATTTACCTGACCATTTGAAGTTAAAAATGATAATAAATCATTTGCGTTATTTCCTCCAGCTAATTTTACATTTAACTTTAACCCTTCATTTAAAGATTTAAAATCTGCTGGGGAAACTTCAAAATTCTGACTTAATTTTTGTTGTACTTCTTCAGGTGAATCTGTTTTTAATCCAACTTCAAAAACATTGGTTCTATACTGACGCTTAATATCATCTAACTTCCCATCTAAAATTTTATTAGACTTATTTATTAATGCAATATAATCACACATTTCCTCAACACTTTCCATTCTATGTGTTGAAAAAATAATAGTTGCACCTTCGTCTCTTAATTGTAATATTTCTTTAGCGATTAACTGAGCATTAATTGGATCGAAACCAGAAAATGGTTCATCAAAAATTAATAACTTAGGTTGATGAAGAACAGTTACGATAAACTGTACTTTTTGAGCCATACCTTTAGATAATTCCTCTATCTTTTTGTTCCACCAAGCTGTAATATCAAATTTCTCAAACCAATATTTCAATCTTTTTTTAGCTTCAGATTTACTCATTCCTTTCAGTTGGGCTAAGTACAAAGCCTGATCTCCTACTTTCATTGATTTATACAATCCTCTTTCTTCTGGTAAATAACCAATCTGTTCGATATGATGAGGTGCCAATTTTTCTCCATCTAAAATTACTTCTCCACTATCTGGCATTGTAATTTGATTGATAATTCTAATTAAGGAAGTTTTTCCTGCACCATTAGGACCAAGAAGTCCGAATACACTTCCTTTAGGAATATGCATCGATACATTATTTAATGCAGTATAATCTCCATAGCTTTTTACTACATTATTAATTTCTAATAAATTACTCATTGATTTTTGGTTATTTGATTATAGCTTGATCAAGTTTTATGACAAACTTACACACTTTTATGAGTATTAGTAATGTTATATTACAATATGTTACATTTTTTCAACTTTTTTATCTAAAAAAACAACTCTTTATATGTGTTTGACTAAGATAAAAATACTGGAGAAAGAAATATCGACATTTTTATAATTAATGATTTTACAGATCATCGTTACTATAAATCAATCAACAGAACTACTCTGTTAAAATTCTAGTTTCATCCAAAAAACTGATAATCTCTTAAAAATATTGAAGTTATAATCCCATAATCTCAATTTTTCATATTAATTAATCGTTAAAATTTATTATGCATGCATAATTTTTCCTCTATTTACTATGCATGCATAATAAATTTTTATATCTTTGAAATGTTATATGGATAAAAGTAAATCAATAGATCACCAATTAAGAGCTACATGGCAAGCTGTAGCAAAGATGTATAATGAACAAGCATCAAAACATGATAGTACTATGGCAATGGCTTTTGTATTATTAAATATTGATTACGAGAACGGAACTCCTTCTACTTCACTGGGTCCTTTAATGGGAATGGAACCAACAAGTCTTTCTAGAATTTTAAAATCTATGGAAGATAAAGGTTTAATCTTAAGAGAAAAAAATCCTGAGGATGGTAGAAGTGTAATTATTAAGCTTACTGAATTTGGTAAAGAAAAACGTGAGATTTCTAAAGGTCATGTTTATCAATTTAATAATAAGGTCCGCGAACGTTTAACAGATAAAGAAATTCAAAGTTTTTTTAAAGTAACAGAAATTATAAACAAGCTTATAGCTGAAAAAAAGATATACGGAGATATATCTTCTCAAGCTGTATAAAAATTCAAACCTATATAAGTAATGAGCAAAAGAAGAATTAAAAAGGTAGCGATTATTGGATCAGGTATTATGGGATCTGGTATCGCTTGTCACTTTGCTAACATCGGTGTTGATGTATTACTTTTGGACATAGTACCAAGAGAACTAACAGACAAAGAGAAAGCAAAAGGATTAACTCTAGAAGACAAAGTTGTTCGTAATCGTTTAGTAAACGATGCTTTAACGGCTTCTTTAAAATCTAAACCGTCCCCTATCTACAACAAAAAGTTTGCTGATAGAATTACTACAGGTAATATTGATGATGATTTACACCTAATTAAAGATGTTGATTGGGTAATGGAAGTTGTTGTTGAACGTTTAGATATTAAACAAAGTGTTTTTGAAAAAGTAGAAAAATATCGTACTCCTGGTACTATTATTTCTTCTAATACTTCTGGTATTCCTATCAAATTTATGAATGAAGGAAGAAGCGAAGACTTCAGAAAACATTTTGCTGTAACTCACTTCTTTAATCCACCTCGTTACTTAAAATTATTCGAAGTTGTTCCTGGACCAGACTGTAAGCAAGAAGTTACTGACTTCTTAATGGAATACGGAGATAAGTTCTTAGGAAAAACTTCTGTATTAGCTAAAGATACTCCTGCTTTTATTGGAAACCGTATTGGTATTTTTGGAATCCAATCGTTATTCCACCAAGTAAAAGAATTAGGTTTAACAGTTGAAGAAGTTGATAAATTAACTGGACCAGTAATTGGTCGTCCTAAATCAGCTACTTTCCGTACTGTAGATGTTGTAGGTTTGGATACATTAGTACATGTAGCTAATGGAATTTATGATAATTGTCCAGACGACGAAGCTCACGACTTATTTAAATTACCAGATTTCATCAATACAATGATGGAAAACAAATGGTTAGGTAGTAAAACAAAACAAGGTTTCTATAAGAAGTCGGTAAATGCTGAAGGAAAGAAAGAAATCTTAACACTTGATTTAGACACGATGGAATATCGTTCTAAAAAGCGTGCTAAGTTTGCTACTCTTGAATTAACTAAAACTATAGACAAGCCAATTGATCGTTTTAAAGTATTAGTTGGTGGTAAAGATAAAGCTGGAGAATTCTACCGTAAGAACTTTGCTGCAATGTTTGCTTATGTTCAGAATAGAATTCCAGAAATTTCTGACGAATTATATAGAATTGATGATGCCATGAAAGCTGGTTTCGGTTGGGAAAATGGACCATTCGAAATTTGGGATGCTGTTGGAGTTGAGAAAGGTATCGAATTAATGAAAGCTGAAGGAAAAGAACCTGCTGCTTGGGTTACTGAAATGGTAGCAAAAGGAGAAACTGCTTTCTACACTGTAAAAGACGGAGCTACTTATTATTATGATGTAAATGAAAAAGCTCAGGTTAAAAAACCTGGTCAAGACGCATTTATCATCTTAGATAACATTAGAAAATCTAAAGAAGTATTCAAAAACTCTGGAGTTGTTATTGAAGATTTAGGAGACGGTATCTTAAACTGTGAATTCCAATCTAAAATGAATACAATCGGTGGTGATGTTTTAGCTGGATTAAACAAAGCTGTTGATTTAGCTGAAAAAGACTTCGAAGGATTAGTTGTTGGTAACCAAGGAGCAAACTTCTCTGTAGGTGCAAACATCGGAATGATCTTTATGATGGCTGTTGAGCAAGAGTACGATGAGTTAAACATGGCTATTAAGTATTTCCAAGATACGATGACGCGTATGCGTTATTCATCTATTCCTGTTATCGCTGCTCCTCATGGAATGGCTTTAGGTGGAGGATGTGAATTATCATTACATGCTGACAAAGTTGTTGCTGCTGCTGAAACATACATGGGATTAGTTGAATTCGGTGTTGGAGTTATTCCTGGTGGTGGTGGTTCTAAGGAAATGGCTTTAAGAGCTTCTGATACATTCCGTAAAGGAGATGTTCAGTTAAATGTTCTTCAAGAGTATTTCTTAACTATTGGTATGGCTAAGGTATCTACTTCTGCTTACGAAGCTTTTGATTTAGGTTTATTACAACAAGGAAAAGATGTTGTGGTTGTAAACAGAGATCGTCAAATTGCTGAAGCTAAGAAACATGCATTATTACTAGCTGATGCAGGTTATACACAACCAGTACACCGTAACGATGTATTAGTTCTTGGTAAACAAGCATTAGGTGCATTTATGGTAGCTACTGATTCTATGCAAGCAAGTAGATTCATTTCAGAACACGATCAAAAGATTGCAAACAAACTGGCTTATGTTATGGCTGGTGGAGATTTATCAGAACCAACAAAAGTTTCTGAACAGTATTTATTAGACATCGAGCGTGAAGCGTTCTTAAGTCTAACTACAGAACGTAAAACATTAGAGCGTATTCAGCACATGTTAAAAACTGGTAAACCTCTTCGTAACTAAAGTTACGATTAGTATTGAGATATTAGTATTAAGTAGTTAGAAATGCATAAAGTAGAAAATTTAAAAATATGGCAAAAGTCAATAGAGTTAACAAAAGCTATATATCTACTTGTTTCAGAATTACCAATTGATGAAAAATTCGGACTAACATCTCAGATAAAAAGATGTGCTATTTCTATACCTTCTAATATAGCAGAAGGCGCTGGTAGAAATTCACAAAATGAGTTTAAACATTTTTTAAGTATTGCTAATGGTTCTAGTTATGAATTACAAACGCAATTGATATTAATAATTGAATTAAACTTAATTAATAAAGACAAAGTACAACCTATTATTGAGTTGTGTATTGAAATACAAAAAATGAATTATGCTTTTCAGCAGAAACTATAAACTCAATACTAAAAACTCAATACTCAATACTAAAAGAATATGAAAACAGCATATATAGTAAAAGGATATAGAACTGCCGTAGGAAAATCAAAAAGAGGTGGTTTTAGATTTAAGAGAGCAGATGAATTAGCTGCTGAGACAATTCAATACATGATGGGAAAACTTCCTGAGTTTGACGTAAAACGTATTGATGATGTAATTGTGGGAAATGCTATGCCAGAAGGATCTCAAGGATTAAACATGGCTCGTATTATTTCATTAATAGGATTAAATTCTGTTGATGTACCGGGTGTTACAGTAAACCGTTTTTGTTCTTCAGGATTAGAAACGATTGGTATGGCTGTAGCAAAGATTCAATCAGGAATGGCTGAGTGTATTATTGCTGGTGGTGCTGAAAGTATGACTTCTGTACCGATGACTGGTTTTAAACCTGAACTAAACTATAATATTGTGAACGCTGGTCACGAAGATTATTATTGGGGAATGGGAAATACTGCTGAAGCTGTAGCTCAAGAGTATAAAATTTCTCGTGAAGATCAAGATGAATTTGCTTTAAATTCTCACTTAAAAGCACTAAAAGCACAATCTGAAGATCGTTTTCAAGATCAAATCGTTCCTATCGAAGTAGAAGAAACATACATCGATGGTAAAGGAAAAAAAGCAACACGTAAATTTACTGTAACTAAAGATGAAGGTCCTCGTAAAGGTTCTACTATCGAAGGTTTACAAAGATTACGTCCAGTATTTGCTGCTAACGGATCTGTTACTGCTGGTAACTCATCTCAAACAAGTGATGGAGCTGCTTTCGTAATGGTAATGAGTGAAGATATGGTGAAAGAATTAAATCTTGAACCAATTGCTCGTATGGTAAGTTATGCTGCTGCTGGTGTTCCTCCTAGAATTATGGGAATCGGACCTGTTGCTGCTATTCCAAAGGCATTAAAACAAGCTGGTTTACAACAAAACGATATTGACTTAATTGAGTTAAATGAAGCATTTGCTTCTCAATCATTAGCTGTAATCAGAGAATTAGGATTAAATCCAGATATAATCAACGTAAATGGTGGAGCTATTGCTTTAGGTCATCCGTTAGGATGTACAGGAGCGAAGTTATCTGTTCAATTATTCGACGAAATGCGTAAGCGTGAAATGAAGAATAAATACGGAATGGTAACTATGTGTGTAGGTACTGGACAGGGTGCTGCTGGTATTTTTGAATTCTTAAACTAACGTAACAAAAAATTATAATACAAAAAGATGGCTGAAACATTAAATAAAGACATTTTACGAGGAGGACAATTCTTAGTAAAAGAAACTAATTGCGAAGATATATTTACTCCTGAAGATTTTACTGAGGAGCAAACAATGATGAGAGACGCGGTTATCGAATTTAACGATCGTGAAATTATTCCTCATAAAACTCGTTTCGAGGCTAAAGATTATGCATTAACTGAAGAAACTATGCGTAAAGCAGGTGAATTAGGTTTCTTAGGTGTTGCAGTACCTGATACTTACGGAGGATTAGGTATGGGATTTGTTTCTACAATGTTAGTATGTGATTACATTTCTAGTGGAACAGGTTCATTTAGTACTGCTTTTGGTGCGCATACAGGAATTGGTACTATGCCAATTACATTATACGGTACTGAAGAGCAAAAGCAAAAATATGTACCAGCTTTAGCAATGGGTGAAAGATTTGGAGCTTATTGTTTAACTGAGCCGGGTGCAGGATCTGATGCTAACTCTGGTAAAACTACTGCTGAGTTAACTGAGGATGGTAAACATTATAAAATTAACGGACAAAAAATGTGGATCTCAAATGCAGGGTTTGCTGAGATTTTCATCGTTTTTGCTCGTATCGAAGATGATAAAAACATTACTGGATTTATCTTAGAATACGATAAAGACAATCCTAACGGAGTAACTTTAGGTGAAGAAGAGCACAAATTAGGTATTAGAGCTTCTTCTACGCGTCAAGTATTTTTTAATGATACTTTAATTCCAGTTGAAAACATGTTATCTGAGCGTGGTGGTGGATTTAAAATCGCAATGAACGCATTAAACGTTGGTCGTATCAAATTAGCTGCTGCCTGTTTAGATTCTCAAAGAAGAGTAATTACTGATGCTGTAAAATATGCTAACGAGCGTAAGCAATTTAAAACTCCAATCGGCGAGTTTGGTGCTATCAAATCTAAGTTAGCTGAAATGGCAACTAGCGCATATGTTGGTGAGTCTGCTTCTTATAGAGCTGCTAAAAACATTGAAGATAGAATCGCTATCCGTGAATCTGAAGGAAATACACATCAAGAAGCTGAATTAAAAGGAGTTGAAGAATATGCAATCGAATGTTCAATCTTAAAGGTTGCTGTTTCTGAAGATATTCAAAACTGTGCTGACGAAGGGATCCAAATCTTTGGTGGTATGGGATTCTCTGAGGAAACTCCAATGGAGGCTGCATGGAGAGATGCTCGTATCGCTCGTATCTATGAAGGTACTAACGAAATTAACAGATTACTTTCTGTAGGAATGTTAGTTAAGAAAGCAATGAAAGGTCATGTTGATTTATTAGGACCAGCAACTGCTGTTGGAAATGAATTAATGGGTATTCCTTCTTTTGATGTTCCTGATTTTTCTGAGTTATTCTCTGAAGAAAAAGATCTTATTGGAAGATTAAAGAAAGTATTCTTAATGGTTGCTGGAGCTGCATTACAAAAGTTCGGTCCAGATTTAGAAAAGCACCAACAGTTATTAACTGCTGCTTCTAACATCTTAATCGAGATTTACATGGCAGAATCTGGTATCTTAAGAACTGAGAAAAACGTTAAGCGTTTTGGTGAAGATGCACAAAAAGAGCAAATTGCTATGGCTAAATTATATTTATATAATGCTGTAGAAATTATTACTCAAAGTGCTAGAGAAGGAATCGTTTCTTTCGCTGAAGGTGATGAGCAACGTATGATGTTAATGGGACTTAAGCGTTTCACTAAATATACAAACTACCCTAACGTAGTTGAGTTACGCAATACTATTGCAGAAAAATTAAAAGCAGAAAACAAATACTGCTTCTAACAATATTAGCCTTCGGGCTTAACAATTTCTTCAACTTTTATAGGTTTTAGAATTTAGTTGTTTGTTTAAAGATCACTAATTTTACTTAGTGATCTTTTTTTGTTTTTATATTTTAACAACTTCTTTGAAAAACTATATTTGTTTAAATTTTAGTCAAAAACAAACAAATTGCAAGATTTCTTCCTATTCATTATTTACTCAGGAATTACACTAAATCTTTTATTGATTCTTCTTGTTATAAACAGATTTAAAAAGCAATTTTCAAATCAGATATTAGCATTCATATTAGTATGTTTACTTGTTTTGTTTTTAACTTATGCTTCATCCTACATACAAAGTGATACAATTAGTACTTTAATACTTCCGTTTGGAGCAATTATCTATATGGCTTTAGGTCCATTATTGTTAAATTATGTACAAGCTATTTATGGTAAAATCACAATTCAAAAAGTAATTAAGGATTTGATTCCTTTCTTTATTGGATTACTAACATTTACATTACCTAGTTATATTTTTAAAATTCCAACAAATGAACAAGGATTTAATTACAGTACTCTAATTTACATTATTCCATTTTTAGGTTCTATTTACTTTATTTACTGTTTGTACAATTGCTATAGAACTTTAAAAAAATATAGAACTACTCTTAAAAAGAATTACTCTTTTACAAAAAACATTGATTTAAAATGGTTTTCGATATGGGTAAATGGTTTAATTGCTTTGTTAATAATTGATATGATTTGCGGCGGAATCTTAATTGCTTATCCTTCCCTTCAATTGGTACTTTTTATTAATCTTTTATACTTAACTGGATTAATCTGGTATATGGGATATTATGGATTAAATCAATCTCAAGTTTTTTTGACAACTCAAGAAGTAGAAAAAACAGAAACCAAACTATATAGCCAATCTCCTACTCTAATTCAATCTGATGAGTTTTTAGATTTAGAGAAGAAATTGAAAGAATTATTTGAAAACAGACAGTTATTTAAACAACAAAATCTAACATTAAGAGAAACAGCAGATGCTCTTGAGATTTCAGATAAAAAACTTTCTAATTTCATCAATCAACATTTGAAAACTAGCTTTTATGATTATGTAAATTCATATCGAATTCAAAATTTTAAAGAAAGTATTCGAAAAGGTGATTCTAATCAATTAACCTTACTTGCCATTGCTTTTGATTCTGGATTCAATTCCAAAGCAACTTTTAATAGAGTTTTTAAAAATAGTGAAGGTATTACACCTCTTCAATACAAAAAAAGTATAGAAAAAGGTATCATTGCTTCCAATGAGTCGATTTGATTCTTGTTTATCAGTTGATTTGCTCAAAATTTAAAATGAGTCTCAACATTATGAACACTACAATCCAGACAAAAACAAAACAAAAATCAGACCTTAAAAAGTCTTTAAATTACATTCTTTTAGTTCTTATTGTTTCTTGGGCAATTGGTTTTACGATATATAATTTATTAGATACATCAACAAGTATTATTATTAGAGCTGTATCAGAATTATCCTTAGCTATTATGCCTGCTTTATTAGCCATAATTATTAATAAACGAGAAGGTGGAAATTGGAAATCGTTAAATTTTTTCAAATCATCTGTAAAAGGAATATTTCTAGCAATCTTAATTCCTTTAGTTTATGTAAGTATTGATTTTTTTATTCAAATTTCACTAGGATTTCGAACTAGTCCTGATTGGTCTATTTTAGGAACTTTCCCTAAAAATGCTGCTCTATTATTATTTGGTTACTTAGCTATGACAATATTAGTAATGGGTGAAGAAATTGGCTGGAGAGGTTATTTACAAGACAAACTTTTTAATTCATACGGAAAATTCAAAGGTGTTTTTATACTCGGATTTGTATGGGGAATTTGGCATTTACCTGCAGCTTTACAAGGATACAACTTTCAACATTATCCTTATATAGAAGCTTTTATTACATATCCTCTTATTTGTATCGCTTCATCTATAATTATTGCCTATATCGGTTTCAACAAACATTCAATATTTATTGCTGCTTTTTTTCATGCCGCTAACAATCACTTTAAGGTAACTGTATTATCAACCACAGAAGTAATCGATAACTTTAACTTTATGCTAATTAGTAATTTCGTTTGTATTGATTTAATTTTAATTTTCGGATTTCTTTACTGGAAAAAAATTAAAAAACAAGAACGATTAGAAAAGTAAAAACATAAAAAAAGCTCAATGAAAAAGAATTCATTGAGCTTTAACTTTTATCTCTTTTTTATCTAATAATTAAAGATTTAGTTTTTACAATTCCTTTATCATTTACGAATCTAACGATATATAATCCTTTAGATAAGTCTGATATAGAAATCTCAGTATTAGATTTTGTAAGTTCCACTCTTTTCTGAATAACACCTAAAACATTTACAATGAAAATCTCTCCTCTATCTCTATTATTTATACTGATGATATTTGTTGCTGGATTAGGCCAAACTTTAAATTCATTTTCCGCTTCTTTAATTTCTTCTTTGAGAACGTTACTTCTTCGAGACAACTTATTTTCTTTTGTTCTTAAACTTAACGCATCTAAATAACCATCATTTGAAGTTCCACTGTTTCTTTCACTCAATAAAATTACCCTGATCTTTCTTGTTCCTATTGGAGCAATTCTTTCATCAGTAACTTCTTCCCAACTACTACTTCTATTTTTCCAATTACTATCAAAACTTGCTAATACAGTATTGTTTGCATTTCTATATTCTAATCGAATTCTTGCTCTGTCTCTTCCGCTATAAGATCTAATAAACCCTTCTAGATAAAAAGATTGTAAACCATTATCAATAGCATTTGCATAAGCTTCAACATTTACATCTTGATAAACTTCTCCTATACTAGAATTTCCAAACCAAAAAATATAATTTCCTTGTTTAGCTGTTGGATATCCATTACGTCCACCTCGAACTCTAATACTATTTCCAGAAACTTGATTCCAACTATTCAAATTACTTTCTTCTGCACTATACTGTTTCAATAGGTTTTCGCCATAACTTGAATCACTTCCATTATCTCCTCCTCCATTTTCTTCAGGAATAATATAAGTAACCATCATAGCACGATGATCACTCGCATAATTATTTAACTTAACTTCAGCTTCGTCATTTGTTGGTCCGTATCGAACTGCATTAATAGCTTCAACATTATTTCCTTTATGATAAATGATATCGATTCTATCATAAACCTCATTCGATGATCTTCTAGGCGTCCATGTATCTCCAGGATTTAATACTTCATTCGGATACACTTCTCGCCAAGAATCTTTCAATCCAATGTTTATTGCTTTTCTACTAGCTGGCCAAGCCACTTTTAGCGCATGAACGTTAGCATTTGCAGCTCTTGTAGTCCAATCTAAATGACTTGGTTCGTTAAAATCTCCAGTAAAAAATACAGGAGCTCCAGCAGGAACCCAACTTTGTATGGTATTTACAATCTTAGTCATTTCGTTTCCTCTTGTTCTATTTGCCGAATTAATAGCCGCAGACTCTGATCTTATACTTCTATCTCTTATTTCATAAGGCTCATAAGGATATGAAGTTAAATGTGCATTGAATACATAAATTTTTAAACCATCAGGTAAAGTGATTTGAACTCCTGAAGAATTTGTAGAAGTAATAGGATAACGAGAAATAATTGTTACACTACTATTTACAGAATGATAATAAAACCCAAGCGAGTTTGCAATGCTTCGAGCTGCTCCGTATGATTCTTGTAAACCAATAACATCTGCACCTGAAGCTCTTACTACGTTTAAAGCTGAATTACTACTTGTTGAATACAACTTATTAAAAGTCATTACTTTTAAGTTATTTTGTGAGTTCGAAATACCCAAAAAAGTAAAAAACATTAGAATACATAAAAAGTAGATTTGTTTCATTTTTAGTGATTTTAAATTTAGAAGGTTATAATTGTTTTAATTAATTGATGCTCGAAATTAAACCACTAAAATGTTGAGAACACTAAGCTTGAATTAACTTTTTGTTAAGTTGACTGAATTAAAATAGAACTGTAACAATTCGTAATTTAAATTGTTATTAATGTTATATGTTCTCTTTAACTGATGTATTTTAGAGAATTGAAATTTAAAGAAAATAACATCTTTTATACTCTTAATGTTAAGATATGCGCATAGAATTATCTTTTTTTGATTTATCTGTATTAATAGGAATTACAACCGGAATTGTTTGCAGTATCATTTTACTGAAAAAATCAACCATTAAAAAATCTAATAAATTTCTTGCTTTAGGAATTTTAGCCTTTGTGTGGTTAAACTCAAAAATGTTATTGCTTTCTCTAAATCTTTGGGAAGTTCATGGTTTTGGATATTTTCCTAATAGTGTAGAAATAGCAATACCTCCACTATTCTACTTTTATTTTTTATCAATAAAAAATATCGACTTTAAATTTAAAAAGAAAGATTGGCTGCACTTTATTCCCTTTTTTATTTCTCAAATGTACTCTGTAATCATGTATATCGTCGCCATGCAAACTCAGGTATACTCAGAAAAAAGATTAATTACAGATGCTTTGTTTTTTAATGAAGCAAAAAATCTAGATGAATATATTTTAATGATTATGAGTGGTTGTTATTTATATTTTGGCGGATTAGAACTTAAAAGTTTTATTATAGGACTTCCAAAAACAAACACAAAACAAGATTCTGAAATTAAATTTCTAAACATTTTATTCTTTTTACTCTGTACATTATCTGCACTTCATATTATTAATTTTACTTTAAATGCTGTTTTAGATCACAGTTACAACTGGCGTTGGGATCTTCATCATTCTTTAATAGCAGCTATTGTTTATTACATAGCTATAATTGGATTTAAAAATGCTGAAGTTATCTTACCTCAAAAAAATAATAACAAAGAAAATGATGTAGATATTTCTATAATTGAAAAATTAAATACCGCCATCATTTCTGATAAAGTTTATTTAAATCCTAAATTGACTTTAAAGTCTTTAGCCAAACAATTAGATATTAGTGACACTTTATTGTCTAGTACTATAAATGCTCATTATCAAAAAAACTTTAGATCGTTAATTAATGAAGCTCGGGTTGAAGAAGTAAAAAAGCGATTACTTAATGGAGAGCTAGACAATTTATCTCTTTTAGGAATTGCCAAAGAATGTGGTTTTAACTCTGAAGCTAGTTTTTATAGAATTTTTAAATCAGAAACTCAAATTACACCTAAAAAATTTATCAGCAACAACTTAGAATTATCTAATTCTATTTAATCAAACAATAAACAAAAAAGATCACTTATTCAGTGATCTTTTTTCGATTAGTTAGAACGAATAATTACATCGCCATTATAATTTTTGAATAAAATTTCTGGACCTCCACCATTAATTTCTCCTTCTATCCATTTTTCTACTTTTACTTTATATCCATTACCAGTTCTTTCACTTTTAGAAGTTTTACTTTTAACAGGCTTCGATTTTAAATCGTAATCGGTAAAAATATCACCTCGTTCAGATTTAATTCTTACATCTGCTTTTAAACTTTTGGGAAAAGTAATATCTATATCTCCATTTAAACTACTAAACGCCATAGGTGTATCTGGAGTAACTTTAAGAAAATTTACTGTAATATCTTTATTTAATGCATCGGCACTTACAGCTCCACTAATATCTTTTAATGTGATTTTTCCGTTCGCATTACTTACATCCATAATACCATTTACATTTTCTACATAAATTTCACCACTATTGTAAGTCGATAGCCTTAGAGAAAAATCTTTAGGAACTTCAATTTCAAAATCTGTCGTACCATTTCTATCAGAATCTACATCAATAGCATTATTATATTCTTTTACACTAAAATCTAATCCTGTATTTGAAATTTGTTTTAATCCTTGTAAATCTTTTCTATTTTTCTTTTTCCTACTTCTGTATTTATTTCCTTCCCTAACGGAAGCTTTTATAATTACTTCTTTAGTATTAGAACCTTTTACTTTTATAGCACCGTTAAGAATCTTCACTTTTAAAAATCCTGGTTTAGATGGATCTGTTAATGGTACTTTTACAGTTTCTTGAGCTGAAAGTTGAAAAACAACTAAGAAAACAATGCTGATTATTATTTTAATAAATCTCATACTTCTTTTATTTTTTTACAGCTGATTATTATTTTAATAAATCTCATACTTCTTTTATTTTTTTACAATGGCATCTCCATTCAACTGATCGAAATGAAAAGGAATTTTACCATTTCCTATTTTAAAATTCTTTCTTTTATTAAGTTTATATTTTACTCCTCTTTTTGAGTTCTGTTTTATTTTGGAAACTTGAGGCGTTGTTTTCTCAACATCAAAATTTGTATAAAAGTTTCCATTCATTGTTTTGTAACTAATTTCTGCATTTAATCCATTTTTAAACAACACATTAATATCTCCGTTTAGTGATTTAAACCAGCTTTCTTTAGTTGGATTTTTAGCATAGGTGATATTAATATCTTTATTCAAAGCATTTACATCTGTTTGTCCAGAAACATTGGTCATATCAATTGCTCCATTCACATTATGCACGATTAATAATTTTCCATGAACATTATCTATCGTAATATTGCCTTTATTAATTGCTTTAACATCTATACTTACATTTTTAGGAACTTTCACTTTAAAATCTAAACGATATTTATACATTCTTTTCTTACGATGTTTGTAATTTCTTCTACTTCCGAAATTAAACTCATGATGTTGAAAATTTCCTGTTTCTAAATCAAACTTAGAATACGGTGAATCCATATAAATATAAACTGCATCTCCCTTTTTTGAAGATTTCACTCCTATTTCTTGCATACCTTCAGCAACATCTTGTTTTGTATCTGCTGAAACTTTCTTTACTACTTCAATTTTGATGGTTTTTCCGTTGTAACCTTCCACATCTATAGAACCGTAAACATTATCGATTACCACAATATTGTCTGGCGATTGTTCTAAAAATTGATATTCTTCTTCTATTGTTTCAACTTGATTGTACTTCTTTTCTCCTTTAAGATATTGTGCATTTATAAATAAGATATTGAACAATAGTATTAATAAACTGATTTTAATTGTTTTCATGTTTTTTGGTTTTGATGAATGACTATATGTATCTCTGTAAAAAGCGACCTAGGATTTGCCATTTACATCAAATTCTTTTAGTATATGTTAGATATACTTTCTTCTATTTTTTGTTTTGCGCTAGAATTTATTCCTTCTTGATCTATTAATTCTTTAAATGGTTTTACAGCTTCTTTTTCCTGTAATAAAACCATCACATCTGCTAATTCTATTTGTACTAATGGTGATTTCTGATGTACTATCGAAGCAACCAATCCTTCTCTTACAATAGGCATGTCTGTGTATTTTTTTAAAGATTCTATTGCAGATAAACGAACATTTACATTTTCATCGTTATTTAATGTTGCGAACAAAGCCTTTATAATTGTTTCTGTTACTTCACTTAATTTACTCACTTCATTAACAGCTTGTAACCTTTGATTTGCAGAAGGTTGATCTAATAATGTTAATACCAATTGAGATCGTACTTGCTCTGTTTCTTTTTGAGCTACTCTTACTTCTTCAGTGATGTGTACTTCTTTTACATTGTTCATCCCTTTTCCTAAAAAAAAGCCAATAGTTAAAATACCTAATGCATAGAATACTTTTCTAAATGGTAATACTTCTACACGTTTTATAAATCGTACTAATGATGAATCTTTTTGTTCTTCCTTCACTTCTTCATTCAGCATTTCATAAAACTTTCGATCCATTTCCATAGTAGGCTCTGGAATTTCTGTATTCTCTGCTTCCCAGAAAAAACTCATTTCTAAGAATTCTTCTTTTAAAGCCGGATCTTTTTCTAACTGAATTTTAAAATTCTTTTCTTCTGTTTCAGATAAATTACCAGATAAGTAATCTATCATCATTGCTTTAACATCTAAATTTTCCATACTATCTCTCTTCTAATGTTAAATAAATCTTTTTTAAATCGTGCAATGCTCTATGTACTTTTATCCTTGCATTACCTTCTGAACACCCTATGATTTCTCCCAATTCTTTATACTTCAACTCTTTCATTTTACTTAGAATAATTATTTCTCTTTTAGCCTTAGGCAATTGATTTATCGCTTTCTTTAAAAGCAATATTCTTTCTGTTTGTTCTATTGAGTTCTCTGCATTTTCAAAAGAATGAACATCATATTGTTCTTCTATATCATAGGTTTTACTTTTGTTTTTCCCTTTGAAATGATCATAATATACATTTCTGGCGATTTTAAAAATCCATGACACAAAATTACTTTCCTCGGTATAAGTGTGCTTATATTTAATAACTCGTATGAACACGTTTTGTACTAAATCTTCACACAAACTAGCATCTTTACTCATCTGAAAAAAGAAACCAAACAAACGTTTCTTGTAACGCTCATATAAAAGCCCCAACGTATGACTTTCGCCTGATTTTACTTTCAGCATTAATGCACTATCTGATAATGAATCCAAACCTTTTAAATAATGTTAGTTAGTTGTTTGATAGGAAGAACTGGAATTTTTTAAAAACGTTACAAAGTTTTTTTAATTTTTATTTAAAAAAGATTCAATTTTAAGGAAAGTATCAAGAATATTGGGCTCTCCCCAACCATGACCTTCAGTAGGATATATGTATAATTCATTTACTACTTGAAGTTCATCTAAAGCTTTATGTAATATTTCACCTTGTTGTTCAGGAACTAGAAGATCATTTCCTCCATAAAAAGAAATTGTAGCTGGTGATTCTGAAGAAATATGAAAAATAGGACTAATAGATTCGTAAAAAGAAGGATTATTTTCTATAGTTTCATTATGTAAAACCTGAACATTATTTAATAATTCTGCCGTTTCATTGTTTGTAGTTTGCGTATAAGATGTATGCAAAAAATTAGTAGGTCCGACAACATTAATAATTCCTCTAATATCTTTATCTGTATCAAATTTATAACCATACATCATCGATAAATGTGCTCCAGCACTCGATCCTAATAAAAAGAATTCATCTCCTATATTATATACATCTTTCATTTCTTTTAGATGAGAAATAAACTTTTTTATATCGTTAGTTTGTAAAGGAATCGGCTTAGTATTTAAATCTGCCAATGTGTAATTAAAATTTACAATCGCAAAATTACGCCCTAACTTTTTAAAATAATTGTAAATAAAAGTCAATTCATTTTTATCGCCAGAAGTCCATCCTCCTCCATGAATAATCATCAATACTTTGGTATTTGCTTGAGTTCTTCCCTCAGGTAAAAAAATATCATATTTCTGTAAATCACCGATACCGTAAGATTTATCAAGGAATTCTTCCTGATCTAAATTTATAGTTTTTTCATCATTTGATGAACACGAAATTATTAGTATTAATACCCCAAAAACAGTGATAATTTTTTTCATTAATATCGTTTTACTACTAAAATATGAAAACATTTGAACTAAACAAAACCACCACTTAAACACACAAAACCAAACACTTAAACATCCAACAAGTTTTAAAAACCACTTTTTTTTTGTAATTTAAAGGGTACAACTTCAAACACACACTTTATGAAAAGAATATTAGTCCCCGTAGATTTTTCTATCCAGTCAGAAAATGCATTAAAAACAGCGGCCTATTATGGTAGAACTTTTGATTATGAAATCGTAGCTGTACATATGCTTGAGTTATCTACAGCAATGATGAATAATTCAAATACTACAAAAGAAACTGTACTTTATCTGAAATTAGCTGAAAATAAATTCAATGAATTTTTAGATAAAGATTACTTAAAAGATGTAAAAGTGACTCCTATTTTAAAACATTATAAAGTTTTTACAGAACTAAACACTTTATATAATGAAGAAAAAATTGATCTTGTTATGATGGGATCTAAAGGAGCCACTGGTTTTAAAGAATTTTTAATTGGATCTAATGCTCAAAAAGTAATTAGACACTCAAATGTTCCAGTGCTTGTGATAAAAGACGAACCGTTAGATCATGGATTTAAAAAAGCAATTTTTGCCTGTGATTTTACAGACGATTCAATTGGACCATATAAAAGAATTAAAGAGTTTTGTGATTTTATCGGTTTACAAACAAAAATGATTTATGTAAATACACCAGGGAAATCATTTTTAAGTTCTGCTGAAATGAGAAATACAGTTAAAAATTTCTTCGATAAAGCAAACAATAATTCAGATCATTTAGAAGATGTTTCTTATATTTCTGACTATACTATTGAAGCTGGAATTACCAATTATGCAAAGAGTTACGATGCTGACATCATAATTATGACCACTCATGGTAGAAGTAGCTTTTCTCAAATTTTTGATCACAGCATCACTGAAGACGTCGTAAATCATGTAAACATCCCAGTTATTTCATTCAAAATATTACCTAAATCAGAAAGAAAATAATTTTTTTCAAAAAAGTTTGCCAGTTTCAAAAAACGTTATATATTTGCCACGCTTTTAAAGGCAACAGCCGATATAGCTCAGCTGGCTAGAGCAGCTGATTTGTAATCAGCAGGTCGTGGGTTCGAGTCCCTCTATCGGCTCAAAATAAAAAAGACATCTAAAAAGATGTCTTTTTTTATGCCCTATTTTTTCTAAATTTGCTTATATTTTAACTACAAATGAAAAACATTTTTATCATAGGAATTGCTGGAGGAACAGGAAGTGGAAAAACTACTGTAGTAAATCAAATAATTAATGAGTTACCGCCAGATGAAGTCTGTGTAATTTCTCAAGACTCATATTACAACGCTACAGACAATTTAACCTATGATCAAAGATCAAAAATTAATTTTGATCATCCTCGAGCTATCGATTTTGAATTATTGGTTAAACATTTAACAGAACTTAAAAATAATCAGATCATAGAACAACCTGTGTATTCATTTGTCACTCATAATAGAACAAAAGATACAGTAAAAACACATCCTCGTAAGGTGGTTATTGTAGAAGGGATATTAATCTTTAATAATAAAGAGTTGAGAAATTTGTGTGACATTAAAATCTTTGTGCATGCAGATGCTGATGAGCGCTTAATTAGAAGAGTTAAAAGAGATATTACAGAGCGTGGTAGAGACATTAATGAAGTTTTATCTCGTTATCAAGATACTTTAAAACCAATGCACCAAGAGTTTATTGAACCTACAAAAAACTATGCAGATATTATTATTCCTAACGACAGATATAATACAGTAGCCATTGATATTGTTAGAACTGTAATTAGCGAACGCTTGTAGCATGAAATTAAACAGAACAGTAAAAATATTAGGTATTACCGTTGGAATTACATATGTTATTATACTAACAGTTTTTGTTGGATGGATGATTTTCTTTGATGAGAATTCTTACATGAGACATCAAGAATTTAATTCTGAAATTAAGGAACTAGAAACTTGGGTAGATTACCATAAAAAAAGAATTGCTGAAGACAAAGAAACCATACGAAAACTACAAGATTCTCTAGAATTAGAACGATTCGCCAGAGAAAAATATTTAATGAAAAGAGAAAACGAAGATATTTACATAATTGAATTTGATACCATAAAAAAATAATGGAGAATTTTTTATTTGATGAATTTGAAGGTGTTTCTGAAAAAGCTTGGAAACAAAAAATACAGGTAGATTTAAAAGGATTAGACTACAATAAAACGTTACTTTGGAATACTAACGAAGGAATTACAGTTAGACCTTTTTACTCTAAAGAAGATCAAACACATCAAAAAATTCAACTACCTTCTTCTAACTTTTCTATTTGTGAATCAATTTTCATTGATGACGTCTACATAGCAAATAAACTGGCTAATGATGCGCTGCAAAGAGGTGCAAACGCTATCGAATTCATAGTAGATGAAGAGTTTGATATAGAAAAACTTTTAAATAATTTACAACTAAAATCAGAAACAAAAACATATTTTAAGTTTAACTTTTTAGATGCTAATTTTGTAAAAAAATTATCTGATTTCTTAATTAACGAAAACGTTTACTTTAATATTGATATTATTGGAAACCTAGCAAAAACAGGTAACTGGTATTCAAATTTACAATCAGATCATAAACAGCTTGAAAGTATTAGTAGCATAAATAATAGTATTGCAGTTAATGCTTCTACATATCAAAATGCAGGTGCTAATTGCACACAACAGTTAGCATATGCGCTAGCTCATGCTAATGAATATTTAAATCATTTTGGTGCTAAAATAGCTGATCAAGTCCATTTCAATTTTTCTGTCGGCACAAACTATTTCTTTGAAATCGCAAAGTTGAGAGCATTTAGAATTTTATGGCAATCACTTTTAAAAGAATACGACATCAGCGAAAATGAAGCACATATATTTGTTCAACCAACATTAAGAAACAAAACATTATATGACTATAACACTAACATGCTGAGAACTACATCTGAGTGTATGAGTGCAATTTTAGGAGGAGCTAATACTATTTCAAATGCTTCTTATGATGAAATTTTTCATAAATCAAACGAATTTGGAGAACGAATTTCTAGAAATCAACTTTTAGTTATTAAAGAAGAAAGTGGATTTGAAAATGCACAACATTTTGCTGATGGTAGTTATTATATAGAAAGTATAACTCATCAGTTGGCAGAAAATGCTTTAGAAATTTTCAAACAAATAGAACAAGGTGGAGGATTTTTAAAACAATTAAAAGAAGGAATAATTCAAAGAAAAATAGAAGAATCTGCACAAAAAGAACAAGGTTTATTTGATCAAGGAGAACTAGTTTTATTAGGAACGAATAAAATTCAAAACGAAAATGATCGAATGAAAAACGATTTAGAGTTATTTCCTTTTGTAAAGAAACGATCAGAAAAAACGTTAATTCAACCAATTATTACAAAAAGATTAGCAGAAAAACTTGAACAAGAAAGACTAGAAAATGAATAAAATTATTCTGTTCTTAATTATTTTTTGTTGTTCTACAATAGTTGCTGAATCCCAATCAGACAGCTACAACCATTTCAATAAGGAAAACTATAAAGATGAACTTGTTTTAAAAATGGTGAATGACTTTCAGAATAACATTTGCAATTACTATCTGATAAAACCTGAAAATGCTTCAATAGCTTTTAAAATGTTTATCAAAGATCTTTCTAGAGAAAACATAAACTTTCCTCTTCTCTTATCTAAAATATCTTCAGAAAACAGCTTAAATCTTTTAGAAGAATCTTATGAAGAATTATTTGATTATGTCTGGGTTAAAAGTTCAAATATCAAACATAAATTAGCTTTCTTAAGCTTTACTCCTTTTACACCAGAACAAATTGAGGCTTTCAAAGATGATGAGTTTCTAGATGAATATGTAGAAAAAATAAAAAATAAAGATTTTGTTTACATTTTGAACTATGAAGATCGTTTTTCAGAAAAAATAATAGCACAAGGCAACAATGAAAACATCAATGATTTCATAATTACTTTTAGAGAAAATTACCTTAACAATCCTTTATTAATAGCTCCTCTACTAGACTTAAAAGAAAAAGACTATAATAACATAGCTATTAAAACCTTTATTGCTTTCGAACTTTTTTACACTTGCTTAACCTCAAAATTAGATCATGAGTAAAACACTGAACATAGTATTTCTTATACTTTTTATTCAAATTACCAAGGCGCAAAATTTGAATATTAATGATAATATGTACTCAACAAAGAATCTATATGATATAGATAACATGGTTGATCACTTTGAAGGTATAATATGTAATAAATACAACATAGATAAAAGCGATTCACATTTAGCTTATAAAAAATATGTTAATGCACTTAATGATAACCTTAATTTCATTAAAGCTAAAAGTCCTGAAAAAACATATATCAATCAAAACACGCTTAAGGATTTATTTTACAATAACACTCTAGATTCAACATACATCACAAAAAAAACTATCGAATTACTTTTAACATCACATAGAAAACTAAAAAACTATGTATGGATAAAAAATAAAGAAAATAGGGCTAGAAAAGGTTTTAAAAGTCTTTCAGAACTTGATTCAAGTGTTATAAAGAAAATGAATACAGTTACATTAAACTGGTATAAAGAGCAAGAAAAAAACAACTCTAATTTAGTTTTAAATCATTTTGATAAGTTTTCTGAGAAATTAATTCTAGAAACAAATCATAAAGATATTACTGATTTAATTATTACATTTAGAGAAGAACCCGATCACTCACCTCAGACCATAGCATATGCTTTGATCGATCTAAAAGAAAATGATTTTAAAAATCAAGCTATAAAAACCTTTGTAGCTTTTGAACTATATTACGCTTACATAAACTCACATATTTCTTATGAGTAGAAAAGATATATCCAATATAAAATTAGAGACAAATAAAAAAACTGATATCCAAAGTTTTGAACACGAAAAATTTGTTGCTGGAATAGCCCCTAATTTACGTGGGCCTTATTCTACAATGTATGTAAGAAGACCTTGGACTATTAGACAGTATGCTGGTTTTTCAACAGCTGAAGAAAGTAATGCTTTTTACAGAAGAAACTTAGCTGCCGGACAAAAAGGTTTATCTGTTGCTTTCGATTTAGCTACGCATAGAGGTTACGATTCAGATCACGAAAGAGTTCAAGGTGATGTTGGTAAAGCTGGTGTTGCTATTGATTCTGTAGAAGACATGAAAGTATTATTCGACCAGATTCCTTTAGATAAAATGTCTGTTTCTATGACAATGAACGGAGCTGTCTTACCAATTCTTGCTTTTTACATTATTGCCGCTGAAGAACAAGGTGTAAAACCAGAACAATTAGCAGGAACTATACAAAATGATATTTTAAAGGAGTTTATGGTGAGAAATACTTATATCTACCCACCTACTCCTTCAATGAAAATTATTGCTGACATCTTTGAATACACCAGTAATCATATGCCGAAGTTTAATTCAATTTCTATCTCTGGCTATCATATGCAAGAAGCTGGAGCTACTCCTGAAATTGAATTAGCTTATACATTAGCTGATGGATTGGAATATATTAAGACTGGTTTGGCAGCAGGAATGGACATTGATGCTTTTGCTCCAAGATTATCTTTCTTCTGGGCTATTGGAATGAATCATTTTACTGAAATTGCAAAAATGCGTGCAGGTAGAATGTTATGGGCAAAATTGGTAAAACAATTCAATCCTAAAAATCCAAAATCTTTAGCATTAAGAACACACTGCCAAACAAGTGGTTGGAGTTTAACAGAGCAAGACCCTTTTAACAATGTAGCAAGAACAGCAATTGAAGCAATGGCTGCCGCATTTGGTGGAACGCAAAGTTTACACACTAATGCTTTAGATGAAGCTATTGCATTACCTACAGACTTTTCTGCTCGTATCGCAAGAAATACTCAGATTTATTTACAGCAAGAAACTCACATTACAAAAACTGTTGATCCTTGGGCTGGTAGTTATCACTTAGAGCAACTTACTGAAGAAATTACCAATAAAGCTTGGAAACTTATTCAAGAAGTGGACAAATTAGGAGGAATGACTAAAGCTATTGAAAAAGGAATTCCTAAAATGAGGATTGAAGAAGCCGCAGCAATTAAACAAGCAAGAATTGATAGCGGACAAGATGTAATTGTTGGTGTTAATAAGTATAAATTAGAACAGGAAGATCCTTTACATATTTTAGAAGTTGATAATGAAGCTGTTCGAAAATCTCAAATAGATCGTCTAAACGATTTAAAAGAGAAAAGAAATCAAGAAGATGTTCAGAAATCTCTTACTGATTTAACAAAATGTGCAGAAACTGGTAACGGAAATTTATTGGACTTGGCTGTTAAAGCTGCTAGAAATAGAGCTACCTTAGGAGAAATTTCAGATGCTTTAGAATCTATTTTTGGTAGACATAAAGCAGTACATAAAACCATATCTGGCGTGTATAGTAAAGAAATAAAAGACGATTCGTTATTTAAAAAAGCTAGTGAACTAGCTGATAATTTTGCTGAGTTAGAAGGAAGAAGACCAAGAATAATGATTGCTAAATTAGGTCAAGATGGTCATGATCGTGGTGCAAAAGTTGTTGCCACTGGTTATGCTGACTTAGGATTTGATGTAGATGTTGGTCCACTTTTTCAAACACCAAAAGAAGCTGCAAAGCAAGCCATTGAAAATGATGTTCATATTTTAGGAATTTCATCATTAGCTGCTGGACATAAAACATTAGTTCCTCAAGTAATTGGAGAATTAAAAAAATATGGTCGCGAAGATATTATGGTAATAGTTGGAGGTGTAATTCCTGCTCAAGATTATCAATTTTTATTTGATACTGGTGCTGTTGGGGTTTTCGGACCAGGAACAAAAATAGCTCAAGCCGCTATAGATATGTTAGAAATTTTAATTGATAGTGTAGAAGAATAAATACCAAAAATTAATTGTGAAAAAAATTGCTAAACCCATTGAAAGAAGTAAATTAAGATTATATATAGGAAAAGAATATTACATCATAAAGAGAAAACTAAAATGGCTATTTAGTTCAAATTGGGCGAAACCTAAAGAAGATATAAATTTCACTAATATAGTTTTCAAGCATAGGTCTCTAATTTTAAGACCTCTTAAGGATGTTGAGATGTATTTACAGGAAAATAAAAGGACGAATTTAATTTTAGCCACAAAAAAGATTCATAAAACAGTTATTAAGCCAGGAGAAACATTTTCTTTATGGAAACTAGTAGGAAGACCTTCTAAAAGAAAAGGATATCTTGAAGGTTTAGTTTTGAAAAGTGGAAAAATTGATACTGATACAGGTGGAGGATTGTGTCAATTAGGAAATTTACTATTTTGGGTTTTTGCTCACAGTCCTTTAACCATCACAGAAAGGTACAGACATAGTTATGATGTTTTTCCCGATGTGAAAAGAAAAGTACCTTTTGGAGCTGGGGCAACTTTATCTTATAATTATATAGATTTACAAGTAAGAAATGAAACTAATAATAGCTTCCAAATCAATTTAAGTTTAGATGACACTCATTTGAATGGAAATTTAACCTCATTACATAGTCTAAACACTAGTTACTCAATTGAAGAACGTGATCATAAAATAGAACTTCAATTTTGGGGAGGTTATACTAGACATAATAAAATTTATCAAATGCAAGAAAATTCAAATGGAATTATCAACGAGAAACTTTTAGTTGAAAATAATGCTATTATGATGTATAATCCTATATTAGAACACCAATAAATCATGCAAATAAAATTCATCAATAGAAAAACAGGTAAAACAGAAATCGAAACTCCTCCTGGAGAAGGTTTTTTAAAACTCTTATATAACAATCCGTTTGGAAAAATATTATTTCTTCCTTTAATAAAACGTAAGTTTTTATCTGAATGGTACGGAAGAAAAATGAACAAAAAGTCTTCTACAAAAAAAATAGAAAGTTTTGTTTCTGATTTGAACATTGATATCTCTGAAGCTAAAAAATCAATTGATGAGTTTACATCTTTCAACGACTTTTTCTATCGTAAATTAAAACCTGAAGCCAGACCTATAGAAAACGGATTTATATCTCCTGGTGACGGAAAATTATTAGCATTCGAGAACATCGAGGATGTACATAACTTTTTTGTAAAAGGAAGAAAATTTACATTAAATGAATTTTTAAATGATAAAATATTGGCAGAAAAATATAAAAATGCTTCTTTGTTAATTTTACGATTAGCTCCGAATGATTATCATAGATATCATTTTCCGTATGAAGGAATTCCATCTTCTTCAACAAAAATAAAAGGAGATTATCTATCTGTTTCACCTTATGCCCTAGCATCTAATTTTACAACTGTATTTTGCGAAAACAAACGTGAGTATTGTATTTTAAAAACTGAAGACAAAGGCGATATCTTATTAGCACCTGTTGGGGCTACAATGGTGGGAAGTATTTTAGAAACTTACACAGCAAATGCTTCTGTTAAAAAAGGTGATGAAATGGGATATTTTGCTTTTGGTGGATCTACTATTGTAGTCTTGATTGATAAAGACAAAATTCAAATTGATAATGATATTTTAGAAAACACCAAAAATAAAATTGAAACTTTTGTCAAAATGGGTGAAAAAATTGGACTTTAAATTGTTATAATTTTAACTAATTCTAAACATTAAAAATCACATCAGCTTACAAGCTAATTCCTATAACTTTCCGTAACTTTGCGCAGTTTTATCTACGCAACTTACAATGAAGAAAATCTTAAATATATT
The DNA here is from genome assembly GCF_900198195.1 of Tenacibaculum jejuense. Lineage (NCBI taxonomy): Bacteria > Pseudomonadati > Bacteroidota > Flavobacteriia > Flavobacteriales > Flavobacteriaceae > Tenacibaculum > Tenacibaculum jejuense. The sequence goes on along the minus strand of NZ_LT899436.1, from coordinate 1,244,623 downwards.
ATACTCTACTCGTTTAATGGCTGTCTTATTTTTTGTTTTTGCAGCCGCAATGGGAATTGCCACTTTTATTGAAAACGACTTTGGAACTCAAACAGCAAAAAAACTAGTATACAATACTTGGTGGTTTGAAGTTATCATGTTGTTCTTTATCATTAATTTCTTTGGAAATATTTTCAGATATAAATTATTAAGAAAAGAAAAATGGACCGTTTTTATGTTCCATATTGCTTTTCTTTTCATAATTATTGGTGCAGGAATTACTAGATATATCGGTTATGAAGGAATGATGATTATTGATGAAGGAGAATCTACCAATGTTTTCTTGTCAGATGTAAATTATCTTAATGCTACTATAGATGATAATGTTTCTCAAAAAACATATGAAGAAAAATTATTATTATCAGCTTGGGGTAAAAACAGCAAAGACTTCACTTTTAAATTTCAACCTAACAAGAGTAAACCAGCTAATGAAGTTAACTTTAAACTTGTTGATTATATTCCTTGGTCTGAGAAAAAATTAGTTTTAGATGAAAATGGAGTTGAACATTTATTCTTTGTAGAAAGTTCTAGCGGTAGTCGTCACGAACACTACATCAAAAGAGGAACTATTCAAAACATTCACAATATTTTAGTTGGATTTGATGCACCAAACAGAAACGCTAACATTAATTTCTTTTACGAAGGAAAAAGTTTAAAATTTACTTCTAAAGTAGATGGGAATTGGTTACGTATGGCAGATCAAAAACGTGGTCAAATAGTTAAAGATAGTACTCAACATTTTCAATTCTTAACACTTCATAATATTGATGGACTTCAATTTGTAATCCCGCGTCCTGCTGAAAAAGGTGAAATAAAAACTATACGTGGTAAAAAGGATGATAAAAAGTTTGACACTGTAGTTTTCGATATTTCGTGTAATGGAGAAACAAAACAAGTAGAATTTGTAGGAGGTCAATTCAATACCAGTAACAAACAAGATTTAACTATAGGAGGTTTAAACATTAGAGCTTGGTATGGTGCTAAATTATTACAAACTCCATTTAATATAAAACTTAACGATTTTCAACTAGAGAAATACCCAGGATCTGAAACTGCTTCTTCATACGCAAGTGAAGTTTCCGTTATTGATAACAATGATTCTTTCGATTACAGAATTTATATGAATCACATTTTAGATTACAAAGGCTATAAATTCTTTCAAGCAAGTTATAGAAATGAAGGAGAAGCTATTGAACAAACTCACCTTTCTGTAAATCATGATTTTTGGGGAACTTTTGTTACCTACTTAGGATATTCACTTTTATATATTGGTTTAATTTCTATGTTATTTGCTAAACATACTCGATTTGATAGTTTGAAAAAACAACTAAAGAAACTTCAAAACAAAAGAGCCATACTTTTCTTACCATTAGTATTCTCATTCGGATTAACTTTTGGTCAACACGAAACACACAAAAACCTTCTTTCTGAAGAAAAAATAGATAGTATTTTACAAGCAAATAGTGTAGATATAAAACATGCAGATAAGTTCAGTAAAATTGTAATTCAAGATGCTGGAGGAAGAATGAAACCTGCACATACATTTGCATCAGAACTAGTAAGAAAAGTTTCACATTCAGACAGCTTTAAAGGAATGACACCAAGTCAGATATTACTTTCTATGACTGAATATCCACGTTTCTGGTTTCAAGTTCCGTTTATATATCTTGAAAAGGGAAATTATAAAATACGAGAAGCTTTAGATTTACCTAAAGATGCTACGCACGCACGTTTTATTGATTTTTACGATACGAAAGGTAATTCTAAAATCAACAAATTAATTGGTGAAGCACAGAAGAAAAAGATTCAGAATAAATTCGAAAAAGATGTTATCAAAATTGAAAAGCGCTTATGGTTATTAAACCAAGCCATTGGAGGAGGCATTTTAAAAATATATCCTATTCCGAATGATGAAAATAACAAATGGGTTTCACAACCTGAAACTTCTCAAGCTCCTTTTAAAGGTACAGACTCTGTTTTCGTAAAACAATCTTTACCTGTTTATTTACAATTATTACAAGAAGCGAAAAAAACAGACGATTATTCAGAAGCGGGGAAAATATTAGATGGTATTAAAAAATTCCAGAAGAAATATGGTAATGAAGTAATGCCCTCAGACAATAAAATTGATGTAGAAATAGCTTACAATAAAATAAATATATCACAAAAGCTATTTTTATATTATGGCCTATTTGGATTTTTATTAATCACTGTAGTAATTTTTAAAATTTTCTATGATCGTAGATTTATTAAATACATAATAAAAGGCCTTATAGGTATTATAATTTTACTCTTTATAACCCATACAGCTGACTTAATAGCACGTTGGTATATTGCTGGTCATGCTCCATGGAGTAATGCTCATGAAAGTATTGTTTTTGTTTCTTGGGCTTCTATGGTATTCGGATTATTCTTAGGACGAAAATCACCATTAACAATTGGAGCTGCTACTTTTGTTGCCTGCGTTGTTTTAATGTTTGCTTTAGGTAATTGGACTGATCCTGCAATAGCTAACTTACAACCAGTTTTAAATTCTTGGTGGGTAGTTGTACATGTTCCAATTATTGTAGCTAGTTATGGTCCTTTTTCTTTAAGCATGATTTTAGGAGTTGTATCATTATTCTTAATCATTTTCACTAATAAAAATAACAAGAAAAAAATGGATACTCATCTTAAAGAACTTACAATTATTAATGAAATGTCCGCTGTAGTTGGTGTTGTTATGCTTACTGTTGGAAACTTTTTAGGCGGTATGTGGGCTAATGAAAGTTGGGGACGTTACTGGGGTTGGGATCCAAAAGAAACTTGGGCTTTAATATCAATTATTATTTATGCTTTTATTTTGCACATACGCTTAATCCCAGGATTACGAGGAAAATACACCTTTAATTTATGGTCAATTTTAGCTTATTTCTCTATAATCATGACCTTTTTCGGTGTAAATTTCTATTTATCTGGTCTACATTCTTATGCTAGTGGGGATAAAGTTATAACTCCTAATTCAATAATATATTCTATAGTTTTTATTGTTATACTGGGAACTTTTGCTTGGTTCAAAAACAAAAAGTTTTACAAGAAATAATTCCATTTATGTAAGAATAACGTACATTTGTCGCAAAATTAGAAAGAATAAACATGTTTAATAAGAATATAAAATTAGGCTTAGCTTTTTTAACCTTTGCATGGGCCGTATATGAATTTTCTCAAGGTCACATTGGTAATGGTATAGCTATATTAATACTTACAGGAATTTTTATTCTTTTCTATTTTAAAAACGAATTTATTTTACTTGCTTTTTTGAAGTTGAGAACTCAAGATTTCGATGGAGCAAAAAAATGGTTAGGTTACATTAAAAACCCTGAGGCTTCATTAACGCTTAAACAACAGGGGTATTATAACTACCTTCATGGAACAATGCTTTCTCAAACAAATTTAACCCAAGCAGAAAAATTCTTAAAAAAAGCTGTAAAACTTGGGTTGTCGATGGATCATGACATGGCTATGGCTAAATTACAGTTAGCAAGTATAGCTATGTCTAAAAGAAGAAAAAGGGAAGCTACGACATTAGTGAATGAAGCAAAGAAACTTGACAAGCACGGAATGCTTAAGGAGCAAATTCAAATGCTTAAACAACAAATGAAGAGAATTTAAAGCCAAAATTCGTATTATTTAATTAATTGTATCTTTACTCGAATTGATTTTTTTTAATGATTAGAAACTTTCTTTTAAAAGCTCTGAATAAACATGCTTCACATTGGGTAGTGTTGATTATAGATACTGTTTTAGTAGCATTATCTTTTATATTGGCATATACCATAAGATTTGCTTCATTAGACTTTAATGTTTCTAATTTAACTTATCAAATTCCTTTTGTATCATTAATCTCATTGATTAGTTTTTGGCTTGTAGGTTCTAATAAAGGTATTATTAGACATACAGGTACCAGAGATGCTTTTAATGTATTTATAGGTGTTACATTATCATCAATGGGAATAGTTTTTTTTGTAGCTACCAATAATGTTTTTAAGGTTATACCTTGGTTCACTATTCCTAAAACAATAATTCTTATTCATTACTTTATAACAATATTTGTATTAGTTGTTTGTAGATTTATATTCAAAGCTTTTTATGAGATTATATCTTCTGAGTTAAAAGAAATAACTAATGTGATGATCTATGGTGCTGGAGATTCTGGTTTAATAACTTATGGTGCGTTGAACAGAGACACTAGAAATAACTATGAAGTTGTTGGTTTTATTGATGATGATAAAAATAAAGTAGGAAAAAAAATAGATCGTGTTAAAATATATAGCAGATCCCAAATCACTAAAGATTTTGTAGATCATAAAGAAATTGACGAGATCATTTTTTCTATCCAAAATATAAAATCAGAAAGACTTTTATATCTTACTGATAGATTGTTAGAACTTGGTGTGAAACCAAAAATTGTTCCTCCATTCTCTAAATGGATAGGTGGTGATTTTGAAGCTAATCAGATTAAACAAGTTAAAATTGAAGATTTACTTGATAGAAAACCAATTTCAATTGATAATCCTATTGTAAAGAGAGATGTAAATAATAAAGTAATTCTAGTAACAGGTGCTGCAGGGTCTATAGGTAGTGAAATATCCAGACAAATATGCAAGTACAACCATAAACATCTGGTTCTTATTGATCAAGCTGAATCTCCTCTTTATGAAATTCAACAAGAATTAAAGAGAAATGGAATTGAAAACTTTTCTTCTATAGTAGCTGATGTAAGAGATTTAGTAAGAATGGAAGCAGTTTTTAATGAATTTAAACCAGATAAAGTTTATCATGCTGCTGCTTATAAACATGTTCCTTTAATGGAAGAAAGTCCATATGAAGCTATCAAAATAAATATCAAAGGGACTAAAAATATAGCAGATTTATCTGTAAAATATAATGTTGAGAGATTTGTAATGGTATCAACAGATAAGGCTGTAAATCCAACTAATGTAATGGGAGCTACAAAAAGGGTAGCCGAAATGTACATTAGTTGTTTAAGTAATATGAAAACTAATACAAAATTTACTACAACTCGTTTCGGTAATGTATTAGGCTCTAATGGGTCTGTTATTCCTTTATTTAAAAAACAAATTGAAAATGGAGGTCCATTAACTGTTACTCATAAAGATATAACTAGATATTTTATGACAATTCCTGAGGCTTGTCAGTTAGTGATTGAAGCTGGAACTATGGGTGAAGGTGGAGAGATATATATTTTTGACATGGGGAAATCTGTAAAAATATTTGATATTGCTAAAAGGATGATTCATTTATCTGGATTAAAATATCCTGAAGATATAGATATAGAAATTACTGGTTTAAGACCAGGTGAAAAATTATATGAGGAATTACTTGCAAATGGTGAAAACACCACTCCAACATATCATGAAAAAATTATGATAGCTAAAACACAAGATTTAAATGTTGACGACGTTAAAAAAGATATAGAAAACTTGTGCACAGAAAATCTTAAATATATAAATGATCAATCTGTAAAACTCATAAAAAAAATAGTTCCTGAATTTAAATCTAATAATTCAATCTATGAGAAATTAGATGAAAAGATTTTAAATTAAATTTATTACTTTCGCCAAAAAATTTGACAAATGCAAAAAGCTTATAAAGTTGTCTTTTTTATACTTATTTCAAGTATAACATTTACATCTTGCGTTTCTAAGAAAGACATCACATACTTTCAAAATGACCAAATAAATCAAAAAATTGTATCGAACTCTTACAAAACGATATTCAAGCCAGATGATTTATTACAAATAACCATTTCTGCTCTAGATTTTGAATCAGTAAAATCTTTTAACCTTCCTGCAGTTAATTTCGCTACAACTACAGACAGAGCTATTGGAACTCCTCAACAGCAAACATATCTTATAGATAATAATGGTTTTATTGACTTTCCTGTTATAGGTAAATTAAAAATAGGAGGTTTAACTAGGAATGAAGCTATTGAGTTATTAAAAAATAAATTAGATCCAGATTACGTAAAAAATCCCACAATAAATATCAGGATAGCAAACTATACCATCACTGTTTTAGGAGACGTTAGAAGACCTGGAACATACACAATTCCTAATGAAAGAATAACTGTTCTTGAGGCTATAGGTCTTGCAGGTGATTTAAATATTACAGGTAAAAGAAATACTATTAAAGTTATTAGAGAAGTAAATAATGAAAAAATACAATTTGACATTGATTTGAGATCTAACAAAGTTTTTACTTCTCCTGTTTATTACTTACAACAAAATGATCTTGTTTATGTTGATCAAAACAAATCTTCTTCTCAAGATGCTGCATTTAATAGGAACACAGGATTATTTGTTTCAATTGGTTCCATCATAGTTTCTTTAATTGCTGTTTTAACTAGATAATATAATGAACATCCAAAACAATATAGATAATCAGCAAATTAACGATAATGATACAATTAATATTCGTGCTGAAATAGAAAAGTATTTAATTCATTGGAAATGGTTTCTTCTTGGGATCATTTTAAGTTTGGTTTTGGCTTTTATGTACTTAAGATATAGTGCTCCTAAATACTCGGCAAGCACTACTATAATGATAAAAGACAATAAAAAATCAGGAATTTCTGCTGAACTTGCTGCTTTTGAAGATTTAGGAATTATAGGAGGAGGTTCCAGTAATAATCCGGATAATGAAATAGAGATTTTAAAATCAAGAAAGATATTAGGTGATGTAACAAAGAAATTAAAACTTAATACAAAATATATATCTGAAGGTAGAGTAAAAAATTCAGAAATTTATTTGAAATCACCTATTAGCTTTATAGTTGAAGATTCATTACTGTTTCATACATTAGAAAAAACAAAAACATTTTTTGTTAAAATAAAATCTTTAACAGATCTTCAAGTATCCGATGAAGATGGGAATATAATTAATAATGGAACTTTTGACAATACTTTTGAAATAGAGGATATTGGTAATGTTAAAATTGATAAAACAATTTTTTTAGAGGAAGAATATATTGGTAAACAAATTATAATTGTACTCTATCCAACTGATAAAATCATTGATCAATTAATTAAAAATGTAGGTATTGCTCCTATCAACAAAAACTCAAGTGTACTAAGATTAACACTTCAATCTACAGTACTCAAAAAAGCTGAAGATGTTTTAAATGCTATTGTAAATCAATATAATTTAGATGCAATAAAAGATAAAAGTGAAGTATCTAACAAAACTGTTGAATTTATTGATGAAAGGTTAAAAGAGGTTGGTAAAGAATTAGCTAAAGTAGAAGATCAAGTAAAAAACTTCAAGAAAAAGAATAATGTAACTGATATTGAATCAGAAGCTAAATTAGCATTAGAAGTTAGTACTGCTACTAGACAGAAAATAATAGACACTAATGTTGAACTCAACATTATAAAGTCATTAAAAAAACAACTAAACAAGCCTGAAGGTACTTTGCCTCCAAATCTAGGCTTAAAAGATTTAAATATAGCTAAATCTATAAATGAATATAACAACCTATTAATAACTAAAAATAGATTATTAAAGAGTGCAGGAAGTAAGAACTCAGCAATAATTGAAATTCAATCTAATATTGATAACCTAAAAGAAGCAATAAGAGTAAGTTTAGATAATCAAGAAAAAGCTGTTCAATTTAGTTTAAGTAATTTAAATAGAGAAGCAAGAATAACAAATTCTAAAATATCTTCTATACCTGTTAAGGAAAGAGAATTTTTAGATATTGCAAGAAACCAAGAAATTATAGCTACTCTATATTCTTATTTACTTCGTAAAAGAGAAGAAACTGCTATATCTTTAGCGGTAACGGTAGACAATGCTAAAATTATAGATAAAGCATATGGTTCAGATATACCAGTATCTCCTAAAAAGAAAATTATCTTTTTAGCTGCTATATTATTAGGAGCTATTATTCCTTTCATTATAATATATCTTAGAGATTTACTAGATACTAAAGTACATACAAAGAGAGATATACAAGAATTAACTTCAGTTCCTTTTATTGGTGACGTACCTCATAATGAAACGAGTCAAAAAATAGTAGTTAATACAGATGCTAGATCAAGTACAGCTGAAGCATTTAGATTAATTCGTACTAATTTGGATTTCATGTTGTCTAATACGAAAACTGAAAACGGTAAAACTATTTTTATCACCTCAACTACAAGTGGTGAAGGAAAGTCATTTATTTCTATAAATCTAGCTGCTACATTAGCGCTATCAGGAAAAAAAGTAGTATTAGTTGGTATGGATCTACGTGCTCCTAAAGTAACAGAATATTTAGGTATACCTGATAGAAAAGGAATCACAAACTATATTACTAATGATAAATTATCCTTAGATGAATTAAAGTTTAGAGTACCTGAACTTAGAGATTTAGATATTATAGCTTCTGGAGTGATACCTCCAAATCCAGCTGAATTATTGATGTCTGACAGAGTTCAACAACTATTTGATGAATTAACTACTAGTTACGATTATGTTTTAGTAGATACAGCTCCAGTTAACTTAGTTACAGATACACTTCTAATAGCTAAATACGCTAATGTATTCTTATATATAACTAGAGCAAATTATTTAGACAAAAGACTTTTAACTGTACCTGACACTTTATATAAAGAGGAAAAACTACCTAATATGGCTATCGTTTTAAATGATACTGATATGAGTAGAGGATATGGATATGGTTACGGATATGGTTATGGTTATGGATACGGAAATGTTGAGGAAACCAAAAAACCATGGTATAAAAGAATATTTAATAACTAAATAAAAAAGGATGAACATATGTTCATCCTTTTTTATTTAGTGTAAAAATCTACTATTATTTTGTAGTAAGTTTTCTATCTTCTTGTAATTTTTCTTAGTTCCAATTTTCTGAAGTAAACGTAAATGATTTTCATGATGTGTGTCTGTACCAACGAAATCATATAAATTTTCTTTTATTAATTTTTCCGCAGTATTTTTTACTCCTTTACCATACTGTTCCGTAAGTGATAATAAATTCAATTGAAATAAACAACCAGCTTTTTTTAGTTTATAAAAATTTTGAAAATCGTTGTGGTAAAATATATATCGTTCTGGATGAGCTAATACCGGTTTATAACCTTTAAGCTGTATTTCAAATAAAATATCATATAAATTATATGGAGCATTGAAATACGACATCTCAACTAATACATAATTATCTTTCAATGTTAATATATCTTCGTTAGCTAGCAATTCAGAAAATTTTTCATCCATCATATATTCAGCCGCACAATTAATAAATATATCATCATTACCAGATTTCACTAATGCTTCCCTTACCTCATTTAATTTAAGTTTTATTATTTCTGTTGTATTTGGATATACGTCACCTAAAACATGTGGCGTAGTAATAAAATTCTTAATCCCGTAAGATCTCATTTTTGATATTAATGATAATGTGTGTTCAATATTCTTTGCACCGTCATCAATTCCTGGAAGTAAATGTGAATGTATATCTGTAAAACTATCATTAAAAAATGTAGTTAATGGTATACTCTTTTCTTTTAAAAAAAACATAATGTATATTATAAACTATGTAAAATTAAAGTATTTCATCAAAAATTCAACTTTTATTTCGACGAAAACGTTTGAAATTTTTTAGCCTATTGTATATACAGATTGGAACATATATATTTGATTTAAACATCAACTATAACAATGATTTTAATAGCAGACGGAGGTTCAACTAAAGCTGATTGGATAGCTTTAGATAATAATAAAAATGAAGTATTTAGAGTACGAACTTTAGGATTAAATCCTGCAGTAGTTCAAGAAGATGAACTCAAAAATCGTATTGTAAATATGTTTCAATTAATAAATATCAAAGATGAAGTTAGTGAAATTCATTTTTATGGAGCTGGGTGTGGAACACCAAAACCTGTTCAGATTCTTCATAAAGTAATGAAAGAAATATTTATTAATGCTGAAATTAACATAGCCGAAGATATGTTAGCTGCCGTATATGCTGCTTCTGGTAAAGAACCTGCAATTGTATGTATCTTGGGCACTGGCTCAAATAGTTGTTACTTTAATGGAAAAGAATTAGAAATGATAGCTGCATCCTTAGGATATTCTATAATGGATGAAGCTAGTGGTAATTATTTTGGTAAAAAATTGATTAGAGATTATTATTACAATCAAATGCCAAAACAAATAGCAAAAAAATTCTCAAATGAGTTTAATTTAGATGCAGACCACATTAAATATAACCTATACAAGCAACCTAATCCAAATATGTACTTAGCTACATTTGCAAAATTCATGTTTGACTTTAAAGAGGAAAAATATATTAAAAAAACGATCAAAAAAGGTTTTGAAGAGTTTTTTAAGTATAGGGTTTTACCTTATAAAAAAGATAAGTCTACTCCTATTTACTTCATAGGGTCTATAGCTTATTATTTTGGAGATATTCTAGAAAAAGTTTCTAAAAAATATGATCTTGAAGTTACTGGTGTAATACAGAGACCTATAGATAAATTACTTGATTATCATAAAGCAAATATTTAATTTAAAAAATTTAAGGTTCTTTCTAAAGCCATTCCTCTAGAGCCTTTAATTAAAATATTACTATCATTTATATCATATTGAATTAAATAATCTTTGAAGTTTTCAAAATTTGAAAACTTCAAATTATTTGATTCAATATCTGTTTGATAAAAGTGTTCTCCGATTAAAAAAACTTTTTGAAATGATAAAGAGTTTGATAAATCTACTATCTCTTGATGTTCTTTATTACTTGTATCACCTAATTCGAACATATCTCCTAGAATGACAACTTTATTTTTACCATTTGAGAGTTGTTGATCAAAACTTTCCAAAGCTGCCCGCATACTTGTAGGATTTGCATTATAAGCATCTAAGACAACATCATTAGAACCTATTTTTAGCACTTGAGATCTATTATTTTCTGAAATATAACTCTCTATAGCTTTTTTAATTTTTTCGTCAGAAATTCCGAAGTATTTACCAATTGTTATAGCACATGCTATATTATTGTAATTATACTTTCCAATTAAATTCGTTTGAATATTAATAGCATTCAAACGAACATTAACATTAGGACTTGCACTTACAAAAGATATACTATTTTCTAAGAAAATCACATTAGCATTTTTTGTCTTTTCAACTTGAATTGGGTCATATTGATTAACAAATATTTTTTTATGATTGGAAATTAAAAAATCGTACAACTCAGATTTGGCCTCAATAACTCCTTCAACTGAACCGAATCCTTCCAAATGTGCTTTACCAAAATTCGTTATATATCCATAGTCTGGTTCTGCAATAGTTGATAAAAACGCTATTTCTTTATGATGGTTTGCTCCCATTTCTACTATTCCAATTTCAGTCTTTGGAGTCATAGATAGTAACGTTAATGGAACACCGATATGATTATTTAAATTTCCTTTAGTAGCATTAGTGATAAATTTTTCTTTTAAGACAATATTTATTAGCTCCTTTGTTGTTGTTTTACCATTACTACCAGTTAAAGATATAATAGGTATATTTAATTTTTTACGATGAAAATTTGAAAGCTCTTGGAGCGTTTTTAACACATCATCTACTACTATAATACTTTCACTTGTTTTATATTTTTCTTCATCCACTACACAATATAATGCTCCTTTACTCAAAGCTTCTTCAGCAAACTTATTTCCATTAAAATTTGCTCCTTTCAATGCAAAAAAGATTGTATTTTTTCTGATATTTCTAGTATCAGTATCCACTAAATAGTGTTGACTATATAAATTGTAAAGTGCTTCTATATTCATAGTGTAAAAATAAAAAAACCTCACTTAAAAAGTGAGGTTTTATATTTTATATAAATTCAATTTATCTTCTTGAATAACTATATCTTGGTGTAGCGGTCTTTTTCTGATCTCTTACCATTGGACCAACTTTGTCTGTAGCACATCTAAAACCAATAAAGTTTGTAGAGATATATTCTGGGAAATATCTTCTTTGAGCTGGATCTAACCAATATTCTCTATCTGCCCATGAACCTCCTTTATAAACTCTAGTCTTATTACTGATTAAAGTAGTTCTTCTCTTTTTATCATACTCTAAATTAGATATGATATTACCTAAAGTATCTCTTTCAGCTTCAGGCCTAATTGGAGAATCATACATTCTTGGAACTCTTTGATCTTTATCTGCATCAAAATCTTTAGTAGATTTCTTATCACCATCATTTAAATCAGAATTATCAGCAAAAGAATAATTTCTTCTCATGTATGTATCATCTTTTGTAATAGGAATATATTTTATAGTTCCAGGTAGCGCTTTTGGTACTATACTTCCATTTACAAGAGTATCAATTTCTACTTCACTATCATCTACAATAACAACTTTACCATTTTCATCAATTAATTTCTTTGTGTAAATATTACCTCTAAAATAATTGAAATCGTTTGCTTCAGAATCTACTAAAGGTCTATAAACATCAGAAACCCATTCTGCAACGTTACCTGACATATCATATAATCCAAAAGCATTTGGTGGATAACTTCTTACTGCATTTGGAATATCTGCACCATCATTACTCCAACCTGCAATTCCACTATAGTTACCTTTACCTTGCTTAAAGTTAGCTAACTGATCTCCTCGCTTAGATCTAGATCTGTTTCTAGTGTACTTACCACTCCATGCATATTTCTTTCTACCTCTAATATTATTATATTCTCTGTTTTCAAAAATAGCTTTTGCAGCATATTCCCATTCTGTTTCAGTTGGTAATCTAAATTTTTGAGATAAAATACCATCAGACGAAGTAACTTGTCTACCAGTAAAAGCTCCTTTTTCTGGTTTTGGCTCTCCTTTCTTTCTAGGAACTGGTATTCCTTTTTTGTAGATAGTAGAATCACCATCAAATAAAACATATGGATCTGTTAAATATACGTCAGTGTCAAAGTTATTTCTACCTCTAAACTCTAAAGAATCTTCTTTGAAAATATTTGTAATAACACCTTTATCCATTAAAATCTTAAGGTTAACAGCATTAGTTCTCCATTTACAATATTGATTCGCTTGTATCCAAGTTACACCAACTACAGGATAATCTGAATAAGCTGGGTGTCTTAAGTAACTCTCAGAAAGTAAGTTTGTGTTACCTAAACCTTTCCTCCATACCAAAGTATCTGGTAATACTGAAGGATATATGTGTTTGAATTGTGGATCAGATGGAGGGAAAACATCTTTAGTATATTGCATAAATAAACTATACTCTGAGTTAGTTACCTCTGCTTCATCCATGAAAAAAGAACGAACATGCATTTGTTTTGGTGTAGTATTCCAATCAAACATTACATCATCCTGAACTAATCCCATAGTAAAAGTTCCACCTTCAATGTGTACCATTCCTGAAGGAGTGTTTACATCTTTAAAATCTCCTTTCACATAGTTTCCGTAGCTAGGATCATTAAAATTCCATCCTGTTAGAGAAGATTTACTAGAGCTTCTTCTTGAACTATTACAAGAAAAAATCATAGTGGAGATAACTAGTAAACCTAATAATTTTAACGTACTTTTCATGTATTAACTTCTTTTTTTAGGGTCTGCCAATTTACAACATTTAAAATTCATATTTATTATATAAATATAATAATTTTGAATTATTAATGAATACTAAATCTTAACGATTGTTTTTTAACTTTATTATATTAATCTTGTAAAATGAATACTAACCTATAAAAGGTCTCGTTATATTAGAACATTTCATGAGAAAAAAGTCACTTTTTATTCTAATTTTTTACACTGTTTGCTTAATCAGTCAAACAAGAAATTCTGTACTATCTACAGGAGAATGGTATAAATTTTCAATAGATACCACCGGTGTATTCAAAATAGACGCTAATTTTTTATCTAGCTTAGGTATTAATATCAATACAGTCAATCCCAAAAATATTAAAATATATGGAAATGGCGGAAATTTATTACCCGAATTAGCTTCTGATTTTAGATATAACGATCTTCAAGAAAATTCTATACTTGTAAAAGGAGAAGATGACAATCAATTCAATGGCGATGATTTCATCTTATTTTATGGTGTTGGTCCGCATAGTTGGAATGTAGACATTAATAACGAAACAGCTAGTCACATTCAAAATATATACTCTGACAAAGCTTACTACTTTATTAATATATCTGACTCACCAGGAAAGAGAATCACAAGCACTTCGAATATAACAAATCCAGCTACCATAAATATTACAGAGTTTGACGATTATATCTTTTATGAATTAGAAGAAACAAACATATTAGCCGTTGGTAGACTTTGGTTTGGAGAAAACTTTAGTATAAATTCTAATCAAACTTTTAATTTACCCTTCAATAATATTGTTCCTGGTTCAAATATTAAAGCCACAGTAACAGCTGTTACACAATCGAGTATTACCTCTAATATGAATATTACTGTCAATGGTGGAAATTTACCTACGATAAACTTCCCTCCTGTGGCAAATTCGTCATCTTCAGGTTTAGCAAGATATGGATCAAGTACAGGTAATGTTATAGGTACAAACGATAATAGTATCAATATTTCATACAACAACAACGGTAATCCTTCCGCCAATGCCTTTTTAGATTACATAGAGATTATTGGTAAAAAGCAATTAGTTGTAAACAACAAGCAATTCGCTTTCAGAAGTTTTAATCAAGCTAAAAGTACAGATGTTGTCTCTTTCGAAATACAAAACTCGAATAACATATCTGCGCTTTGGGATGTTTCAGATCCTTTGAATCCTAAAATTATTTCTAACGAAAATACTTCATCCGCAAACTTTTCCTTTAAAGCTTTAGGTGGTAATTTAAATGAATATGTAATTTTAAATGAAAACGATTATTTTTCTCCAGAAAGGATAAATAATTCCTCTGTTAGAAACCAGAATCTACAAGCGTTAACCGATATTGAGTATTTGATTATTACTAATAATGAACTAATGAACCAAGCACAACGCTTGGCTGATTACCATCAGGAAAACTCTAACTTAAATACAAAAGTCATAAATGTTCTAGACATTTATAATGAATTTTCGTCAGGTTCACCTGATATAGTTGGGATTCGCGATTTCATAAAATATTTACATGATACTAGTACTAGAAAATTACAATATGTTTGTTTCTTTGGTGATTCTTCTTATGATTTTAAAGACAGAGTTACTGGTAATAATAATATTGTGCCTACTTTTCATGCTGAGGAAAGTTTTGATCTAGTTGCTTCTTATGTTACAGATGATTTTTTTGTAATGATTGATGATGATGACGGTAGAATGCGACCTACTGATAATATTGATATTACTTCTGGTAGAATTCCTGTTTCTACTACTCAAGAGGCTAATGATGTTATCAATAAAATTTTAAGTTATTATGAAACTAATGCTTTTGGTGATTGGCGAAACAATATTGCTTTAATTGCTGATGATATAGATGAAAATTCAGATAGATCATTACAATCTGGATTAGAGGAAGTGGCTGATAGTATAAAAAAATACAAGCCTATTCTCAACATCAATAAAATTTATGCCGATGCATTTAAACAAGAAACCTCTTCAGGTGGTGAACGCTACCCTGATGTAAAAAATGCTATTACGAATGCCATGGAAAAAGGTGTTCTAGCGTTTGATTATTTTGGTCATGGTGGTGAAGACGGACTTGCTCTAGAGCGTATTTTAGAAATTCCTCAAATCCAAGGTTTCAACAACTTCAACACCTTACCTTTATTTATAACCGTTACATGTGAGTTCTCAAGATTTGACAATCCGTTAAGAGATACAGCTGGTGAACAACTATTTTTAAATCCAAATGGTGGAGCTGTGAGTATGATTACAACGACACGTGATGTTTTTATATTCTTAGGTGAGGCTTTTAATAAAGAGCTAGCAAAATATGTTTTTGATTTTGATAATTCTGATGATAGTATTGCAGCAAACCTTATTAAAACTAAAAATGAAACCTCTAGTAATCAACGTTTTTTCATTTACTATTTTGGAGATCCAGCTATGAAATTGGCAATTCCTAAACCTGATGTTAGAATAACCAAAGTTAATGATGTTGATATTACACAACCTGTAGATGCGTTAAAAGCATTGTCTAGAATTAAACTAGAAGGAATTGTTAGTGATAACACAGGAAACCCTTTAACTAATTTTAATGGAATTGTTTTTACCACAATCTTTGACAAACCTATTGATAAAACTACTTTAGATAATGATGGATTTGGTATTGTAAATACTTTCGATTCTCAAGAAAGTAAAATATTTAGAGGAAAATCTTCTGTTGAAAATGGTCGATTCGAATTTGAGTTTATTGTTCCTAAAGACATCAAAATAACAGATGGTAAAGGTAAAATAAGTCTGTACGCTCAAAGTGAAAATGAAGATAAAGCGGGGGTTAATTTTGATGTTACGGTTGGTGGTATAAATGAAAATGCTCCTGAAGACAATACTGGTCCAGAACTTAGGGCCTTTATGAACGACGAGTCATTTATAGACGGCGGTACCACAAACTCCTCTCCTAACCTTATTATAAAATTAGCAGACATCAGTGGTATAAACACATCTATAACAGCTGTTGATCATGATATTGTAGCAATTTTAGATGGAAATGAATCTGAACCTTTTATTCTGAATGACTTTTATGAAACTGAACTAAATGATTTTACCAAAGGCGAAGTAAACTTTAAGTTTAGAGATTTATCTGTAGGAATTCATACTTTAAAAATAAAAGCTTGGGATACCTATAATAATTCTTCTGAAATCACGTTAAGCTTTGAGGTAATTAGTGATACAGAACTCACGTTAGAAAATGTATTAAATTATCCTAATCCATTTACAAACTATACTGAGTTTTGGTTCAACCATAATAAACCAAATGAACCTTTGAATGTTCAAGTACAAATATTCACAGTTTCAGGAAAACTTATTAAAACTATTAATCAAACAGTACAAACTAATGGAGGATTATCAAGATCAATAACTTGGAATGGTTTAGATGATTTTGGTAATAAAATAGGAAAAGGTGTTTACGTATATAAAATTAAAGTTACGTCCTCTGTTAATAATTTAACTTCAGAGAAATACGAGAAGTTAGTTATCCTACAATAAAATCATATATTTGTCAAAATAATGTTAAAATCAAAATGAAAAAAATACTATTACTAACCTTAGCTATTTCTATCACGGGATTAAAACTAAACGCCCAATTAGACTCCCGAGCAATTACTACTGCAGTTCCTTTCTTACAAATTAATTCAGACGCAAGAGCTGGTGGTATGGGAGATATTGGAGTAGCAACATCTTCAGATGCATTTTCACTATATCATAACCCTGCAAAAATTGCTTTCAATAGTAATAAATTAAGTATAGGAGCTAGTTATGTTCCTTGGTTAAGAAATTTAACTGATGATATTTTTGCTGGTAATTTATCTGTAATTAATAGATTTAACGAGAATAGTGCTTGGGGTGCAGACTTAAAGTTATTTTCATTAGGTAGAATTGATTTAACAAACGGAGATGGTTCTAGTAATGGTAGTATTAACCCTACTGAACTTGCAATTTCTGGTTATTATTCATTAAAGTTGAGTGAAAAATTCTCTATGGCTGTTGGTCTTAAATACATTAACTCTAATTTAGATGTTGATAGTACTTTAGAAGCAGTAAATTCATTTGCTGTAGATATTGCTGCTTATTATCAATCAGACGAACAAAACTATGGTACTTTTAATGGACGATATAGAATTGGTTTAAATGTTGCCAACATAGGACCAAAAGTAGAATACACTCCTGGCGAAGAGAACTTTATTCCAACAATAGCTAAATTAGGTGGTGGTTTTGACTTTATTTTTGATGATTTCAATACTTTAGGTGTTAATTTAGAATTCAGAAAGTTATTAGTGCCTTCAAGTGGTACGCAATCAGATAGAGGATGGTTTGAAGGAATGTTTACTTCATTACTAGATCGTAGCTTTAGCGAAGAATTACAAGAAGTTAACTGGTCTTTAGGTGCTGAATATTTATACAATAATGCTTTTGCAGTACGTGCTGGATACTTTAATGAAAGTGAAGTAAAAGGAAATAGAAAATTCTTTACTATGGGTGCAGGTTTTACAGCTAATGCTTTTAACGTAGATTTATCTTATTTGATTAATGTATCAGATGTAAATAACCCATTAGAAAATACCTTACGTTTTTCAATATCATTTGATTTAGGTGAGATTTACGAAGATTATTAGTATCTTTCGTATATAAAATATTTAAAAAGCAGTCTAACGACTGCTTTTTTTAGCTAGTAAAGAATCGTATTTATGAAAAAAATTAATTTTTCTTCTGAAGCAATTATTTATGATGATGTTTCAGAGTTAAGTAAAGAAGACCAAGAAATTATAAAAGAAGCAAACATCGCTAAGGGAAAATCCTATGCACCATATTCTCAATTTAATGTTGGTGCTGCTATCTTATTAGAAAATGGCGTTATTATTCATGGTAGTAATCAAGAAAGTGCTGCTTATCCTTCTGGAATGTGTGCAGAACGTGTAGCTGTTTGGAAAGCAGGCTCTGAATATCCTAATGTAAAAATCTTAAAACTAGCTATTGTAGCTTCTTCAAAAACCACTGTAGTTGATAAACCTGTTGGTCCTTGTGGTGCGTGCAGACAGACTTTATTAGATTATGAAGTAAATCAAAAAGCTCCTTTTGAAGTTATTTTTATGGGAGAAGTAGGAAAAATAATTAAAACAGAATCTTTAGTTTCTTTATTACCTTTCTCATTCGATAGCAGCTATTTATAATTATTCATTAACATAGGTTAATTTTTGTCATTTTTATAATAAAAACAATAAAAAAAGATATAATCAATAAAAAATAAGGATTTTCGCAAAAAACCATTTTATCAAATATACATTTTAAAAGTGTTAAAATTGTTAATTTGTAAAAATTACAGCCTTAAAATACGAATCTAACAAAAATAAAATTTCACTTTCAATTTAAATAGGTTTCCTAAAACAAAACCTGTTTATTTGTTGTTACCCTAAATATAAATTTTAGCAATGAAGGCAGTTATAACAGGAACAGGATGCTATATTCCAACGGTAAAAAAGGAGAACGATAAATTTATTTCAAATGAATTTTTAAATGCAGATGGTACACCATTTAATTCTTGTAATACAGAAATCATTGATAAGTTTAAATCTATAACAGGGATTTTAGAAAGGAGATATGCCGAAAATAATTATACTGCATCTGATCTTGGTTACTTCGCCGCTAAAAATGCGATTGAGAATGCTAATATAGATGCTGAAAGTATCGATTATATAATTGTAGCTCATAATTTTGGTGATGTAAAAAAAACAGGAATACAAAGTGATATTATTCCGAGTTTAGCGACGAGGATAAAACATTCACTACAAATCCAAAATCCAAATTGTGTTGCATACGATATATTATTCGGTTGTCCTGGTTGGATTGAAGGTGTTATACAAGCACAGGCATTTATAAAAGCAGGTATTGCTAAAAAAGTCCTGGTCATAGGAACAGAAACTTTATCTAGAGTTATAGATGAGAATGATCGTGATTCTATGATTTATAGTGATGGAGCTGGAGCTTGTATTGTAGAAAGTATAGATACTGATGTAGAAAATGGCATTTTAGGACACGCTACGCAAACGTTTTCTAAAGATGAAGCTTACCACCTATTCTTTGGGAACTCTTATGATCAAAGTAAAGATGAAAATGTACGTTACATTAAGATGCATGGTAGAAAAATTTATGAATTTGCTTTAACTCATGTTCCTAAAGCTATGAAAACTGCACTAGATAAAAGTAATGTTGATATTGATGATTTGAAAAAAGTTTTTATACATCAAGCAAACGAAAAAATGGATGAGGCCATAATAAAACGTTTCTATCGACTTTATAAGAAACCCGTTCCGAAAGATATTATGCCAATGATTATCCATGAATTAGGAAATAGTTCTGTAGCTACAGTACCTACACTATTAGACTGGGTTCTTAAAGATAAAATAGAAGGTCATAATCTAAAAAAAGGAGATATTTTCATGATGGCATCTGTTGGTGCAGGTATGAATATCAATGCAATAGTATATCGTTATTAAAAAGTGAAAAATTCATGCAAAAATAAAAATCAAACTATTATTTTTGCGGATGCAACAACACAACGTATTAATATTAGATTTTGGTTCGCAATACACTCAATTAATTGCGCGTAGAGTAAGAGAGTTGAATATTTACTGTGAAATTCATCCTTACAATAAAATTCCACAAAACTTAAACGATTTTAAAGCTGTAATCTTATCAGGAAGTCCATCTTCTGTTCGTTCAGAAGAAGCACCTCATCCAGATTTATCAGAAATTAGAGGCAAAAAACCTTTATTAGCTGTATGTTATGGTGCACAATATTTAGCACATTTTTCTGGTGGTTTAGTAGCTCCATCAAATACAAGAGAGTATGGTAGAGCTAATTTATCATTCATAAAAGATGGAGAGCAATTCTTAAATGGTATTTCTGAAGGAAGCCAAGTTTGGATGAGTCACTCAGATACGATTAAAGAACTACCTGAAAATGCTGTTTTACTTGCAAGTACTAAGGATGTAGAAAATGCTGCATATAAAATTGAAGGTGAAACTACTTTTGCTATTCAGTTCCATCCAGAAGTTTACCATTCAACAGATGGTACGTTATTATTAAAAAACTTCTTGGTTGATATTGCTAACATCGAGCAAAATTGGACTCCAAATTCTTTTGTTGAATCAACAGTTTCTGACTTAAAAGAGAAAATTGGAGACGATAAAGTAATATTAGGTCTTTCTGGAGGTGTAGATTCTACAGTTGCTGGAGTTTTATTACACAAAGCAATCGGTGACAACTTACACTGTATTTTCGTAAATAATGGATTATTGAGAAAAGATGAGTTTAAAAGTGTACTTCAGCAATACGAAGGCATGGGATTAAACGTTAAAGGTGTAGATGCTTCTGAAAGATTCTTAAATGCTTTAGAAGGAATTAGTGATCCAGAAACTAAAAGAAAAACAATAGGTAGGGTATTTATCGAAGTTTTTGATGATGAAGCAGCTAAAGTTGAAAATGCAAAATGGCTAGCACAAGGAACTATTTATCCAGACGTAATTGAATCTGTTTCAGTAAATGGAGGTCCTTCAGCAACAATAAAAAGTCATCATAATGTTGGTGGATTACCGGACTTTATGAAACTACAAGTTGTTGAGCCATTACGAATGATTTTTAAAGATGAAGTTAGACGTGTTGGAGCTTCTATGGGAATTGACAAAGAACTATTAGGTAGACACCCTTTCCCTGGACCAGGTTTAGCAATAAGAATCTTAGGAGATATTACTTCAGAAAAAGTTCGTATTTTGCAAGAAGTTGATGCCATTTTTATAAATGGATTAAAAGAATACGGATTGTATGACAAAGTATGGCAAGCTGGTGCAATCTTATTACCTGTGAACTCTGTTGGAGTAATGGGAGATGAAAGAACATATGAAAAGGTAGTAGCTTTGAGAGCTGTTGAAAGTACAGATGGTATGACAGCCGACTGGGTAAATTTACCTTATGAGTTCTTACAAAACATATCGAATAAAATAATTAATAATGTGAAAGGTGTAAATAGAGTAGTTTACGATATTAGTTCTAAACCACCTGCAACAATAGAATGGGAATAATCATACGAAGCAGTAATTGAATTATATGAATAAGATTAAATTTTGGACTTTTACTTTAATAGTAACTCTATTAATATCTTCTTGTAGTCAACAAAAAAGATATATCTCTTATAAAGTAAAAGAAGGGGAAACTATGCGAGATATCGCTAAACGCATCGATGTTAAAACGGAAGATTTAGTTCGTTTAAATCCAGATGTAGGTGAAACCCCATCAATGAATAGTGTTATTATTATACCTAATCCAGAGTATAAAAAATCGATTCCTTTAATACAAGATTCTAAAAATGATAAAGAATCTAAGGAAAATAAAGATGAAAGTCCAGATGAATCTTCTTCTGAAAACGAAGTTACTACTGAAGACGAAAATGAAACTGTAAAACAACCAGATTCTACTCAAATCATTAGAACTGTAATTGAGTTCAAAAAACATACAGTTAAACCAGGAGAGACAGTTTATAGAATTACAAAAGACTATAATATTTCTAAAGAGGAATTGATAAATCTTAATCCTCAATATCCAAGATTAAAAGAAAATTATTTAGATGTTGGTCAGGTTTTAAAAGTAAAAGTAGCGGAAAAGAAAATCGTTTACTTATCTAGAGAAGAAGATTTAAAAAATCATGTAACTCATACAGTCAAATCAAAAGAAACTGTTTACAGTTTAACTAGATTTTACAATATTACCAAAGAGGAATTAATGAACTTAAATCCTGAATATCCTGAAATTGAAAATAATAATTTACAAATCGGTCAGGTATTAAGGATTCGTAATGTTGCTGATAATATTGAGAGCTATTCTTCTGAAATGTTTATTGATAGTATTGGTCAAATAGACGAAAGTATTCGTGTAGCTTTACTTTTACCTTTTAGAGCAGATGAATACAAAGAAAAAGTGTCAGATGATATTTTTGATACATCTAAAGCTGACAGAGGTAATGCTAATTTAGCAAACTTAGTTACCGATTTTTATCTAGGAAGTGAAATAGCAATAGATTCAGTAAAAAGTTTAGGCGTTAATTTAGATATTTCGGTGTTTGACACTGGAAATAGAGGGAAAAATATAGAAGCAATTTTAGAAAAGGAACTTTTAAATGATATGAATGCTATCATTGGTCCTTTTTATTCCGATAAGGTAAAAGAAGTTGCCAAAGCTTCTGATGCTCCTGTAATATTTCCTCATTATTCAAAAAATCAAAATCAATTTTCTTCTTCTAAAATTGTAAAATCTGCGCCAGATAAGACAATTCGAAGTCAAGCATTAGGAAATTATTTAAGTAAAATTTACGATGGTGAAGGAATTTTTATTGTTTCAGATGGAACAGAAACTTCTGATGCTCAATCTAAAGAAATTACTCAGATATTAAAAAGTAACGATTCTATTGAAAATGTTTTTGTTTTAAAACCTGAAGACAACTTTATCAAAAAAGAACGTTTTACAGATAAAATGAAACCTAATTCTCATAATTGGATTATTATAGCTACAGATCAACGAGATGTTGTTGCTAACGCTATTAATAGTATGATCGTCCTACCTGAAGGTATTTCTGCACAGGTTTTTGCTATTGAGAAAAACACTAGATCATATGAAAGTGTAGATAATAATACTTTGGCTCGAATTGGTTTTACATATGTAACTGATAGCTATGCTAACTATGAAGATCAAAATATGAAAAGGTTTATAAATAGCTATAAAGCTAAGAATAACGATATTCCAACTGAATATGCTGTTCGTGGTTTTGATATTACTTTTGATGTTTTAATGCGTTTAGCTTCTGGAGAAAAGCTTTTAGACACTTATAAACAAGGAGCTTCAATTCGTTTAGAAAACAAATTTGAGTTTGACAAAAAACTCTTTGGTAGCATCTACAATAAAGGATTATTTATTGTAAAATATAATCCAGATCTAACCTTAGAAAGAATTAAATAAATAAAAAAGGAGCTTTGAAACTCCTTTTTTTATTTATACTATTCCTTCTTGAAATAAGTTGATACAATATAGACTTACTTTATGAATAACAAAGGATCCAAGAAAACGCGTACCCAACGAGATTACAATTTAGGCTTTAAATTAGCTGTAGTTTCCCAAGTAGAAAAGACGAATTAAATTATAAACAAAACAGGCTCAGCTTAGACACAGGATTCAAAGCTGAAGTATCAATATCAGAGGAGAAAACGATATTATTGATTTAGCAGAGAAGGAGTATAACTTTCAGTTCAGAATAACTCCAATAATATATTTGTTTTACAAAAGAAAGAATGTATCTCTTCTACTAGTAATTTATTGGACTTTTTATTATCGAACTAATTAATTATTTATAAAACGGTAAAAGAGTTACCATATCATACCCAATTCTTATCATTGCTATAGAAAACATTCGAATCTTACTGAAAATTTAAATGTAAATAGACTAGAAAGAGTGTGAATAGTAGATATTACCTCATCTAGGAAATCGTAAAAACCTTGTATTATCACTAATTACAAATACATATTCTAAGAAAATTATAGGTTATTTATTTGAATAAAACTTTTAAAGTAATCTCAACTGAGAAAACCAGATATTACTAAAAAAATAGAATGTATCCAAACAAGGAACTTATCCATCATTGATATAGAGGTTTGTAATACTATAGTAATATATCAAGATTATTATCAAAACACAATATCTAAACAAGTTAATTGAATCTTAAAACAAGAGTTCTTTATGAATACAATACTACTAGTATGAATGTAAAAAATAGTATTGCTATCAACAGCTATATACAACTATTTAAAAACTCTTAATAAAACAAAAATGAAGATAAAATTATGATAAAAAAACATCATCTAAAGCTACAGCTTTAGATGATGTTTGATATGTTTAACCTATAAATAACTGTAACAGCTATTTATTCTTTAATTCGATCTCCTGAACCTTTGCCCCCTAAAGTAGCAAAAATATAGTGAAAATATTTTTTTATAGTTAACTCTTGAAGCATTTGTGCATCTACTTTGGCTAATTTTTCTGGTGTAGACATATCAATTTCATTGATTTGTGCAAGTCCAGTGATTCCTGGTAAAAAATCATATACACCTCTTTCGCTTCTTTCTTTTACTAACTCTTCTTGATTGAATAGATTTGGCCTAGGACCTACTAAGCTCATGTCTCCTTTTAAGACATTAAGAAGCTGCGGTAATTCATCAAGCTTTGACTTTCTTAAAAAAGCTCCTAACTTAGTGACAGAACTACTATTTGCTAAATGTGTTGCTACAGATTTTGTATCCACTCCCATAGTTCTGAACTTTAATAATGTAAATGGTTTTTGATGTTTACCAACCCTTTTTTGTTTAAAAATTGGTGAACCTGTATCAAACAATCCTAAGATATAAACAATAAGACCAACTGGCCATAAAAATAAAATTCCGAAAAATGAGAATATGAAATCTAAAAGGCGTAACATAAGTATATGGCTATTTTAATTAGAATACATCTCTTGATAGTAATTTTGATAATCTCCACTAGTTATTTTTTTTACCCAATCTTGATTATCTAAATACCATTGTACTGTTTTTTCTATACCTTCTTCAAATTGTAATGAAGGTTCCCAACCTAATTCATTTTTTAATTTTGAAGAATCTATTGCATAACGAAAATCATGGCCTGCTCTGTCCTTTATATAAGTAATTAATTTTTCAGATTCTCCTTCGGATCTTCCTAGTAACCTATCCACTGTTTTAATTAAAACTTTAATTAAGTCTATATTCTTCCATTCATTAAATCCTCCAATATTATATGTGTCTCCATTTTTCCCTTCATGGAAAATTACATCTATAGCTCTTGCATGATCGTTTACAAATAACCAATCACGAATGTTTTCTCCTTTTCCATATACTGGTAAAGGCTTATTATTACAAATATTATTAATAAATAATGGTATTAATTTCTCAGGGAATTGATATGATCCATAATTGTTTGAACAATTTGATATAATTATTGGTAATTCATACGTATCATGAAATGCTCTAACAAAATGGTCTGAAGAAGCTTTCGAAGCAGAGTAAGGAGAATGTGGATCATAAGATGTATTTTCTGTGAAAAAACCTTGCTCACTTAAACTTCCATATACTTCGTCTGTAGAAACATGATAAAATAATTTATTTTCAAAATTATTCCAGTTATTCTTAGCTGCTTGTAATAAACTTAAAGTTCCTAAAACATTTGTTTTAGCAAAAGAAAATGGGTCCTTTATTGATCGATCAACATGAGATTCAGCTGCTAAATGTATCACACCATCAATTTCATATTCTTTAAATAAAGAATCCATCTTTTCATGATCACAAATATCTGCTTTAATAAAAAAATAATTTTCTTTTGATTCTACATCTTTTAAATTTTCCAAATTTCCAGCATAAGTAAGAGCATCTAAATTAATTATGTTATAATTTGAATATTTATTTACAAATAACCTCACAACATGGGATCCTATGAAACCTGCTCCACCAGTAATTAATATATTTTTCATCTTTTTATTTTTCTAGTTCTTTAATACATTCATTTAACGAATCTCTCCAATGAGGTATCTCTATGTTTAAATCTTTTTTAATTTTTGTTTTATTTAAAAATGAATAATTCGGCCTTTTAGCTGGTGTCGGATAATCTTTTGTTTCTATCGGTTTAACATTGCATTTAAGATTAGCTATTTCCATAATACTTTTAGCAAAGTCATACCAAGAAGCCACTCCTTCATTAGAATAATGATAAATTTCGGTTTTACTCGGAGTATCTTGTTCTAAGAAAGTTAAACACACCTTAGCGAGATCTCTTGCATATGTAGGTGATCCTATTTGATCAAAAATAACACCGAGACTCTCTCTATCTTTACCAAGACGAAGCATAGTCTTGACAAAATTATTCCCAAAACTAGAATACACCCAAGAGGTTCTTATAATAAAACCTTTTGTGTTAGAATTAAGAAAATACTCTTCCCCTTCTCTTTTTGTTTTCCCATAAGTCCCTAATGGGTCAACTTTGTCAGTTTCTTTGTAAGGAATATAACTTTCTCCATTAAAAACATAATCTGTTGAAATATGAATAAATCTACCTCTTTCATTTAATGCTTCTAATAAGTTTCTTACTCCATCCGCATTTACTTTTCTTGCAAGCTCTTGCTCCGATTCTGCTTTATCAACAGCTGTATAAGCTGCACAATTTATTACAGCATTGATATCGTTTTGTTTAAAATAATCTTTTACAGAAGATAGGTCAGTTATGTCTAATCCTGAAGTGTTTTCAAAGAAAAAAACATGTCTGTATATGTGTTTTTTTGAAAGCACTTTAATTTCTGATCCTAATTGTCCCGATGATCCTGTTACTAATACATTCATGTTAATATATGAAAGGGCTTTTTAAATCTTTAAAGGATTGTAATTTTTTATCTTTATCTGATAGAGTTATATTTTCATCTTTAATCTTCCAATCAATCTTCAAATCTACATCATTCCATATTATACCACTATCAAGTTCAGGAGCATACCAATTATCAACTTTATAAGAAAATATTGCACTTTCGGACAGAACAACAAAGCCATGAGCAAATCCTCTTGGACAAATAATTGTCTTTTATTGTCTTCAGATAGTTCTACAGCTTCATACGCTCCAAAAGTAGGAGAACCTCTCCTAATATCTACAGCCACATCTAATACACTTCCCTTAACACATCTTACCAGTTTTGCTTGTTCATATGGTGGTTTCTGAAAATGTAAACCTCTTAAAACTCCTTTTGAAGATCTTGACTCGTTGTCTTGAACAAAATCTACTTTGAAGATATGCTCTTCAAATTGCTTCACATTAAATGACTCAAAAAAATACCCTCTTTGATCTCCAAAAACTTTGGGTTCTATAATCATTAAATCAGGTATTTTTGTTTTTATAAAATTCATCATTATTCTTTAACTAAATTTAATAAGTATTGACCATAATTATTTTTCTTCAAAGGTTGAGCTAATTTTTCAACTTCTTCTTTAGTAATATAGCCCATATAAAGAGCTATTTCTTCTAAACAAGCTACTTTTAATCCTTGTCTTTTTTCAATTGTTTCTATAAATTGACCTGCTTCCATTAAAGAATCATGGGTCCCTGTATCTAACCATGCAAAACCTCTACCCATTAATTCTACTTTCAAATCATTCTCTTCAAGATAAGTTTGATTAAGTGAGGTAATTTCAAGTTCTCCTCTATCTGAAGGTTTTACTTCTTTAGCTTTCTTAACTACATTATTTGGAAAATAATACAAACCTACTACTGCGTAATTGGATTTTGGTTGTTTTGGTTTTTCCTCTATCGAAATTACATTTCCATTATCATCAAACTCAGCAACACCATAACGCTCCGGGTCTTTAACATAATAACCAAAAACAGTTGCCTTTTTTTCTTGTTCTACATTCTTCCTAGCATTTCCTAGCATTTCCACCAAACCATGACCATAAAAAATATTATCTCCTAAAATCATACATACATTATCATCCCCAATAAATTCTTCACCAATAATAAAAGCTTGTGCTAATCCATCTGGAGAAGGTTGCTCTTTATAACTTAATTTTATACCAAGATCCTTTCCGTTTCCTAATAATTTTTCAAAATTTGGTAAATCATGAGGTGTGGAAATAATTAAAACTTCTTTTATTCCTGACAACATTAAAACCGATAATGGATAGTAAATCATCGGTTTATCATAAATTGGTAATAATTGTTTTGAAACTCCTTTGGTAATTGGATATAAACGAGTACCACTTCCTCCAGCTAAAATAATTCCTTTCATTTTATTTAATTTTACTAATACTTTTTAAACCATCAAATAACGAATATGGTGTTTTATACTTTAATATATTATTAGTCTTTGTATTATCAATTATTAAGTCACTATATAATTTATCATACAAAATTGGTTTAAAAGTTCTCAGGACAAAATTAAAAAAAGGAATCCTTATCAGTATTACCCTTTTATTAATTACTTTTGATAAATTAATGATTAAATCTGTTGTACTTATACTTTCATCATCACAAATCAAAAAATCTCCTTCTATTTTATTCTCAATAATATGATTAATTCCTTGTAATAGATTCTGGATATAAACAAAATTTCTTTTATTCTTAATTCCTTTAAAAGGTAAAATTGGTGTTCTTTTAATTAAACTTAATAACCTATTTATGTTACCAGGTGCATTTTTACCATAGACCATTGGAGGTCTAACAATACTAACTACAAAAGTTTCATCATTTAACGATTCAAGTAATTCTTCTGCTTGCAATTTACTAAGTCCGTATTCATTATTTGGTTTTTTTTCAGTTTTATAGTTAATCAACGATTTATTTCCATAGATTGCTATACTACTAATAAAAACAAATTGTTTCACTCCTTGTGACTTAGCTTTTTTTGCTAAATTATATGGATAGTTAACGTTTACCTTTTTATACTCTGCATTTTTAACTTTCGATTTATGAACTAAGGCAGCACAATGAAGAATTACATCTATATTTTGTAATTCTAGGCTTTCTATAGAATTTTTCAGTAAGGAGAAAGTAAATAAATTGTAATTTGACGAATAACTTTCAATAAAATTTTTCCCTACATATCCTGAAGCTCCAGTAACCATTACATTTCTCATTCAACTATCCATTTTTCAATTTGATTCTTAAAAAAAATACTTTTAAGCCATCCTTCTATGGACAATGCATCGTAAATTTGTTCTGGTATGTCTTGATAAGGACCTGTAAAAAAGTCTTCATTTAAGACAATATTATTCCTATCTATAACCAATATATTATTTTCATTATAAAAGATATATTTCTTAATTTCTGGGTTAGTTGTAATTATTTTTTTTCTTGCTCCAACAGCCTCCAGAGTTCTCATTGTTAACCCTTTTTGAGAGGGGTGATTAATGTCAAGGATTACATTAGAATCTTTATATAAATCTATTATATCCTGTTCTGTTAAACTCTTAAAACTTAATTTTTTGTAATCAAAATATTTAAAAGTAGAGTCAAAAATTCTTTTAAAAAAATATACAATCCTTCCCTGCAAATAAAAAAAAGTGTAAGAAGATAATTCTTTATCATTACACCAATCAACTATTTTGTTAGCCAAAATGTACCTATCAGAATGAGCCGTTCCTATAAAAAGTAAGTGATGTTTAAAATTATTTATTTTCTTTATACCTTTAAATGAGTCAAAGAAAAACAAAGGTTGTAAATCTAAACCAAATTGCTTTGCGTCATATGAATCAAATGTTATTTTTGACTGAAAGTATTTAAGTATCTTCTTAGAATTATTATTGTTATTAAAAGAATCCCATGTGTAAAAAATTCTTTTAGCACTTGGGTTAGATTCACAAAATTTTTTTAAAAAAAACTCAGGTATAACCTCACCTTTTATCAAGAATAAAAAATCATATTCTTTATCTTTTATCTCATATAATATTTTTCGATAATAATTATCTATTCTCCTTTTATATAAATCTCGTTTAAGCCTAATTAATCCTTTTACTAAGATACTATTTGAAGGTCTTTCATCATAATAATCTACTATAGCACCTAGAGAGCTTAATTTATTTTCTATTTTATTTTCAATGGAAAATAGTTTAACTGAAAAAAAAAGAATTTTTTTATTATTAAACATAAAATACTACTTTAACAACCCTTTTTCTTTCATTTCTCGAATAGATTCATCAAATTTATCATTTTTTATATCTTGTTGATTTACCCAATTTGTAAATCTAGATATACCCTCTTCAAAGCTTATCTTTGGTGTAAAGTTCAATAACTTCTCTATCTTAGTCAAATCAGCATAATTATCTCTAATATCACCTAATCTAAAGTTCCCAGATACTTTTATTTCTGTTTTACTATTATAATTTCTCCTCAAGGTTTTTGCTACGGTAACTACACTTGTTCTTTTTCCTGACCCCACATTAAAAACATTAAAATTAGCTTCTTGTTTTTCAATGCCTAAAATTGTTGCATCAACAACATCATCTATATAAACAAAATCTCGACTCTCTTGTCCATCTTCAAAAACATTAATATTATTTCCGTTTTTTATTCTTGTAGAAAAAATTGATAAAATTCCTGTGTAAGGATTTGATAATGATTGCCCTGGACCATATACATTTTGATATCTAAATGCTACTACTGGAACTCCAATAGATTTACCTACAACCATACACATTTGTTCTTGTACTTGCTTGGTTATTCCATAAATAGAAGAAGGATGTATTTTACTCTCTTCATCTGTTGGTAATAACTTTACATTTTCATTACTATATGGACACTTAACATTAAAATCTCCTTTTAACATATCCCTCTCATCTCTTTCTTTAGGATATACTATTCCGTGCTTAGAGCTTTCATATTTTCCTTCACCATAAATAGATCTAGAAGATGCTATAATAATTTTTTTTACAGAATAAGATTTACTATTTGTTAATAAATCTAACATTATCGAAGTTCCCATAATATTAACTTCATTGTAATGATTTATTTCATACATAGATTGTCCAGTACCAGTTTCAGCAGCAAAATGCACAACAATATCTTGATCTATTAAAGCTTTTTCCCAATCTTTCTTATTAGAGACGTCTCCATTAATGAAACGAACTTTATCTTTTATACGATTATACAACGGAGAAGTTTCTTCTGGATTCTCTCCATGTATCTGTGGTGATAAATTATCTAAAACTGTAACATTATAATCTTTCGATATAAGTTTTATAGCCAAATTACTTCCTATAAAACCAGCCCCACCAGTTATTAATACGTTTTTCATTATATTTTTTCCCATTTTTTTGTTTCTAAATTAAATTTCTTTATAACCTTAGCTGGTACACCAATTGCTATACTATTGGAAGGTATATCTTTAGTGACCACAGAATTTGCCCCAATAATACTTCCTTTTCCTATTCTGACACCAGGTAAAACAGATACAAATTCACCTAACCAAACATTATCTTCAATTACTATAAAATTTATTTTGTATTCTCTATCAATTGGAATTGACTCGGGGCTACTATCTCTTTCCCCTCCTTCATAAAATCCATGAGAACAATCTGATATATATATCTTACTCGCCATCAAAACATTGTTGCCTATAACTACTTTATTCATTGCTGTTATATGTACATAATCATTAAGTTGAACATTATCTCCGAATACTATTAGTTTGTCGTTCCTCAGTTTATCAGGATAAGCCTCAATTCTACATCCGATACCAGTAGTTAGACCTTTACCAAAGTCAATACTCTTTCTTCCTCTAATAATTATAGGGAAACGAATTAATCTTGATCTATTAAAAAACAAAATCGTTTTTATTTTAAAAAAAACAAGTTGAATTAAGCCAAAGAAGCCATAGATTTTAATTTTTTCAACAATACTCATCATTACATTAATAAATCTTTAAATGAAATTAAACTACCCTAAATCCTTGTATTTTAAATCAAAACCTTCATCCTCATATCTTAAGACTGTAATCCCTTCATTTTCATATTCATCAGCTAGTGTTGACATATAAGAAATAACAAAGTCAACTTTAGGAAAATCATTTTTAGCTAATATCACAAAATCACACTCCTTCTTGAGATTTTTATAAGGACTAATATCCTTATCTCCAGGATGTGGTTTGATATAAAGATTTAATTTTCTTTTAGGCAAATCTCTTATAATTACTTCTTCTTTTTTTAAAAAAAACTTATTACAAATTAAAAGAATATTTTTGAAACTGTTTTTTAGTAATAAATCACTAGAAGAAAATGTAATTGATGCTCTGTAATAAGCTTTTGGTTTATTCTTTAAAAGTACATCTTCACAAATTTTTTTTTGCTCTTCATTTATATAATATGCTAAATCAACACTCCCTATTTTCGGAGCTTTAGTATATTTATACAATATACCATGTTGTATCAAGCATTTATTTTTATTAGTATAATTTGCAAGATACGCCCATCTATCTAATAAACTAATAAAATAATAAGAATTAGAAGCATCCATTTTTTTTAAATAAAAATATGCCAAAAAATATTCGAATGAAGTATATGATCTGAACATTAAATCTCTAACGCCATATTTTTTTTTCATAAAAAAGGAAATTTTTACTGAATAAATAAATGAACAAAATAAATCAGAATAATTTATACCGCTAAACAAATGTAACTTTTCAAAATCACTGTAATCGGATTTTATAGAAGGTAATTTTATTATTACAACTTCATCGAGATTTATTTTAGCACTATTTAAAATCTTAACAAACCTTTCATTGTCAAAACTTATACCAAACATTATTAATTTATTATTTACATCTCTTTTTGATGTAACGAAATATTCTATGGAGTACTTGGAAAGTTTTAAGAGCAAAACTAAAACATAGACCAATACTTCAAGTTTAGATAACAAAAAAGTAAAAATATAAAAAACATTATGTAGACTATTTGGGAGATTTAAATATCTGGCTACTTGTTTAATTTTAAATTTTTTATAAGATAAATCTAAATTTTCTTTTCTACGCAAATCTTCATAGTTATTATATTCATTTATATAAGCATATAAATATCCTTTTGAAATTGTTTTAAGACTATAATTCATTTTTTCTAAAAAAAAATAAGACTCTAACGAGAGAGAAAAATAATAACGCAATGTAAAGTAATTCAAAACCACAATAAAAAATTGACACAATTGAAATTACTAAAAGTAAAATTAAAATAAATAAATTTTCTATAGGTAATTGTTTTTTATTATTTAATTTTCTTTTTATGTATAAGTAAAAAAAGAAACTTAATAACAAAGATATTGTATAACCAAAATTATATACCATTTGACATGTGTAACCATAAAAAAGATGAGATTTATAGTCAAAAGACCTATTAACCTTTTCCTTTGAAACATCTGAATCCCAATATATTACCCCGAAAAAATCCAAGAACTGGTAAACAATGCGAAGCAACCCCTCTCCATAAAGTGTTTTATCTACTGTATATAATTCTAGGCGATTTACTCCATTATAATAACCTTGGGCAGCATAATCAGCAATACTATATACTATTGGGTCTTTAATTCTCGATCTTGGAGGAATACGGTCTTTATAATAGTCCATTTCAGAGAATCGAGTTACAGTTATAGACACAAATACAAAAACTATTACAGAAGCAACTATTCTAAACCTTCTATTAATTTTATTTTTTATATTTAAAGGTATTATATCCCTTAAAAGTAAAAAGGCACCGAAAAAAACCATTACATAAGTAAATATTTGTGCTCTTGAATAAAAAGCAATTCCTGCTATTATAGATGATGATGATAGTAATAATGCTATCCTAGACTTTTTAATATCTGAAAT
Organism: Tenacibaculum jejuense; assembly: GCF_900198195.1. NCBI lineage: Bacteria > Pseudomonadati > Bacteroidota > Flavobacteriia > Flavobacteriales > Flavobacteriaceae > Tenacibaculum > Tenacibaculum jejuense. The sequence goes on along the minus strand of NZ_LT899436.1, from coordinate 1,210,472 downwards.
AGAAAGGTAATAGAAAAAAAAAGGAATGGCAAAATACCCTAAATTTTGGGTTAGGTATGAGTATCTAAATAAATTAGCGAAATAGGGAATTTGATCATATAAATCTCTATATGCACCTTCTGCTTTAAAAGAAGCAATACTTGGTATATATGTACGTATTATTATTAACATAAAAATTCCTAGCAAAAAATTAAATAATAACACCTTATATAAAATTCGCTTAAAAAAAAACACGAATTTTTTATTTTTTAAATAAATCATTTGGATTTTAGCATACCGCCATGGAGCCAGAATTAAAAATAAATTAATGTTAATAAAAACAATACTAAAAACTATTTTAGGAGAGTCATAATCTATCTCTGCTCCAACTAAAAATTGAGATAAAAAGGAAAAAAATTGTAGTACAATTAGAGCAAAATAAAGTTTAGTCTTTCTATTATTAAACAGTAGAAATATAAAAAAGAATAAAACCTGAAGTATAAATCCCATACCTTAACTTTTAGTAATCATTTTTTTTAAGAAAAAATATTCTTTTGACTTTAATAGAAATACAACTGAAAGATACAATCCTATACCAATAATAATACTAAATAAAATCTTGTAGAAGTTATCAATAAACAATGATGAAATATAACTTATTAATAAAAATAACAAACCATTTAAAAAGATATTTAATAAAATAAAACTGATCTGTTTATAAATTTTAACTTTCAAGTATTTTTGCGTATAGTACATTGATAATACCGCGTCTAGCGTATAATAGCAAATTATTCCATAGCATACAGTAATTATATCATAATTCATGGTAATTAGTAATATAGTGATTCCAATCAATTTTTTCAGTAAGTTAATCTTAAGTAGCACCTGAGTTTTATCAAGAATTTTTAAATATGAATTATTGATATAAATTAATGGGATAAATAAATAAGCTACTGATAATAACTTTAATATTTCTGCACCTCCAAGCCATTTCTCTGTCAAGATAACCACTATTAAGGGTTTACTCAAAGCTATGATAAAAATAAGAATAGGGAAAGCTAGAAAGGTTGATAATCTTAAAAGGATTTCATACTTTCCTCTCAAGTAATCTTCATCATTTTTACTTTTAGATAGAATTGGAAAAAAAACACTTTCTACAGCATACATAAAATTAGTTGTTGTGAAAAAAACAACCGTTTGCATCCTATTATAATAACCTAGAATTTTTGCTGAAAAAACTTTACCTATAACTAAAGAATAAACATTATCATAAAATACTTGAACGAAATTATTAGATAAGATCCGAAACGAATACGGTAATATTTCTTTTAATTCTTCAAACGAAAAAATAATGTTAGGTTTCCAATTAGATAATCCCCAAAAAAGCAAGGCTTGTATTAGGTTAATTGATAAGGTTTGAAAAACTATTGACCAAACTCCATAATCGTTATAAGCTAAATATAATCCCACAGCAGCTCCTAAAACCGAGGAAACTAGTGTAACTAAAGCCGGGAATTTGAAATTAAGATTGATTGAAAACAGTACTCTTTGTATATAAGTAAACGAATAAACAATAACATTAAGTCCTACTACTTTTGTAAGTATACTTAATCGTTTAATTTCATAAAAATCTGCAATAAAATCAGCGCATAAAAATAATATCGAATAAAGTAATAATGATACCGATAAATTCGTATAAAAAACTGTGGAATATAAAGATTGTGTATTATTTACTCTAAAAATCAAGGCTTCAGAAAATCCTGATGCCACAAGTAAACTAGCAATCTGTGTGAAAGTAGTAATTATTGCTACTTCTCCAAAGTCTTGTGGTGTTATTAATCTTGCTATAATTAACGTCGAAACAATTTGGATTATCTGAGGTATGTAACGACCCAACATACTCCATAGTGTCATTTTTACTGAACTCTGTTTATCTTTTGTCATAATTTTAAATAACTATCAAAAGATTAAATAGCTGTCCAACCTCCGTCTACCATCAAATTATGCCCTGTTATAAACGAGGCATCGTCAGATAACAGAAAAACTATTGGCTGTGCAATCTCTTCAGGATTTCCCAATCTACCTAACAGGGATTTCTCACTATATCTTTGTATAAAGCTTTTGTGTTGTTGATCTTTAGATAAAATTCCTCCAGGAGATAAGCAATTTACTCTAATATTGAACTTCCCGTAATAAGAGGCAAGATATCTTGTCAGATTAATGATTCCTCCTTTAACAGCGGCGTAAGCTGCAGGAGATGTCCCTCCATAATCTTCATATAAAGAAAAGTCATTTCCAACAACTCCATAAATAGATCCAATATTTACAATGGAACCACTGCGTTGGCTTTTCATAACATCTAATACTTTTTGACACATGTAAAAAACCATATTCATTTGCATGTCTACATTTTCTCTCCATGATGATAGTTTTATATGCTCAAATTTCGTCCCCCAATCCTTTGTTCTAGGATAGGCTAAATTTACCAATCCGTCAATTCTTCCATGTTTCTCCAACACAAAAGAAATGAGTCCATCTATGGCTTCTTCTTCAGTAACATTAAAAGCCATTATATTATTTTCAACATCTGCCACAACATCAACTGCAACTACAGTAGCTCCATTTTTAAGTAATGAAATGCGGGTTGCGTTTCCTATTAACCCCTTTGCACCTGTTACTATAATTACTTTGCTTTTCAATCTTTCAGACATAACTCTAATACTTTGTAAGATTCTCTTATAGTGTTAAATTTCTCACCTTTAATAACATGGTGTGTAAAGAAATTCATTTGATCTATATACATATCTTTTAGTCCCTGTTTGGATTCAAAAATAGTACTATTATTGAACATAATTTTATTACTTAATAAATCTAAAAGATATGTTCCTTGATGTGTTAAAACTTCAAAAGTTCTTTTGGGTTCTTTTCTGTAATAATTCAAAATAATATTAGCGTAGAACGTTTCATACTCCCAAATAAAATTAGCATAATCAACAGAAGATATATTTAAAGATGATTTACTACTAAAAGTTTTTACTATTGATTTTGGTTCTTTAAAAATCCAATATAAATAATCAAGTTCATGAATTAAGTCTATGTGAACTCCACCACCCATTTCTTTATTTGCGCTGTAGATTTTTCTAAAATCTTTTCCTGGCCTCCAATCTGGCAAATAAGACCCACAATAAACATTAACCTCTTCAACTTTTTTATCTTTTAATTCTTTTTTTAAGAAACGAATACCTTCATGAAATCTCAAATTACAAGCGACATATGTTTTTATTTTTTTGTCATTTATAGCCCTAACTAATTCTTTCTCTTTTTCTCCTACACCAGAAAATAAAGGCTTTTCAATAAACAAAGGATAATTAAATTCTAATAATTTTTTTAAGGTTTTAAAATGCTCAGAGGTAAGGTTAGATACAATCACGAAACTAGGATTAATTTCTTTTATTAATTCTATATCATAAAAATCAATTATTCCATCTACAGGCAATGACTCTTTACTATGTCTGAGTGCATATATTTGGTTCTCAGATTCAATAACGTTAATAGCTTCTATATGCTTTTTTGCTATAGAGCCTAACCCGATAATTACGACCTTCATTATTTAAATATTTATACTTAATTTATTATTAGTTATTAAATATTCCATAAACTCAAAGTCTATCGGTGAATCTATATCAAAACACATGTGGTCCATTTTATAAATCAATGACTTTTCTGTAATTGCAGAATTGTTTCCTTCATTAAAAAATGAATCTCTATAGATATAAAATGAAGCATTCATTTCATATACTTCTGTGGCTGATTGTCTAGTTAAGAAGTTTCCTTTTTTACACAAATTATAATATTTTCCATATTTTTCTACCATATTAAAGTATGGATTTTTATGGGCTGTATTTACTGAAAATATATTATAAGCTTCTTTATCTGAAATTAGTTCTTGAAAGGCATACTCAACATCTTCAATAGTTCTTAGCGGAGAGGAAACATCTAAATCTAAGATATAGTCATATTTTTTATTCCTGTTTTCCTCCATATATTTTTTTACATCTATAATAACATCTAGTTTACCAGACTCGTCGGTTGCCAATTCTTGAGGACGTTTATAATCTAAGAAAACTCCTTCACCTTCAGTATTTCTAACTACTTTTCTAATTTCTTCTGAATCTGTTGATAACACTATATCTATTATATCTTCAGACCTTCTTTTTATTAATTTTTTAGCAACATCTATAGTGTAGTTAATTAATGGTTTACCTGCTAGTTCTTTTATATTTTTTCCCGGCACACCTTTAGAACCTCCTCTGGCACAAACCGTAATTAATACATCCATGATCCTTTAAAACTTAATTTTATTTATATCTTCTTGTGCTTGTTTAAAATCTTCATGCTTCCCTACATCTAACCAATATCCAGCTAATGGATAAGATATTACTTTCCTCTTCTCTTCTATTAAGCGTTCCATTAAATCTGTTGCATTGAAAAACTCTTCTTTTGGTATAAAATCTAATACTTCTTTTTTCATTAAATATATACCTCCATTAGAATAGTAAGTATAAGTTGGTTTTTCTTTAAAACTTTTTATTACACCATCTTCATTTTCTAAAACAGCATATGGTATGTTTACTTGATATGGAATAGATACTACTGAAAAATCTGCATCTTTTTTTATAAAATCGAGATAAAAATGTTCGTAATCTAGATTTGTTAAAATATCTGAGTTTGTTAATAAGATATAATCATGTTTAAAATCTTGTATTTTAGAAACGGCACCTATTGTTCCCATAGGTTTATCTTCCCATATGTAGTTAATATCTAGATTTTTCTCTTCTCCATTTCCAAAAAACTCTTCAATTTGTTCACCTAAGTACTTTACAGAAAACCAATAATCATCTATACCGTACAAGGCTAATCTATCTACATTATGTTCCATTATAGGCTTTTCACCTACCTTTAATAATGGTTTTGGTGTGTTATCTGTTAAAGGCATTAGTCTACTTCCTCTACCTCCAGCCATTATTATGGCATCCACTGGTAAATAAGATCTTAATAAACGAAAATTAATTACATTCACAACCTCATTATTTCTATCTATCACTGGAAGTATCCTATAATTATTCTCTCTATATTCTATAATTTTATTTATATCATATTCTCCTTTTTTAATATACTTTGGATTCTCTTGAATAATTTTTGTTACCGTATCATTAATAGTTACTCCTTTCAGTAATCCTCTTCGAACATCTCCATCTGTTAAAGAGCCTTTCAATTTATTTTCTTCGTCGATAATGAAAAGTATAGCATCTTTACCTAAAAGATTTAATTTAGACAAAGCTTCTTTAATTATACTTGAATGTGGTAATAAATGTTCTTTGAAATTTCTCATATTCTTTTTAATATTCTAACAATATTTTGTGCTATATTTTCTTTATAATATATATTACTTCCGCTGTACTCCCTCTTTTTTATACAAGTATCAACTGATTTAATTATTTCACTTGCGTTAAATTTAGAGTTGATAATATTTTCACTCTGAGCTCTACCTTTTTGTCTATCACCAACATTTACTACAAATTTCTTAAATGATGCCGCCTCAATAATACCACTTGAAGTATTACCTAGCATAAATTCTGAGTGATACATAGCAGAAAAATAATTCTCTTTACCAAAGTTTTCAACAAGAAAAATAGTTTTACTTCTATTTTCTTTAGCATTAAGCAATTCCTTTCTGTATAATGATCCCATTGTATCAGCATTAGGCATAGTAATAACTAGGTTGATTTTTTTAGATATTTCTTCTAATGCTTTTCTCATTTCTACTGCATACTCTTTATTTCTATCAAAAGCATTAGTCTCAGGATGAAACGTTATTAAACAATATGGTTTGTCTTCTATATTAAATTTACCCAATAAATCTTCCCTTCTAATTGGAGAAAACTCTTCTATTCCTGAAAGACTTAAAGCTCCTACATTATATACATTTTCATCCGACTCTGTCAACTCAATAACTTTATTCTTATATTCTTTAGTAGATGTAAAATGATTAACAGAAGCTAATGAGATCTGATGCCTATATATATTATCTGTTGCTCCTAAAGTCGTTTCACCACCATGAATATGGTTAAACTTAATTCCAAAAGGTATACCTGCTTGTACAGCTGCAGCCATTTCATATCTATCTCCTAGGCAAAATACCGAATCATATGTATTAAGATTCCAAAAATCCGCAAATTTAAGTACAGTCATTCCATATGATGTTGCTATGGAATTCTCGTCATCATTAACAACTAATGAAGTTATCTCATGAATTTTATTTTGGTATTTATTCTTAATATTTTGTATTGTATACCCATGATATTTTGACAAATGGGTACCAAAAGCTATTATTTCTATTTCCAATCCTTCATCGAGAATTAATTCATCAATTAAAGGTTGATAAATTCCAAAATCTGCTCTAGAACTTGTTAATATTCCTATTCTCATATTAAATCACTCCATTTCAATTTATGAAACTTATTTAAATCTCCACTAACTCTTCTTCCTATAACTTGATTCCATTGCATTGTTGAAATACCATCACCAGGTCTAAGTGGTTGTAAATCTTCTTCTTTAATTATTTGCCCTTCTTTTAATTCATTCTTTAAATGAATACTTTTTCTAGCAATTTTCTTATTCTTTTTTTCACTTTCGCTTGGTTCTTTAATTCCATTTCCTGAAACTGCTTCTTCAATATTTCTAATAGCATAAACCATATCTTTTAATTCTTGAGGTTCTAATGAAGCTCTATGATCTGGCCCAGGTAAATTTCTATCTAAAGTAAAATGTTTTTCTATTACAGTTGCTCCTAGAGCTACTGCAGCAATAGGCACTTCAATTCCTAATGTATGATCAGAATATCCTACTTTAACACCAAAAGCTTTTTCTATAGTTTTCATTGCTTTTAGGTTAACATCCTTCATTGGGGTTGGATATTCAGTGTTACAGTGTAATATTGTTATTTCAGATCGTGATAAACCATTTTCAATAAGAATTTTAATGGCTTGCTCTATTTCTGATAAATTACACATTCCTGTGGAAACAATTACTGGCTTCCTTTTTTGTGCAATGGATTTTATGTATGGATAATTTGTTATTTCCCCGCTAGGTATTTTATACAACCTAAAATCTAAACTTTCTAAATAATCAATTCCATCAACATCAAAAGCTGTAGAAAAAAACTCAATCCCTTTCTCTTTACAATAACTTATTAACTCCAAATGATCTTCATGACTTAATTCTAGCTTTTTAAGCATTTCATATTGACTATCACTTTCTTCTTTTGTGTTCTTTATTTGATAATCAGCTTTTTTAGCAGTTTTACTGACTATAACATCTGCTTTAAATGTTTGGAATTTCACTAAATCTACTTTAGCTTCAACAGCAACATCAATTAGTTGTTTTGCTGTAGTAATACTTCCATTATGATTAACACCTGCCTCAGCTATTATTAGAGTTTTTTTCATCATTTAATAAATTTACCTGCACTAATTATGCTGTTTTTTTCCACTACTATTCCATTAGATATGGTAGCATTGCTCCCTACAAACGTTCCATATTCAACCTTAGAATCTCCATTAACAACAGCACATGTAGAAATATGACAAAAATTTTCTACTTCAACTCCATGTTCAATATTTACTTTGGTATTTATTATGCAATGGTCCCCTACTTTGGCTCCAGCATTAATTATCACATCATGCATAATAACTGTTCCTTTACCTATCGTTGAATATCTAGAAATGTGAGCTCTAGGTGAAACAACAGTAGCTAACTTTGCTCTAGCTTTTATTAACTTTTGAGATATTTTTTCTCTTACTGAATATGATTTTATCTGGCCAATTGTGATTAAAAAACTAACTCTTTCTTTTACTAAATCTGTAATTAAATCATCAGTTCCTAAAACAGGATATCCCAATACCTCTTTTGTTTCTTTATCAGAGTCAAGAATTCCTTTGATATTATATTTATTTTCATTTTCAATAACATCTATTACTGACATACAGTGCCCACCTCCTCCGATTAAAACAATATCTGGTTTTCTCATTTTTCTCTAACACTACTTGGTATATTAACGACTCTATCTTCTAACCACTCAGAATTAGCTAAATCTCCTTTAATGTTATTTTTAAACATTGGGAGTTTATTCATTAACTGCCATATGGGTCTTGTCATGACACCAGCATCATTACTTTCTTCTAAGAAAGAATCTCTTTCTTTTTTATCATTAAAAATAATAGCATTTAACCAAAAATTACATTTTTCTTCATCTCTCTCATCGAAAAACTCAATTGAATTTTCTTTAAAAAAGACTGAATATTCTTTTGCTAATTGCCTCTTGTTTTCTAGAAAAAAATCTAATCTCTCTAATTGGGCTAACCCTAAAGCTGCATTAATATTAGGCATTCTATAATTATAACCTATATTATCATGAACATATTCCCATTTATGAGGAATTTTTGACTGGGTTGATAGATGTTTTGCCTTAGCAGCTAAAGCATCATCATCCGTTAAAATTATTCCACCTCCGCCAGTAGTCATTATTTTATTCCCATTAAAAGAAATTGCAGAAACTTTTCCGAAGGTACCTAAATGTTTACCTTTATAAACACTTCCCATACCTTCTGCTGCATCTTCAACTAATTCAATATTGTATTCATTACAAATACTTAGTATTTCTTCTATTCTACAAGCATGTCCAAAAGTATGCATTGGCATACATGCTTTTATTCTATTGTTAGTGATTTTATTATAACATACTCCGTCTCGCAACTCCGCATTCTCAAGTAAGAATTTTTTTAATGCTACAGGGGACATTCCCATTGTATCTCTATCTACATCTACAAATACAGGAGTAGCATTCGCATAAGTTATAGCATTGGTAGTAGCAATGAATGTAAGAGGCTGTGTAATTACCTCATCTTCAGACTCAACACCGACTAGCAATAATGCAAGATGCAGCGCATTTGTACCATTTACACATACAATAGCGTGCTTAGCTTTTGTATATTCTGCTACTTTGTCTTCAAATGAGTTAACAAATTTCCCTACACTTGAAACGAAAGTGGAATCAATACATTCATTTAAATATTTCTTCTCGTTTCCATTTAAGCATGGAATATGTAATGGAATAAATTCATCGTTCCCAGCATTAAATAATTTCCTGATTAATGCTAATATAGTATTCGTTTGGTTCATTTTTTTACATCTTAGAGTCTAAATACACTCCTATCTCTTTGTGCCCAAAATTTGGAATCATTTTATGAAATAATGAAACAATTTCTTCTTTGTCCCATGATTTTTTTTCACGCAAATTGCTAATAACATTTAGAAAATAAGCTAGTTTTTCTTCATCAAACATAGGATCATTTTTCACAACACCTAAATTGTGATGTTTTTCTAAATCTAACGTTTCTTTTTCAGTAAAAAACTCTTCAAAACTCTTTTCTCCGGTTGTATTACTTTCACCAAACAAACAAGGCCATTTCCCATCTTTAATTAGGGAATTTATAGAAGATCTCGCTTCGTCTTCACTCTCTACCAGATGAGGTTCTAATCCTTTTTCTTTTAAGAATTTTTTTGCTATTTCAGAAAACGTAATTAAATGCAGACCCTGATCTAGCTTAGGAAAATATATATCTCTATTCTCTCCAAAAATACATGACATTAAACATAATTCTCCAGACTCTTGAGGAACTACAAAATACCTTTTGATATCAGAAGGTGCTGCAATTGGTTGCTTTTTTTTTATTCGTTGTTCAAAACCATGTAATAATGAGCCATCAGAAAATGCAACATTTGCAAATCTAGCAGTAGATATATTTATCTGTTTACTCCTTTCCATAAGAAACATTTCCATTATACGTTTAGATCCCCCCATCATATTAACAGGATTTGCTGCTTTATCAGTAGAAACGCAAAAATACTTCTTTGCATTCATTTTTATGGATTGATCTATCGTTTTAATTGTGTTTAGGATATTTACCTTTATCATCCTCATTAGAGTATATGGGTCTTTCTCACTTCTTACATGCTTTAATGCGGATAAATTTAAGACATAATCGTACCCTTCTCCCTTATTTATAAAAGCATCATATTCAATCGAACCAATATCCAGGGCATACGTTTTAAAATCTCCATCTATGTAACCAAATGAACTTCTAATATCCCTAACTAACTCAACTAGGTTGTTTTCACTTATATCAACAACATGAAGTTTTTTGGGGTTTCTCTTAAAAATTTCTTTTGTAACTGCTTGTCCAATAGTCCCTGCCCCTCCTAAAACTAAAAAAGTAGAACTAGTAACTCTATTTAATAGTTCTAGTTTGTTTGCTAAAATATCTTTTTCAAAAAGAAGTTTATCTCTATTTATTAAACTTAAATAATCCATTTACTAATTTTTCCCTATTCTGTAATATTCAATTCCTTGTTGTTCTAAATCATAGGCAATATATTGATTCCTACCATCAAAAAGAATTGGTTGATTTAATTGTTTTTTTATTTCTTCGAAATCTGGTGATCTGAACTCTTTCCATTCTGTCAATAAAACTAAAGCATCTGAATTTTTGAGAACATCATATTTTCTTTCAAAATATTCAATACTATTGTTATTTTTCAAATAAAATGTTTTAGCCTCATCTATAGCTTTAGGATCATAAGCTTTTACTTTCGCTCCTCTTTTTACTAATTCATTTATAACATACAACGATGGAGCTTCTCTCATATCATCTGTCCCCGGTTTAAACGAAAGCCCCCAAACACCAAAAGTTTTACCTTCTAGATTTTCTCCAAAACGTTTGACTATTTTTTCTGCAATAACATATTTTTGCCTATTATTAACATCTTCCACAGATGCTATTAATTGAGCTTTATAATCATGTTCTTCAGCTATTTTTTTTAAAGCTTTTACATCTTTAGGGAAACAAGACCCTCCATACCCACAGCCTGGATATATAAAACTATAACCTATTCGGGAATCTGAACCTATACCAATCCTTACATTTTCTACATCTGCACCAACTCGCTCACAAATATTTGCTATTTCATTCATAAATGAAATTTTTGTTGCTAACATTGCATTAGCTGCATATTTTGTCATTTCAGCAGATCTTACATCCATAGTTATCAAACGTTCACGAGATCTAAAAAAAGGGTTGTAAAGTTGTTTCATTTTCACAAAAGCATGCTGAGATTCTGCCCCAACAATAACCCTATCTGGTTTCATAAAGTCATTTATTGCATCCCCTTCTTTTAAAAATTCTGGATTTGACACTACATCAAATTTTATACTTACACCTCTTTTATTTAATTCATCAATAATTGTATTTTTAACCTTATCTGCTGTTCCAACTGGTACTGTTGATTTATTAACAATTATTAATGATCTATTCATCTTTTGCCCAATCTCTTTAGCAACAGAAAGTACAAACTGTAAGTCTGCTGAACCATCTTCTCCCATAGGTGTCCCTACAGCAATAAAAATTATCTCTGCATTATCTATTATGTTATTAATTGATGTATCGAAAGAAAGTGTTCTATTTTCTATATTTTTAAGAACCATTTTTTCTAAGCCAGGTTCAAAAATCGGAATAATACCTTTATGAAGTTTTTCTATTTTAGCTTGGTCGATATCGATACAGGTAACATTATTACCCATTTCAGAAAAACAAGTACCTGAAACTAACCCAACATAACCTGTTCCTATTACAGCTATATTCATTAATTATCTGTCCTTTGATTTTAAACTTTCCTTTTCATGAACTTCTTTCCTTAGTCCACTGCTTGAAAAACGATGCTCTCTTTTATTGAAGTATAATTTTATTCCTTTTTTTTCACAATAATCTCTCCCTGTGAACATCTTATTGGCATATTCATCTCCTATAATACGTATATTGATATGAAATGATCTTAAAATATCTTCCAAATCTTGTTCTGTTGCATAGGGTACAATTTCATCGACATATTTACAGCCTTTCAATTGAATGTAACGTTCAACTACAGATTGAACAGGTTTATTTTTTTCTGGTCTATCTAAAGTTGGATCAGTCTGAAGACCGCATATCAAGTAATCACATTGACGTTTGGCTTCTTCCAACATTTTGATATGACCCGCATGAAGTAAATCAAATGCACTAAATGTTATACCAACTTTCATATTTCTATTTCTTTCAAGAGACAAATATATTAACTATATTAATATACCAAAGTTTTTTCAAATTTAATTAATATTAATTTTATTGATATAATAATCTAAATCAGAGTTTTCAAAATTTCTAATTTTTATAACCAATAAACCAATTCACAAACTCTAAAACCCCTTTTTTTACTGTTGTACTAGGTTTATAATTATAATCCTTCATTAACTTATCGACATTTGCCCATGTTTTTTTCACATCACCTAATTGCATTGGCAATAAATGTTTCTCTACTTTTCTATTAAAATTCAGCTCTAACTCCCCAATAAAATCAGTTAACTTAACTGTTTTATTGTTACCTATGTTGTAAACTTCGTATTTTTTTCTGCGTCTAATAGGATTTTCAATAACTTTTACTATGCCTTTAACAATATCATCGATGTAGGTAAAATCTCTCTCCATATCACCATGATTAAACACTTTTATATGCTCATTTTTATTGATTGCTTCCGCAAACAACATTGGTGCCATATCAGGCCTACCCCATGGACCATAAACAGTAAAAAATCTTAAAGCTGTAGTTGTCAAATTATAAAGATTACTGTAAGAGTGTGCCATCAACTCATTACTTTTTTTAGTTGCAGCGTACAAACTTACAGGAGAATCAACTTGATCTTCTTCTGAAAAAGGAATTTTAGAGTTCATTCCATATACACTAGAACTACTAGCATAAACTAAATGATCTATCTTGTTACATCTACAACATTCTAAAATATTTAAAAATCCTACTATATTACTATCTATATAAGCTCTAGGATTTTGTATACTGTAACGAACTCCAGCTTGGGCTGCCAAGTTACAAACTACATTAAAATTATTTTCTTTAAATAACACTTCTAACTTATTTCCATCTTCTAAATTCATTCTAACAAAAGATAGAGATGGAAAAATTTCACTGTAACAAGCATGATGAAATTTTGAAGATGAGCCTTCTAGTATTCCTAATTCTTTTAGTCTATCATATTTAAGATTAACATCATAATAGTCATTTATATTATCGATACCTACCACAGTGTGTCCTAACTCCAGTAGACTCTTAGTCAAATGAAACCCTATAAAACCTGCAGCTCCTGTTACTAAAATTTTCATTTAAAACTATAATGTTTTATCTTTATTTATTAGCGCATTTTTGACATCATAAACGACAGCATTATCCGCTTTTAACATCTCAAGGTTTAGATTATTAAACTCTTTATGAGCGACAGTTAGAACTAGTGCACTATACTTTTCTTTTGGTACTTTTGTTGTTGAGCTTAAATTATATTCTTTTAAAACCTCATCTTCATTTGCCCATGGATCAAAAATATCTACACTAACGCCATACTCTTTTAGCGCATTAACCACATCCACGACTCTTGTATTTCTTACATCTGGACAATTTTCTTTAAATGTGATACCTAGAATCAAAACTTTTGCGTCTTTAATTCTAAGATCGTTGCCTATCATTAATTTAATAACTTCTGAAGCCACATACTCCCCCATACTGTCATTTAATCTTCTTCCTGCTAAAATAATCTCAGGATGGTAACCATACTCTTGAGCTTTTTGTGCTAAATAATATGGATCTACACCTATACAATGCCCTCCGACTAGACCTGGTTTAAAAGGCAAGAAATTCCATTTTGTTCCAGCAGCTTCCAAAACATCATGAGTATTAATATCCATTAGATTGAAAATTTTTGCCAACTCATTAACAAAAGCAATATTTATATCTCTTTGAGAATTCTCTATTACTTTTGCTGCTTCCGCTACTTTAATTGTTGGAGCCAAATGTGTTCCAGCTGTGATAACTGACTTATATAGTTCATCAACAATCTTGCCTACTTGTGGCGTAGAACCTGATGTTACTTTTAAAATTTTATCTACTGTGTGTAACTTATCGCCTGGATTTATTCTTTCTGGCGAATACCCAACAAAGAAGTCTTGATTGAATTTCATACCAGAAACCACCTCTAAAACTGGCACACAATCTTCCTCTGTGGCTCCAGGGTAAACTGTAGATTCATAAATTACTATATCCTCCTTCTTTAAAACTCCACCTACTGTTTCACTAGCTTTTATTAATGGCGTTAAAACTGGACGATTATTTTTATCTGTTGGTGTGGGTACTGTCACTATAAAAATGGTACAGTCTTTTAAATCATTTACATCTGAAGAACAGTACAACCCTTTTGAACCAGTATTCTTATCAACTATTACAGAATTCAACACTTCATCATCAACCTCTAGAGTTGAATCTACTCCCGATTTTAATTCCGATATTCTGCTTTTATTAATATCAAAACCAACAACTGAATATTTTGTAGCGAATAACCTAGCTAAAGGTAATCCTACATATCCTAATCCTATGACTCCTATTTTCGGCTCGCTCATTGTTTTATAAATTTTCCCAATACCAAGTTACTGCTTCCTTTAATCCTGATTCTAAAGAAAATTCTGGATTATAATTCAACAACTCTTTAGCTTTATTAATATCAGCTAATGAATGTGGTATATCTCCTTGTCGATTGGGACCGTGTTCTGGTTCTATCAAATTAATTTTTTCATCAAACTTAGATAAATACTCTTTTAAATATTTCACTAAATCAATTAAAGTATTTCTTTCTCCATAAGCAACATTATAAACTGTATTAATGGCTTCTTTACTTTTCGTTGCTAAACAAAGAAGATTAGCTTGAACAACATTATCAATATATGTAAAATCTCTTGAATAAGTACCATCTCCATTGATAACTGGAGATTTATTATCCATCAATAATTTAACGAATTTTGGAATCACAGCTGCATAAGCTCCGTTAGGATCCTGCCTTCTTCCGAAAACATTAAAATAACGTAAACCGATAGTTTCTACTCCGTAAGTTTTAGAAAAAACATCAGCATATAATTCATTTACATATTTTGTAATCGCATAAGGAGACAATGGTTTTCCTATCTTATCTTCAACTTTTGGTAAAGCTTCTGAATCTCCATAGGTAGAAGAGCTTGCGGCATAAACAAATCTTTTTACTCCTGCATCTCTAGAGGCAACTAACATATTTAGAAAACCTCCTACATTAACATCATTAGAGGTTATTGGATCTTTGATCGATCTTGGTACTGAACCTAGAGCAGCTTGATGTAAAACAAACTCTCCATTTTCTACGGCCTTTTTACAATCTTCTAGATTTCGAATATCTCCTTCTATTAATTTAAATTTTGGATGATTTAATAAGTGAATTATATTCTCTCTTTTTCCTGTTGCAAAATTATCAAAACAAACTACTTCATTGTCCATTTCAATAAGCTTGTCACATAGATTCGAACCTATAAAACCAGCTCCGCCTGTTACTACTATTTTTTTTCCTTGTAAAATCATATCTGAGTTTATACTCAAAAAATTATATTCTAATTATTTTTATAAATAAGGATGTTTTATTCCGTTATTTACAACTTTTGCATTTCTTATGTTATACACCGTCTCAATAGAAGATCTTGCATCTTTCAATGAAAAACCATTTCCTAACAATACCTCTTCGTAAGTTTTAGTATGTAAATCTGTAAAACCTTTACTAAATTCAATTTCTTCCCCTCCAACAGTTATCGATCTGAACGTTCTTTGTCCTTTAACTTTAACCTCTTCTGGCAGAGAATTTTCATCTATAGACAAAAACCATCGAACTCTAGCATTTTCAAGCTCTAAATATCCGCTTGCTTTATCTAAATCTCTTAAATAAACTTCACTTTCTTGAACATTTCCAAAAATCCATGTCAGCATATCAAAAAAATGTATTCCTATATTGGTTACTATTCCTCCCGATTTGCTTTCGTCTCCTTTCCAAGAAATATCATACCATTTGCCTCGAGAAGTGATATACGTTAAATCAATTTCGTGTTTTGTTTTATTTTTCTGTGATTCTACTTTTTTCTTCAAAGCTATAACACTTGGATGTAATCGTAATTGTAGAATAGCATGAATTCTATTTTGACTTTCTTCTTCAATAGCTTCAAGCGCATCTAAGTTCCAAGGATTTAACACTAAAGGTTTTTCGCACAAAGCATCCGCTCCTCTTCTTAAAGCCATTCTTATGTGAGAGTCATGAAGATAGTTGGGTGTACAAACACTTACATAATCCAATTGAATACCTTCTTGTCTCTTAAGTTTTTCTATGTGACGATCAAACCTTTCAAATTCGACAAAAAAACTAGAATCGGGAAAATAACTATCTAAAATACCCACACTATCATTTTTATCTAACGATGCTAGTAAATTATTTCCTGTTTCTTTTATTGCCATTAAGTGCCTTGGAGCTATATATCCTGCCACTCCTAAAATTGCAAAATTTTTCATCTGAATTTTACTTTACTCTTTTAACTTCATTTTGCTGTATCTGATATACTTGCTTACTTTCATCACAAATAGCAAAACCATCTTGATCAAATACTAATCTATGCCCATATTCGCTTACCCATCCAATGTGTTTTGAAGGATTACCCACAACTAAAGAATAAGGTAAAACATTTTTTGTAACTACTGCTCCGGCTCCAATTAAAGCATACTCACCTATCATATTCCCACAAATTACTGTTGCATTGGCGCCAATAGTAGCTCCTTTTTTAACTATAGTTTGCTTAAATTCAGTCTTTCTGTTAATTGCACTCCTAGGATTAATCACATTTGTAAAAACCATTGATGGACCTAAAAAGACATCATCTTCACAAACTACTCCAGTGTAAACAGAAACATTATTCTGTACTTTTACATTATTTCCCAAAACTACGTTTGGCGAGACCACTACATTCTGACCTAAATTACATTCTTCTCCTATTTGTGAATTAGGCATAATATGTGAAAAATGCCAGATTTTAGTTCCGTTACCAATCTTGGCTCCTTGATCGATTATAGCAGTATGATGCGCAAAATAATTCAACATAAAAGATGTCTTTTAAACATATTTATTTCGATTAACAAACCTACAAAAAGCATATTTAATATTAGTGAAGAAAACAAAAAACCTCAATCTGTATAGACTGAGGTTTTGTTTGTGGGCGAAGAGGGATTCGAACCCCCGACCCCTTGGGTGTAAACCAAGTGCTCTGAACCAACTGAGCTATTCGCCCTAATAACTTTTAGGTTTTGTGGGCGCGAAGGGATTCGAACCCCTGACCCCTTGGGTGTAAACCAAGTGCTCTGAACCAACTGAGCTACGCGCCCTAAATCGTTATTGCGGGTGCAAATATAACACTGTTTTTTATAATAGCAATACTTTTTTTGTTTTTTTTGCTATAAAATTTCAGCTACTGTAAAAGTACTCCCACCAACAAATATGAGATCTTCATCTGAAAAACAATTAAGAGACTCATTGTAAGCATCTTGAACAGAACCATAATATTCTCCTTCTAATCTATACATTTGTGCTCTATTTCTTAACTCTCTTTCTGAAAGTCCTCTTGGAATATTTGGTTTACAAAAATAATAAGTTGCTTCAGCTGGAAACATTGGTAGAATTTCATCTAAGTTTTTATCAGAAACTACTCCTAAAACAATATGTAATCTCTTATAATTTTCTTCTTGAAGTTGTTTTAATACATAAGTAAGCCCTTCTTTATTATGAGCTGTATCACAAATTACTTTTGGAGATTCTTGTAAAATCTGCCATCTTCCTTTTAAGTTTGTATTGTAAACCACATTACTTAACCCTTTTTGTATCTGTTCTTCATTTACTCTAAAACAAGAAAGTTTAGCAATAGCTGTAACTGCTGTTTTCATGTTTTTCTGTTGATACGATCCCAGTAAATCTGTTTTATGACGAATTTCTTTACTATCTGAAGCAAATACAATTTCAGAAAATAACTCTTGTGCTTTATTGATAAAAACATTTTCTGTATCTACATCTCTTTCTCCAATAACTACAGGAATTCCTTTTTTAATGATTCCTGCTTTCTCAACAGCTATTTTCTGAACTGTATCTCCTAAAATCTGCACATGATCTAATCCTATATTAGTAATTACAGAAACTTCAGGAGTTATAATGTTTGTAGAATCTAAACGCCCTCCTAGTCCAACTTCAATAACAGCAATATCAACATTTTCTTCAGAAAAATATTCGAAAGCCATTCCTACTGTCATTTCAAAAAAAGACAAGTAATTTTCTTCAAAAAAACTTTTGTTCTTTGTTATAAAATCGACAACATTATGTTCTTGAATCTCTTTCCCGTTAATTCTAATTCTTTCAGTAAAACTTTTTAAATGAGGCGAAGTATATAATCCAACTTTATAACCTGCTTCCTGTAAAATTGAAGCAACCATATGACTCGTAGATCCCTTTCCATTAGTTCCTCCTACATGAATGGACTTGAACTTATTTTCTGGATTACCTAGGTGGTTAGATAATTTAATAATATTAGATAAATCTTCTTTATAGGCAGTTTTTCCCTGACTCTGGTACATTGGTAATTGATTAAACATCCAATTTACCGTTTCTTCATATGTCATATTAATTGTAAACTACTTTGATAATGAGAATTTGTAAATAATGGTTCCTTTTTGCTTTTTTGGAGCATTCCCATCAGGATTCCATTTTGTTTTTAACGCTGCTTCTTTAGCTGCTTTAAATAAACATGGGGCAGAATTAGTTGTTCCTCTTGCTCCAGGTGAAGCTTTGATTACACTTCCATCTTTATTAACTTCTATACTTACCACTACAGTACCTTCTTCTTCACAATCTGGTTTTTGCACGGGTTTAGACAAAGCTTTTCTTCCTGCTAAATTATAATTACCTCCTGAACCTCCTCCAGCTTCTCCATAATATTTATTAGAATCAGGATCACCTTTTTTATCACCTTTTACTCCAGTTTGAGCATCATCCCCTTCTCCTTTTTTCACTTCTCCATCTGGTGAACTTCCTTTTAATAAACTATTTAAAGCATCTGTTGCAGCTTTAGATGGTTTTGGCTTTGGCTTCTCTTTTGGTTTTTCTTCTTTAACCTCCTTAACTTCTTTAACAGATTCCTTTTTTTCTTCATTCTTTTCTACAACAGGAACATCTTCTTTAGTAGTGTCATCTGTTATTACCTCTTCAGCTATTTCTTCTTTAGGTTGCTCTTCCACTTTTTCAATTTGTTCCTCAACCTTTTCCTCTTGAACTTCTTCAGCTTTAGGTTGCGTAGCTTTTACCTTTTCAACAGGTTCTCCACTTCCGACATTAGAATCTCCATAATTGATAGACACTCCGTATTCAACTGGTGGATCCATATAACGCATACCAAAACCATACATCATTAGAAGTATCAACAGTAAAAGTATTGCTGTAATTATAGCAGACTTTCTTTTATGTATTGTATCAAATACTTGCATTTATCTTCCTTTAACAGCTAAGATCATCTTCAATTTATTCCTGTTTGCAATGTCTATTACCTGCATTACATTTTTATATGGAACATTTTGATCTCCTCTGATTACAACTGTTTTTTCTTTATTTACACCTACTTTATTTAACAATTCTTGTTCCAAACTGTTTGAAGAAACTTTTGATTTATCTATATAAAAATCTGAATCTTTTGTAATGGTAACAGCTATTGAAGTTTGGTTCTCTGTTTTTCCACCTGCTTTTGGCAATAATACATCTATAGCACTTACAGTTACTAATGTAGATGTTAACATAAAAAATATTAACAGTAGAAAAACTATGTCTGTCATTGAAGACATATTAAAGTTTGGATTTACTTTATTTCTTCCTCTTAAATTCATTACACTGGTTCATTTAATAAATCTAAAAACTCTACAGATTTTGCCTCCATTTGATATACAACTTTATCTGTTCTTACAACCAAATGATTATATGCTATATAAGCCACAATACCGACTATTAAACCTGCTACTGTAGTTGTCATGGCTGTATATAAACCATCTGATAACATTTTAATATCTATCTGACCTCCAGAATTTGCAATCTCATGGATAGCTACAATCATACCTATTACAGTTCCTAAGAAACCAATCATTGGAGCTGCACCAGCAATTGTTGCTAATACAGATACATTTTTTTCTAATTTATATACTTCTAACTTACCTGCATTTTCGATTGCAGTATTAATATCATCTAAAGGTTTTCCTATTCTAGAAATTCCTTTTCCGACTAACCTAGAAGATGGTGTGTTTGTACTTTCGCATAATGCTTTAGCTGAATCTAGATTTCCATTTAAAACAAAATCTCTTATCTGATTCATAAAATTACTATCTTCTTGAGAAGCAGATTTTACAGCAAAAAAACGTTCAAAATAAATGTAAAGCGCAACTCCTAACAAGACAAAAAGAATGGCTATTATAATCTGCCCTCCTGGCCCTCCATCTTTTATTAACTGAATAATTGATAATGTTTTTTCTTGTGATGCTTCTTCTAATACTTGCTCAGCAGCTTCCTGAATAAATAATAACATATACTATTCTTACTTTTTTAAATATTTAAACGAATTGTTTGTTTGAAAATTTCAATATAGGAATCTAAAAGTAAACGTATTATCTTTTTTTTAACTTTTTAAAGTAAAAATAACAGCAACTTTCCACTTTCAAATCCACTTAATTTGAGTTGCACAACATTATACACAACATAAACAAATATATTCATTATAGATTGAATAATAAGTTGTCTTTAACAATGAAATTAAAATTTAACGACTAAACCATTTCGTTGTATAGTGAGATACAGTACCATTATCGAAATGTATATGAAGGTACTTTTTCTTAAAAAGATTCGAACTGTTTATTTTATATACCCAAGTATTACCAAAGTGATTTTTATAACATGAACCCATAATCTTTTCAACGGTTTTCTTCTTTAAACTTAGTAGCTCATCAAAATTATTTAAAAAAGAAAATGATTGATGTTCAGAAGAATTTTTAAAGCTATCTAAAATCTTCCCATACAAAACATCACTTTTAGTCTCTTCGGAAGAAACACTACTAAACGTTCTTGAATTAAATGTTGTTTCTACTTCATTATTTAACATAACTTCTTTAACATCTTTGTTTCTCACTAAAATCTCACTCGCTAACTGTAAATAACATTGCGCTCCAACACAAGTAGCATCAAACTCGATAACACTCTGACCAAAACTTGGCGCTTGAGTAATTTTAGAATTACGTTCTATTAATGTATTAAAAACAAGATCTTTAAAATAACTACGCACATAGTCAACAACTTTGTTAGAAAGGTTTAATCGTTTATCATACATTGTAAGTAGAAAACCTTCTATATGTAACTTTTCATTCATTTTCTTTTGTACAAAGCGTACAGTTTTCAAAAACTTGTGTAAGCCTTCTAATGCATAATAATCACATTGAACAGGAATAAGAACGGCATCTGAAGTAGCTAATATTTCTAAATTTTTCGCTTTAAAAAAAGGAACACAATCAATTAGAATATAATCATAAGAATGTTTTATTTTCTGTAATGCTTTTTGAAATTTTGATACTACAGAAGACTTCTCAAAAAAGTTTAAATCTTCAAAAAAAGGAAATAAACAAACGTTTGGAGCATTTGTTTTTATAATATTGTTTTTAATAACAGATGTAAAATCCATATACTCGAGAGCAGGATTATTAAGTTGATCTGCTCCGAAACCAAATGAAACCGAAGCATTTGCTTGTGGATCTGTATCTATTACCAATACTTTTTTCTCAAGAACTCCCAATGCAGCAGATAAATTTACACAGGTAGTTGTTTTACCTACGCCTCCTTTCTGATTACAAATAGAAATAATTTTTCCCATGTAAAATGTTACTAGTTGAAATTAAAAGTTAATTGATCAAGATTTCCAATATTCAACACTCGAGAAAAAGCAGACTTAAAATTATTTTAGCATACTAATTTAGGGGGATGTATCACTATAAAAACCTTTATAGTTTATTCTTTAATCATGATAACAAAATTTTAAATCATTGTTTATAAAAAGAATAGACCTTTAAAGCTAAAAAAAAATCCTGAATTTAAAAAATTCAGGATTTTCTATAAAGAATACTATATTTTCTTACAGCATAACCTTTACTAAAACATAACCTAATACACCTAAAACGATAGTGTAAGGAAGTGCCATTTTCACCATCTTTCCATAAGATAAATTAATCAACGGTGCTAATGAAGATGTTAGTAAGAATAAGAAAGCTGCTTGTCCGTTTGGAGTAGCCACACTTGGTAAATTTGTTCCTGTATTAATTGCTACAGCTAATTTTTCAAAATGCTCTCTGGTAATTGCACCACTTTTAAATGCATTTTCTACTTCTCCAATATATACTGTTGCTACAAAAACATTATCACTTATCGCTGATAAGAATCCGTTAGCGATGTAAAATAATCCTGGTTGAGTTGCTGGATCTTGATCTAAAGCCCATTTAATAATTGGACTAAATAAATGCTGATCGTGAATCATCGCTACAATTACAAAGAATACTACTAATAAACCTGTAAAAGGTAACGCTTCTTCAAAAGCATGCCCTAGTTTATGTTCATCGATAATTCCCATAAAAGCAGTTTGAACTATAATTAATCCTAACCCAATAAAACCTACTGGTGCAATATGTAAAGCCAAACCAGCTATTAATAAAATTGCAGAAACACCTTGTACAATTAATCCATACTTTTCTCCATCTGTTCTTTTATTATCTTCTTCTATGGTGTAGCTTTCTATAATTTCTGCAGCAACTTTAGGTAGTTTTGCTCCAAAACCAAACCAACCTGTAGTTTCAAGTACAACTGTAGTTAGTAAACCTGCTAACAACACAGGAATTGTTATAGGTGCCATTTGTATGAAAAAGTCTACAAAATTCCATCCTAATCTTTCTCCAATCAGTAAATTCTGAGGTTCACCAACTAAAGTACAAACTCCTCCAAGAGCAGTACCAACTACACCATGCATAATTAAACTTCTTAGGAAACTTCTAAATTGCTCTAATGTATCGCCACTTAATTCTTTTCGATCTAATGTTCCGTCATTATCATAATCTGCTGAACTTGATGCTATTCTATGATATACTCCATAGAAACCTACAGCTACACTAATTAACACAGCAGTTACAGTTAAAGCATCTAAAAATGCTGATAACACTGCCGCTAGAAATACAAATAATAAGGATAGAATTAGCTTTGATTTAATTTTTGTGAATACCTTACTAAAAATATACATCAGTAAGGGCTTCATAAAGTAAATACCTGCCACCATAAACACTAAAAGTAAAACTACTTCTAAGTTTTGATCAACTTCATGGTACGCACTTTTGGGAGTTGTTAACCCTAAAACTAAAGCTTGTATTGCTAGTAATCCTCCAGATTGTAAAGGATAACATTTTAATGCCATTGCTAAAGTAAAAATGAATTCGCCTATAAAAAGCCAAGCCACAATACTGTGCGCTAAATGGTTCTCCATAAAAATTGGCAATAGGAAATACAGAACAGTATTTAAAACTAAAAAACCTACCATGGTTAACTTGAACCACTTTGGGCTATTTCCTAAAAAGTATTTTAACATAATTGTACTTATTTGATTAAATTAATTCCTTGAGGGCGATCTCAAACGCCGTTTCGCTAATATTTGTTTTTAAGGGATTATTAGCATGTGCTTTTTGTAAAGCATTTTTTATTATTGTTGATGTATCACTAAAAATAGCTTCATCATCCATTGCAACTCTTTTCTCCATAAAGTAAGCAAACACTCTTGCCATTCCACAATTTGAAATAAAATCTGGAATTAAACTTACCTTTTTATCTGTATTTTCCATTATTGGTCCAAAGAAAATTTCTTTATCTGCAAATGGAACATTGGCACCACATGAAATAACTTCTAAACCAGTATTAATCATTTGGTCAATTTGCTTTTGAGTAATTAATCTTGAAGCCGCACAAGGAGCAAAAATTTCACAAGGTAAATTCCATACTCTAGCATTCATTTCTTCAAAAGGTATCATGTTTTCAGCAACTAAAGTATTTCCATCTTTATTCAAGAATAATTCTTTAATTTCTTCAAACGTAAAACCTTCTTCATTAATTACTCCTCCAGCTCTATCTATAATTCCAACTACTTTAGCTCCCATTTGTGCTAAGTAATAAGCTGCTGCAGAACCTACGTTTCCAAATCCTTGTATTACTGCTCTTTTTCCTTGCACATCTCCACCATAAATATCATAATAATGCTTTACAGCTTCAGCAACTCCGTAGCCTGTAATCATATCAGCAACAGTATACTTCTTTGTGATATCTGGTGAAAAATCCTCACTTTCAATAACTTTAATTACACCGTGGCGTAACTGACCAATTCTATTGATTTTATCAGCTTCTGTTGGTTTAAAATGACCATTAAAAACTCCTTCTTGCGGGTGCCAAACACCACAATCTTCTGTAATTGGAATTACTTCGTGAATTTCATCTACATTTAAATCTCCACCTGTTCCGTAATAATTTTTTAATAATGGCGCTACTGCTTTATACCATCTTCTTAACACACCTTCTTTTCTAGGATCTCTAGGATCGAAATTAATTCCTGACTTTGCACCACCAATAGCTGGACCCGAAACAGTAAATTTCACTTCCATTGTTTTGGCAAGTGACATTACCTCATATTTATCTAACCCTTTACGCATTCTGGTTCCACCTCCTGCTGCTCCACCTCTCAATGAGTTTATTACTGTCCAACCTTCAGCATCTGTTTCTGGATCTTTCCAATTAAAAACTATTTCTGGTTGCTTCTCTTCGTATTTTTTTAATAATTCTTTCATGATTTAATTAATAATGGTTGTTTGTTAATTTTTTGTTTGTTTTTAAATTAAATCATGTAAGCTAAAGTTGTGTCATTTCATTTATTTTTTGTTATCTCGCAAACTTACCAAAAAATTAGATTTTTTAATGCAAATATTTTCATACAATATTCAACAAAAACACATCTAATTATTAACGCTTTCAACATTTTTTCACAAATAAATACTTGCGCAATTTACTAAGGAAACTTTTAAGACAAAAATAGTTTCCTTAGTTTATTTATACTTTAACATTTCTTTATGATTGGCGATTTTTAGGATTAAAAATCACTCCTGTTGCATGATCTTTAGAGGCTCCTGTTACAGATTTTAAACAATTCACTTCATTTTTAAGTTTCAATAATCCAAGAAAAGCAAATATTAAAGCTTCCTTGTATTCTATCAAGAGCTCTGGAGCCATATTTATCTTCTTATTTATATTACGTTCAACTTCTTGTATAAAATAAGTATTAAATGCTCCACCACCTGTAATTAAAACTTTATTTGAGTTTTTAATCACTTCACTTATTTGAAATGTACTATGTTTTACAAATGTTTTTAAAATTGTAGGAATATTTGTTTCCAAATTGTTAATTAATGGAAAGATTTCACTTTTCACCCATTCTAAACCTAAAGATTTAGGAGGCTGTTTTTTATAAAACTCTAAAGCATTTAGTTTAACTAATAAATCACTATTTACTTTACCTGATCTTGCTATGTTTCCGTTTTTATCATAGTCTAAGCCTATTTTTTTTGTGTAATAGTTTAACACAATATTGACAGGACAAATATCAAAAGCAATCCTTTCATTTTTAGATTTGTAGGAAACATTTGCAAAGCCTCCTAGATTCAAACAATAATCGTATTCTTCAAATAACAATTCGTCACCAATAGGAACTAAAGGCGCACCTTGTCCTCCCAGATTAACATCTTGTGCTCTAAAATCACAAACAACTTTTATGTTTGTCATTTCTGCTATTTTCTTTCCATTACCAATCTGTAATGTAATTCCTTTATCAGGCTGATGAAAAACTGTATGCCCGTGAGAAGCAATGAAATCTAGATTATTAATCCTAAATTTTTCAATAAATTCATTAACACATCTCCCTAAATACAGTCCATAATCATCATTTATTTTGTTAAGTTCTTCCGTACTTAATGTTATAGCATCAGATAAAATATGTTTCCAATCTTTATTATAAGCTCTAGTTTCTGCATGTATAATTTGAAAATCTTTATAATCGAAGTTGTTGAATTTCACGTAAACTAAATCCAAACCGTCGAGTGATGTGCCCGACATTAATCCTATTGCGTATCTAAACTCATTCTGCATAAAGTAAAAATATAAAAGCTATTGAAAAAATAATATTAAAAGGGTATCTTTGAGCGCGTTTTATACAAATTTAATATAACTATAACGATTTAGTATGGATTTTAATCTGACAGAGGAGCATTTAATGATTCGAGACGCAGCTCGTGATTTTGCTCAAAATGAATTATTACCAGGTGTTATTGAGAGAGATGAAAAACAACAATTTCCTGATGAATTAGTGAGAAAAATGGGTGAACTCGGCTTTATGGGAGTTATGGTAGATCCTAAATATGGAGGTAGTGGAATGGATACTATTTCTTACGTACTGATTATGGAGGAGTTATCTAAAATTGATGCTTCTGCTTCTGTAATGGTTTCTGTTAATAATTCACTTGTTTGTTATGGATTAGAAGCTTATGGTACTGAAAAACAAAAGCAAAAATATTTAACAAAATTAGCGACTGGTGAACAAATCGGTGCTTTTTGTTTAAGTGAACCTGAAGCAGGATCTGATGCTACGTCTCAAGCAACTACTGCTGAAGATAAAGGTGATTATTATTTATTAAATGGAACTAAAAACTGGATTACTAACGGTGGACGTTCTGATGTGTATTTAGTAATTGCTCAAACTGATAGAGCTAAAGGTCATAGAGGAATTAATGCTTTTATCGTTGAAAAAGGTATGGAAGGTTTCCATATTGGTCCTAAAGAAGATAAATTAGGGATTCGTGGCTCTGATACACATACTTTACAATTCAATGATGTAAAAGTTCCTAAAGAAAATAGAATTGGAGAAGATGGTTTCGGATTTAAATTCGCTATGAAAACTTTATCTGGTGGACGTATTGGGATTGCTGCTCAAGCTTTAGGTATTGCATCTGGTGCTTATGAATTAGCTTTAAAATATTCTAAAGAGCGTAAAGCTTTTGGTACTGAAATTTGTAACCACCAAGCTATTGCTTTCAAATTAGCTGATATGTATACAGAAATCACTGCTGCTCGTCATTTAGTAATGCAATCTGCATGTGATAAAGACAATGGCAATAATTATGATCGTTCTGGAGCTATGGCTAAATTATATGCTTCTAAAGTAGCTATGGAACAAACTGTTGAAGCTGTTCAAATTCACGGTGGAAATGGATTCGTAAAAGAATATCATGTTGAGCGTTTAATGCGTGATGCAAAAATTACACAGATTTATGAAGGAACTTCTGAAATTCAAAAAATAGTAATTTCTAGAAGCTTGATTAAAGAGTAGTAAGAATACAATATTTTTATAAAACTCATCTTAATAATTAAGATGAGTTTTTTTATTCAAATAAATTAGGTTTAGGTATTTCAAACTCAAAACGAACACCTTCTTTATCATTCGATCTTTTCGCCAAACGTATGCTACCATTCAATCTTGTGATTATTGATTTAATTGTAGCTAAACCTATTCCTGTGTTTTGAAAATTAGTTTCGCCTAAAGTTTCAAACATCATAAAAACTTTATCATAAAATTTAATTGGTATTCCTGGTCCGTTATCTTCATATATAAATTGATAAGATTCTTCTTTTAGTTCGCATGATGTAAATACTTTACATTCCTCTTTGTCATTAAACTTATCTGAATTAGTCAATAGATTTTGAAAAATTTGAATAAAACAGATTTTTGAATGGTAAATATTAAAATCTAATTCTTTGAAGCTAATTGTCACCTTATTCTCTAAATCACAATTTTTCACAATATCACGAAGAAGTTCTTTAAAATTAAAGCTCTCAAAACTAATATCTGCATTTGTAACTTTTGAGTACTGTAGTAGTTGATTTATCATGGACTCCATGTATGTTGCTCTTGAGGAAATAAGTTCTATAAATTCTACAATTTTACTTTTTCCAGAAATATTATTTAAATCTTCTTTAAGAAATAATGCTAAAGAATTAATACCTCTTACAGGAGTTTTTAAATCATGAGTTAATCTATGAGTAAATTGATTTAACTCATTATTTAACCTTGTTATTTCTTGATTGGCTTGCTGTAATTTTAAGTTTTTCTTTCTTAGCTCTAACAAACTCATGACCTGTTGCGACAATGCTCTTAGCGACTCTTTTTGTCCTTCAGATAACGATGTTCTAGGTTCATTATCAATCACACATAAAGTACCTAAAGCATGTCCATCTTTCGTTGTTAATGGAGCTCCTGCATAAAACACTACATGAGGATCGTCGATAGTTAATGGATTATCTGAAAAACGATGATCTTTTGTTGCATCTGGAACTATAAATAATTCATCTGGCTGTAGTATACTATGCGCACAAAATGCATAATCTCTAGGAGTTTCTTTTGCGTCTAACCCATAAGTAGATTTAAACCATTGTCGTTCAGGATCGACTAACGACACTAATGCTATTGGAGCCTTACATATTTCTGCAGCTATCTTTGTAATATTATCATAGTCTTCTTCTGGAAGTGTATCGAGAATGTTGTAACTTTTTAAAGCTTCTACTCTTTCTTTCTCATTTGTTGGGGGTGTTGCTATTTTCATAGAGTAATTTTAATGGATTCAATAATAGTTCGTTTTTAAATAAGTTACTCTTTAGATCTACTCCTAAATATAACATAATAATTTAATACAATAAAGAAAGAAAATTGATAAACAGTGTTTTACCTGTATGCTTACTATATAATTAAATAAACTTACAGTGCGTTTATCTTCTTTATTTTTTGTTAATGATTTCTTAATTCTATTTTATGGCATAAAGCTTGCTTATCAAAATGGAAATTATAAATCTAAAAAACATGAAAAAATTACTTTTACTATTCGCTTTAACTTTTACATTAATCTCTAACGCTCAAGATGGGGAGTTCAATATCGGAGCTAATTTTGGTTTACCTGTAGGCGATATTGATGTTAGTCACAATTTTGCTATTAGTGCAGAAGTTAATTATTTATTTGATGTTTCTGATGAATTCCAAGTTGGTCCTTCAGTTTCCTTTATCAATTACTTTGGAAAGGAAGAAAACAACATTGGATTTGGGAGTATTCAATTCTTACCAATTGCAGGTGCTGCAAGATTCAATGTTTCAGATGCTTTTTCTCTGGGAGCTGATTTAGGTTATGCTGTTGGAATTAACCAAGGTAATGATGGTGGATTTTACTACAGACCTGTAGTTGCTTATCATTTGACCGAAACGATAGCTTTACAAGCTAGTTATAGTGGTGTAACAAGTGATGGAGCTACAGCAAGTAATGTTGGTTTAGGCGTAGTATTTAAACTTTAAAAAACATCTCATTAAAAATTACAAAGTCTATTCAATTTTGAGTAGGCTTTTTTTATTTTTACGGTTATGACAGAAAAGAAAAAATTCAACAATCCGGTTTGGTCTGCTTTAAAAGAAACACATAAGGAATACCTCATCAGTTATGAGAACGCAAAGTTTTATCATCCAGATTATTGTCCATTTGGAAGTCTCTACGAAACTAAAGATATTACAAAAGCTATGGAATCTTATGCAGAATTAACTTCTGATTTTTTCATTGTTTGTCAAGAAGCTCCAATATATCCAGAAAGTTTAATCTTAAAGGGAGAATATCGCTGTTTACAAATGGGACTATCTCAAGAAGATTTTAAAATTCCTGAATATACTTCAACTATAGTAAAATTAACCAAAGCCAATGAGCAGCAACTTTATGATTTAATAATGCTTGTAATGCCAGGAACTTACCGTAAAAAATCATTCAATATTGGTGATTATTATGGAATTTTTGATGGTGACGAATTAGTAGCAGCTACAGGAGAACGTATTCAAGGCGATGAATTTATTGAAGTTAGTGGTGTTGTTACTCATCCTAATCATGTTAGAAAAGGATATGCAAAACAATTAGTTGCTTATACTTCTGCAGAAGTTTTACGAAAAGGAAAAACTCCAATTTTACATGTACTAGAAACCAATGAAGGTGCAATTCGACTTTACGAGAAATTAGGATATACAACTTTAGACTTTATGTATTGGAGGCATTATATAAAAAGTTAATGCTACTTAAAGTTTACTTCATGCAAATGTAAACCAGAAGCAGGTGCAATACTTTTAAGAAATTCAATATTAGAATTTCCATCTAAACTTTGTTTGATAAAATCTAAATTATAATTTCCTTTGCCTAATTCTGCTAATGCGCCCATAATTAATCGGATCTGATTTCTTAAAAAACCTTGTCCTTTTATAACTAAGATATAACTCTTCTCAGGAAAAAAAGAAGCTGTTAATTCTGTGTTTTCAATAATCTCACAAGAATCAATTGTTCGTTCGACTTTTGTTTCTTCTGATGGTTTGGTACAGTAATGTTTAAAATTATGAAATCCTTCAAACAATTTAGCTCCTTCTATCATCAAATCAATATTAAGATGATCTAAATATCCTACTAAAAAAGGCGCGCAGTATGGATGGTTTTTTTCTCCAAAAGAAAAGTAATAACGATACTCTTTTTGTTTTGGATGTTGAATTATATTAAAGCTTTCGTCTTCTATTCTTTCAATTGCTGTTACTCTAATATCAGAAGGAGAGTTTATATTAAAAGTTTCTATAAAAATATCTTCATCTAACTTTTCATCTATGAATAATTGGTACGCATAATTTGTAGAAGAAACCTTCGCATCTGTTCTCCCCACTCCTATTGTTTTACAACGAATTCCTTTACAAACAAACTTTAGAGTTTTATCTAAAGCCCAGTGTACAGTTTTCAGATTTGGCTGTTTTTGCCATCCATGAAATCGAAATCCTAAATATTGAAAACGTACTAAATACGCGTAATTATAATTCATATGCCAAAGTTACTATTTTTAAAATGCTGAACTACTCTATAAAACTCACCTAACATTTTTAGCTAGTTAACTATCAATCAACATAGTTTACATTAAGCTAAACTTTCTTTTATTTTTAAATAACTATTTAAAAACATCTATCAGCTTCATTTGCTGATTAATTATTAACCCCAAACTTTTTATCAAAATGAAAAAAATTTTATTCCTTTCAATTTTAACTTTATTCACTTTAATCAGTTGTTCTGAATCTAATAATTGTTATGAATGTGAATCTTCTATTACTAATGAAATCGAATCATCAGACATAGAAATAACAAAAAACAGAGCTGTAAATCTTGATCAATTAAAATACAATCAAGTAATGTATAAAGGTTCTCATAATTCTTATGAAAGAAGAGAAGACATTACAGAACAGATAACAAATAGTAGTCCGGCTTACCAAAATAATGTATTAGCATTAGAGTTAGATATTTGGAGAAATACCCCAAGAAGCTCATACACAAACACTAGTATTCCTTCGAATACTTGGGTTGTAAATCATTGGCCACATCCTGGACGATATGGAAAAACTTTAGCTTCTTATTTTTCTAAATTAAAAGATTGGCATAAT
The DNA here is from genome assembly GCF_900198195.1 of Tenacibaculum jejuense. Taxonomy (NCBI): domain Bacteria; kingdom Pseudomonadati; phylum Bacteroidota; class Flavobacteriia; order Flavobacteriales; family Flavobacteriaceae; genus Tenacibaculum; species Tenacibaculum jejuense. The sequence continues at coordinate 1,178,772 of NZ_LT899436.1, read as the reverse complement.
AGAAACAGAAATCACTTACCAATCATGATTAAATTAGATGTAAAAAGTTCTAATGGTGGATATCAAAATTTTCACGAACAAATAGAATGGTATTTACAACGTTACTTAGGAGATAGTGATGTTATTTTTAAAGCGCAACGATTATTTAAAGATCCTAACAGATCAATCAGACATAATGTTTTGTATGAAGATGCTTGGCCTTCTATGAATGAACTTCGTGGTAAATTTATTATTGTTTTAACTGGAAATGGAAGTTGGATGGATCAGTACGTTAGAACAAATTCTCGTTACAGATGGGCTTTTGGAATGAAAGCACAAACTATTGCTAATACAAATAATACGAATAGTGGTATATCTCAAGCTAACAATACCATTGACAATAACCCTAATTATGTGTTTTATAACTTTAGTATGTCGGATATCAATGACAAAAGAAATAAAGCAGGTTCTAGAGAATATGCTCGTCAACTAGCAAGAAGAGGAATGATTACTAGAGTTTATTCTGCAAATAACAGAGATGAATGGGAACGCTGTAAAAGTTGGAAAATCAGTTGTATTTCTACTAACAAAATTAAGAATCACGATTGGGCTAAAATTGATAATAACAATATGTTCATTCAACGATAATTAAAATTGTTATAATTTTAAGAAGGAGAGTTTTTAAGCTCTCCTTTATTTTTTACTTTCATAAAAACAACCTCTTCATTTTATTTAAATCAAAAAATGAAAGGGTATATTTTTAAATATTCGTAATATTTTTCATTCTTTCTCGTAGCTTAAAACTATTCTGTAACTTACAACGAAATCGTTGTAATTACTATATCATTTTTTCATGAAAAATAGAAAACTATTGATGATACCAGGACCAATTGAAGTAGATCCTGCAGTATTAAGAGCTATGGGAGAAGTGACTACCAGTCATATTGCTCCTAATTTTATAGAAAGTTTTGGAAACGCATTAAAGTTAATGCGTAAAATTTGGTTAGCTCCAAAAGGTCAGCCATTTATTATTGCTGGTAGTGGAACTTTAGCTATGGATATGGCAGTAAGTAATCTTATCGAATCTGGTGATAATGCATTAGTAATTTCTACAGGATATTTTGGAGAACGTTATAAAAATATTTTAGCAACGTATGGTGCGAACGTAACTGTACTTCAGGCTGAAATTGGTGAAACGGTTTCTTTAGAAAAAATTGAAGTAGAGTTATCTTCTAAAGATTATAAATTATTAACTATTACTCATGTTGATACCTCAACCGGAGTTTTAACAGATCCTAAAGCGATTGCTGCATTAGCTCAAAAATATAATACATTAAGCATTGTAGATGGAGTTTGTGCTACAGCTGGAGAAGAAACACAACAAGAAACTTGGGGAATCGATGTAGTATTAACTGGTTCTCAAAAGGCAATTGGAGTTCCTCCTGGTTTGGCTTTATTGGTTGCTTCAGAAAAAGCAATAAACGTTTGGAAAAATAGAACAACTCCTGTACAAAACTATTATGGAAGTTTTACAAATTGGTTGCCTATTATGCAGGCTTACGAAGAAAGAAGACCTTCATATTTTGGTACACCTCCAGTAAATTTAATTCGTGCTTTAGAAGTAAGTTTAGATTTAATCAATACAGAAGGAATTGAAAATAGAGTAGCAACTCATATTACATATGCAAAAGCATTTAGAAAAGCTGTACAAGCTATCGGTTTACAGTTAGTTCCTAAGACTAACGATATTGCCGCTAATACAATGACTGCGATTTATTATCCTGAAGGAATTGATGGAAACTCATTTAGAAAAGATATTTCTGAATACGGAGTAATTTTAGCTGGTGGTTTACATGCAGAAATTAAAACCAAATACTTTAGAATTGGTCACATGGGAGCAATTACTAAAAGTGATATTGTTGCTACATTGAGCGCAATAGAATCTGCTTTACAAAAACAAAACTACAATTTTGAGTTTGGTAAAAGTGTTGGGATATTTTTATCGAGCTTAGCTTAAAATAATATAAACCCTTGTGTTTTTTACAAGGGTTTTAAAATTTTGTATTCACTCTCTTTTTGTGGTAAGTGTTCAATTACTGAATTCTGAATCAGTAATTTTAATTCTGATAATAATTTCTTTTTTACAAAAAACTTGTGCGTAACTAAACCTACTTTTCGAACAGGAATCGGCTTATCAAATTCAACCAATCTTTGTTTTATATCAGGAGATAAATCAGTAGTTGCTAAATATGGGAGAATTGTCATTCCTTTTCTGGCTCTTGTTATTCTCAATAAGCTATCCATAGAACCAGATTCAAATTCAAAGTTTTCATCTCGATTTGTATATTGATCAGACAAATCACAAATTCGTTGTACTTGTGTTCTTAAACAGTGCCCTTCTTGTAAAAGACAAAGTTTAGAATAATCAATATCATTTACAGAAATCTTACTTGTAATATCTCCTTCACTACAATCATATAAAACGAAAGGTTCAGAGTATAAATCTACTTCATTTAACATATCGTCTTCTAGAGGAAGCGCTAAGATGCCAACATCAATACTTCTGATTTTTAAAGCTTTTTGAATTTCACTTGTAGTCATTTCTCGAACAATAATTTTTACCTTCGGAAAAGCTTCAGCAAAATTTGTTAAAAATAGAGGTAATAAATATGGAGCGACAGTTGGAATGATTCCAATCTTTAATTCTCCGATCATTTCTCCTTTTAATTCCTGAACCAAATTATTTAAAGCATCAACTTCATTGGCTAAAATTCGTAATCGTTTTATAATTTCTTCACCTTCTACAGTAATCGAAACAGGCTTGGTTTTTCTATTAAAAATCTTAATTCCAATTTCTTTTTCAAACCTTCCAATCATGGTACTCAACGTAGATTGTGTTACAAAACATTTCTCTGCTGCGGCTTCAAAATTTTTTAAATCGACTACAGCTAATACGTACTGAAATTGTTGTATATTCATAATGAAGCAAATATAACACAATATTCACATTGTAGATGTTATATACACAAATATCGTTTTTATAAATAAAAATGATCCTCTTACTTTGTAACCTCTTAATTAATCGAATAAATATGAAACTACATTTTTTTACAGGAATGTTCCTTATGTTTTTAGTATCGTGTAATACAGCTAACGACAGTAAAGAAGGAACTAAAGAAGGCGGAAGTTGTCCTTTTGGTTTTGGTAAAACTCCATCTACTGGTATGACCATTAAAGGAGAAGGAAAAACTACCAAAGATTGGTGGCGAAATAATTTAGACTTAACTGTTCTAAGACAAAACTCTTCTTTATCAAATCCTTTAGGTGATTTTAACTACAAAAAAGAATTTGAAAGTTTAGATTACTTTGCTTTGAAAGAAGACATTGCTAAAACTTTAAAAGATTCTAAAGATTGGTGGCCGGCAGATTACGGTACATACGGTGGTTTATTTATTCGTATGGCTTGGCATAGTGCTGGTACTTACAGAACTGGTGATGGTAGAGGTGGAACAAGAGAAGGAAGACAACGTTTTGCTCCACAAAACAGTTGGCCAGACAATGCTAACTTAGATAAAGCAAGAAGATTACTTTGGCCAGTAAAACAAAAATACGGTCAGAAAATTTCTTGGGCAGATTTAATGATTTTAGCTGGAAATGTTGCTTTAGAAAAATCTGGATTTAGAACTATTGGTTTTGCTGGTGGTAGAGAAGATACTTGGGAACCTCAAACAAATGTATATTTTGGTTCTGAAACAGAATGGTTAGCTAATGATAAACGTTATAAAGACGGAGAATTAGAAAAACCTTTAGCCGCTGTTCAAATGGGATTAATTTATGTGAATCCTGAAGGACCAAATGGAAATCCAGATCCGATTGCTTCTGCAAAAGATATTCGTGTTACTTTCGGAAGAATGGGAATGAATGATGAAGAAACTGTAGCTTTAATTGCTGGTGGACATACATTAGGTAAAACTCACGGACAAGCTGGTGGAGATCATTTAGCTGCTTCTCCAGAAGGAGCAGGAATTGAAGAACAAGGTTTAGGTTGGAAAAGTGATTATAAATCTGGAAAAGGTAAAGATGCTATTACTTCTGGATTAGAAGTGATTTGGACGGTAACACCAGATAAATGGAGTCAAGGATATTTCAAAACATTATTTGAAAACGAATGGGTATTATCTAAAAGTCCAGGTGGAGCACATCAGTTTGAAGCAAAGAATTCTGTAATTAAATTTCCGGATGCATTTGATAAAACTAAATTCCATAATCCAACAATGTTAGTTACAGATGTTGCTTTAATTAAAGATCCTGCGTACGAAAAAATCTCTCGTCGTTTTTATGAAAATCCAAAGGAATTTGATGAGGCTTTTGCTCGTGCTTGGTTTAAATTAACACACAGAGATATGGGACCAAAATCAACATATTTAGGTCCAGAAATTCCTAAAGAAGATTTTGTTTGGCAAGATCCTATTTCAGCTGAAAATTCTTCAACAATAACAACCGCTGACCTTAACAATTTAAAATCTAAAATTGAAGCTTCTGGTTTAACAACTGGTGAATTAGTTTCAACTGCTTGGGCTTCTGCTTCTACATATAGAAATTCTGATAGACGTGGTGGTGCAAACGGAGCAAGAATTCGTTTAGAACCGCAAGTTAACTGGGAATCTAACAATCCTGCTCAATTAAAAAGAGTATTAGGAGTATATGAGAAAATTCAACAAGAATTTAATAAAGGAAACAAAAAAGTTTCTATTGCAGATTTAATTGTATTTGGTGGTAATGTTGCCATTGAAAATGCAGCAAAAAAAGCAGGAGTTGATGTTAAAGTTCCTTTTACATCAGGAAGAGCTGACGCTACGCAAGAGCAAACTAATGTTGAAGGAATGGCTGTTTTAGAACCAATGGCTGACGGATTTAGAAATTATCAGAAAACAGATTATACTTTATCTGCTGAACAATTATTAGTAGACAAAGCTCAACTATTAACTTTATCTGCTCCTGAAATGACCGTTTTATTAGGGGGAATGAGAGCTTTAAATGCAAATTATAATGGTTCTAATATTGGAATTATGACCTCAACTCCTGGAACATTAACTAATGAATTCTTTGTGAATTTATTAAGTATGCAATACAAATGGGAAGCTACTTCAGATAAAAAAGATCTTTTTAATATTAAAGATAGAGCTACAAACGAAGTAAAGTGGACTGCCACTAGAGCTGATTTAATCTTCGGTTCAAATTCTGAATTAAGAGCAATCTCAGAAGTTTATGCTAGTGAAGATGCAAAAGAGAAATTTGTTAAAGACTTTGTAAAAGCTTGGACTAAAGTAATGAACTTAGATAGATTTGATATCTAATCATTGTGACAACAAACAAAACAATAATACACTATAACTGTGTGAATTGTTTTGACTAACTTGATAAGAATCTCATTTCATTTCATCTGTTTTTTATTTCCTAAATTCGTAGGAATCAACCAGAGAAATGTACCAAATGAGATTCTTATTCTTTTTTAGCTTACTATTATTTCTTTCTTGTAATACTTCAACAAAAACAGAGAAGAAAGAACTTAAGACTTCAGTTTCAAAAAACGATACAATACAAAGTTATACTGCTGAAGAAATAAAATTGGAAACATTACGATCTTGGGAAGCTTATAAAAAATATGCTTGGGGTTACGATGTTCTATTACCATTATCTAAATCGGGTTACAATTGGTACAAAGAATCTTTAGGAATTTCTCCTTTTGATGCCTACAGTACACTTGCAGTAATGGGATTAACGAAAGAAGCAAAAGAAATAGAAGAATACGCATTATCTAAAGACTGGAATCAAGATGTTTATGTTCAAGTTTTTGAAGTTAATATTCGAATTTTAGGCGGATTATTAGCAATTTACGATCATACTCAAAATCCGAAAATATTAGAAAAAGCAATAGATTTTGCAGATCGATTATTACCTGCTTTTAACTCTCCTACCGGAATGCCTTATCATTCTGTAAATTTAAAAACAGGAAAAACATCAGGAAATCAAGGTGAAGGAAAAGGAAATGTAGTTAATGTTGCTCAAGCTGCTACATATCTTTTCGAATTTGGAATTTTAAGTTACTATGCTAAAGATCCTAAATATTATCAAGCTGCAAAGAAAGCTACCAAAGCAGTGTTTAGTAGAAAATCTGAAATTGGTTTACCTGGTGATTTTATCGATGTTGAATCTGGAAAATGGACAAACAACTGGCATTATTTACAAGCCGGTGTAGATTCATATTATGAATACATGTTTAAGAGCAACTTTTTATTTCCTGATCCTGAAATCAAAGAAATTTGGGAATATAGTTTAGGGAAAATCAATAAATATTTAGCAGAAGATTATAACGGTAAACGCTTTTATACTTGTGTAAATATGCATACTGGCGAAGTTGTAAAAAGATCGGTTTCACTTTACGATGCATTTTTTCCAGCAGTACAAGCATTGCATGGTGATCTTGAAAATGCCGAAAAAAACATGGAAACTTGGGATTGGATTTGGAATAAATACGGTTTACTTCCTACTCGATATTTATATGAAAAAGACGCTATTGAATATGCAAATTCAGAATTGAATCCAGAAATTATTGAATCTGCTTATTATTTGCATCAAATTACAGGTAAAGAAAAATATATCAATATGATTTACAAGTATTGGAATGATTTAAAATTATGTTGTAGAAACGATGTTGCTTTTCACTCCATAGAAAATGTAAGTACTATGGAGAAAAAAGATTATTTAGCAACGTTCTTTTATGCAGAAACTTTAAAATATTTTTATGTAGCTGTTGCTGATAAAGATCTATTTGATTTTAATGATTATGTTTTCAACACAGAAGCGCATCCATTTAAAAGAAATCATTTTGATCCTGAAAAAGCAAAAGAATATTTAGGTATTGAGTAAAATACTATACTCTTATTTCTCCTAAATCGATTATAATTAGCGTAGGTTTTCCTGAAATATCTTTACCTGAAAACTTTATCTTTTCGAAAGAAACTTTTTTAATGGAACGTTTCTCTTCTCCTTCTTTATTAATAGAAGTAATGAAAATTGGAATAAAATCTCTACTCTTTTTATATAGTTCAATTAATTGATTTGAAGTATACAACGATCCTAAATGAGATGTAACTGTAACATCTATTTTTCTATTATTTAACTTGGCGTAATCAAAAATCCAATTTCCTTTATTATCTTTTTTCATTTCATTACTATGATAAAAAAATGTATTAGGTAATTTTATTTTGAAACTTAGATCGTTATTTGAAACGATTTTTCCTACATACTTTAAATTATAAACTCCACAAGCTTGGCTAAATATTATTTGTACGAAACATATAATAAATGTGAAGCTTAAAATACTCTTTTTCATAAATTAATTAAATGGTATTTAAAGGTACTAACTTTTTATTATACCTGTAATTGTTTTAAAAATCGATGTTCCTTAACAATTCCTTTTATTATAATAACTACTACAACAGCAAGAGAAAGAATACCTGAAATTAAAATGTAATTATAAAAAGCACTAGAAAATTTTTGCTTAAAGTATGGTAATAATAAATAAAAACCGAATATATAAACTGCAACACAAATAGGCGTTACAATATAGTTTACTAACAATCTCGTTTTATAATACTTTTTCAAATAAGCATAATATAATTTTTGAGGCATTGAAATCAATTGTTTTTCTTTACGATACAACGAGAAAAACTCTAAAACAACTCGGAAAATAAGACTACTTATCATAAGAACTAAACCTAAATTAAAAGTATTCCATTCATGAAATGCATAATAAAAAGCATAGCTTAATAATACTATAACCGTTAAAGACATTACTGTAATATTAATGTATTGTCCGTTACGTTGTTTTTTAGCTTTTGCTATTATATTTTGAGGAGTAATATTTGAGCTATGATCAGCTTGAATCTCCCATAATTTATCTAAGTTATCATTTTCCATTTTTAATGCATTTTAAAAGTGATTTTCGAATACGGCTTAAACGTGTTCGCAATGTTCCGTGAGCTAAACCTACAGTTTCTGCAATTGTAGCTTGTGGTATATTTTCGAGTTCTAACAATATTAGTGCTCTATTTTGTTCATTGAGTTTATCAATACAATGATACATTTGCTTAATATTTTTTTCAGTATTATTACTGTTATCATCGTTGGTATGATCAGATAATACGTTTTCATTTATAGGAATATTTTTATTGATTTTACGTAAATCTCCTAAACATACATTTACTGCAATGCGATATATCCAAGTATCAATAGAAGATTTACCTTTAAATGTTTTTCTATGTTTCCAAACCTTTATAAAAGTTTCTTGTAACCACTCATTTGCAAGTCCATTATTACCTGAAGCATAGCCCAAGCATAACCGATGTACTTTCGGAGCGAATTCTTTATAGGTTTTGGTAAACTCTTGTTCTGTATTCATTTATTTAGATGATAAAATCATTTGTACTTGTTCTAAAAACCAAGATGGTTGATCTAGCATTATAAAATGGGCGCTATTTTCAGCTAAAATAAAATTATAGTTTTTTAAATTTTTATATTGATTATTATACGTTTGCTTCACCATTTCTGAGCCATAAGGTTTTGAAGCTGCTATTATAGAAACTGGTATTGAAATATTTTTTAAATCTTCTCTTAGATCTAATTTAAAATAATCAGTATATCCGTATACATAAGTTTTTCGGTCTGCTTGTAAAATCCAATTCTTAATTTGCTCTTGAGCTGAAGCTTTAAGACTCATACCTTTTGACATTCCAGTAGCTAATTGTGCAAAAGCAGCATCGTCCATTGCTAATTGTTGCTTGTTATACGGACTCTCATACACTATATTTTCAGGATTAAAATTAGGAATCATTAGTGCGCCAGAAGCAGGAAGTGCATCAACAACTATAATTTTAGAAAGTTTTATTTCTTTTTGTGTAGCAAGCCAAGTAGCAATTGTACCTCCTAAACTATGACCAATTATAGTCGCATTTTGTAAATCATTTTTGACTATATAATTTTTAAGAGATTGATTAACTTTTGGTAACCAAGGAAATTCAATAGGCGCTTTTCCTCCAAAACCAGCTAACGTTACAATATGACATTCATAATTATTTTCTAGCTTTTTCACTAAGGGATTCCATATATCTCCCGGAACTGTAAAGCCAGGAATCAATATAACAGGATTTCCTTTTCCTGTGACTTTTACATGGATAGGTTGACTTTCATTCTGCGCATAAATTGATACAGAAAACACGAATGCGATACATAATAAAATAACATTTTTCATTTTTAAAAGTTTTTGATTTCCCTTTAGATGCAGGAATAAAAAAATGTTACATGTTATTTTTAATAAAATGAAAAAGACTGTTTAACCGTGATATAATAGTTAAACAGTCTTTCGTTTTATTATTTTCTAACGTCTTACAAACTAAATGATTGCTTTGCTATTTCTACTTCTTCGTTTGTAGGAATTACTAATAATTTCACTTTAGAATTATCTGAATGTATTTCAGTAAGTTTTTTAGCTCTGATATTATTCTTATTCGTGTCTATTTCTATTCCGAAGAACTCTAAGTCAGTACAAACTTTTTCTCTAATTAATGAAGAATTTTCTCCTATTCCTGCCGTAAATACAATAGCATCAACACCATTCATTGCAGCAATGTAAGATCCAATATATTTTTTTATACGATACGTATTAATATCTAAAGCTAATAGACAAGCTACATTTCCTTTTTCAGCTTCAGCTTCAATATCACGTAAATCACTGTAACCTGTTAAACCGAACATTCCGCTTTCTTTCTGTAACAAAGTATTTACTTCGTTTACGTCATATCCTAAAGTATTTACCAAATAGAAAATTAAAGTATGATCGATATCTCCACTTCGTGTTCCCATAACTAAACCTGTAACCGGACCAAAACCTAAACTGTGATCGATACTTTTTCCATTCTCTACAGCAGAAATACTACAACCATTTCCTAAATGAACTGTGATTAATTTAGAATTTGATGTTTGTAAATATTCATTGGCTTTTTCTGAAACATATTTATGACTTGTTCCATGAAATCCGTATAAACGAATTTTATTATCTGTTAAAAACTGCTTCGGAATTGCATACGTAAATGCTTTTTCTGGAATAGTTTGATGAAAAGCTGTATCGAAAACTGCTACTTGTTTTGCTTTCGTAAAAATTGCTTCGGCAACATTAATTCCTTCTAAATTTGCAGGATTGTGTTGTGGAGCTAAAGAAAATAAACTTTCTATTTCTTTTTTTACTTCCGCAGTTACTTCTGTAGTTTTAGTAAAAGAACTTCCTCCATGTACAACTCTATGACCAACAACTTCAATTTCATCAGTAGAAGAAATTACACCTACTTTAGCATCCAGTAATAACGAAACGACTTTCTCTAAACCAACTTTATGATTTTCAATTTGTATCGTTTCTTTAATTGAATTCTCTTCAGATTCGTAATGAACTGCTCCTTCTTCTATTCCTATTCTTTCAATTAATCCTGAACAAATTACTTTTTCTTCGGGCATATCAAAAAGTTGATACTTAATTGATGAACTTCCTGAATTGATAACTAATACTTTCATGTGTTATTTTATTTTTATCATAACTCTTCAACGTTTCACCGTCATTCCGAATTTAGTTCGGAATCTCATACCATTGAGAAGAAATCATCTTGATGAGAACCTGAAACAAGTTCAGGTTGACCTTAATCATGAATTATATGTTAGGGATAACTGTTTCTTAAACTATTCTTGAGCTTGTATCGCTGTTAGGATAATTGTGTTATAAATATCTTCAATTGTACATCCTCTACTTAAATCGTTAACTGGTTTATTTAAACCCTGTAACATTGGTCCGATTGCTAAAGCTCCAGTTTCACGTTGTACCGCTTTGTATGTATTATTTCCTGTATTTAAATCTGGGAAAATTAATACGTTAGCTTGTCCCGCTACTTCAGAATTTGGTAATTTCTTCTTTCCAACGGTAGGATCTACAGCTGCGTCGTATTGAATTGGACCTTCTACTTTTAAATCTGGTCGCTTACGTTTTACTATTTCTGTAGCTTCTCTAACAGTATCTACATCTTCTCCTTTTCCTGAGCTTCCTGAAGAATAAGAAAGCATGGCTATTTTCGGATCAATTCCAAAAGCTATACTTGAATCTGCTGATGAAATTGCTATTTCTGCTAATTGTTCTGAAGTTGGATTTGGATTAATAGCACAGTCTCCAAATACAGAAACACGATCTTCTAAACACATAAAGAAAATTGAAGATACTACAGAAAAACCTGGTTTAGTTTTTACAAACTGTAACGATGGTTTAATTGTATGCTGTGTTGTATGTGCAGCTCCAGAAACCATTCCGTCTGCTAAACCTTTATACACCATCATTGTTCCGAAATAAGAAACATCAGCCATTAAATCTTCTGCCATAGCCGGACTTAATCCTTTGTGTTTTCTTAATTCGTAAAGTGTAGCTGCGAAATCTTCAAAATATGCTGAAGTACTTGGATTTATAATTTGTGTTTTATCAAAATCAAAAGAAAGTTGTAAACGTTTTACAGCTGCCTCTACATTAACTCGTTTTCCTAAAATGGTTAAATCAACGATATCTAATTTTTGTAATTGTGCCGCTGCTGTTAAAATTCTATCATCGTTTCCTTCTGGTAAAACAATATGCTTTTTAACTTGTTTTGCTCTTTTGAATAAGTTGTATTGGAACATTCTTGGTGTTAACACATTAGTTCCCTTGTAAGTGATTAACTTATCACTTAATGTTTCAATATCTACATACTTTTCAAAAGTATTGATCGATAATTTGATCTTGTTTTTATTTTCTGCGTAGATGTGAGAACGAACTGCTCCTAATCTAGATGCGATTCCGAAAGTTCCTCCTTTTACTTTTAAAATCGGAACAATTCTTTCTAAACCGGTAATTAATTCTATTACTGACGGACTTAATTCTAAATCACCTGTAAGAATAATTCCGGAGATTGACGGATATCGATTTGAAATATTTGCTTGTAAGGTTCCTAGTAAAATATCTGAACGATCTGAAGGTGTAATTACAACACATTCATCTGTTAAGTGATTTAAAAAGTGAGCCAATTGCATTGCTCCTACTTTTATTTCACCAGTTGTAGCATCTAACAATTCTTCACCGAAAACAACTTCTGCATCTAGTGCTTTTGAAATTTCGTAAATCGTTGGATTATTTAATTTACTATTGATTGGAATCGCGTTAATTAATAGCGACTTAGGTAAGTTCTCTCCTATTCCATCAATAATTAAATCTACATTTTTCTCTTGGACTTTATTAGCAATAACAGCAATTACTTCTACTTCTTTATTACTGAAAGAATCGTAAGTTAATCGTAAACCTTGAATAAATTCTTCTAGTGATTTATCAATTCCACCAGAAACAATAATTACAGGAATTCCAAGGTTTTTAGCGATTAATACGTTTAAATCCATTTCTATAATCGCACCGTGATCTGAAAAATCAGTTCCTTCTACAATAACGAAGTCATTTTTTTCTTCTAGTTTTTTATACTTGCGAAGAATTAAATTAATGACTTCATCTTCTTTATCATCATTTAATAAATCTAATAACTCAGATCTTGTGAAAGCGTAGGTATCTTCATAATCACATTTTAAATTGAAATAATTAACAATAGTATTTACGTGATTATCTTTTTTACCATCCACAGGATTATCAATTATCGGACGAAAATATCCGACCTTAGGTTTATTACGCAACAACAGTTGCATTAAACCTAAACTTAGCATCGATTTTCCTGAATTCGCTCCACTTGCAGCGATATAAATAGCTTTATTCATATTCTAATTTTGGGCAAAATTAGTCTAAATTTAATAAAGCAAGCTGTTAAATGTCAGCTTTTATCCTTCGATATGTATTTCTGTAAAATTCTTTGGAATTATTAAAGTATTTGGTTTTGTTTTACTCAATACCTTTTTTAAATCTATATCTACATTATCGATTTCTACTTCTTTAATTTCAAAAGGTAAACCGATAATTTCGAACTCCATAGTTTCATATTCCGTAACAAAAGTTCCATCTACATGTTGTTGAATAATTACTTCATTCTCTTTACCTGTAAATGTAAATGTTCGTAAACTATAACGTCCTTTAGTGTAATCGTAACCATCTTGAGCATCTTCGTAAACTTTAGAAACTTCTTTTTCTCCTAGTTTAAAATACACTTCAAGTTTTAATTCATCTATAGTTTTTTCACCAACATATTGTTGCACTGGATATTTAGGAATTATAGCTCCTTCTTTAATAAAAATTGGAATAATATCTAAATCGGCATCAACCCATTTTTCTAATCCACCAGTAACATATTCTCTAGTCCAGTAATTGTACCAATGTCCACGAGGAATATACATTCTTCTTCCCTTAGCATTTGGCTCTTGAATAGGACAAACTAAAATCTGATTTCCGAAAACAAATTCATCTGTTCTATAATGTGTTTGAGGATCGTGCTGATCGAATAGCACCAATGGTTTTAACATTGGAATTCCGAATTCAGCATATTCCCAAAACATGGTATATAAATACGGTAATAATTGGTATCGTAACTCTACATATTTACGAGTAACATCGATCACTTCTTCACCAAAAGTCCATGGCTCTTGATTTCCGTGATCTCCTGAAGAGTGCGTTCTACAAAACGGATGGAAAACTCCTAATTGAATCCAACGTGCGTATAATTCTCCTGTTGGATGTTCAGCAAAACCACCAATATCACTTCCTGTGAACGACATACCACTCATACTCATTCGCTGTGCTTGAATATTGGCAATCCATAAATGTTCCCATGTAGCAATATTATCTCCTGTCCAAGAAGAAGTAAAACGCTGCGCACCAGAATAAGCAGAACGTGTTATGATAAACGGACGTTTTGGATATGCATATTTTTTTACACCTTCGTAAGTTGCACGAGCCATTTGTGTTCCGTAAATATTATGTGCTTTTCTATGACTACAATGATTTCCATCATAATTATGACGAACATCATTCGGGAATGTTTTTCCTGGAACTTCCATTACAGCTGGTTCGTTCATATCATTCCAAACACCTTTCACTCCGATTTCATCAATTAACTCTTTAAATAATCCTGCCCACCATGTTCTTACTTTCGGATTTGTAAAATCTGGAAAAAAACATTCTCCTGGCCAAACTTTACCACGCATGTAAGGACCATCTGCTCGTTTACAGAAATAATCATTTTCCATGGCTTCATTATACACCCAATAATCATCATCGATTTTAATTCCTGGATCTATAATTACAATCGTTTTAAATCCGTCTTCAGCAAGTTCAGCAACCATTCGTTTCGGATCTGGGAAATATTCTTTATTCCAAGTAAAACATCTGAAACCATCCATATAATCGATATCTAAATAAATACCATCACATGGAATTCTTAATTCTCTGAATTTACTAGTAACTTCTTTAACTTTTGCTTCTGGATAATAACTCCATTTACATTGATGATATCCTAAAGCCCATAAAGGTGGCAACTCAGGTTTTCCTGTTAAATCGGTATATTTTGTAATTACTTCTTGCATATCTGGACCGTAGAAGAAATAATAATTCATTTCTCCTCCGTGTGCCCAAAAACTAGTTACATTTCTGCGTTCGTGACAAAAGTCAAAAAATGTTTTAAATGTGTTGTCGAAGAAAATTCCGTAAGCTCTTTCTTCGTACATTCCTAAGTAAAAAGGAACACTTTTGTATAGTGGATCTTGGTCTTTACCAAAAGCATATTGATCTGTTGCCCAATTTTCAATTCTTTTTCCTTTCAAGTTCAAATGCATGGGTTTGTCTCCTAAACCATAATAACATTCACCTTGTGGAGCAGATTTACTCATTTTTACAATATTTCCACCGTACTCATAGCTTTGTTCCCAATGGAATCCCCAATCATCTTTACAGATTACGTTTCCATGAATATCGTATATCGAAGTTTTTAGACTTTCTTTATCTATCTGAATAATTACCTTGATGGTAATAATTTTATAACAAGTATCATGCTCTTCGACTTCTAATTTACTGTAGCCTCGAACTCCATCTTCACTGATAGCATAGGAGAAATCATTCTCAAAATTATTATCTGTTGCGTATCTAAATCGAATTACACTTCCTCGAATTACGGTGACTTGTAGTATTACTCCGTTTTCTGTTTTGAAGTAGATTTTGTCTACATCTTGAGAGAATGAATTTATTTTTCCGGGGAAAAGATTTCCTTTGTTTTCTAACTCTGTATTAATAATCATAATACTTCAATTTTGATGGGTTGTACTTGTATTCTGTTATAAAAAAACGACTTATGCCTGAATTAAAGAACTTATCGTATTACTTTTTTTACGAAATCGATTGATTAGAATTAAGCTTCAATTTTAAAAATTACTGTTGCTAATGGAGGAACTGTAATTTCGCAAGAATGCTCTCTGTTATTCCAATTTAATTGTTCGATTTTTATACTTTTTTTGTTGGAAATACCACTACCTCCATATTTTTTATAATCACTATTAAAAACTTGAACTAGTTTTCCTTTTTTAGGTAATCCAATTCTATAATTTTCTCTAGGAATAGGAGTCATATTACATACTGTAATTAAAATATCCTCAGCTGACTTTCCTTTTCTGATATAACTTAAAACTGAATTTTCATGGTCATCATGAGCTATCCATTCAAAGCCATCATGTTCAAATTGCTTTTCATGTAAAGCCGGATACTTCTTATATAGAATATTTAAATCTCGAACTAAATCTTGCGCTCCTTTATGAAAATCGTATTCTAATATGTACCAATCTAAACTTCCTTCGAAATTCCATTCTGTATGTTGACCAAATTCTCCACCCATAAATAACAATTTACTTCCTGGATGTGTGTACATGTAACTATACAGTAATCTTAGATTTGCAAACTTTTGCCATTCATCACCTGGCATTCTACCAATTATACTTTGTTTTCCATACACAACTTCATCGTGAGATAATGGTAACATAAAGTTTTCAGTAAAAGCGTAGGTCATACTAAACGTCAAATCATTTTGATGATGTTTTCTATAGATTGGTTCTTTTTTGAAATATTTAAGCGAATCGTGCATCCATCCCATCATCCATTTCATACCAAAACCTAATCCGCCAAGATATGTTGGTCTCGATATTTTTGGAAATGCGGTAGACTCTTCCGCAATCGTTTGTACATCTGGAAAACTAGCATAAACTTCTTCATTCAATTCTTTTAAGAAATCTATGGCTTCTAAATATTCGTTTCCACCAAACATATTTGGTTCCCACTCTCCATAATTTCTAGAATAATCTAAGAAAATCATCGATGCAACGGCATCTACTCTTAAACCATCTACATGATATTGATCTAACCAAAAAATAGCATTACTAATCAAGAAACTTTTCACTTCGTTTCTTCCGTAATTAAAAATCAAACTTTTCCAATCAGGGTGATATCCTTTTCTTCTATCTGGATGTTCATATAAATGAGAACCATCGAAGAAACCTAAGCCATGATCATCTTCAGGAAAATGCGACGGAACCCAATCTAAAATTACACCAATATCATTCTGGTGAAATTTATCTATTAGAAACTTAAAATCTTCTGGATAACCGAATCGTGAAGTTGGTGCGAAATATCCTGTGATTTGATATCCCCAAGAAGGATCGTATGGATATTCCATAACAGGCATTAACTCGACATGCGTAAACTGCATTTCTTTTACGTAGTTTACTAATTCATCAGCCAATTCTACATAAGATAATGATCTGTTATTATCGTTAAACTTTTTTTTCCAAGAACCTAAATGAACTTCATAAACAGAATATGGAGCGTCGACTGCGTTATGTTTTTTTCTTTTCTTCATCCATTTAGTATCATCCCATGTATAAGGATCATCCCAAACTACTGAAGCGGTTTTAGGTGGATGTTCACATCTTCTAGCATAAGGATCTGCTTTCTCTGTGACAATTCCTTCGTTATGAGAATGGATTTTATATTTATATAAGTTCCCTTTTCCGACTTTAGGAATAAAACCTTCCCAAATACCAGAAGCATCCCAACGAACATTTAAAACATATTCTTGATCTGTCCAATAATTAAAATCTCCAACTACTGAAACAGATTTAGCCGATGGAGCCCAAACAGCAAAATATGTTCCTTCTACTCCATCTAATTCGATAATATGAGAACCTAACTTCTCATACAATCGGAAATGTTTGCCTGCTTTAAATAAATTAATATCAAAATCTGAAAATAAACTATGCGCTATAACTTTACTCATAAAATATGATGTCCTAAAACTTATTGTAATTTGAATCCGTGAGGGATTACAGCTCTTCTACGAATCACTACAATTCCATCTTTAATTACATAAGCATCTTCTGTAACATCTTTAAGATGTTTTCCTCCTTTTATTACTACGTCATTTCCAATTCTAGCATCTTTATCAATAATTGCATTTTCAATGGTACAATTATCTCCAACACCTATATATGGAACACCTTCTTTTTTATCTTTCTCTATTTCTTCAATATCTTGATAAAGATTAGCTCCAATCATATACGTATTATTGATTTCACTACCTTTTCCTATTCTTGAACGAATTCCTATTACAGAGTTTTCAATTGTATTTGCATTAATAATACAACCATCTGCAATCATGGCTTTATTCAATCTAGTTCCATAAATTTTAGACGGTGGTAATATTCTCGGACGAGTTAATACATTTTTTGAAGTATTAAATAAATCGAATTTTGGAACTTCATCAGTAAGTCCAATATTAGCTTCGAAGAAAGAAGCAATCGTTCCTATATCTGTCCAATATCCTTTGTATTGATATGCTAACACTGTATTCTTTCCTATTGAATCTGGAATAATTTCTTTTCCAAAATCAATTGTATCTGGATTAGACATTAATTCTACTAATAAATCTCTATTGAAAATATAAATTCCCATAGAAGCTAGATAATGTCTGTCTTCATTCTTCATTTCATCATCAACTTCAGATTCCCAACCAGGAAGTGCATCTGCAGATGGTTTTTCTACGAATGAAGTAATATAATCTTCTTCATCTGTTTTTAAAATACCAAATCCCGTAGCATCTTTAGCATTAACTGGTAAAGTTGCAATACTAATTTCTGCTTTTTTATTGATATGTTTTTCTAACATATCATCGAAATCCATTTGATATAATTGATCTCCAGATAAAATTAATACGTATTCAAATTCGTGATTTAAAATATGGTGCATAGATTGACGTACTGCATCTGCTGTACCTTGAAACCAAGTTTTATTTTCTGGAGTTTGCTCTGCAGCCATTATATCGACAAAAGCCTCGCTGAAAGTGCTAAAAGTATAGGTGTTTTTTATATGCCTATTTAAAGAAGCAGAATTGAACTGCGTTAGGACAAACATTCTTTTAATATCACAATGAATACAATTGGATATTGGAATATCTACTAATCTGTATTTTCCAGCGATAGATACTGCTGGCTTTGAACGTCTGTCTGTAAGAGGAGATAATCTTGTTCCTTGTCCTCCTCCTAAAATAATTGCGAGAACTTTTTTGTTAATCATGTAGGTCGGTTAAATTGATTTATATAGATCTAAATATTCTTGAGCAGACTTAGTCCAAGAATGATCTATTTTCATTATTTGTTTCTGAATTTTTCTGAATGTTTTAGTGTCGTTGAACAGTTCTACTGCTCTTTTAATAGAGTAACAAATATCCCATACTGAAGCTTGATCATGACAAATTCCAAAACCACCATCTCCAATATCAATTACTGTATCTTTTAATCCGCCTGTTCTTCTCACTATTGGGATAGTTCCATATCGTAACGAATACATTTGATTTAAACCACAAGGCTCAACTCTGGATGGCATTAATAAGAAATCTGAACCTGCATAAACTAAATGAGATAATTCTTCGTCATAGCCAATATGAGCATTAAAATTACCTTTATATAATTCTTTTAGTTCTATTAACTCTTCTTCTATATGTTCGTGACCAGAACCTAAAACGAAAATATTGATATCTCCATGTTCTTCAATAGCCTCTTTAATTGCTAGCGGAAGTAAATCTGCCGACTTTTCTCCTACGAGTCTTCCTATGAAACCGAATAGTGGTAAATTGATATCAAATCCATATTTATCACAAATCTCTTTTTTATTAGCTTTTTTCCCAGAAACAACATTTGTAGATTTATAATTCTTCTTTAACATTTTATCTGTTTCAGGATTCCATATTGCTGTATCAATTCCATTTAAAATTCCAACACATTTTTCGCTTTCACTTCGTAATAATCCTTCTAGTCCATTTGCTTGTTGTTTCAACTCCTCCATATAGGATGGAGATACAGTATTTACTCTTGAAGCACATTTAATTCCTGCTGCTAAAGGATTAACTGATCCATACCAATCTAATAAGCCTACATTAGAGAAATCAAATTCTGGTAAAAGATCTAATTTATCATGTGAAAAGTTACCTTGATATTGTGCATTATGAATGGTTAATACTGTTGGTGTCTTTTCTAATGATTTAAAACTATTACAATAATTAATAAAGAAAGGAATTAAAGATGTATGATGATCATGACAATGAATAACATCAAATTCTAATTCATCATTTATAATCCAATCTAATAATGCTAACTGAAAACCAAGATATCTTTGAGTTTCGTCTTCATATCCATAAACAGCTTCAGTATCTAAAAGGTTATCAATTTGGATAACATATAATCCAAAGGGTATTTTTTTTGAAATAAACTTTAGTATGTTATAATCATAACTTTGATCGTTAAGCTCTAATTTACCATTACTTACTTCTTTCAGTTTTTGTTTTTGTACGAAAGAATTCTTGTAATACGGCATTACAACAATAGAATCAGCTTTTAGATCTCTCTGATATTTAGGCAAGGCTCCAACTACGTCTGCTAGACCACCTACTTTAGCTATTGGATAACATTCAAAACTTGTGTGAAGTATTTTCATTACGGAGGCATTAAAAGTTCACTTATAAAGTTAATGAATAGCTTAAAGAAAAAGATGAAATAATTATTAAAAAAAAGCTATCAAAATTATGAATTCAATAATACGAATACGTTTTCCAAACTGTATTACATTAAAATTAAGTTATCTAACGATTTCGTTAAATTATTATTTAGAGCAGATCGAAGTACAATTACATTTATAACTTAATATAATTATATGCTTATCAAACATCCTTTTAGAGTTTTGTTTATTATGTTTTGGTGAGTATTGGGTGAGGGGTATTGATATAAACAAAAAACTCCGATTAGAGTATTCTAATCGGAGTTTTGTATAAAGAAAGGCGACGACCTACTCTCCCACCAGTGGCAGTACCATCGGCGCTAATGGGCTTAACTTCTCTGTTCGGAATGGTAAGAGGTGAGCCCCATTGCTATAATCACCTTAAGTTGTTTCAGTATATTTCAACTGTATAAGTTAACATATTAGTAAAATGGTATTTTAAATCATCAAAAGAGTTGTCTTCCCCTCACTTGGAGGGGAAGTACGTACATAAGCCTATGGGTTATTAGTACTACTCAGCTACATACATTACTGCACTTACACTTATAGCCTATCAACGTTGTCATCTTCAACGACCCTTTAAAGAAATCTCATCTTGTGGTGGGTTTCGCGCTTATATGCTTTCAGCGCTTATCCCTTCCGAACGTAGCTACTCTGCAGTGCCCCTGGCGAGACAACAGATACACTAGAGGTTCGTCCAACTCGGTCCTCTCGTACTAAAGTCAGATCCACTCAAATTTCTAACGCCCACAGCAGATAGAGACCGAACTGTCTCACGACGTTCTGAACCCAGCTCGCGTGCCACTTTAATGGGCGAACAGCCCAACCCTTGGGACCTTCTCCAGCCCCAGGATGTGACGAGCCGACATCGAGGTGCCAAACCCCCCCGTCGATGTGAGCTCTTGGGGGAGATCAGCCTGTTATCCCCGGAGTACCTTTTATCCTTTGAGCGATGGCCCTTCCATGCGGAACCACCGGATCACTATGCTCTACTTTCGTACCTGATCGACCTGTATGTCTCTCAGTCAAGCTCCCTTATGCCATTGCACTCTACGCACGGTTACCAAGCGTGCTGAGGGAACCTTTAGAAGCCTCCGTTACTCTTTTGGAGGCGACCACCCCAGTCAAACTACCCACCACGCACTGTTCTCAT